>NZ_CP108455.1:4467500-5200000 GCF_036241575.1 Streptomyces sp. NBC_01267 | reverse complement strand
GTGTCCGGGTGGACCTTGTCGTAGCCGTCGATGTAGCCGAAGAAGTACGCGTTCTTCTGGTTGTTCTTCAGGTCGGCGCCGTAGTTCCAGGCGTCCACGAAGGACTTCGCGGTGATCTTCTCGCCGTTGCTGAAGGTCCAGCCGGACTTGATGGTGATCTTGAAGTTGACCGAGTCAGTGGTTTCGATCTTGCTGGCCAGCATGTTCTCGGCCTTGCCGGTCTTCGGGTTGTACCGCTTGAGACCACGGAAGACCATGTCGAGGACCTTGCCGCCCTGGACCTCGTTGGTGTTCGCCGGCTCCAGCGGGTTCTGCGGGTCTCCCCAGGAGGAGCTCAGGACTCCGTTGCTCCCGCCACCGCCACTGCTGCTCCCTCCGCCGCCGCAGGCCGTCGCCGCCAGCGCGACGGTAACCGCGCATGCGGCCCACTTGGCGTGTGTGGCTCCGCGCATGGAGTGCCTCCTTCTGGTCCCAAATCGCACTTAGGGCCCAATATCACCCGACAGTAGGAGCAATGCACTTCCACCAGGGCCGTCTGTGTCCATCCGTCACCAGAACGCCCGGATGCCCCGCATAACGAAAGGGACACACCTTTGACCGGACGCAGCCGTCCGGCTCACCCCGGTTTGCCGCTCCGTCAGGGAACGAGTCAATCCCTGAAGATCATTTATTTTGTCAAGTTCAGATCAACAACCTAAAGACCCGTCGATGACTTGCACCGTGCATTGACCACTGTCAACTCCATTGGTTGGGTCCGTTCCAACCCCTTAGCTCCTCCCACCCGGAGGACGCCGCTTTCCGTTCGGGGACAGGAGTTCGATGACCACGCCATCCCCGGCCCCCAGCTTCTCGGTGGACACCAACGCCATCGCAGCCGCTGAGGAGTCCCGGCACCCCGACGGCCCCGACAAGGGCGCCGAAGCCCGGAGTCCAGGCCAGCTGGCCTGGCTCAGGTTCAAGCGCGACAGGACCGGGGTGGTCTCTGCCTGCGTCGTCCTCTTCTTCTTCCTGATCGGGATATGCGCGCCCCTGATCTCGGCGCTGTACGGCAAGAACCCGTACGACACCTACGGCCAGGACACCCCGGGGCTCCTCAACGACTTCGCCAACCCGGTCAAACCCAACGGCGGCATCAGCTCCGACTTCTGGTTCGGTATCGAGCCCGGCCTGGGACGGGACGTCTTCACCTTCCTCCTGTACGGCATCCGGAACTCGCTGCTGATCGCCACTGCGGCCACCCTGTTCACCGTCCTGATCGGCGTGGCCGTGGGCGTCACAGCTGGATACCTGGGCGGGAAGACGGACTACTTCGTCGGCCGGGTCATCGACATCCTGCTGGCGTTCCCCTCCACGCTCTTCTTCATCGCGTTCATGCCGATCGTCCTGAGCGTCTTCGTCTCTCCCGAGGAGAGCACGCCGATCTGGCTCACGGTGCTCTGTCTCGTCGGGGTACTCACCGCGTTCGGCTGGGCCTCGATCGCCCGGCTGCTGCGCGGTCAGGTACTGGCCCTGCGGGAGCGGGAGTTCGTCGAGGCCGCCAAGGTGACGGGCGCCTCGCCGGCCCGGATCATCTTCAAGGAGCTGCTGCCCAACCTGTGGACGCCGATCCTCATCCAGGCGACGCTCGGGCTGCCCGCGTTCGTGACCGCGGAGGCCGGCCTCGCGTTCCTCGGCGTCGGCATCGTCGACCCGACGCCCGACTGGGGTGTGATGATCCAGCGCGGCGCCGCGGTCTACAGCGACGACATCACCTTCATGCTCTTCCCCGGTGTGGCGATGGTGGTCTTCGTGCTCGCCTTCAACCTTCTCGGCGACTCGGTCCGCGACGCGGTCGACCCGAAGACGAACCGCTGACCCTGCACCCGGCGGTGACGCCTCCCGGCTCCCGGGCCACCTCGCTCCTTCCGCTTCTCCCTGATCTCCATCGACAAGGCAGGACTTGATGACGACCTCGCGCAGAACCTTTTTGATCTCCGCCACGGCGGTCGCGGCCGCAAGCACCATGGGGCTCGCCGGCTGCAGCTCCGGCAACGCCGGTGGCGGCTCCGGCTCGGGTTCGAACGGCAAGCACGACGCGGCCAAGACCTCGAAGATCGCGGTCGGCACCAAGGCCGACTCCACCGGTCCTGCCCCGGAGGCCCCCGGCGCCACCAAGGGCGGCACCGTCCAGGTCATCAACCGCGGCGACTTCACGCACCTGGACCCGCAGCGCATCTACTACGCGCCCAACTCGTCCCTCGACCTGATGGTCACCCGGGCCCTCACCGGCTACAAGATCGCCGACGACGGTTCCATGACCCTCGTCGGCGACCTCGCCACCGATGTCGGCACCGTCAGTGACAACGGCAAGACCTGGACGTTCACGCTCAAGGACGGGCTGAAGTGGGAGGACGGCTCGGCCGTCACCTCCGCCGACGTCAAGTACTCCATCGAGCGCGGTTTCGCGGACTTCACCACGGAGGGCGCCACGTACGCCCAGGGCTGGCTGACCGGTTCGCTCACCGACTTCCGCAAGAAGTACTCCGGCCCCTACACGGGCAAGAGCCTCGACGCCGTCCAGACCCCGGACGACAAGACCGTCGTCTTCAAGCTCCAGACGGCCCGTCAGGACTTCAACTTCACGCTCGCGATGTACACGTACGCGGTGGCGTCGAAGAAGCACGACACCAAGCAGGCGTACGACAAGAAGCCTTACTCCTGCGGCCCGTACCGCATCACCAGCCATGTGACCGACAAGTCCATGGAGCTGGTGCGCAACGAGCACTGGGACCCGAAGACCGACCCGATCCGCAACGCGTACCCGGACAAGTTCGAGTTCGAGTTCGGCCCGACGTCGCTGGCCGGCACCGACCGCTTCATCGCGGACGCCGGCAAGGACAAGTACGCGGTGACCATCGACATCAACGTCGCCACCGAGCGGGTGCAAACGGTCCTCACCGACCCCAAGTTCAAGAGCCGCATCGTCCAGGGCATCGGCTCCGGCACCAGCATGTGGTCCATCAACACCACCCGGATCACCGACACCGAGGTCCGTAAGGCCCTCAACATCGCCTGGCCGCTGCAGCAGATCCGGCAGACCGCGGGCGGCGACTCCTTCGGCGACTACGCCACCACGATCATGTCGCCGCTCGTCTCCGGCTACGAGAAGTTCGACCTCTACGGCAAGCTGACGACCCCGACCGGCGACCCGGTCAAGGCCAAGGCCATGCTGAAGAAGATCGGCAAGGTCGGCCAGAAGATCGTCCTCGCCTACCCGCAGACGGACACCTACGACAAGATCGCGGTCGTCATCCAGCGGGCACTGGAGAAGGCCGGCTTCAACTGCATCACCAAGCCGGTGGACCAGAACTCCATGTACGACATCTTCGGCAAGGTCGACAACAAGTACGACGTCTACTGGACCGCCTGGTCCGCGGACTGGCCGACCGGCTACACCGTCTTCCAGCCGCTGTTCGACAAGGGAACCGTCTTCGACAACTCCCCGAACTACGCGCACTTCACCAGCCCGGCCGTCACCAAGGCCATCGCGGCGGCCACCGCGATCGCCGACCAGGAGCAGGCCGGCAAGGCGTGGGCCGCGCTGGACAAGCAGATCATGGAGCAGGCTCCGGTCATCCCCGAGTTCTACATGCGCCGCATGTATCTGCACGGCTCCAAGGTCGGCAACGTCCAGATGGACCCGAACTTCGACGGCTGCATGCTCTACAAGCTGTACGTCAAGAAGTAACCGGCCACGAGGCGGCGGGAGTTCGTGCCGCCGCCTCCCAGGTCCTGTCCATCCGCCTGACGGCGCTCCCCAGGAAAGCCACGAACGCCCATGCTCCGCTTCCTCATTCGCCGGACACTCGGCGCACTCGTGATCCTGCTGATCATCAGCGCCGTCACCTTCTACCTCTTCTACGCCGCCCCACGCGATCCCGCCCGGATGGCCTGCGGCAAGATCTGCACCCCGCAGACCCTGGAACTCGTACGCCACAACCTGGGGATCTCCGACCCGGTCCCGGTCCAGTACTGGCACTGGCTCGTCGGTGTCTTCGCCGGCCGCGACTACGCCACCTTCGGGCACTGCGACGCGCCCTGCCTGGGCTACTCGTTCGCCAACCGCGAGCCGGTCTGGGGCACCATCCTGGACCGGTTCCCGACCACCGTCTCGCTGGCGATCGGCGCCTCCGTGGTCTACCTGATCTTCGGTGTCGGTACAGGCATGCTCGCCGCCGTCAAGCAGGGCAAGGCGGTCGACAAGATCGCCAGCTCGGCCTCGCTCCTCGGCTCCTCGATGCAGATCTACGTCGTCGGCGTCCTGGCCACGTACTTCCTGGTCGACCAGTGGCATCTGCTGAGCCGGGCCACCTACACGCCGTTCACCCAGAACCCGGTCTCCTGGGCCACCGGGCTGCTGCTGCCCTGGCTGGTCCTGTCGATCATCTTCACGGCCAACTACACCCGTATGACACGCTCCCAGCTCGTCGAGACGCTCAGCGAGGACTACGTACGCACCGCCCGTGCCAAGGGCCTGTCACGCGCCACGGTCTTCTTCCAGTTCGCCTGGCGCGGCGCGATGGGGCCGATCGCCACCATCTTCGGCCTGGACCTCGGGGTGCTCTTCGGCGGCGCGATCATCACCGAGCAGGTGTTCACCCTGCACGGCATCGGTGAACTCTCCATCAAGGCCGTCTCCAACAGCGATCTGCCGATGCTGCTGGGTGTCGTCCTGGTCGCCGCGGGCGCGATCGTCATCTTCAACATCATCATCGATGCGGTGTACGCCATGATCGACCCGCGCGTGCGGCTGGCCTGAGGCCCGAGGAGTAGACAAGAGCATGAGCGCCACCACCCCCTTTCTCTCGGTACGCGACCTGAAGGTGCACTTCTCCACCGAGGACGGCACCGTCAAGGCCGTCGACGGGCTCTCCTTCGACGTGGAGCGCGGCAGAACGCTGGGCATCGTAGGTGAGTCCGGATCGGGCAAGTCGGTCACCAACCTGACGATCCTGGGCCTGCACAACCCGGAGACGACCTCTGTCGAAGGTGAGATCGTCCTCGACGGTGAAGAGCTCTCCAGGGCCCCGGAGCGGACGCTGGAGCGGCTTCGCGGCAAGAAGATGTCGATGATCTTCCAGGACGCACTGACCGCTCTCTCGCCTTACCACACCGTCGGCGCACAGATCGCGCAGCCCTACCGCAAGCACAACGGCGCTTCCCGGGGCGAAGCCCGCAAGCGGGCGATCGAGATGCTGGCCAAGGTCGGCATCCCGCAGCCGGACCTGCGGGTGGACGACTACCCGCACCAGTTCAGTGGCGGTATGCGGCAGCGCGCGATGATCGCGATGGCACTGGTCTGCGATCCCGAGCTGGTGATCGCCGACGAGCCGACCACCGCGCTCGACGTCACCGTGCAGGCGCAGATCCTCGATGTGCTCAAGGACCTCCAGCAGCAGACCGGGACGTCGATCATCTTCATCACCCACGACCTGGGGGTGATCGCCAACGTCGCGGACGACGTCCTGGTGATGTACGGCGGCCGGTGCGTGGAGCGGGGCACCACGAAGGAAGTGCTCACCGCACCCCAGCACCCGTACACCTGGGGCCTGCTGGCGTCGATGCCGAGTCTGTCCTCGCCGCTGGGCATTCCGCTGACCCCGATCCCCGGCACCCCGCCGAGCCTGCTCAACCCGCCGACGGGCTGCCGCTTCCACCCGCGCTGTACCTTCAAGGACCAGGTCGAGGGCGACGCCTGCGTCACCCAGCAGCCGCCGCTGGACGTCACCGCCGGGCGCGGCGCGGCCTGCCACCTCAGTGCGGAACAGCGACAGGACCTCTTCACCCACCAGATCCAGCCCCGGCTGAGCTGACCGAGAGCCAAGGGACACCGACCATGACAACCCCCACCCCCCTGCTCGAAGTCAGCGGCCTCACCAAGTACTTCCCGGTGATGGGTGGCTTCCCCTTCAAGCGCAGGATCGCGGACGTGCAGGCCGTGGACGGTCTGGACTTCACCGTCCACGAGGGCGAATCGCTGGGCCTGGTAGGCGAGTCGGGCTGCGGCAAGTCGACGACGGGCCGCCTCATCACCCGGCTCCTCGAACCCACCCGTGGTCGCATCACCTACGCCGGCCGCGACATCTCGCACGCCTCCCGCAAGGAACTGGCGCCGGTCCGCTCCGAGATCCAGATGATCTTCCAGGACCCGTACTCCTCCCTCAACCCGCGCCAGACGGTCGGCAAGATCGTCGGTGGTCCGATGGAGGTCAACGGCATCAATCCGCCCGGGGGCCAGGAGAAGCGGGTCCGCGAGCTGCTGGAGATCGTCGGGCTGAGCCCGGAGCACTACAACCGCTTCCCGCACGAGTTCTCCGGCGGGCAGCGCCAGCGCATCGGCGTGGCACGGGCGTTGGCCCTCCAGCCGAAGCTGATCGTCGCGGACGAGCCGGTCTCCGCCCTGGACGTCTCCATCCAGGCGCAGGTCGTCAACCTCCTCCAGCAGCTCCAGCGCGACATGGGGATCTCGTTCCTCTTCATCGCCCACGACCTGGCGATCGTCCGGCACTTCTCGCACCGGGTCGCGGTGATGTACCTCGGCAAGATCGTCGAGATCGCCGACCGGGAGAGCCTCTACAGCGCCCCGCGCCACCCGTACACCCGGGCGCTCCTGTCCGCCGTCCCCGAGGCGACGGTCCCCGACGCCGACGCCGAGCAGCAGGACAGCCGTATCCGCCTCACGGGCGACGTCCCCTCGCCGCTGAACCCGCCGTCCGGCTGCCGGTTCCGTACGCGCTGCTGGAAGGCCACGGAGAAGTGCGCCACGGACGAGCCCCCGCTGCTCCGGCTGACGGACAGCAAGGAGAGCCACCTGACGGCCTGCCACTTCCCCGAGGAGCCGCCGGCCTGATCCGGGAACAGCCCGACCGCCCACGGCCCCTTGAGCGAACCGTAGGCGGATCCCTCAGGCGCTGCGCAGCCAGATCCGCAGCGGTCCCACCGCGTCGAAGCCGTTGCGGAGTGCGGAGGTCAGGTCGTCGCCGTGTTCGTAGCCGACCACCGGCGCCGTGGGGAAGAGTTCCGCCAGTGCTCCCAGGCAGCCCGCCCAGGCGGCGTCCGGCTCCGTGCCGTCCACTGCGAACAGGTTGGACACTCCGACGACCGCTCCGCTCCGGGTGGCCACCGCGCCCGCGACCAGGCGGTCCCCCGCGTAACCGCCGAGGACCGAGGTGCCCGGGTCCGCGAGGAGTCCCGGACGGAAGAGGTCCGACACCCCGCCGTCCCAGGCGCGTTCCCAGTCCGCCAGCTCTTCCTCCGTACGGATCCGCGCCCAGCGCACGCCCTCCGGTGCGGCCGGGACCGGCGCACCGGCCGGGCGGTGGATCCACTGGGCGTCGAAGAGGACCTCGAAGCCGTCCCCGGTCAGGTCCAGGTCGGCGAAGCTGTCCTTGACGGTGCAGCCGGGCGTCGCGGTGTCGACCGCGGTCAGCACCTCGCGTACCGGAGCGCCCGGGGTCAGCGTCACCGCGTCCGGGTAGAACGGCGGAGTCCGCTCGGCGGCCGTCCAGGCGGCGGCACCGAACTCGCCCCGCACGCCGTGCGTCCGGCAGAGGGCGTCGCACCATTCGGCGTTGTTTCGGGCCGCCTCCCGCGCGCGTACGTCGTACGCGGACGGCACCGGGGCGGTCGGCGCGGCCTGCTCGTACTCATCGGTCCCCAGATCCATCCGGCCACTCAACAGGCTCCGGCCCGGCCCCGCAACGGGATTGTGTTTCGATGCTCCGACGACCGCCCGCGTACGCCCCCGTCGGGGACGCCGCCATCGGACAGCAACGGAGCCCCCGCCGGGCCGGTCGGCTGACCGGTCGGGCGGGGGCTCCGTGTGCGTACGGGTGGATCAGGATCAGGCCGCGCCCACGACGTCCTTCTCCTCGGCGAAGTGGCACGCCGACTCGTGCGCCGCCGGGGTGTTCTGCCCCTGGAAGCGCTCCGGGATCGCCAGCAGCGGAAGCTCCTCGGCGCAGCGCGCCTCGGCCTTCCAGCAGCGGGTACGGAACCGGCAGCCCGACGGCGGGTTCGCCGGCGAGGGGACGTCCCCGACCAGGATGATCCGCTCGCGGCCCTCGCGGGCCTCCGGGTCCGGCACCGGGACCGCCGAGAGCAGCGCCTGGGTGTACGGGTGCGTCGGGTGCTCGTAGATCTGCTCGTCCGTACCGATCTCGGCCATCTTGCCGAGGTACATCACGCCGACCCGGTCGGAGATGTGCCGGACGATCGACAGGTCGTGCGCGATGAAGAGGTAGGAGAGGTTGAACTCGTCCTGCAGCTTCGCCATCAGGTTGATGACCTGCGCCTGCACCGACACGTCCAGCGCCGAGACGGGCTCGTCGCAGATGATGATCTCGGGGTTGAGCGCGAGGCCGCGGGCGATGCCGATGCGCTGACGCTGACCGCCGGAGAACTGGTGCGGATACCGGTTGATGTACTCCGGGTTCAGACCCACGACATCGAGCAGCTCCTGCACCTTGCGGCGCCGGTCACCCTTCGGAGCCACCTCGGGGTGGATCTCGTACGGCTCCCCGATGATGTCACCCACCGTCATACGCGGATTGAGCGACGTGTACGGGTCCTGGAACACCATCTGGATGTTCCGCCGCACCGCCTTCAGCGCCCGCCCGGACAGCTTGGTGATGTCCTGGCCCTTGAAGAAGACCTCGCCCGCCGTGGCGGTCTCCAGCGTCATCAGCAGCTTCGCGACGGTGGACTTGCCACAGCCGGACTCGCCGACGATACCGAGGGTCTCGCCCTGGTAGAGGTCGAAGGAGATCCCGTCGACCGCCTTGACGGCACCGATCTGGCGCTTGAAGAGGATGCCCTGGGAGAGCGGGAAGTGCTTGACCAGGTTCCGGACCTGAAGGATCGGCTCGCCGCGCTCGACGGGAGCGTCCAGTACGGCTTCCACCTCGGTGGTCGTCGAGACGTCGACCACCTCGACCTTGGCCAGGTTCGGGGTGCCCTCGGAGGGCACGGCCTCGGAGACGGCCTCGCCGTTCTTGCCGAGCTCAGCCATGGATCGTCTCCTTCCAGAAGTGGCACGCGCTGCCGCGGCCCGGCAGCGCGCCGCCGTCCTGCTCAGTGACCGGCAGCAGGGCCGGGGTGTCCGTACGGCAGAGGTCCGTCGCCTTGGGGCAGCGCGGGTTGAACGCACAACCGGACGGGATGTGCAGCAGGTTGGGCGGCAGGCCCTTGATCGCGTAGAGCTCCTGGCCCTTCTGGTCCAGCCGCGGGATCGAGTCCAGCAGCCCCCGGGTGTACGGGTGGGCCGGGCGCTTGTAGAGCTCGTGCACGGGCGCCGTCTCGACGATCCGGCCCGCGTACATCACGGCGATCTTGTCCGCGACGTCGGCGACCACGCCGAGGTCGTGGGTGATCAGGATGAGCCCCATGTTGAGCTCGCGCTGGAGCTCGGCGAGCAGGTCCATCACCTGGGCCTGCACGGTCACGTCGAGCGCCGTGGTCGGCTCGTCCGCGATGATCAGGTCCGGCTCCAGGGCCAGCGCCATCGCGATCATGATGCGCTGACGCATACCGCCCGAGAACTGGTGGGCGTAGTCGTTGATCCGCGCCTTGGCGGCCGGGATCTTGACGCGGTCCATCAGCTCGATGGACCTGGCCTTGGCGTCCTTGCGGGACAGGCCCTGGTGTACGCGGAACATCTCGCCGAGCTGGTAGCCCACGGAGAGCACCGGGTTGAGCGAGGAGAGCGCGTCCTGGAAGATCATCGCGATCTTCTGGCCGCGGATCTTCCGGCGCTCCTCGTTGGACATCGTGAGCATGTCCTGGCCGCGGAAGAGGATCTCGCCCTGCGGGATCTTGCCGGGCGGCATGTCGAGGATGCCCATGATCGCCTGAGCGGTGACGGACTTGCCGGAGCCGGACTCGCCGAGCACGGCGAGGGTCTCGCCCGCACCGACGGTGTAGTTGACGCCGTTGACGGCCTTGGCGACACCCTCACGGGTGTGGAACTCGACGTGCAGGTCGCGGACTTCGAGCAGCGGAGAGCTGTCGGAGTCGCCGGACCGGGGCGCCGGGACGTTCGCGGTTTCTTCGATGATGGTCACGTCGTACGCCCTCCTCAGCGCAGCTTGGGGTCGAGGGCGTCGCGCACCGCGTCGCCGAGCATGATGAACGCGAGGACGGTGACGCTCAGCATCGCGCTGGGGAAGAACAGCACGTGCGGGGCGTCCCGGACCGCGTTCTGCGCCGAGGAGATGTCGTTGCCCCACGAGACGGCGCTGGGCGGCAACCCGATGCCGAGGTACGACAGCGTCGCCTCGGTGGCGATGTAACCGCCGAGCGCGATGGTGGAGACGACGATCACCGGAGCGATGGCGTTGGGCAGGATGTGCCGGAGCATGATCCGACGGGTGCCCGCACCCAGGGCCTTGGCGGCCTGGACGTAGTCGGCCTGCTTGACCGTCATCACCGAACCGCGCATGACACGGGCGATCTGGGTCCAGCCCAGGAAGCCGAGCCCGAGCACCACGGACCACACGGTGCGGTGGGCGAAGGCGTTGAGGATGACGATCGCGCCGAGCAGCAGCGGGATACCGAAGAAGACGTCGGTGATCCGGGAGAGCAGCGAGTCGATCCAGCCGCCGTAGTAACCGGCGATCATGCCGACCACACCGCCGACGATCGCGACCGCCGCGGTGGCACAGACACCGACGATGATCGACGACCGGGCGCCGTAGAGGACCCGGGAGTAGATGCTGCGGCCCTGGACGTCGTAGCCGAACCAGTCGCCCTGGAAGACGTGCGAGTAGTTGGGCTTGCCCAGGTAGTGCTTGGCGAGGTCCGCGTGAGCGGGATCGACCGAGGTGAAGAGACCCGGGGCGACCGCGACCAGGACGAGGAAGACGATCAGCACGGCGGAGACGACGAAGAACGGGTTGCGCCGCAGGTCCTGCCAGGCGTCGGACCAGAGGCTGCGCGCCTTGTCGGGAGCAGGCGTCGCCGGGAGGACGGCGGGGGTCTCCGTGCCTGCCTCGGACTTGGTGGTGAGGGACTCAGGCATAACGGATCCTCGGGTCCAGAGCGGCGTACAGCAGGTCGACAATGAGGCTGGAGAGCAGGAAAATGATCACCAGGATCGTCACGATGCCGACCACTGTCGTGTTGTCCGACTGGTTGATCGACCGGTACAGCTCATTGCCGATTCCGTGGACGTTGAAGATGCCCTCGGTGACGATGGCACCGCCCATCAGGGCGCCCAGGTCCGTACCGAGGAAGGTGACCACGGGGATCAGGGAGTTGCGCAGCAGGTGGATACCGATGACGCGGCGGCGGGGAAGCCCCTTGGCCACGGCGGTACGGATGTAGTCCGCGCGCAGGTTCTCCGCGAGCGAGGTCCGGCTGAGCCGGGCGACGTACGAGAAGGAGAGCGAGCCCAACACGATGCCTGGCAGCAGCAGTTGGGTGATGTCGCTGGAGTCCTGGACGGTTGGGGTGATCCAGCCGAGCTGGTTGCCGAAGACCGTCTGGAAGATGAATCCGAGCACGAACACCGGAATCGAGATCAGCAGCAGCGTGATCAGCAGCACCAGCTTGTCCGGGAGCTTCCCGCGGTTGAGCCCGGAGAAGAGGCCGAGGCCGAGGCCCACGACGATCTCGATGACAAAGGCCACCAGCGCGAGCCTGATCGTGACCGGGAAGGCGTCCTTGATCACGTCGATGACCTGGCGGCCGGTGACGAAGCTGGTACCGAAGTCCAGGTGGATGAGCCCGTTCATGTAGTGCAGGTACTGCATCAGTACCGGTCGGTCGAACCAGTACTCGTGCCTCAACCGCGCCATTGCCTGCGGGTCGGCAGGTCTGTCGCCCCACAGGGCCCGGACGGGGTCGCCGGGAAGTGAGTACACCATCAGGAAGATGAGCAGAGTGGTCCCGATGAACACCGGGATCATCTGGAGCAGTCGCCTCGCGACGTAGCGCCCCATGAAGCCTCCATTGTCAGCCGCCGCGGCGGCCGGTCCACCGCTCCCCTTGTGGGGGAGCGGCGGACCCGGCCGTCGTGCACACGGTTGGCGCCTATGCCTCGCGGGGGCGCCGGGGTGATTCGACCGTTAGCGGCCTGATTACTTCTTGAAGACCTGAATGTCGGCGAAGACCGGAACACCGAAGGTGTCGTAGGTGACATCCTCAACGTTCTTGGAGTAGCCGGCGTTCGTCTTGTAGTACCAGAGCGGGATGGCCGGCATGTCCTTGATGAGCGCCTTCTCCGCCTCCTGGTAGAGCTTGACGGACTCGTCCAGCGTCGCGGCCTTGTCGGCGTTGGCGGAGAGCTTGTCGAACTCCTTGTTGGAGTAGCCACCCTCGTTACCCGCGGCGGTGGTGCCGTACAGGTCCTTCAGGAAGTTGGCGTTCAGCGGGTAGTCCTGCACCCAGCCCGAGCGGTAGAAGCTCTGGACCTTGTGGTTGGTGCGGACGTCGAGGGTCGTCTTGAAGTCGGCCTTCGAGTCGGGCTCGCACTTGACGCCGGTGTTCTGGGTGATGTTGGCGCAGACGGCCGTCACCCACTCCTTGTGGCCACCGTCGGCGTTGTACAGCACCGAGACCTTGGCGTTGGCGCCACCGGCCTCCGTGACGAGCTGCTTGGCCTTGGTGGGGTTGTACGTGCAGGCCTCACCACAGGCGTCGGCGTTGTAGCCCTTGACGGCCGGCGGCACGAAGCCGGTGGCCGGGATACGCGAACCGGCGAGCACCGTCTTGGTGATCGTGTCCCGGTCGATCGCCATCGAGATGCCCTGCATGAACTTCCCGCGGTCCTTCAGGCCCTTGATCGTCGGCGCGTACTCGGCGACGGCAATGGTCTGGATGGAGTTCTGCGGGGCGTCCACCGCGCGCTTGCCCAGGTCCTGGTGGTACTTGGCCATGTCGGCGGGGGCGACCTGGTCCAGCACGTCGAGGTTGTTGGAGACGGCGTCCTGGTAGGCGGCCTCGGCGGTCGTGTAGAACTTGAAGTCCACACCACCGTTCTTCGGCTTGTTCGGACCCGCGTACTTCGCGTACGTCTTGGTCAGGAAGTCCTTGTTGTGGTTCCACTTGACGTACTCGTACGGGCCGTTGCCGATGGGCTCCTGGCCGTACTTCTTCGGGTTCGTGTAGAAGACCTTGGGGAGCGGCGCGAAGGCGGTGTAGCCCAGCTTGTAGGTCCAGTACGGCGCCGGGTTGGCGAGCGTGACCTTGATCGTGTAGTCGTCCGGGGTGGACAGACCCGACATGGTCGCGGCCTTCGGGTCACCCTTCGCCGGGTGGACCTTGTCGTAGCCCTCGATGTCGGAGAACCAAGAGGCGTTCTGCTGCTGGTTCTTGGCGTTGGCGCCCCAGTTCCAGGCGTCCACGAACGACTTGGCGGTGACCGTCTCGCCGTTGTGGAACGTCCAGCCCTTCTTCACCTTGATGGTGTAGTGGCTGGCGTCGTCCTGCTTGATCGACTCGGCGACCGTGTTGGTCAGCGCACCCGTCTTGGCGTCGTAGTCGACGAGGCCGTCGAAGATGGCGTCGGCGATGCGGCCACCGCCGGTCTCCATACCGTTGGCCGGCTGGATCGGGTGCTGCGGCTCGCTGCTCTGGTAGCTGAGCACGCCCTTCGGGTCGACAGTCCCGCCGGCGTTGTCGCTGCCGGACTTGTCGTTGCCGCCACAGGCGGTCGCTGCCAGTGCGACAACTGCCGCCCCCGCGACCCACTTGGCGCTCTTGGCACCGCGCATGGGTTCCTCCTCATGAGTCCACTGAATCAAGAAAGAGGGGCACGTTCTACGCGCGCTGACACCCCTGACAGCGTGCGTTTTCAAGTGCCCCGAGTGTGCTCGTGAGTCGACACTCCCCACAGTGCTTGACCCATTGACCCGAGCTCAGTAACGCCAACTATTAAGTACGACCGGGCCGTAAACCACACTTAAAGGGTCTCGTTTTTACAACATCGGCCCCGGCGCCTTGCCCGAAATCCGGACAAACCAAGCACAGACAGACACCCGCGAAACGGACTGTTAACGCAACTTCCGGAGAGTGCCGACCGATATCCGGACACTTGACTCCCGAAAATCGGTTGCCGAGCCGGGAGTTGCGATCCCTCTCGCAAACGAACGACCCGGTCACCCCGCAGCGCGGGGTGACCGGGTCGTCACAGAGGAGTACCCCGGGGCGTCAGCGCTTGGCGCGCGACGCGCTCCGGCCGCGCTCCTTCTGGTCCAGGACGACCTTGCGGATACGCACGGTCTCCGGGGTCACCTCGATGCACTCGTCGTCGCGGCAGAACTCCAGCGACTGCTCCAGCGACAGCTTCCTGGCGGGCACCACGTTCTCCGTGGTGTCCGCGGAAGCCGCACGCATGTTGGTGAGCTTCTTCTCCTTGGTGATGTTCACGTCCATGTCGTCGGCGCGCGAGTTCTCGCCGATGATCATGCCCTCGTAGACCTCCGTGGTGGCCTCGGTGAAGATGACACCGCGCTCCTGGAGGTTGACCATCGCGAACGGCGTCACGACGCCCGCGCGGTCCGCGACCAGCGAACCGTTGTGACGGGTCCGCAGCTCGCCGAACCACGGCTCGTGGCCCTCGAAGAGGGAGTGCGCGATGCCGGTACCGCGGGTCTGCGTGAGGAACTCCGTACGGAAGCCGATGAGTCCGCGGGACGGCACGATCCACTCCATGCGGACCCAGCCCGAACCGTGGTTCGTCATGGTCTCCATGCGGCCCTTGCGGGTCGCCATCAGCTGCGTGATGGCGCCGAGGTGCTCCTCCGGCGAGTCGATCGTCATGCGCTCGATCGGCTCGTGCGTCTTGCCGTCGATCTGCTTGGTGACGACCTCGGGCTTGCCGACGGTCAGCTCGAAGCCCTCGCGGCGCATCTGCTCGACCAGGATGGCGAGCGCGAGCTCACCACGGCCCTGGACCTCCCAGGCGTCGGGGCGCTCGGTGTCCAGGACGCGGAGCGAGACGTTACCGACCAGCTCACGGTCCAGACGGTCCTTGATCTGCCGGGCGGTGACCTTGTGGCCCTTGCCGCCCTTGCCCACCAGCGGCGAGGTGTTCGCACCGATGGTCATCGAGATGGCGGGCTCGTCGACCGTGATCAGCGGCAGCGCGATCGGGTTCTCCGGGTCGGCCAGCGTCTCGCCGATCATGATGTCCGGGATACCGGCGATGGCGCAGATGTCGCCCGGACCGGCCTTCTCGGCCGGCTTGCGGGTGAGCGCCTCCGTCATCATCAGCTCGGTGATGCGGACGTTGGACATCGAGCCGTCACGCTTGATCCAGGCGACGGTCTGGCCCTTGCGCAGCTCGCCCTGCTCGACACGGCAGAGCGCGATACGGCCGAGGAAGTTGTCGGCGTCGAGGTTGGTGACGTGCGCCTGGAGCGGGGCGTCCTCGTCGTACTCGGGTGCCGGGACGTGCGACAGGATCGTGCTGAAGAACGGCTCCAGGTTCTCGCTGTCCTGCGGGACCGTGCCGTCCTCCGGCTTGGTCAGCGAGGCGACACCGTCACGGGCGCAGGCGTAGACGATCGGGAACTCGATCTGGTCCTCGTCGGCGTCCAGGTCCAGGAACAGGTCGTACGTCTCGTTGACGACCTCGTCGATCCGGGAGTCGGGACGGTCCGTCTTGTTGATGCAGAGGATGACCGGCATCCGCGCGTCCAGCGCCTTGCGCAGCACGAAGCGGGTCTGCGGCAGCGGTCCCTCGGAGGCGTCGACGAGGAGAACGACCGCGTCCACCATCGAGAGACCGCGCTCGACCTCACCGCCGAAGTCGGCGTGGCCGGGGGTGTCGATGATGTTGATCGTGATGACGTCGCCGCCATCCTTCGGGTGGTACTTCACGGCCGTGTTCTTGGCCAGGATCGTGATGCCCTTCTCACGCTCCAGGTCGTTCGAGTCCATCATGCGGTCGTCGAGGTGCTCGGCGGCGTGCGCGGCGAAGGCGCCCGCCTGCTTGAGCATGGCGTCGACCAGGGTGGTCTTGCCGTGGTCGACGTGGGCGACGATGGCTACGTTACGGATGTCGTGGCGCGTGGGCATGGGTGGCTTGCGCTTCTCTCAGCTCGTGGGATGCGGCGTCTGTCCTGGTACGCCCGCCGGGCGGACGCGCCACGGCCAGTCCCATGGTACGGGGCCTGCGCACCCGGGGCTTCCCGGGCGAGCGATACGGGCCCCGCGGCCGGGCGCCCCAAGGGGTCCGCGGGGTCCGCGCGGAGCTGTGCGCCTCGCTGTCCGCCCTGGCCACGGGGTACGGAAACGCCCTGGCCCGCCGGGGGAACGGCGGGCCAGGGCGTTTCCGGTACGGGCCGGATCCGGTGGGTCCTCAGGACTTCCTGGCGGATTTCAGGAAGCCGATGTCCTGGTAGCGGGGGGTCGCGAAACCGAAGGCACCCGCGTTGGCCACGGCGGGCTTCACGGCGACCAGTTCCGGGCGCTGATAGAGCGGGATCGACCCTGCGGCGGCCCAGATATGGGCGTCGGCCTGCTTGACCAGGTCCTGTGCCGCTTTCGCGTCGAGCTCACCGGCCGCGCGGTCGAAGAGCTGGTCGATGCGGTCCGTGCCGACCCGGGTGTAGTTCTGGTCGACCATCAGCGAGCCGTCGGAGGCCACCGCGGGCTTGGCGTAGATCGGCCGGGCGTCCGTGGCCGGGTAGGCGGTGGCGGGCCAGGAGTAGAGGGCCAGGTCGTAGTCGCCGGACGCGATGTGGTCCTTGAAGTAGGAGGCGCTGTCGACCTTGGTGATCTCCGTCCGGATGCCGACCGCGTCCAGCTCCCGCGTGATCTTGGTGCCGACGCTGTTCAGCGACTCGGTACCGGGCCCCGAGGGGAGCACGAACCGCAGGGACAGCGCCTTGCCGTCCTTGCCGAGTGCTCCAGCGGGGGCCGCCGCGGCCGGAGCCGCGGTGCCCTCGGGGGCGTAGGCACCCGCGATCCGGTGCTTCTCGTCCCCCGACTGACCCATCGCCTGACCCCTCGCCTGACCGATCGGCTTCGAGTCGTCCTGCGAGGAGCTCTCCGGCTTCGCGGACTTCGACGGCGCCGCCGACTGCTCCGGCTTCCCGGAGGCCGACGGTCCGTCGGACGCCGCCGGGCTCCCGGGCGCCCGGCTCTCCCCCTTGTCGGGCTTGCTCCCGGCCTTGGTGCCCTCCTCGGTCCTGCGGGCGCCTCCGATCGTCCAGCCCGCGTCGGCCAGCAGCGCCTGGGCCTTCCCCGGGTCGTGGCCGCCGAGGGACCCGCTGTTGTCCGCGTAGTCCTGCTGGCCGGCCAGCGCGAGGTGGCTGCCCGGCGGCCGGGCGGGCAGGCCGAGCGGCTTCAGTACGTCGGTCGCGATCTGCTCGCGGTCCAGCGCCCTGGCGACCGCGCGGCGCACCCGCTCGTCGGAGAGCGGGCCCGAGCTGCCGTTCATGGCGAGCTGGGTGAAGGCGGACTGCAGGGACTTGCGGACGACGTAGCTGTGCAGGGCCGCCTGCTGCTTCGCGTACTCCTGGCGCGCTTCCCTCGTCCGGGCCGCCGCCCGGCTCGCCGCCTCCTGTGCCTGCTCGCCGTCGGCGCCGTGCGCCGCCGCCCAGGCCAGCAGCGCGTCGGCGGGCCGCACCTCGCTGCCGGGGCCGTGCGTCAGCGGCTGGCCGCTGTTCCCGTCCTTGTCGGCGAGGGTGATCCGGCCGGCGGCCGACTCGTCCACGTCCGCGATGTCGAGCGAACCGGCGGTCAGCGCCGCGGTGCGCCGGTCGGCCGGTACGGCGGCCAGCACGAGCGAGTCGAGCTTGGGCTGCTGCCCCCACCAGTGCGGGTTGCGTACGAGCGTGGTCTCCTTCGCGTCGCGGTCCACACCCTTGATGCCGAACGGCCCCGCCGTGGCCGCGATCGTCTTGCGCGCGCCGTCGTTGAAGGAGTCCGGGGTGCCCATGACCTCCTTCGGGTACAGCGGCGTGAAGAGTGAACGCCAGTCCGCGTAGGGCCTGTTGAAGGTGACCTCGACCTCCAGGTCGTCCTTGCCCTTCTCGATCTTCTCGATCCGGTCGTAGCCCGCGTTGCGCGCTGTCCAGTACCCGGAGTCCTTGCCGCTCAGGGCCCGCCACTGGGCCACGAAGTCGGGGGCGCCGATCTCCCGGCCGTTGCTCCAGACAGCCTTCTGGTTGATCCGGTAGCGGACGACCTGCTTCGGCTCCGTCTTGATGACGTCCGCCGATTCCAGGTAGTCGCCGTTGAGCTGCGGACGCCCCGCCGCGTCGAGGGTGAACAGCGCGGGCAGGACGGCGCCCGCGACGCGTGAGGTGGCCGTGCCCGCGTCGGCCTGGAAGGTGTTGAGCGTCGCGGGCATCGAGTCGACCGCCCAGCGCAGCGTTCCGCCGTCGGCCAGCTTCGCCCGCGCGGCCGTCCCGACGTCCGGGGCCACCGCCTTCGCGTCCTTGCTGTGGTGGTCGCTCGAACCGCACCCGGCCAGCACGGGCAGCGCGAGTACACCGGTGGCGAGGAGCGCGACGCTGCGGCGCTTTGCTCTCCCGTGTGGAACGCCGACGTGGGACATGGCTGGTACCTCCGGGGCCGACCTCGGCATTCCGGGAGGGAACGCACGAGAATCTACGGGTTTGGTGGCATTTCATGTTGATCACACCTATGACCCCTTCACTGAAGGGGAGGGGTCGCGCGGTCCGTGGGAGACACGGCGGGGCGCGCCCGAACCCCACCCGGGCGGCTCAAGGGGCGGCTCACCGGGTGGCGCCCGCCCGGGAACCGTGCCCCGGGGCGCCGCCGCCGACCGGTGGGCCTTGCCCACTCGCAGGGTCCACGCCTAGGGTGAATGCGCTTTCATTGGCAGTCGGGAAACGGCACAGGAACGAGAAACGGGCGGTCGATCGGGTGAGCACAACCCCCACGGTGTACGACGTCGCCGAGCGGTCGGGCGTCTCCATCGCGACCGTGTCACGGGTCTACCGCACCCCCGATTCGGTGCGGGCCCAGACCCGTGAGCGGGTGCTCGCCGCGGCCCGCGAGCTGGGGTACGTACCGAGCGGGAACGCCCGGGGACTGGCCAGCCGCTCCACCGGTGTGCTCGGGCTGTGCTTCCCGGACATGGCCGACCCGGACACCGACTCCGGGGCGGAGGACGAGGCCGACGACAATGCCGCGATGCTCTACTCGGACCAGATCATCCGCGGGATGGAGCGGGCCGCGCGGCGGCACGGGTACGCGCTGCTGATCGCCGCGTCCCTGAAGGGCGGACCCGAGAGCCTGGTGGCCAAGGTGGCGGGGCGGGTCGACGGCTTCGCCGTGCTGGCCAGGACCGTGCCGACCGAGGACCTGGAGGTCATCTCGCGCCGGCTGCCCGTGGTGATGCTCGCGGGGCCGCGCGAGATAGACCACCTCGACCACATCGAGGCCGCGAACTCCGACGGGGAACGGGAGTTGACCCGCCACCTCATCGAGCACCACGGCCTGCGGCGGCTCGCCTTCATCGCGGGCGAGAAGGAATCGCCGGACGCGGAGGCGCGGTTCCGCGGATACCAGGAGGCGTGCCGCGCGGCCGGGCTGCCGGTACGCGACGAGCCCGATCTGCGCGCGGTGATGATGACGCAGGCGGAGGGCGCGAAGGCCGCGGACGCGCTGATCGACCGCGACACCGCGGGCCCGCCACAGGCCATGCTGTTCGCCAACGACCAGATGGCGGCGGGCGCCTTGCACGCGCTGCAGCGGCGAGGGCTGCGGGTGCCCGACGACGTGGCCGTGACCGGGTTCGACGGCATTCCGCTGAGCCGCCTCGTACGGCCCGCGCTGACGACGGTGCGCCAGCCGATGCGCAGGATGGGCGAGGAGGCGGTCGAGCGGCTGGTGCAACGGCTCGCGGGTCCGGAGGGCGACGAACCGGTTTCGCTGATGCTGCCGGTCACGCCGGTGTACCGGGCGAGCTGCGGGTGCGGCGAGTAGGAGCGCGCGGGCCGTTCGGCGGGTAACCTCGGTTCGGCGAACAGGCCCTGGCCCTCTAGGAGTTGGAATGCCCGGCTACCCCGGCGCGCGTTGACGTCATAGGTCGCGACCGACCCGTCATCGCGTGCCGCCCTTGATCTGCGGCACAGCGAGCCTTCCCCCGCCCATGTCCCGGTGCGTTCTTCCGCGCGTCGGGTAGCGGGCCTTGCCCTCCGCCGTTCAAGGGGCCTCCTGTGCCGTCCCGTGCTCCTGGCGTGCCCGCACGCCGCTCTCCCGTCCGCCGTTCCTCCGTACGCCGTTCCTCCGCACGCCGTTCTCCCACGCTCTGGCGGGACGCTGATTTCCGTAGGCTCTGGGCCGGTCAGACCGCCTCCCAGCTCGGGGCGCAGACCGGTCAGGTGACCCTGCCGCTGCTCGCGGTGGTGACCCTCGGCGCGGGCGCCGGCCAGCTCGGTCTGCTGCGCGCCGTGGAGCAGGCGCCGATCCTGCTGTTGTCCCTCTTCGCCGGTGCGTGGGTGGACCGGCGGCGCTCCCGCATCGTGATGGTGCTGGCGGACTCCGGCCGGGCACTGGCACTGGCCGCCGTCCCCGCCGCGTATCTGCTCGGCGTGCTCGGCATTCCGGCGCTGCTCGTCGTGGCCTTCCTGGTCGGCGCCCTCTCGGTCTTCTTCGACGTGGCCTACCAGGCCTCGCTGGTACGGCTGGTGAAACGCGATCAGCTGGCCCGGGGCAACAGCGCGCTGGAGAGCAGCCGGTCCGCGGCGCAGATCGGCGGTCCGGCACTCGGCGGCGCACTGGTCTCGCTGTTCTCGGCGCCGGTCGCCGCGGCGGCGGGCGCGTTCTTCTTCGTGCTGTCCTTCCTGTCGATCCGGCAGATCCGCCACCGCGAGCGGATACCCGTGGGCGCTGAGCGGCCTCCGCGCCTCCGGCGGCAGATCCACGAAGGTCTCCGACTCGTCGCCGGCAACCCCTCGTTGCGGGCCGTGGGGCTCGCCTCCGCCGTCTTCCAGTTCTCCTTCGCGGCGCTGATGACCGTCTACCTGCTCTTCCTGCCCCGCGCCCTGCACCTGTCGGGGGCCGCGGTCGGCCTGGTCCTGGCGGCGGCAGGTCCAGGCGCGGTCGTGGGCTCGCTGCTCTCCGCCGGGCTGCCGAGGCGGTTCGGGTACGGCACGGTGCTGGTGACCTCGGCGGCGCTCGCCGACGGCGTGATGCTCTGCGTACCGGCGCTGCACGGGGCCACGGCGGTCACCGTTCCCCTGCTCATGGCCGTCAACTTCCTGTTCGGCGCCTTCAGTCAGCTGGTCGACGTCACCGTCATGGCCGTACGGCAAGCCGTCACGCCCGCCCGGCTCCAGGGCCGTGTCGTGGCGACGGTCAACTTCGTCGGCATGGGGCTGACTCCGCTCGGATCGCTGCTCGGCGGCTGGCTGGCGGGCCGATGGGGGCTGCGCTCCGCCCTGTTGGCGACCGCCCTGCTCCTGTCGCTGTCTCCGCTGGTCATGGCCCTGTCGCCGCTGGCCCGGCTGGGCCGGTCCCTTCCGGCGGAGGACCGGACCGCCGCCGGGGAGCAGGCACTCGACGACCGCGCGCAGCCATGACCGCATGACCGGGACGGGCCGGGACGGGGCGGGACAGGGCGGGTCGGCGCACAGACGGTGCGGAGAACGCCGTCAGACCCGCTGCCGCGCGAAGAACTCGCTCTTCGCCAGGGCGAGTTGCCGCTCATCGGCCGCCGTGCCCGGATGCTCGAAGTGCCCGGCGGCCAGCACGTGCAACTCCCCTGCCTCCGCCAGGCCGTTGAACACGGCGAACTGTCCGGGCGGCGGCACCGAAGGATCGAAGAGTGCCGCCGCGACCAGCACCGGCACCCGCACCCGGGTGGCCGCCGTCGCCGCGTCGAAGTACCGCAGCACCTCGGTGACTTCGGGGTGTGCACGGTGGTACGTACGCACCGACTCCCCGCTCCCCGCGCACGGCAGCGTCAGCCGCAGCGGATGGTTGCCGAACGTCGGAACCGTCAGCTGGCCCGCCGTGAAGCGCTCGTCCCAGGGCAGGGCGAGCGCGCCCAGACCGCCGCCGAAACTCTCTCCGAGATAGCCCAGGCCGCGGCCCGAACCGTCGGCGCGGGCCAGGTCCGGGACCAGTTCCAGCAGCGCCGACGCCGCGCACCAGAGGTCGGCCACGCAGTCGCCGATGACATAGGTCTCCGGCGACCCGATGCCGTGCAGGACATGGGCGCCGGACGTGGCGGGGACGTCGGGAAGCAGGCTCCGGTCACCCATCCCCCGCACACAGGGCAGCAGCGCCGCCGACCCGGGCAGCGGCAGGGGGACGTCGGGCCCGGCGGCGTCGCGCCCCCCGTAGCCGTGGCCGAGGACGAAGCCGTGTTCCACCGGCCCCTCGGCGGGCAGCACCAGCCGCCCGCCGATCCGCACCCCGCCGACCGAGGTGTACGTCACAGCGAAGACCCGGGCCCCGTCCCGCTCTTCCTCCAGCGGGCCCACCTCCGGCGCCGTCCTGACCTCCCTGGCGGCTTCGTACCTGGCCCGCCAGAACGCGTCGAAGCCGTCGGGGGCGGCCGGGGCCGGGATCCGCAGCAGGTCGTCGAGGGTGCGGCCGTACGAGGGGTCGAAGGGGAAGTCGTGTGTGAAGAGAGCGCCCATGCGCGCGACCTTAGACCGACCGGCAATGGGGGGACGGAAGGAGGAGCGGGGTCGAGCGGGATCGGGTGCGCGCACCGTGCCCTGGAAGCTCCGCCCGCCCCCGCACTCGGCCGGAAGCGAAATCGGTCACTTTCGCTTCCAATACGTAAAGTTCCGGCATAACTTACTTAAAGCCACACACCCTGGATGTCACTCCCGTTACGGGAGTGTGACCAAGACCCCCCTTGCAACTTTCCGGGAACGTGCCACAGAGTGATGTATGCGCTTACAGACAGCGCATACATCGGGGAAGCTCAAGGAGGAGCCGTCCATGAACCGCGCCACCAGAACCGCATCGGCTGCCATCGCGATCGCGTCGGCCTTCACTCTCGCCGCGTGCGGCAGTTCCGGTGGCGGGAGCGTCGCCGCCGACAAGAAGCAGACGCTCACCGTCTGGGCCATGGGCGCCGAGGGCGAGAAGCTCGCGGACGTCGCGAAGGAATACCAGAAGGCCAACCCGAACATCACCGTCAAGGTGACTCCGGTCGGCTGGGACGTCGCCCACCAGAAGCTGGTCTCGGCAGCCGCCGCGGGCACGATGCCGGACATCGCGCAGATGGGCGGCAGCTACATGGGAGAGTTCGCCGACCTCGGCGTGCTGGAGCCGGTCGACACCAAGACGTTCAAGGAGGGTGACTTCTTCCCCGCCTCCTGGAAGCAGGGTGTCATCGACGACAAGGCGTACGGCGTGCCGTGGTACGTCGACACCCGGGTCCTCTACTACCGCACCGACCTGGCCAAGAAGGCCGGTATCGACAAGGCCCCCAGCAACTGGAAGGAGATGGAGCAGCTCGCCTCCGCCTACCAGAAGCAGGGCACGAAGTGGGGCGCCTACATCCAGCCCAGCGGCCTGGACACGGTGCAGAGCTTCTACCCGTTCCTGTACTCGGCCGGTGGCGAGATCGTGGACGACAACGGCAAGGTCGTCATCGACAGCCCCGCCGCGATCCGCGCGTTCAAGGAGTACGGCTCGTACTTCAGCAAGGGCCTGATCAAGAAGAGCGTCCAGCCCGGCTACGACGTCATCAAGGACTTCGGCAACAGCACGGTCCCGATGTTCTTCGGTGGTCCCTGGCAGACCAGCATGATCAACGAGGGCCAGCCGCAGCTCAAGGGCAAGTGGGCCGTCGCGAAGATCCCCGCCGACAAGGCCTCGGTCTCCATGGCGGGCGGCTCCAGCCTGGTGATCTCCAAGGACAGCGACCACAAGGACGCGGCCAAGGCGTTCATCTCGTACCTGACCAACACCAAGGGCCAGGCCGACTGGTTCGAGCGGTCCAAGGACCTGCCCGCCAACACCTCGGCGTGGAAGACCGGTGAGCTCGCCACCGACCCGAGCCTGAAGGTCTACGGCGAGCAGATGAAGACGGCGAAGACCTCTCCCGTCCAGCCCAAGTGGACCGAGATCACCTCGAAGGTCGACACGGCCATCGAGTCCGTCACCCAGGGCAAGTCGTCGGCCGAGGCCGCCGCCAAGAAGGCCCAGTCCGAGATCGAAAGCCTCGTGAAGTAGGCACCATGAGCACCACGACCGGATCGGCCGCGGAGACGGCCGACAAGCAGGCGGCACCGGGGACTGCGAAGTCCCCGGCCGCCGGGCCCTCGAAGCGCCGGCCGGACGGCAGACGCCGGTCCATGGGTGTGCAGAACGCGGCGGGATGGCTCTTCTCCACCCCGTTCCTCGTGCTGTTCACCGTGTTCATGGCGTTCCCGATCGTCGCGACGCTCGTCATGAGCTTCACCGACTTCGGGCTGCGCAACGTCACCGACCCGCTCAGCGCCAAGTTCATCGGCTTCGACAACTACACGCACCTGTTCAGCGACGACAAGTTCATCAAGTCGCTGTTCAACACCGCGTACTTCGTGGTGGTCGGGGTTCCGCTGACGATCCTCCTGGGCCTCGTCGTCGCCGTACTGCTGAACAACGGCATCGACCGGGCGCGTACGTTCTTCCGGATCGGGTTCTACGCCCCGGTGGTGACCACCATCGTCGCCGTCGCCGTCGTGTGGCGCTTCGTGCTGGACCCGTCGGACGGTCTGATCGCGGGCCTCTTCTCCGAAGTGGGCCTGACCGCACCGGACTTCCTGGGTTCCACGAAGCTCGCCATGCCGTCGATGATCGCGATGGCCGTGTGGCGCAACATGGGCACGGTCATGGTGCTCTTCATCGCCGGACTCCAGGCGATCCCCACCGATGTACGGGAAGCGGCCAAGCTGGACGGCGCCGGGGCCTGGCAGGAGTTCCGCCGGATCACCGTGCCGCTGCTGCGGCCGACGATGCTGTACGCGACCATCATCACCACCATCGGCTACCTCAATGTGTTCGAGGAGCCGTTCGTGATGACCCAGGGCGGGCCCTCGGACTCCACTCTGACGGTGTCGCTGGACATGTACCGCGAAGGCTTCAACTTCTTCCACATGGGTTATGCGAGCGCGATGGCGTATGTCCTCTTCGTTGTGATCATGGGCATCACGGTGCTCCAGCTCCGACTGCTGAAGGACAACACCAAGTGAGCGACATCCGTGCCACAGGCGGCGCACGCCTGAAGAAGACCCCCCGGCCGAACGCGACCGGACCGGAGCCGACCGGCTGGAAGAACCCCGGCGGGAAGGACCGCAAGAACCCGGACCGCAAGAAGCTCGGGTTCAAGAAGCCGCTCGTCTACGTCCTGCTCTCGGCCGGTCTGCTGGTCATGTCGGCGCCCTTCCTCTGGATGGCGCTCTCCGCCTTCAAGACCAACGCCGAGCTGGGCGCGAGCCCGCCCGTCTGGATCCCCACCGAGTGGACCCTGTCGCACTTCAGCGAACTGCTCGACAAGCTGAACCTGCCGCTGTACTTCATGAACTCGGTGATCGTGGCGGTGCTGGTCACCGTCTGCAACCTGGTGTTCTGCTCGATGCTCGGCTACGCGCTGGCCAAGCTGAAGTTCACCGGCCGTGACAAGGTCTTCGCGCTGGTGCTGGGCGCCCTGATGGTCCCCGGCAACCTGATGCTGCTGCCGCTCTTCGTGCTGATGAGCAAGCTGCACCTGATCGACACCTACGCGGGCCTGGTACTGCCGTTCGCGGCCGGAGCCTTCGGTGTCTTCCTGATGCGGCAGTTCATGCAGTCGATCCCGGACGAGCTGCTCGAAGCGGCCCGGATGGACGGCGCCCGCGAGTGGTACATCTTCTGGCGGATCGTGATGCCGCTGGTCAAGCCCGCCCTCGCGACCCTGTCGATCATCACCTTCCTGGGGTCCTGGAACAACTTCGTCTGGCCGCTGATCGCGACCAACGACCCGGACAAGTACACGCTGCCGGTGGCGCTGGCGACCTTCGCCACCGACCCGAACCAGTCGGCGGGCTCCAACGGCATGCTGATGGCCGGGTCCCTCCTCGTGGTGCTCCCCGTCCTGCTGCTGTTCGCCGTGCTCCAGCGGCACTTCACCCAGGGCGTCGCGACCGCCGGTCTGAAGTAGGCCGCCCCCGGGTCTGCCCCCGGGCCGCCACTTCCCCCCGCGCAGGACGCTCCTCCCTGCCCCCCTCACGTACGTAAAGAGAGACAGATCGATGACGCACACCCCGACCCCGTTCCCCGACGGCTTCCTGTGGGGGGCCTCCACCGCCGCCCACCAGATCGAGGGCAACAACACCAACAGCGACTGGTGGTACAAGGAGCACAGCGGTACCGAGCACGTCGAGCAGCCGAGCCTGGACGCGTGCGACAGCTACCACCGCTGGTCCGAGGACATGGACCTGCTGGCCGAACTGGGCTTCACCGACTACCGGTTCAGCATCGAGTGGGCCCGCATCGAGCCCGCCGAGGGCCACTTCTCGCGCGCCGAGCTGGCGCACTACCGGCGCATGGTCGAGGGTGCGATCGCGCGCGGTCTGCGCCCGATGGTCACCCTGCACCACTTCACCGTGCCGCGCTGGTTCGAGGAGCGGGGCAGCTGGACCGCCGAGGGCGCCGTCGAGCTGTTCGCCCGGTACGTGGCGGCCTGCGCGCCGGTCATCGGCGAGGGCGTGCCGTACGTCTGCACCATCAACGAGCCGAACATGATCGCCGTGATGGCCGGTCTCGCCAAGTCCGGCAACGACGGCTTCCCGCCCGCCGGTCTGCCGACGCCCGACGCCGACACGACGGACGCGATCATCGCCGCGCACCACGCGGCCATGAAGGCCGTCAAGGCCATCAACCCGGAGATCCAGGCCGGCTGGACGATCGCCAACCAGGTCTACCAGGCGCTGCCCGGCGCCGAGGACGTCACCGCCGCCTACCGTCACCCGCGCGAGGACGTCTTCATCGAGGCGGCACGCGGCGACGACTGGATCGGTGTCCAGTCCTACACCCGGACCAAGATCGGCCAGGACGGTCCGATCCCCGCGCCCGAGGACGCCGAGCGCACCCTGACGCAGTGGGAGTACTACCCGGAGGCCGTCGGCCACGCGCTGCGGCACACCGCCGATGTCGTCGGCGACGTCCCGCTGGTGGTCACCGAGAACGGCATAGCGACCGCGGACGACGCCCGTCGTGTCGACTACTACACCGGAGCGCTCAGCGCGGTGGCCGACGCCATCGAGGACGGCCTCAACATCGCCGGGTACCTGGCGTGGAGCGCCCTGGACAACTACGAGTGGGGCTCCTACCGCCCCACGTTCGGGCTGATCTCGGTGGACCCGGAGACCTTCGCCCGTACCGCCAAGCCGTCCGCGGTCTGGCTCGGCGGTCTCGGCGCCACCCGGGAGCTGCCGCGCGTCGCTTCCTGACGCGCCACTGAGACCGGCCGGCACATGGGACCAGCCCCCGCACCCCCATGTGCCGGTCAGTTCGACCGGGGAGCCGACGGTCCTGACGCCGTCGGCTCCCTTCTACGTGTCGTACGGGCACGGGTTCACGTCTCGTACGGGCGCGGGCTCATGTGTCGTGCGAGCGCCGGTTCACGTCCCGTACCGGCGCGGGTTCAGCACCAGCCCTTGCGGTACGCCGTCCAGTCGGTCCCGGTGGCCGCGAAGTCGACGTACAGCGCGACCCCGAACCGTTCGCGCTGACGGTCCTCGCGGCCCAGCCCGAGCCGGACCCCGCGCACCGCCGCCGCGACCGTCTCGGCCGAGGCGAGGTGACCGGGCTTGGTCTCGTGGTAGAAGGGCAGCCCCATCAGCAGGTCCGTGCTGTCGGGGGTGACTTCGAGGGCCAGCGTGGTCTGCTCGGCGACATAGCCGCCGTACAGGCTCTGCAGCGGCAGCGAGGTGTCGTACGACATCACGGCGATCTGGTCGACCGTGCGGGCGACCTGTCCGAAGAACTTCTGCGACCACCATTTGGGATGCCCCGTGAGGGCCCCGGCGACGGTGTGGGTCGCGGGCAGCGGGTCGATCTGATGGGCCGCCACGGACAGCAGGACGCCCCGGTCCCTGGTGAGGCTCCGCAGGTCGTCCAGGAGTGACAGGTAGTGGCGGTCACCGGAGTGCAGCGGCTCCAGGTCGAAGTGCGCCCCCTCGAACCCGGCGTCGACGATCCCCCGGGTGGAGACGACGATCGCGCCGCGGGTCGCGGCGTCGGCGAGGTCGAGACCGTCGGGGCTCTCGGTGGACAGCTTGTCGCCGAGCCAGGCCTGGACGCGTACACCGGGGAGCTTGCGGTGCACGGCGTCGATCAGCCACGTCGCCCGTGCGTAGCGGTCGGCGGGCAGGGTGCCGTCGTGTTCCAGCGGCCCCGCGTGGACGTAGAGGTCCCGCAGGCCCGTCCCCTCCAGCCGCTTCGCGAGCGCGTCCACGTCGGCGTCCTTCTTGCGCCCGTCGACCCAGGCGTGGCCCAGCCAGATCGCGTCACGGCCGCGGGTGCGGGTGCCGTCCCGGTAGTCCCCCGCGTCGTTGAGGCGGAGTGTGACCCCCGCGGTGAGCACGGGAACCACCACCAGGACGGCGAGTGCCGGCGCCGCCCACCTCAGCCATCTGCGGAACCGGATGCGGCGTATGCGTACGCCGAAGGGTCGTTCCTGCACCGATGCCCCCCACGAGCTGTGCGAATCGAGCCCACAGCGTAGCCGCGGTAGCGGGACACCCAGGACGGTCATACGCTCCCAAATGTGACGCCGCCCGAGATATCCGCACGGCCGCACCGCGCCGCCCTGGCCGCCGCGCTCACCGCGGTATGTCTGCTGGCCGCGGCTGTCCCGACGGCCGTCGCGGCGGATCCGCCGGCGCTGTCGCCCGCCGGGCCGCCGGTGCCCGCCGGGGCCGTCACCCCCGGCAGGGCCGACCTGGGCAGCGGCACCACCGACATGGGGACCGGGGCCCTTCTCGTGCCGCTCATCGTGGTGATCGTGATCGGCGGGCTGGCGATCTACGCGTACACCCGCAGACGGCAGCGCGCCGAGACCAGGACCACTCCCGGCAGCGGCGCACAGCAGCAGGGCTGGGGCGGCGGCCCGGCGGCGGTCCCGCTCTCCCAGCTCGACGCCGAGGCCGGGCAGCTGCTGGTCGGGACCGACGACGCGGTCCGTACCAGTACGGAGGAACTCGGCGTCGCTGCGGCCGGGTTCGGCGAGGAGGCGGCGCGGCCCTTCACGGCGGCGCTGTCGTACGCGCAGAGCGAGCTCGCCACCGCCTTCCGGCTCCGCCAGCAGCTCGACGACGCCCCGCCGCGTCCGCCGCAGGGCGGTCCGGCCGAGGGTGACACGGAACGGCGCCGACTGCTGGAGGAGATCGTCGAACGGTGCGCGGAGGCCAACCGGCGCCTCGACGAGGAGGCGGAGGACTTCGACCGGCTGCGGGCCCTGGAGCGGAACGCCCCGCAGGCCCTGGCAGCCGCGGAGACCGCCTTCCGGGAGACCGCCGGGCGGACCGGCGCCGCCGGGGCCACGCTCGCCGGGCTCCGGCAGCGGTACGCGGACTCCGCGACGGCCGCCGTCGCGGGGAACGTCGAGCAGGCCAAGGACCGGCTGCTCTTCGCGACCTCCGCCCTCGACACGGCCCGGCAGGCCACGGACACCGGCGACAACGCCAAGGCCGCCGTGTACGTGCGGGCCGCCGAGGGCGCGGTGGGGCAGGCGACCGTCCTCGTCGGCGCGGTCGACCGCACCGCCCGGGAGACCTCCGGCGCGGAGGCCGCACTGGCAGGTGCGCTGGCGGACACCGGGACCGATCTGTCCGAGGCGCACGGGCTGCTCGGTGACACGGCCGCCGGGACGTCCACGGCGGACCTGCGAGGGTGCATCGCACGGGCGGAGTCGGCCGTCGCCGACGTACGGCGCGAGCAGGCGGGCCGCTACGACCCGATCGACGCGCTGCGCAGGATCGCCGAGGCCGGTGCCGGACTCGACGAGGCGCTGGCGGGGCTCGGTGACCGTGAGGCGGGCACCCGGCGGGCCGCAGACCTGCTCGCGCCCGCCACGCTGGCGGCGCGCTCCACGGTCGCCGCCGCCGCCGACCGCATCACGACGAACCGCGGGGCGGTCGGCAGCCGGGCCCGTACCCGGCTCGCGGAGGCCGAACGTCACCTGGCGGAGTCCCACGCGCTCGCCCCGCAGGACGCGCGGGCCGCACTGGCCGAGGTCCAGCAGGCCGACTCGCTGGCCGGGGACGCCCAGCACCTCGCCGAGCAGGACGTACGGGAGTACGGCATCCGGTACGGCGGCGGCCGTGGCGACGGGACGGGCGGCGCCCTGCTCGGCGGAATCGTTCTCGGCGGACGGCTCGGCGCGGGCAGGGGCTTCGGGAGCGGTCCCGGCAGCTTCGGGGGCGGCGGTACGCGTGGCCGGAGGGGCGGCGGCCGGTTCTGACGCGTCCGTGGTCCCGCCCCGCCGAGCGGCCTGCCTCAGTACATGCTCAGCAGCTGCTCCACACTCAGCTCGGCCTCCGGCGACCCGTCCGGCAGCGCCAGTTCGAACCAGACCGTCTTGCCCCGCGGTGTGCGCCGTGATCCCCAGGCCGCGCTGAGCATCCCGACCAGTTGCAGGCCCCGGCCGCCCTCGTCCGTGTCGCGCGCCCGCCGCCGCCGGGGCTGGACCAGGCCCGCGTCCCAGACCTCGCAGACCAGCGTGCGGTCGAGCAGCAGCCGGAGCCGGATCTCGCCCTCGCCGTACCGCAGGGCGTTGGTGACGAGTTCGCTGACCAGCAGTTCGGTCGTGTCGACCAGGTCCTCCAGGCCCCAGGACACCAGTTGCTCCCGCGCCAGTTCACGGGCCCGGCCCACCGAACGCGGCTCGCGCGGCAGCTGCCAGTCGCCGACCGCCTCGGTGGGCAGTCCCTGCATACGGGCCATCAGCAGGGCGATGTCGTCCTCGCCGTGCTGGGTGTCCAGCGTGCTGAGGACGTGGTCACAGATGTCTTCCAGCGGGCGCTCGGAGTGGGTGAGGGCGCTGCGGAAGGCACGCAGTCCTTCGTCCAGCGGGTGTTCGCGGGACTCCACGAGGCCGTCGGTGTAGAGGGCCAGGAGCGCGCCCTCCGGTATCTCGACCTCGATCTCCTCGAAGGGTTCACCTCCGACCCCCAGCGGCATGCCCGGCGGTACGTCGAGCAGCAGCGCGTCCTCGCCGGGTTCGACCAGGACGGGCGGCAGGTGCCCGGCGTTGGCGAAGGTGCAGCGGCGGGTGATCGGGTCGTACACCGCGTACACGGCAGTCGCGAGGTAGACCTCGGAGAGGTCGGCCTCGCGGGACTTGTGGGCGGCGCGCGAGGCCTGCTGGGTGCCGCTCGGCGTGCCGAGGCCCCGGGCGATCTCGTCGAGCGCTTCGAGGACTTCGGCGGGCTCCAGGTCGAGCAGCGCCAAGGTCCTCACCGCGGTGCGGAGTTCACCCATGGCGACCGCGGCCCGCAGCCCGTGTCCCATGACGTCGCCGACGACCAGGGCCGTGCGGTGACCGGGCAGCTCGATGACGTCGAACCAGTCGCCGCCCACCTCGCTCGCCGTGTTGCCCGGAAGATAGCGGCAGGCGATGTCGAGCCCGGCCGCCTCGGGGTCGCCGGGCGGCAGCAGGGAGCGCTGCAGTATCAGCGCCCGTTCGTGTTCACGCCGGTAGAGCCGGGCGTTGTCGATACAGACGGCGGCGCGCGAGGCGAGTTCCACGGCGAGGGACCGGTCGCGCTCCCCGAAGGGTTCGCTGCCCTTCGTACGGGAGAACTGCACGAGCCCCACCACCGTGTCGTGGGCGACCATCGGCACGGCGAGGGTGGACTGGACATGGCTGCCCTCGGCGCCCGGCACGGAGCGCGCCCGGCCGGTGCGCAGGGCCCGCGCGCAGGGCGAGTGGAAGGCGTAGCGGTGTACGGCGCCGAGCCTCGGGCCGTCCTCCGACCCCTTCAGCAGAACGTCCGAAACGGCGCTGGCATAGGCGACGCGGCGCAGTTCCGCACTGCCGTCGGCGCTGCCCTTCGGGGCCTCGTCCCCGGCCAGCAGCCCTTGGTACAGGTCGACGGAGGCCAGGTCGCAGAAGCCGGGGACGGAGACGTCGAGGAGTTCGCGGGCGGTGGTCTCCAGATCGAGGGAGTTCCCTATGCGGGCGCCCGCCTCGTTGAGCAGGGCGAGGTTGCGCCGGGCGTTGGCCGCCTCACGGGCCGCGACATGGCGGCGGGTCACATCGGTGCCCAGACCGGCGACCCCGATGGGGACGCCCGCTCCGCTGTGCACCCGGTAGAGGTTGACCGACCAGTGCCTGCGCTCGGGGCTGCCCGGCGGGGAACCGATCAGCTGGAGGTCGGTGACGGGGTCACCGGTCTCCAGGACCCGCTGGAGCGCGGCGGTCATCCGGTCGGCCTCGGGCCGGGCCAGGTAGTCGTGGACCGTACGGCCCCGGTGCTCCGCCACGTCGTCGCCGAAGAGAGCGGCGAACCGCCGGTTGACGCGCCGCACCGTGAGGTCCGTACCGAACAGCAGGAAACCGAAGGGAGATTGGCCGAATATGGCCTGCGAGGCCGCGAGGTCCGTTTCGATGTGGCGCAGCACCCTGACGTCGACGACGATGCAGACCGCGGCCCGTTCGCCGTTCGCCGTCTCGCTGGGCATCACATAGAGCTCGGCGAGCCCGTGGATCTCCGGCCGGTCGGGCAACCGGAAGGGGACGAGGCCCGTCCACTCCTTGCCGTCGAGTATCTCCGCGACCCGGCTACGACCTCTGCCACGCAGCTCCGCGGGCATGAACACTTCAATCGGGTCCGCACCCACAGCATCACGCGCGGACACCCCGAACAGTTCCTCGGCCCGCTTGCTCCACTGCTCCACCAGCCCGTCGGCCCCGATCGAGAACGAGGCCACCCTGATGTAGTCATAGATCGAGCCGGGCGGACTGCTCTGCCATACGACATCGCCCGTCGCACCAGATATATCGCTCACGCGACCGTCCCCTCCAGCTCACCACGCACCGGACCGGCCTAGGTGGCATCCGCAGTATTCAGCACTACGGCCCTCACCGGCACGGCGTTCACGATCACAGCACGGTCTCAGTCATTTTCGGACACGACTACCGCGCTCGTCGTCCCACCCCACTTCTAACCAGGCTGAGCCAGCTCGAACCACACGGTCTTGCCCGATCTGCCGTGCTGCGTCCCCCAACGCTGTGCGGAGCAGGCCACCAGCTGAATGCCCCGGCCCCCCTCGTCATCGGGTCCCGCGGACCGCTCCCGGGGCGGATCCGGAAGCGGATCCGAAACCTCCACGCGAAGACCGGCTTGATCCAGCCGGGCGACCCGGACTCCGATGGGCCCGGTGGCATGGCGCAGCGAGTTGGTCACCAGTTCGCTCACGAGCAGTACGGCGATATCACCGAACGGCTCGTGCAGCTCCCACGTGCGCAGGGTGTCCCGCACGGCCCGGCGCGCGACACGTACGGCGCCGGGCTCGGCGGGGAAGGTCCACTGGGCGCATCCGCCTTCGGTGCCGATCAAACCGCTCACTTCCCAAGGCCGACCACGGGCATGCACCCCATGCATCCCGATTCATGGGGTCATTCTGCACATACCCGCTATTTACCATGCGCTATCGGCCTTATGCCCGCACCTGACGCACACGGGGACAAGCGCACACAATTCGGGGGTTTCGCGCACTTCCGCACCCGCACCCCGACGCCCGCGTCCCCGCACACCGCCGGTGGTGGGTCAGGTCCGCACCCCGGCAGCCAGCCGGCGGGCGGCCTCGGCCACGGCGGGCCGGTCCTGGTCGAGCCAGTCCACGGTGTCGATCTCGTGCGGGCCGAGCCAGCGCAGCTCGTCGTGGTCCTCCAGGGGTTTCGCCTCGCCGGAGACCAGCCGGGCGGTCCATACCTGAAGAACGAGTCCGGGCTTGAGCGGCCACTCGCCCGGAATCCGCTCCAGGGGTTCCGCCTCCACGCCCAGCTCTTCGCGCAGCTCGCGCACCAGCGCCTCTTCGGCGCTCTCCCCCGGCTCCAGCTTCCCGCCGGGCAGTTCCCAGCGTCCCGCCAGCTCGGGCGGGGCGCTGCGGCGCGCGGCCAGCAGCCGCCCCTGGTCGTACAACGCTCCACCCACAACTACCCGATCAGCCATACCCGGAGCCTACCGACCACCGGCCGCCGCAAGACTGCTGCCACACGACGGCTGCCACAGCGGCCGGTCAACGGCGAACGGGGTGCCGAACGGCTACGGAACGCTCTGCCCGACGCGCTCGATCCAGTAGAGCTGTGTGTGCCCGTGGGAATCGAGGGTGTCAGCGGTCCGCTGCGCCTCGTCCCTCGTCGCGTAACTACCGACGCGATAGCGGTTGCCGTTGTCGTCGCGCCGTATCACCTGCCAAGGGAGCGCGACACCGCCGTCCGTCATCGTGTGCCCCCGTCGTACGCCGGTGTGCAGGTGGTCGTTGATCCCCAGGAAACCGCAATCCGCATATGCCGGAGCCTACGCCTGACCCTCACGCAGCGGATACGCATTTACACAAAGAGGTACGCATCAAGCCACTCTGCAATTTTCACCGAGCGATCGACGGCAGCCACGACCACCATGACACGGCCGGACTTCCGCCGCATCGGCGGGAGTTGACAGCGCGCCGAGACCAACCCGTGGGCCCGGCACGGGATCACCCCGATGCGGCTACGCCAACTCCCCACCACGACAAGGCGGCAGGTGACAGGTCATCCGGACCGGCTCACTTCACCGGCAGGTGGTACGCGACCCGGTAGCGGTCGGCGGGGACGACGATGTCCGCGGTCTCCACCGGCCGCCCCGACGCGTAGTACGTCCGGGAGACGACCAGCACCACATGGCCGGGCACCCCGCCGAGCGCGAGCAGTTCCTCCGCCAGTCCGGGCCGCGCGCCCACTTCCTCCGCCACGTTGTCCACGACGACATCGATCGCCGCCATCCGCTCGACGACACCGCAGCCGCCGAGCGGCCCCTCCTCGGGGAGCATCACCGGCGTACGCCCGGTGATACCCAGAGGCTCCCAGGAGGTGGACAGCATCATCGTTTCGCCTGCGTCGCGGTAGACGTATCTCGTACGCATCACCCGCTCGCCCGGCGGGACGTTGAGCCGCAGCGCGATGTCGGTGTCCGCGACGTCCTGTTCGCTGCTGGACTCCCATGTGCCGTGCGCACTCTCGTCCGCCTGCTCCTGACGGAACGGCGTCGCACCCTCGGCCGGCCGGTAGCCGGAGCGGGCGATACGGCGCGGGACGAGACGCTCGCGGACGTACGTACCCGATCCGGAGCGGCCCTCGACCAGCCCCTCGGCCATCAGCACCTTGCGCGCTTCGAGAGCGACGGTGTCGGAGACGCCGTACTCCTCACGGATGCGAGCCTGCGACGGCAGTCTGGTGTGCGGTGGCAGTGAACCGTCGGTGATCTTCTGCCGAAGGTCACTCGCGACGCGTAGATAGGCCGGCTGCTCACCGAAAGTCACTGGCCACTCCCCATGAAGGTTGACAGACCGCAACAGCGTGACAACCGTGGGTTGTTGACCGCAACCAAAGGCCAGGGTTTCACTCGAAGTGATGACGGGTGTTTAGACCGACCGGCAATTGGGGGCGCAGGTGCCGGACGCCCGTCCCACCACCTCTTCCGGCCACCGGGTCGGCCCGCGGCTACGCTCGACCCGTGACGATCACGTACCGCTGCCCGGTGGACTCCACGACCTCCCCCGTCGACACGGCGCCGTGGTGCTGCCCGCGGTGCCGCGGCCCCTGGGACCTGGATTTCACACCCGGCGCCGTCCCTCTCAACTCCCTGGCCGCACGGGTCAATTCGCTGTGGCGGTACGCGGAGGCGCTGCCGCTGGCCGGCCCCGCGGCGGTCACTCTCGGCGAGGGGCGCACCCCGCTCGTGCCCCTCACCGGCACCGTCTCCGCGAAGCTCGACTTCCTGATGCCCACCCTCTCCTTCAAGGACCGGGGCGCGGTGATGCTCGCGGAACTGGCCCGGAGGCTCGCCCCCGGACGGGTCGTCGCCGACAGCAGCGGCAACGCGGGGACGGCGGTCGCGGCGTACTGCGCACGCGCCGGGCTGCCGTGCACGGTGTACGTGCCCGAGGGCACGTCGGCGAAGAAGGCCGAGCAGATCCGGGCGCACGGAGCGGAGTTGCGACGGGTCCCGGGCGACCGCGACGCGACAGCCTCGGCGGCCCGCGCAGCCGCCGACGTCCCCGGCACGTTCTACGCGTCGCACGTCTTCAACCCGTACTTCCTGCACGGCACGAAGACCTATGTGTACGAACTCTGGGAGGAGTGGGGCGGCCGGCTCCCCGACGTGATCGTGGTTCCCGTCGGCAACGGCACCCTGCTGCTCGGCGCCGCGCTGGCCGTCGACGAGTTGTCCGCGCACGGGCTGATCACCGAGCGCCCGGCGCTGTACGCGGTCCAGGCCGAGGCGGTCTCCCCGCTGGCCACGGCATTCCGGGCAGGCGCCGACGACTTGGTGGACGCGGATCATTTGGCGGGCGCGGATCACCCAACGGGCGCGGATCATCTGGCGGGCGCGGACGGCCCGGCGGGCGCGGACCGTCCGGCGGCCACCACCCTGGCCGAGGGGATCGCCATCCCCCGCCCCCCGCGCGCCCGGCAGATCCTGGCCGCCGTACGGAAGTCCGGCGGCACGTTCCTGACGGTCACCGAGGACCAGATCAGGTCCGCCCAGCGCGACCTGGCGGCCCGGGGGCTGTACGTCGAGTCGACGGGGGTGGCCTGCTGGGCCGCCGTCGCGGCGGGCGGAGTCACCGGAGGGCGGTCCGTGGTGGTGCCGCTGTGCGGGGCCGGGGCCAAGACGGGGATGGCCCCGCCCCCGCAGATGTGACGTCAGGACCGGCCCACGCCAATCACTGCGCCAGGGCTCAGCCGAGCAGCTCGATGATCGCGGCGGCGGTGTCCGACTCGCCGAGACGCGGGAAGACCCGCTCCACGGAGTTGCGGTGCATCTCCGCGTCCATGTCGGTGATGGCGTCGGTGGCGATGGTCACGTGGTACCCGTGCTCGTACGCCGACCGGGCCGTCGACTCGACGCCGATGGCCGTGGCCACCCCGCCCAGGACGACCTGGGTGACGCCGCGGCGGCGCAGCTGCATGTCGAGGTCGGTGCCGTGGAAGGCGCCCCACGTCTGCTTGGTGACGACGATGTCGCTGTCCTGCCGGCCCAGCTCGGGAACCAGCTCGGCCCAGTCCGCGGGGGGCGTGCCCCGGCCGCCCGGCGTCTCGTTGCGGCCGGGGGCGCCACCCGTGACCCGTACGAGAACGACCGGCAGGTCGTGCGCACGGAACGCGGTGGCCAGTTCGGCGGCGTGGGCGACGACCTCGTCGATCGGGTGCGCGGTCGGCAGGCCGACGATGCCCTTCTGGAGATCGACGAGGATCAGCGCGGTCTTCGCGTCGAGGGTGGTGGCAGTCATGACGAAGCTCTCTTTCGGTTACGGGCATGCAGTGCCCGGTCTGAGACGGTCAGTGCGACGAGCACCAGACCGAGGACAGCGGAGACGGCGGCCATCAGATGCAGCCCGCCGTCACTGGCCCGCTGCCCGTAGGCGAGGGCGATGAGGCTGGAGGCCGTGATGGCTCCCAGGTACTGGGCGGTCCGCTGGAGTCCGGCGGCGGACCCGACGGCGTCGGCGGGCGCGTGCTCGTACACGGCGGCCTGGTTGCTGGTGCCGATGAGCCCCTGCGGGATGCCGAAGCAGGCCCCGGTGAGGAGCAGTACGGCGATCGGCGTCGCGCCGGAGGCGACGACGAGGAGCGCGCTGCCCGCGGTGACGAGGACGGCCGCCACGGTGAGGGGCGCACGGATCCCCTTCGTACGGGCGCCGAGCAGCGAACACACCAGCGCGGTCACCGACATGGGCAGCATCAGCAGGCCGGTGTGCAGGGAGGAGAGGCCGCGGCCCTCCTCCAGCCACTGGGTGAAGCCGTACATCACGCAGTAGATGACGAGATAGCTCAGACCGTGCCGCAGGTACGTACGGGCGAGTGCGTGGTTGCGGCCGAGCATCCGCAGGTCGATGAAGGGGTGCGGGCAGCGCAGTTGCCACCGGGTGAGGGCGGCGGAGAGGACGAGGGCGAGAGCCGGCAGCCACCAGACCGGGTGGGCCAGATCGAGCAGGAAGAAGACCAGCGCGGTGAGCGCGCCGGTGAAGAGCACGATGCCGAGCACGTCGAGCCCGGCCGGTTCGCGGTCCGTACCCGCCTCCACTGCGCTGTCCTCGGGGATCCACCGGAGGGCGCAGACGAAGGCGATGAGGGCGAGCGGCACATTGACGGCGAAGATGCCGCGCCAGCCGCAGGTCGCGACGAGCAGCCCGCCGAGGGTGGGCCCGACGGCGGCGCTGCCGAGCGCGGCGAAGGACAGCCGGCCGAGGACGGTACGCGGGGTGGGCCGGCCGAGCCTGCGCGACTCGGCACGCAGTACGGCCATGGCGGCGGGGTACGCGGCCGACGTGCCGATACCGAGCAGCAGCCGGGAGGCGATCAGCCAGCCGAAACCGGGGGCCAGGACGCCGACGAGCCCGGACGCCAGGACGACCACGAGCCCGGCGAGGAAGACCCGGCGCGGCCCGACGGAGTCGGCGAGCCTGCCGAGCACCGGCTGGGCGACCGCGCTGGCGAGGTAGAGCACCGACACCAGCCACACGGTGCTGGACGCGCCGATGCCGAAGTCGTGGCCGATCGCCACCAGTCCGGTGGAGATCATGGTGGTGTTGAGCGGGTTGAGCAGCGAGCCGAGGAGGAGCGGCGCGGTGAGCCGGGCGCCGAAACCGGTGCTGGTCCCGGACACAGCCGTGCCGGTCCGGGTTGCCGCTTCTGCCGCTGGGCCCGTCACCGCCTTCGGCTCCGTCCTCACCGTTGTGCCAACCGTTCGAGGAGCGCGGCGGCCTCGACGAGCGTGCGCCGCTCCGCCCCGTCGAGTTCCTCGTCGATGGCACGGGCCAGCCAGCCCTGCTTGTCGGCCCGTACAGCCGCGAGCGTACGGCGGCCGAGGTCGGTGACCGACATGACGGACTGCCGCCCGTCGGTCGGATCGGGGGCGCGCGCCACGAACCCCCGCTGCTCCAGCGCGCCGACGGTCAGCCGCATGGACTGCGGCCGGACCAGCTCGATGCGGGCCAGGGCGGCGGTGGTCGTCGGTCCCTCCCTCTCCAACAGGGCGAGCGCGGACCGCTGCGAGTGCGTGAGTTCGAGGCCGGGAGACGCCTGCCTGAGCCGCCGTGCCACCCGCCCGAGAACGGCCGCCAGCTCTGCGGCGATCTGTTCGGATCCGGGTTCGGCGGGGTTGGCGACCATGGCGGTCACGGTACGAGATGGACAGGAAGCCTTGCAAGTTGCCCTGTCCACCTTCTTCGCGGGCACACGCGGGCACACGCAACCCGGCGAACACCTGGACGCGCGACGGGGAAATTTGGCACGGTAGGCCCACCGGTCCACTAATCGAACGTGTGACCGATAGGAAGATCGACAGGAATCCGGGGCCCCGTCATGCCGTCCACCATGCCGTCCACCAGCCTCACGCCGGAAGTCGCAGAGTTCTACACCACACAGAGCGTCTTCTCCGACCCCGGGGCACTGACCCCGCGCTATGCGGCCCTGCCCACCGACCCGGCCGAACTCGCCCGCACAGCACGGGACTTGGTGATCCACCGCCTGGAGGGTGAGGCCTTCGGCCACACCATCCCCGAGGACCGTCTGCACCACGACGCCGAGACGCGCTACACGGACGACATCCTGCGGATCATCACCGACCGGAACGACGCACCGCTGACCGAACCGAGGGCGCCCGCGGACCGCTTCGTCGGGGTCTGCCGCGACATCGCCCTGCTGCACTGCTCGTTCCTGCGCCACGCGGGCGTACCCGCCCGGCTGCGGTCCGGCTTCGCCGACTACTTCGGCACGGACGGCTTCCAGGACGACCATGTGGTCACCGAGTACTGGGACGCCCGGCGCGGCTGGCTGCTCGCGGACGCGGAACTGACCGATCCCACGATCGCGGCGCGGTACGCGGCGCCGTTCGACCCCATGGACGTGCCGCGCGACCGCTTCCTGGTCGCGGGCGCCGCATGGCGGGCCATCCGGGCGGGCGAGGCGGACCCGAAGACCTTCGGGCTCCGGATCCCGGACGCCGCACTGATCGGCCTGTGGTTCGTGGCGGGCAACGTACGGCTGGACCTCGCCGCGCTCAACCGGACCGAAACCCTGCTCTGGGACGTCTGGGGAGCGGGCGCGGACGACGACGCCGGGATGACGGACGCGCTCCACGCCCTGTACGACGAGGCGTCGGAGGTGACGGGCGACGAAGTCCGGTTCGCCGCGGCACGACGGCTGTTCCTGGAGAACGACGGACTGCGGACGCCGAGGACCGTACGGTGCCTGGCGGCGTTCGACGGGCCGCACGACGTGACGCTGCGGGGGTGAGACGGGGGCGGACGACCGGGGCATGGGACCACTGAGGCCACCGGGCTACTGAGCTACTGAGCTACTGAGCTACTGTCCCACCGGTTCCGCTCGGCGGCCTTCCGGTAACTACCGGGCAAGTGGCTCACGTCGCACGACAGTTGCCACCTCACCCCGACCCGTCGCGCCCTACCGCCGCGCCCCGCCCGCCTGACGCGCCCTACCGCCGCACCCCGTCCGTCCGACCTGCCGGCGCGTACTGATCACCGGTCACCGTGACCTGCTGCCCGCCGCCCGTGACGGTCGAGGTCGAACTCAGACAGCTGCCCGAAGCGGGATCGGTCACCGTGGGCAGGCCGCCCGTGTAGTCGGTGCCGCCCTCGGTCCCGACAGGAGCGCCGTAGACCACGGTGACCTGCTGCGTGCATCCGGCGGTGAGGTACGGCTCGACGAAGCCCTGGTCCGCGGGCTTGAAGCGACCCGATGCGATGGGGAGCCGAAAGCTGCCGATGTGCGCCACGTGCGCGCCCGTCGCGGTGTTCACCACGTCACCGGTCATCAGCTGGGTCGTGCCGTCGTCACTCGCCCGTTCCAGCTGAAGGCCGTACATCGTCCCCTTGGTGTAGGCGAAACGCACGGCGCAGCTGACCCCGGCCCCGCCGTCGGCGCCGTACGTGCAGTTGCTGTCCGTGGTGGTGGCGTCGGCGTTGAACGAGCTGAACACCGCTTGCAGGTTGGGCTTCCCATCGGCACCGGCGGGCTTCGGCTGGAAGCCCGCGTACGGCCGGGTCCCGCTCTCCAGGGTGGTGTAGTACGCGAAGTAGATCCCCGACGCGTCGGGCGCGGCATCGAACGCCATCGGAAGCGTCAGCCGGGTCACGGGCCCGGGAGCACCCGTCGACCACCGGGCGATGGGCGTCGACGCCCAGCTCTGCCCCGCGGCCCCCAACGTGATCAGAACGGCGGCACCTGCGGCCGTGGCCAGGCGAAGAAGCTTCATGGTCTCTCCTCTGTCGCGAGTGATCGTTCCACCGTCGCTCTGACACCGACGAGTGCGCACAAAGTAGTAAGCGTTTTCTCTCGCCGTCAATAGACCGGCGAAGGTCTCCACTCGCGCACCGCGCATGCAACAGGCCTATGCATGCAGCTAGTTGAGTAATTCCTCCGGATTTGCCGTCGGCCGACCCCAGCCGGAAGCCCGGCGTCCAGCACGTCGCAGCGCGGGACGATGCACTCATGACGGAACGCGCTTACCACCCAACTTCCGGTGAGGCACGGGCCAAGCTACTCACGATCCCCGCGAGGGCCGAACCGGCGCCCCGCATAGCGCGAGCGCCCTGGAAGGGCCGCTTTCAGGTCACTCCCGCAGCCCTGCGTGACGGGCGGTTGCGCCACCGGGTCACCACCCACAGGACGTTGATTCCGCCCAGGGTGATCAGTACTGCCGCCGAGTCGGCCTCGCGCGCAAGGCCGTGCTCCGGCCCCAGGCCCCGTGCCGCGCGGACCAGCAAGGTGACGTCGACAGGAAGGGTGACGGCGGCCATGAACGTCAGGCAGGCCACCGTGCCGACCACGAGGACGACGCTGTAGAGGCGAACGGCCCGGCGCTCGTGCGGGGGCAATCGCGTGCTCGGGTCGTCCGCCCCGGTGGTCCTCCCCGGACGCAGCGATCGCAGCGCCCGCCGGGACAGGTACCGGGCGTAGGCGAGACCGTCGCCGTACAGGTTCCGGCAGCCGGTGAGATCCTGGAGCACGAAGTACAGATCCGTACGGGTGAACACCATGAGCTGGAAGGGCAGCGGCATCAGGGCCAGCAGCAGGGCTGCAGACAGCAACCGGTGGGCCGTTGGACCGGTGTCTGCCAGGGCGAGGATCAGGACCAGGGACGATGCGACGCACAGGTTGAGGGCGATACCGGCCAGGTAGGCCGTCAGCCGGTGGCGGCGGGGCGCGAGCTCGATGCCGCTGATGTCGGTCTGCATGACGAGGAACTGCAGCCGGGTGCCCAGCCGCATCCTCCCCGGCACGCCTGCGGCGCGGGCGGTGACGAGGTGCGCCAGCTCGTGGGCCAGCACCAGCGCCCACCCGGCTGCCGCCCCGGTGAACAGGACCAGGCTGCCGTGCGGACTCCACAGCAGGTCGCGGTAGCCGGGCCGCAAGCCGGGGCGGCAGATCAGGGCAGTGACGGCAGCCACCAGCAGTGCTCCGACGCATACGGGAAGCGCCGGGTGCAGGGCGAACCGGGCGTGGGGCGGGCGGAGTCGTGGCAGGGACGCGCGTGGCGGTTCGGTGTCCGGAATCGGGCAGTCCCCGATCCGTGCCACGAACCCCAGGGCGGCCAGATCCCTGACGAAATCCGTGATCTCGACCTCTTCACCGGTCTCCTCACGCAGCATCGCCGCCGTGCGGGCCACGCTCAGCCCGTCGCCCAGGAGTTCCACCGCCCTTGCTCCAACCACCGGCATGGCGACGAAGGTTCGGGTGGCCATACGGCCCACGATCCACTCGTCCCGGTCACGACGCACTGCCAGGTCGTGCAGCACGACGCGAGTCGACGGCCTGATCCGAGGGCACCCCTCCGCCTCGACATCAGTCACGGAAGGTCCCCGGATCCGGACTCGCAATCCGTTCCTGGTTCACAGCCCGTTCCGGGATCACGGTCGGCTCCGGGCTGACAGCCGGCTCCGGGCTCGCACCCGGCTCCAGGCTCACGGCTGACTCCGGACCCACACCCGACTCCAGGTCCGCAACCCGTTCCACCCCGCAGCCGGGGCAGTCCGGGCGGCGGCCCGATCGCTGCATGATCATGTCGCCGGGCACCATGAGGTTGAGGCCGAACCGGTATCCGGGGTCGACCGGCGGGACCCCGCACAGCAGCGTGACGGCGGCGTGGGCCAGCAGGCTGCCGGACAGGCCCGCGGTCATGGCGTTGGCCGGATTCCACGGCATTCGGGGCGAGGCGACATCCTCGTCCTGTCCGGGCGCAAGCCGCAGATCGCGCCGTTCGGCCTCGGCAATGCGCAGGCACTCCCAGCACGCGCCCCGGCCAGGGGTGAAGACCCCGGCGCTCACCAGTGGGCCGCGGTAGCCGGCTTCCGCCCACGACGTGCCGGAGGCCAGGCAGACCCGGTTGGCCCATCTGCGGATTTCGGCGGGGCGGTCGGCGGCCAGCAACAGCACGTCGTACCCCGGCTCGCGGCCGTAGCGGTCGGGGACGCCGGTCAGCAGAGCTTCGAGGTCCGCCGGCCCCCGTACCTCCCGGCGCTCGCCGGTCACGGTCGTCTGCGAGTTCAGGGCTCGTAACGCCGTCAGCGCCGCGTCCACCTTGGGCGTACCGAGGTCGTACTCGCGGAAGAGCGTCTGCCGATTGAGGTTGGACAGCTCGACGACATCCGGGTCGACGCAGTGCAGCTGCCCGACTCCGGAGGCCACCAGATCCCGTGCGGCGGCTCCGCCGGTACCGCCGACGCCGATCAACAGGACCCGCGCACGGTGCAGTTGCACCTGCGGCTCCCAGGCACTCTCCCTCGGCCGGAGATCCATCCAGCGCAGCAACGTCATGCCCCTGCTGTACCGCTCCCGTTCCCGCTCGGACAGCTCCGCGGGCGGCGCGGCACCGGCATCCTCCACGAACCCGGCCGTGGTCAGGTCCGTCATCGCCTGGACGATGTCCGGGGCCGGTATCCGTGGTCCCGGGTGGCGGCGGGACACCTCGGCGACGATTTCCGCGGTGTTCCGCGTGCCGTCCATGGCCTCGACCAGCGTCCACACCCAGCCGTCGGGATCCTTGAGCTCGGAACCGATGCCGTAGACGACGCTCCCGATCCTTATGTGGCCGTCCATCGCCCGATAGGCCCGGTGTTCCGGCTTGATCCGAGGCCGCCGCATCGCTTGCACCGTCATCTTCGCGCCATTGTCGTCAACACCAACTCCTCTAGCACCAACAGTCGTTGACAACATTCACTCCCTGCGCAAATCCTGGCAAGAGCACCTCAGTTCACTGCACGCCGCACCTGCTACCGGAAGGACACGGCATGGCGAACAAGATCGAGATCCGTCCGCTGGACAAGAAGGAGACCACCAGCGACAGCGGTGGCAACGGCGGCTCCTGACCGGAATCGACGTGATGGACCGCTACCCCACGGGCGCGGAGGTCACCGGGTCGGCGCGGCAGTTGGTCTCCCGGTTCCCGGGAGTCGGCAGGCTGCGCCGGATCGGGATGTCGCGCGCCGGACGTCCGATCCTGATGCTGTCCGTGGGGCACGGGCCGCACCACGTCCTGGTGGTCGCCGGACCCCACCCCGACGAGCCGGTCGGCGGCGCGACCGCCCTCGCGCTGGCGGAGCAGGTGGCACGCGGAGACCGGCTGTCCGCGGCGACCGACCCCGCCATCGTCACCTGGGACATCGTCCTGTGCCTCGACCCGGACGGCGCCGCGCTGAGCGAGGGCGGAACCGAAGGGACGACAGCTGCGGCCGGCCACACCCTGAAGAGCTACTACCGCACCGCCTACCGGCCCGTCGCGGCGGAACAGCCGGAGTGGGCACCGATCGCCTCGCAGCCGCTCCCGGAGAGCCGGACGCTGTTCGATGTGATCGACGAACTGCGCCCGATTCTCCAGTGCTCCCTCCATAGCACCGATGTGGGCGGCAGCTGGCTGCAGTTGACCCGAGACCTCCCCGAACTGGCCGCGCCTTTCCACATGTCCGCCGCAGAGCTCGGAATCCCGCTCCAGCACGGCACGTACGACGCCCTGTACTGGGAGAACCCCAGCCCTGCGGTCTACGTCCTGCCCCCGCCGGACAGCTCCGACCGCCTGGCGGCCGGGTCGGAGAACATTGGGCTGTCCACCTGGTGCGCGCCGCTGGAGTACGGCGGCGTCACGGCGATCGTCGAAGTGCCCATGTGGGCGACCGACATGGCCGCGGACCTGTCCCCGTACCCGGGAGCCGACCGGGCACTGCGCGACTTGGCCGAGCTGGTACGGGACGGCGGACGGCAGGTCACCGCCGTCCTCGACAGGGCACGCGGATTCCTGCCGCCGGCCCAGGACAGCCCGTTCAGACGCGTGGTGGAGTGGATGTCCGACGGCCTCTACGACCTGGTCGCCACGTCCTGGGAACCGCTCGCCCGGCAGGCATCCGCAGCGTCGCACGGCGACGATCCACGGCAGTTGACGACGGCCCAGGTGTCCGCTCTGGACATCGTGGCCCGCCGCCAACCGCTCAGGGCGGCGGGCCTGCTGCTCCGACTGCTGAAGGCTGCGGACGACGACGCGGCCCCGGGACTGCACCACGAGCTGGACGCGCTCTTCACCGCATGGTGCACGGACTTCGAGAAGGCGCTGCAGGTACGCCGGGTGCCTGTGCGCCATCAGGTGGAACACCAGACCCGCACGGTGCTGGCAGCCGCCGAGAGCGCACTGAAGGCTCACCGGTGAACATGTCCCGTGCGTACAGGTCGAGTTCGAAGCGTCGGAGGGTCGAAGAGGCGGGACGGGCCACGGTTCTTCGGCGCCGCCGACGCGAAGGGACAGTGAGCGCCGCAGGGGAGATCCGGCGCCATGCAATCCGCTGGCCCGCCGCGCCCGGCCCGGTCTAGGATCAAGGACTTTCGATACTCTGACACGTCGTCGACACTCCGGTGCAGGGGGTGCTCGTGCCTGCCCCGCGCAGACATGAGCGAGGCAAAGGAAGCGGACCGGTTCAGGTCAGATCCTGAGCACGCCGCCCTGACGACAGGTCATGGACACAGGGGGCAACATGGCGCGGCGGACCGGTCAGCGTGGACACCTTAGGCGCGTGTCCGAACGGCATCGCACTGCGACAGAACCCGAATCCAACAAGCCATCGGCCCGGACCGCACTGGTGGCTGCTGTTCTCACCGGCTTGTCCGCCGTCGTCGTGAGCCTCATCACCGGCCTGGGGTCGTCGCTTCAGGGGTTCGTCACCGACGCGCTCTCGGGTGACGACAAGCCGGCCGCTTCAGCCCGACCTGATCCGAGAGCGTCCACTCCCCTTGAGGTGGCGGTCGTACGGGAGGAGGGCGGCACGTACATGGTCTCGGACCACAAAGTCACCGGCGCTGCAGACAGGGCCGTACTCACAGGCACAAGAACTCCGGAGTCCTGGAACCATCTGCTCCGGAAGATCGCCGCGGTCTCCGTCAACAAGACCGCCTACAAGCTGACGGTCACCAATGTGTCCTCCACGCCCATCAGGGTGGTGGACATCGTGCCCGTGATCACACGGCGCACCGAAGCGATCAGCACCACGATGATCGAACCTCTGGGAGGGATCGGATCGGACAACATCCCGGCGGAACTCGACCTGGACAACCGGTACCCCAAGTTCACTCAGCACGGAAAGCCCTACTTCTCCCGGCAGTCGCAGACCCTCAAGACCGGCGACGGTTTCGTCATGGCCGTGGAGTCGAAGCTGATGGGCAAGGAGTACGTCGAGTACCACCTGAGGGTGGACTACATCGACAGCAAGGGGATCAAGCACTCCCTCCAGGTGAAGGACCCGGGCTCCGTCCCCGGCGTGTTCCGCGTATCCGGCGTCCTTGACGACGCGGCGTACGCCGAATACTGGGGACCTGACAAGACCGGAGTGGCCTGGAGGCCGTACAGCCTGGCCGAAAGGAAATAGCCGCGGCAGAGGTGAGGGCTCCTCCGCACCATCTACGGCCCGATCGCCCTCACCAACTGCCTTACTCCGCTCGCAAATCGACCACTCACAACGGCCAAGCGGTCAGCAAATCACCGGGTCCGTAGGCGGCATCGAGCCCCGGAGAGTCGACGCCGCTGCGCGAGACCGCCACGACTGGAACGGGTTCGTCGGTGAGGGCGGCCCGATGTCGGTGGAGCGCTGCCAGGTCGTGCCGGTCGAAGGGCGACTGCTCCAACCACTTGATGGAGCCGAGGAAGAGCAACTCCTTGGCGATGGGGGCGCGGTCCGCCCCGACGATGTCGATCTCGACGTCGTTGGTACGGGTCCAGTAGCCGCCCACGGCGGGGGCTGCGGCGAGCTGGTCGTCGGGCAGTATCCGGGCAAGCGCCTCGCGGATGAGCGGCTCGATCGCCCGGCCGCGCCAACTCGTCCAGCTCTCCCGGATCCGCGCCATGGTCAGATCGCCCCGCCCTCGCTCGATCTCGTCCATGGACGGGCCGAGCAGTTGCAGCCAGAACCGCAGGTACGGATCACGCAAAGCCGGAGGTCGTCGACCGGGCGCAGCCGACCGACTCGTCAATCAGCCGCCATTCACCGCCCTCACCCGGTGCGGCGCAATCGACAGAGCCACCTTCTCTGCCATCCCTGATCACTTTGCCCTGATAGTGGCCTGTTCCGATCGCGACAAGGAATAGCCGGGGAACAACGGAGAGCAGAAGAGGCAACGGGCAACCCTGCCGAACCTCGATCCCTCGGGCGCACCTCGTGCCAAACTCGCTCTCGGATGCGAAGCGAAACGGCCCTGTCACGGTGGGTGTTCGCCGTCGGTCCGCACGTCGCCCAGTGAAAATCGAACGAGGGTTGCCCGTGAGGGTGCACGGCTCGCGCGGTCGCAATTCAAGGGGGAGTTCAGTGATGCGCACAACTTCACGTTTCGGCCCGGAACTTCGTCGTTTACGACAGGAAGCGGGGCTGAGCCTGACCCAGTTCTCCGTGGCACTCAACTACGACAAGGGGCACCTCAGCAAGGTCGAGCGTGGGGAGCGTTCCGCGTCCCCCGAACTGGCCCGGCGGTGCGACGCCTTCCTCGGCGCGAACGGCGAGCTGCAGCGCCTGGCCGTCCGCCCCGAGACCGACTCGGACACCACCGGAACGCCCGCCACCCCGAGTCTCTGGCTCGTCGGGCGCCGGACGGTCCTCAAGGCCGGTACGGGGGCCTTGATCGACCTCGGCCTGAAACTCGGTGGTCAGGCGCCCTCTGCCCCCGACCCCCTCCTTCTCTCCTTCCGCACGCAGTTCGACCAGTTGCGAAAACTGGGCCAGTCCACCGCGCCGAAGGTCCTGCTTCCCCTGCTGGAGACGCAGACGCGCACGGTTGCCGGGTTGGCCGCCGACGCCACGTCCGCCGCTCGGGCCCCCGCACTCCTGCTCGCGTCACGGTTCGCGGAGTTCACCGGCTGGATGGCCCAGGAGGCCGGGGACAGCAGCGCGGCGCTGGGCTGGACCGGTGAGGCCGCCGACCTGGCTCGCGCCGGGGGCGATTCGCACCTCGGTTCCTACGCGCTCGTGCGACGCGCCCTGGTCACGCTTTACGGAGGTGACGCCGCGAGCACCGTCGCCCTGGCCCACCGGGCCCAGAGCGACGAACTCCCGCCGCGCATCCGGGGACTCGCGGCCCAGCGGGAGGCGCAGGGGCACGCGCTCGCGCCGGCGACGAACGCGACTGCCTCCGTAGCCTCGACAGGGCACGGGAGCTGCTCGACAGCGACGACGCCCGCAGCGTGGCCGAGCCCGTGCTCGGCACCACCCACGTGAGCAATCCGGCGGCGATGACGACCGGCTGGTGCCTGCACGACCTCGGCCGTCCCAAGGCCGCCGCCGAGGTCCTCGACCGGGAGTGCCGTCTCCTCCCGCCGCACGCGCTGCGAACTCGCACCCGGTACGGCTTCCGCAGGTCCCTGGCCCACGCCGCCTCCGGAGAGGTCGTGCACGCGTGCACGATCGCCAGGGACCTCCTGGGGGTGATGCCGGCTGTGCCCTCGGCGACGGTGAACAGCGACGTCCGGCGTCTCGCGCGCGAACTCTCCCGGTTCCGGAGCAGCCGGGCCGTACGCGATCTGCAGCCGGCGCTGGCACGGGTACTCGCCCCCGCGCACAATTGACACCACCGGCTCCACGACCGGCCCCGGCTCGCGCCGCCCGGTTCGCCGGATCTTCCATTCCTCCCGACCCCACGTTCCCGGTCAGGACCCTCTGGCCCCCGTCCGGCGCGTAGCACCGCTCCGGCTTCTTCGGGATGCCCGCGACCAGTGAAGCGCAGGTCGGCGCACCTCCATCCGTACGCCCTCCCGTGGACACGCTATGCCGTCACGCTTTCGGGCCCTCATGGCTCGGACCGGGGCCTCGGAGCCCCCGCGTACCCATCCCCCCGTCTTCCGTCTTCCTCTCACGAAGGGAACCTTCATGCCCGACGTCTTCGTCAACTACCGCACAGGCGACGAGGAATCCGCAGCGACCATGATCGCTCGGGAACTCGCCCGGCGGTTCGGCGGCGAGCGGATCTTCTTCGCCAGCAACTCGATCGAACTCGGACACCGCTTCCCGCTGGAACTGGTCAGGGCTGTGGAGGAGTGCGGGGCGCTCCTCGCCGTGATCGGCCCGCGCTGGGCGGAGGTGCGGGGCGCCGACGGTCGCCCCGCCCTCGAAGCCGCGCAGGACTGGACCCGTCGTGAAATCCAGACCGCGCTGGACCGCGGAATCCTGGTGATCCCCGTGCTCGTCGGAAAGGCCACACGGATCGACCCCACCGTCCTCCCGGACGACCTGCGGGAGTTGGCGGACTGCCAGTACAGGCGGTTCGACCACCGCAACGCCGAGTCGGACCTGACGGCTCTCGGCGACGCCCTCGCCCGGCTGCTGCCCGAGCTGGGCGCGGAGGACCACGACGCCCATACGGCGCGGGAGCGGGCGGCGGCGAAGTCCCGCAAGAAGTCGGCCCAGGATGTCGGACACACCAGGATGCGGACGCGCGACGTGGAGCAGCGCGTGCGCGGCGGCATCGGAAACCTCAATGGAGACCTGGGCACCTTCGTCAACGAGCCGCAGGGGCCCGTGAACACCGGTCCGGGGACTCAGTACAACGCGCCCCACTTCCAGGGTGACAACACCGGACTCCAGTTCACGGCGGGCGACAACAGCGGTACGGTCCATCAGCGCTTCGAGCGCGAGCGCCGGCGCTCGGCCGACGAACGATGACCGAGCAGGACCGCGTCACCGTCAACGATCCGCGCGGCCCGGTGAACAACGGCGAGGGGCACCAGTACGTCTTCTACGGCATCGGCGCGGACTGGATGATCCGCAAAGGGGTCGAGCCCCTCCGGATCGTCCGTGAGGACCGGGTGCGCCTGGCCGACCGGTTCGTTCCGCCGATGGGATACCGCGTCGCCGCCGACCGCTTGGAAAAGCCCGGATCGGTGGTGTTGGTGGAGGCTCCGCCCGGCAGCGGCCGCCGAGCCGCGGCGATCATGCTGCTGCACGAGCTCGGTGAGGACGGGGTCCCCGACAAGGAGGAGGCCCGGTTCGAGGAACTTCCCACCACGGACAAGGACGAGGATCCTCTCGCCCCGGGCGAGGGCGACCGTTTCCTCCTGGACCTCTCCGGGATCGCCGACGAGGAGGCGTACGCCAAGGTCCAGCGTCGCCTGGCCGCGCGCCGGTCACAAGTCCAGGAGGCGGGGGCCCACATGGTCGTCGTCCTGCCGTCAGGCATGGAGCATGCCCATGCACCGGACCTCGAACCGCACACGGTGGCGCTGGGGCGCCCCCGGGGCATCGCCGTCGTCACCCGGTACCTCCGCATGGACCGGATGGCCTTTCGCCCCGCGGACCTGGGCAGCGCCGGTCTTCAGCGCCTGTGCGACCGCTCCCCCATGCGGGAACTGGCACGGCTCGCGGGGCTGGTGAGGTCCGCCCGGGACAGCGGCCGGTTCGGCGCCGACTTCGCGGGATGGCTCGACCAGGCGATGCATGCGGTGACCGACCGTGCCGGTGAGGTGGGCCAACAGGTGGCCACGGTCCGCACCGCGCCCGAGCGGGCCCTGCTTCTCGCGACGGCGGTGTTCGAGGAGGCCCGCGCCGACACGGTCTACGAGGCGTGGCACGGCCTGATGAGGACGGTGAGGCACGAGGAAGAGGCGACGACCGAGCTCGCGCGGACGGATTTCGGGGAGCGGTTGGCGACGCTCGGGATCGAGCGGGACCCGGACGGACGGCTCCGCTTCGGGCGGCTGGCCTACGCCGACGCGGTACGAACGTACTTCTGGGCGAACTTCCCCGGGATGCGCGATGACCTCAGGGACTGGATCGGCCATGCTGCCGGGCTCCGCGGTCTGACCACCGATGACCGGGTGAACGTCGTCGTCCGCTTCTGCGAGCGGTCCCTGGCTGTCGGGCGGCCCGACCACCTCTTCGACCTTGTGGCCCTCTGGGCGGACGGTGCGACCGGGGCGTCCAACGACCCGCGAGCCGTGGCGGCTCTCGAACTCGGTCTCAGCCACGAGAGGTTCGGAGGGTGGTTCCGCAGGCGGATGTACGGGTGCGTAAGGTCCGGCCCCTTGTCGGACGGTCTTGTCCGTGTCCTGACCACCGCCTGCCTCCAGAGCCTCGGCGCGACGCACCCGGATCAGGCGATCGTGCGACTCCACTACCTAGCCATACGGAAGGGGGAGGCGGCGCGCGAGGCCCGGGAGGCACTTCTCGACCTCGCCGGCCGCGATCCTCGGCTCTACCGGCTGCTGATCGACCGCCTACGGGACCGGACGCGTCGGGAGCCGCGCATCGCGGAGCCCCATCTCCGGCTGCTCACGGAGCTGTTGAGGAGCGACCGGGCACCGGACCCGCCGCCGTGGCCGGACCTTTTCCTGGCCTGGGAGACGGTTTTCTCCCTGCCACCGACGGACCTCTGGAACCCGCTGGTGAGTAGCTGGCTGAACGCCGTGGCGGACGACAGCACGCGGGAGACGGCCCTGGGCGTGATGGTCGGTGCGACGCGTGGCCGCGCGGCCTCTCTGCACCGCCTCTACGCCATCACCTGCGACTGGGCGGGAATCGCGCGCCACCCCTCCCGCGCGGCCGTCGCCGCCATTTTCTGGCAACACATCGACCACGCGCAGTACGCCCGCACGGAAGGTACGGGGCGTGCGGGCGCCGGACCACGGAACACGGAAGAGACACCATGAGACACCGCTTTCCCAACCTGCTGTTCGTCGTTCTCTGCGGCCTCGCACCGGCAGTGCTCGGAAACCTCCTGGGCTGGCCGGCGGGGCTGTGGGGCTTCATGTCCATGGTCACGGCATCGGGCTCCCTGCTGCTCGTGATGACGGTCCTCAGCGGTAGCCGCGCGTCAGCCGATCCGTACGAGTCCGGGGAACCTGAGCCGCCGTCGGCGCCGACTGAGCAGCCGTACCAGGAGACGCGGGTGGTCGACGCGGCGCTGCCGAGCGCGGCGGACGGCTACGACTTCCTCTTCTCGGCCACTGTGTGGTGGAGGCCGGTCCTCGACCACGTCGACCGTTCCGGCGGCGCCTCCCCGGCCCTCGCCGTGTCCTCGGTCGTCAGCCGGGCTATAGAGGTCGTCCGCCGCGAGGAGCCCGGCCGGGTGAGCTTCGCTCAGTATCTCCTGCAGGGGGAGCTGAGCGTCCCGCTCCCCGACCTGGGCGGACGGGTGAAAGCCCAGGCGGCAGATGTGACGCTGGCCCTCGCCCCCGCCGATCGCGAGCGCCTGCGGAAGTTGAACGACCTCCGAAAGGACGAGCAGGTCTGGGAGTACGAGCGTCAGCACGAGCGCAACAAGCGGGACTACCTCGGTGACGACGTGTTGAAGAGCGCGGGCAGCGCGGTGGTGTGGTGGCTGACCCGCCACGAGAACGAAATCGAGAAGGCGGTCGACATGATCGGCCCGCTCGCCCAGATCGCGGCAGCGGCCAACGACGAGGAGGTGCCCGAACTCTTCCGCCACCTGCTCGTCCCGCCCGTGGGCGCACGGAGCGAAGCGACCGTCGGGGGCCCACTGTGGGACGGATACGCCCAGGGAGGAGGCACGTTGGACCGCGAGGAGGAAATAGGGGTTGCGGATCGGTTGCTCCTGCTACTGGCGGCGGTGGGCCTGAAGCCGGACATGGACGAGTACACCGTGTTCGTGCACCGTGTGGTACGGAGCTTGGAAGCGTCCGGACTGGACGAGGCCGCCGAGGAGATCAGGCGGGCCCTTCTCCCGGCGCCCGATGAGAGCGAGGACGAGGGACCGGAGGGTGTGCCTTCCGGCGAGGGGGACACCACGGGGCCCTGGTCGCCGGGCTTCCCAGCCCCCGAGGGCTCGCCGTTCGCAGCCGCAGCCGCAGCCGCAGCCACGAATGCCGACGCGGGCGCGGGCACATTCACGCCGGGAGCGACGGAGAGCGACACGGGCGAACAGAACCAGGACTGGTGGGAGGCGGGTGAGGGCGGCATCACACCTCCGCACTTCTGGGACCCCTCGCACAGCCCGCACCGGCCCGCCGCACCTCGCGCACAGGACGAGGAGGGGAGCTGAGCCGGTAGGCGGTCGGCTCTCCGAAGCTCCCTTTTCACCGCAGACCGCGGCGGGGACAGACGCCGTGGTGGGCTGTCACGACGACCGAGATCATCCAGTCGGTGTCACCGATGAGGTCGACCGGACGACGCTTCCACGGGCTACCACCGCGCTTGTGTCACGATTTGTTTCCGCGAAAGCCTTCGGAGCCATGCAGAAAGTGTGAGCTCAGGTTGCCCCGGCGCTGCGGCCCACGAACCATTACAGGAGCCTCACTGGGTCCCGGCACCGTCCAAGCACGGGAAAAGACAAGGGTCCGGCTCCGAGGAGCCAGACCCCATCTGGCCTGCATGTTTACCAGGCCCCCAACGTGGTGCTAGGTTCATCCGCTCACACGTTGAAGCGGAATCCGTAGTACAGAGCTCCCACCTGCAGAAACGCGGCTTTTACGAGGGCCATCCCAACACCATCCCAGCACGGGCGTTCTATCCCAGCACCATGCAGGCGAGACTGCTCTCGTACTCCTACCCAGCTCGGCTGCCGGAGCTCCAGCTCGCCTCCTCGGACAGTAGGGACGTCACGTCCGGGGATGCGGGCCGCATGGCGCGCTGCATAACTTCCCGACAGCGATCCCAGGCGCTGGGCAGCAGATGCCCGTAGATGTCGACCGTCGTCTTGACCGAACGGTGCCCCAGCCAGCGCGAGACCTCGTGGATCGGCACACCGTTGGCCAGGGCCGTGGAGGCGAAGAAGTGCCGCAGGCTACGAGGCGTGTACTTGGCCTTGCCGTCCAGATCGACAAGGCCGGCCGAGAGGCACGCCTTCTTGAACTGGTGGCCGTAGGACGCGATGGACGGCATCACGCCAACGCCAGGCTGACCCGGGGCAAATAAGGTATCGAGCCGAATCCGTTTACCCTTCAGCCCGGTGAAGACCACGGGCACCGGCTTCCACTTGCTGAGGTGAGCGTCGATCTCCTGCTCGATGAACAGGGCAGTTGGGACGTCTCGGTACTCCTTCTCCAGTCGATGCTTAAGCGGCACGAAGGGTGTCTTGCACTCCTCACGGTGTGCCTGGGCACTGGCCTGCCATCGGATCCTGACGTAGCCGGGCCGCCTGCACTCGGCGGAAAAGGCCAGGGCTTCGCTGGGGCGCTGGCCTGTGCCGGACTGAAGGTAGATGGTCAGGCGGAAATGTGGCGCGATGTGCGCAGCGATCAGATCCACTTCGGCTGGCGTCGGAACTTCGTCCTCGTCCACCGCCACTGCGTCCCTACGGGATATCCGGATGCCCCGTGCAGAGTTCTCCGTGATGCGCTTGTCGACGACGGCCGCCTCCATGATGGCGGCCACCATCACCATGCGGTCGTTCACTGTCGATGCAGCCAGCCCTGCACCGCCTCGATAGATGTCCTTGACGAACTTCTCAAAATCCCGCCGCGCAAGCCCAGCCAGAGGCTTACTACCCAGGCGCGGCACGAGATGGTTACGGACGAACCCTTCGTAGTTGCGACGGGTCGACTCACCGATGACTCGCCGCTCAAGCCACTCCTCAGCCCAGACCGCCAAGGACATGGCGCCGCGCGCAGGGTCAACCCAGCCCCGGGCCTTCTTGTCCTTCTCCACGCCGGCTGCAAAGGCGTCCGCACCGTCCAGGCCGATCCTCCGCGGAAACGACTTCTCCCGCTGCCGTCCTCGCCTGCCGCCTGGCTCCCGATACCGCACGATCCACGCATGACCGCACCTTAGAGGTGGTCTCATTTGGTTTGATCGGTAGTCTGTGGTCGTGACGATTGTGGAGCGTCTGGTCCCGGACCGGTTGTGGGAACTGTTCGAGCGAGTGGTGCCGTCGGCTCCGGTACGACCTCAGGGTGGTGGCCGACGGCGTTATGGCGACCGGGAGGTGCTTGCCGCGATCGTGTTCGTGGCCACGACGGGCTGCACGTGGCGGCAGTTGCCGCCGGTTTTCGGCCCTTCCGGACCGACAGCACACCGACGGTTCACGGAATGGAGCAAGGCCCGGGTCTGGGCGAAGCTCCACCGGTTGGTCCTGGACGAGCTCGGGGCGCGCGGCGAGCTCGACTGGTCGCGGTGCGCGATCGACTCGGTGAACATGCGGGCCCTGAAAGGGGGGAGCTGACAGGTCCGAATCCGGTGGATCGCGGTAAGAAAGGCTCGAAGATCCACCTGATCACCGACCGTGCCGGTTTGCCCATCTCCATTGGGATCTCGGGTGCCAACATGCATGACAGCCAAGGTCTCGAACCGCTCGTGCGCGGCATCCCGCCGATCCGGTCGCGCCGCGGACCGCGCCGCCGCAAGCCCGCCAAACTGCATGCAGACAAGGCGTACGACAACCGCCACCTGCGCCAATGGCTCCGCGGTCGAGGCATCACGCCCCGCATAGCCCGCAAGGGCATCGAGTCCAGCGAACGACTCGGACGCCACCGATGGACCATCGAGCGCACCATGGCGTGGCTCGCCGGATGCCGCAGACTCCACCGCCGCTATGAACGCAAGGCCGAACACTTCCTGGCCTTCACCAGCATCGCCTGCACCCTCATCTGCTACCGCCGACTCACCAAATGAGACGACCTCTTAGGCGCAAGCAGGGATAGTTCCGGTCCCGGGCATCCCGCTTGCACCTCTGAAAGACGCTCGCCACCCAACACCCCGATCTGCCAGACCCTCCTGCCTTGAGATCGTCATCATCACCTCACGCGTGAGCAAGAAGCTCACCACTAATCCGCCCTTTTCAGCGAACATGCGCCATCAGCGACACGTAGACGGCACAGGCAAGCAGCCAGCCACACGAATCGACAGGTGGCTCTGCCCTCCCACTCATCGGCCGCGCATCACCGAGGCTCACCGTCGCTCTCGGTTGCGATTGTTGTCTGCTAAATGGCATGGACGAAGGCGCGGTACTCCCTGGCCACGGTCTCCGCCTCGCGGGAATGCCTTGCGAGGTACTGCCTAACTGGGACGATCTCGCCATCAGCCGCGATGCTGGTGTATGCCTGCGTGTACTCGCGAGAGTTTGAGGCTGAGGAGTAGACGCGAACACCCTGCTCGTGATGCATCCAGATGCGGTGCTCGTCGGATGCAGATGCCTCAGTTCTGGCGGGGCCGATGCTTTCCAGGAGTACGTAGTGCAGCCCGAGGAGATCCAGAAGCTCGCGGTCACGTTCCCACGCGGTCCCCGCGTACACGTTGCTCATCAGAAACAGAGGGTCTCGGTACACGAGCCGTACTGCATCAGGGAGCGGCATGCCTCGCCCGTTCCAACAAAGGACACCACGCACCGAGCTCCGCAGCCCTTGTCGAGGTACGGCTTCGCCCATGACCATGGGTAGAAGCTTCTCCATCCGGTCCGGCCACCCGTGGATGATTGCTTGCAGGAGGTCACATGGGTTGTAGACGTGCAGCCCGACGTCTCCGTCACCGACCTTCGGGCTCACTTCGTCGAGCCAACCCTCCATCAGTGACTCCCACTCATGGTTGCCGGCCAGGCTCTGCCGGATCTCCTGCCGGAACGCCTGCCAACGGCTGGATACCTGCGGGCTGGCGGTACCCGTGTAGAGGACCTGGCTGTCTCCTCGCTCGTCCCCGGTAAGGAAGCGGAACAGGTCCAGCTGCTCAAAGGCCGCTGTGTCGTCGTAGGCGCCGGTACCCCGGAAGCCTTGTATGGCCCAGTTGGGGTTGTCGGCGAGATTCTTCAGCAGCCCTGGCTGCGCAGATTCCATGTTCATTCCACGCATCTCGCTGCGCGCAAGACGATTGCAGATTGCGCAAAGGGCCAGGTACTCAGCCTGGTGCTCGGCGGCGAACGGCTCCGGCCCGTCGTAACCACTTAGGAGATCCGCCGCAGCGAGTTCCTCGTTCACCCGGCCTATCGCAAGGTACAGGCCGAAAGGCGCAGGGATGTAGTGCTTCTCCGCTACCCGGTCCAGATCCGCCGCCAGCAGGTCGAGCGCCCCAAGCTCGTCCGCAACCTTACTGATGATCCTCCAGCCCTGCTCGCGCTGTTCCTCCGTGGTGAAGAAGAACAGGTTGTGGATGGGGGTAACGCGGGGCTCGAACGCCCGAGGCAGAAGCTCCACCCGCTCGGCCCCTGTGGGGGTACCTCTACTGTCCAGGAACAGTCGGTATCCCCGAAGATCATGGCTCCAGTCACGCGCCGCGTGACTGACAGCGATCAGGAGTTCCTCCCAGTCATCTGGCATAGCCACGATCACGGCACGGATGCGATCCGGCGCGAGGTTCTTCTCACGGCAGAGAAGCTCCGTGTACTTGTTGACTTCGTGCAGGGCCTGCCGTGCGCTGGAGCGGGACCGCTTCAGCTCGATGACCACCCACATCTGATGGCGATCACGAGCCAAGATGTCGATGCTGCCCCTCGTGCCATGGGCATTGGGGAGCGGGTACTCCTGGAACTGAACCGGCCGGAGTCCCGGCTCGATCAGTTCGAGGTTCTGTACGAGGGCATTGCGCAGGACGTTCTCAAGAGGCGGTCGCATGGCCAGAGGTTAGACCGGAGGACTGACAAGGACTCTAGAACGAGTTCGCATTGGTCGATGACGAACTCTTAGCCCATGTGCGGCTGATCTCCGCCTGGCGCTTCCGAAGCCCCGGCCGAAGCCGGATGCCCTGAGGTCGTAGACGCGTCCCCCTCCAGCGCGTACGCGAGCGCGAGTGCAATCCGCTCGATCCACTTGAGGGCGTCCGTGACATCAGCTTCGCTGATCGGTCGACGCTGCTTGAGGTCGCCATCGATCAAATCCGCGTCGTGTGCGATCTGGTTGCGACGGCGGAGCAGCAGGATGTACTGGCCGCGCAGTCGCTTCTCGTCGTATGAAGTGCGGTACTGATTCCACCGGTTGACACACTTCGCCGCCTCCCGCCACACCTTGACGTCGGTGACTAGTGACATCACCTTCGCGATAGCGTCCGGGTTCTGCAAGGTCTGACGGGCGATGTCCTGGCGTACCCGCTCCGCGACTACCTCGGCGGTGGTCGTTTCGCCTCGCTGCACTCTCTCCACACAGTGCAGCGGCAAGGGGTAGTCACGGAGCTTCCGCGGCATGTCCGAGTCATCCTTGGCGGCTTCTTCCGCTACCCGGCGCAACACCTCCTCCTGCACCCAGTGTTCGAGGGCGGCGATGGACTGCACCCAGGCGGCCCTGTAGAAGTCGCCGGTGTCGATGCCCTTGGGGCTGAGCACCTCCAATGCCTGCCCGGCTCGCACCATCTGGCGTGCGTAGGACAGGTTGGTGACGAACGACTCGAACTGACGGGTCTGAGGGTGTGCGATGGCCATTCGTACCTCTGTGCGGCGCTTGGGAGGACAGGGGACTTCGAGACGTGGATTCCTGATGTTCCCTGCACCGTACAGAGGTCGATCACGCGGCTTCGAGGACCATGGTCGGTTTGTGGCTTGATCTGATCGGTTCGGCTCCGGCCCTTCACTCCCTCACAGCTGGATTCTGGAACCCTCGCGATACATACAAGGTCGGCCAGGTTAGGGCTTGCCGATTAATAACTCGCCGTCTTGATCTCTGGTGTTGGTGTGGTGCCGAGGTGGGCGGCGAGATCGGTGAGATCGTCGAGGGTGGCCAGCTGCGTCTGGGCCGGTTCGATGGTGTGCCCGATGCGGTGGAGGAGTCGGCGGGTTTGGCTGATGGCCCGGTTGAGGGTCATGGGTGTCACGGCGAAGAGCGGGGCGATGACGACTTGGGGGAGCTTGAACCGCTGGTAGAGAATGGTGGACAGGAGGCGGTCGACGAGGGTGAGGCCGGGGCGTCGGCCGGTGTAGAGACCGGCTGCGGGGGTTTTCTGCCGGTCGCCGCCGCGTCGCTGCTGAAGGTCCTCTTCCCGCTGGAGCTCGCGGGCCGCCGCCAGCTTGCCGATCAGCTGGTCCCACCGGTCGGGCTGCAGGCCGGTCAGGTCCGGATGGACCAGCCATGCGCGGCCGGGGCCGGGGAGATCCTGGGGTGGGATGGGCGGGGTGCCGTCACGGCAGTATGCCTCGGGGCGGAGGGTGTAATTCCAGTCGCCATGCCACTCGTGGCGGGCCAGGGGCAGTGCGTCCAGCTGCCGGTCGGCGATGCGGACCCCGGTGGCGTAGGTGGCGGTGTCGAGTTCGGCGTGGACTTTCAGACCGGTGCGGGTGGTGGTTGCCGCGATGCTGTTCACGATGACTTCGTGGCTGGTCAGCGGCCTGCCGCGCCAGTTCATCGTGATGTGGGAGAACAGCCGGTGCTCGATCCGATTCCATCTCGATGTGCCCGGAGGAAAGTGACAGACAGTGACCTGTAGGCCGGTCTCCAGGGCCAGGGCGGCGAGTTCGGTCTTCCAGGCGCGGGTGCGGTAGCCGTTGGAGCCGCCGGCGTCGGCGGTGATGAGCAGCCGCCTGGCCCGCGGGTAGTCCTGCGTGCCGCGGGCTTTCCACCAGCGGCGGATGGATTCGACGGCGAAGGCCGCGGTGTCGTGGTCGGTGCCGACGCTGACCCAGCCGGTGTTCGCGGCCAGGTCGTAGATGCCGTAGGGCACGGCCTTGCCGAGTTCCTTGTCCGGGAAGTCGTGGGTGCTGACCCGCACGGGATCACCCGCGGGCCGCCACTCCCCGCCGCCGTTTTTCAACGGGCCCAGCACTTCTTTCTTTTTCGTATCGACGCTGATCACCGGGTCGCCGGCCGCCTGGTGGGCCTTGGCCTGTTCGTTGATGTAACGGAACTGTCCGTCCCGGTCGGGGTGTTGCTTCCCTTCGATGACCTTGGCGTTGCCCTGGAGGCTGAAGCCTTCCTCGCGCAGTACGTCGGCGACGGTGTCGGCGGATATCCGGTGGCCCTGGCGGGTGAGCTCGGCGGCCAGGTGGCGGGTGGACTTCGTCGTCCACCGCAGAGGCGACATCGGATCTCCCCGCACATCCGGCTCCACCAGGGCCAGCAGTGCCGGGCGAAGTCCCGGGTCCAGGTCGACCACCCGTTTGCGGCCACCGCCGGCCCGGCGCACCCGCCCCAACGGGGCCTCGCCGGAGTCCAGTTCAGTGACGCCCAGTGACACCGTTGCCTCGCGCACGCCAGCGGCCCGGGCGACCACTCTGATCCCACCATGGCCCAGCGCCCGGGCCTCGGCCGCCAGCAGCAGACGACGCTGACGTTCATCCAGATGTGGCAACAGCACCGTGAACTTCGACGCCAACACCGCCGCTACGTCTTCCGTCGCTTCCATACCACGCCAACGACCACCAAACAGGGAAGCTACGGGTAAATCCTCTGCAAGCCCTTAGCGTTTTGGGCGTCGGCCCAGTAGCGGACCTCGCTCGCACCTGCCTGCCGTATGGTCCGCGAGCATCGCCTCAGGGTTCCGTGACAGGTGGGCGAGCGACTATGGCCAGTTGCACGGCCGTAAGCTGACCAGTCAGCCGCGAGGCCCGTTCACCGCCGAGGGAGCGTCCGCCATTATGGCTGTCGCGGCCGCTTCATCACCGGGTCGGCACATCGTAGAGACGGTTCCGGCGAAAGGAACTTTCGGCATCATCGTCCCAGAGGAGTAGGCGGCAGCAGTTCCGCGGGAACACCGAAGGGCCACAAGGCACTTGGCAACGCGGCCCTTCGACGCGGTGACGACGAAACTTACGGATGTCGTCAGACCTCTTCCGCCTCCGGTACGTCCACATCCGCGCCCAGGGACTTCGCGATGGCAGTGAACTCGGCGAGGGCGGATTGGAGATCACGCACGATGTCCTCCGCGATGACCTCCGGCTCCAGGTCGCTGTCCGCGTCCTCCAAGGCGGGGTCCTTCATCCAGATGATGTCGAGGTTGACCTGGTCGCGCGCCGTCAACTCCTCGTATGTGTATGACTTCCAGGGGGCGTTGTCGCCCTCGTCGGCGACACGGGCAGAAATCGCCTCGCCCGCCTTGTATTTGGCGACAAAGTCGTCCAGGTGGGGGCGGGTCAGCGGGCGCCGCTTCATGGTGAAGTGTTGGCCAGTGCGGAAATCGTAGAACCAGGTGACGGTGGTATGCGGCTTGCCGTCGGCGCGTGGAGGCTTCTTATCGAAGAAGAGGACGTTGGCCTTGACGTTGCCTGCATAGAAGATTCCAGTAGGCAGGCGCAAGATCGTGTGCAGCTCGAACTCGTCGAGCAGCTTGCGGCGGACCTTTGCACCTGCACCTGCCTCGAAGAGGACGTTGTCCGGAAGGACGACAGCCGCCCGGCCGTTCACGGCAGTCAACGACATGATGTGCTGCAGGAAGTTGAGCTGCTTGTTGGTCGTGGTGGCGGTGAAGTCGTCACGGTCGTACTGGACGTCCTCCTTCTCCAGGTCGCCGTCCTGGCCAATTACAGTGATCGCGGACTTGCGCCCGAAGGGCGGGTTGGCGAGGACGAGTGAGGCGTGCCGTCCGCTCGGCTTCTCGGCCAATGCGTCGCTGACGTCGATCAGGCTCGGGCCGTCGCTCTTGCCGATGCCATGGAGGAGCATGTTCATGGCGGCGAGGCGGGCTGTACCGGTGACCAGCTCGTTGCCCCAGATTTTGCGGCCGCTGTCGTACGCCTTGCGGGCCTCAAGGTCCATGTCCGCGATGTGGAGCCGGGTGATGTACGTGTGCGCGGCGATCAGGAACCCGCCGGTGCCGCAGGCGGGGTCGGTGATGGTGTCTTCCGGACCGGGTCGGGTCACGTCCACCATCGCGTCGATGAGTGAGCGCGGCGTGAAGTACTGGCCGGCTCCTGTCTTTGTGTCTGATGCCCCCTTGGCGAGCAGCCCCTCGTAGGCGTCGCCCTTCAGGTCGGTGCCGGTGACCGTCCACTCCTCGCGACCGATCAGCTCCACGACCAGCTTTTCGAGCAGCGCGGGCTTGGTGATTCGGTTCTGTGCGTCGGCGAAGATTGTGCCGATCGTGGTGTGGGGCTTACTGCCCAAGTGCTCCAGGGTAGCGCGGTAGTGGGCTTCGAGTTCCCCTCCGCGCTTGCTGACGAGGGACTTCCAGTTGTAGTCCTCTGGCACGATGCCGCTGAGGTCGCGGCCCTCCCACGGGTCGTTCTCGATCTCGTCGACCATTTTCAGGAAGAGCAAGTACGACAGCTGCTCTACATACTCGATGGTCGACATACCGTTGTCGCGGAGGACGTTGCAGTAGTTCCAGAGCTTGGCGACCAGCGTGTTGGTCTGCGCGGCGGCCTTCTTGGACTTGGGCGTCTCGGTAAGCGGGACGCCCTCGGCGGAGGGGAGGACTACGTCGCCTTGGGCGGGGGCTGTCACTGGAAGAGCTCCTGCTGAACGGTGGTGATGGGGGCGGGGGTTGCGGCAGGTGCGGGGGTGGCATCGGTCCCCCCGGCTGCGGCCGCCGTCTTACGGGGGCGCGCGGCGCGCTTCGCATTTCGGCCGGGCTTGGCGGCGTCGTGCGCGGTGGCGATGCGGGCGAGGAGGATTGTGGCGGGTTCGTCGGCGGGGTTCTGGGGGATCAGATTGCCAATGAACGCCTTCCGAAGGAGCCCGTTACGCAAGCTGGCTGCTCGCCGTCTTGAGTTGACCAGCTCCACGGTCAACCGCGAGATACGTTCGCGCTCGCTCGCCACGCGATCAACTACCTGTTTCTGAACTTCCAGTTCCGGAACAGGGAATGAGAATCCTTCGATCGTCGCCTGGTCGATCTTCGGCATCGACCCGGCCAGCCCTTTCGCGCGGCTCTTGAAGTAGGCGCGCCCTCGCCGGCTCTGCAACTCAAGCAGCGCATATTCGGGGAGGACTCGCGAAGTGAGCCGCACTCGAATCAAAAGATCCGGAAAAATCGCCCAGTCTCGATCCCCATTGAAAAGTGCCGCCGTGCCTACGAGTTCGGGGGTGTTGGACCGCTGGATCAGGAGATCTCCCGGTTCCAACCACAGGTCCTTTACCCGCTCACGATCAGCTACTGTAACTTTCGTGTTGACGTCGGCGAAGTACCCACTAGTAACGGCAGTCAGGCTCAATGTACGCACACCGTCTGAATCGGTGGTGGCTTTCGCTGAATGCCCATTACGCAGCGGCTCACTCAGTACGTCATGCAGCGCCGTAAGCGGGCAGTCTGAAGCCGCTCGCAGCTCTGCATCGACAACGGACCGAAAGAGTGCTGGTAGCCTGCGGAAGGCTCTATCCACGGTAGACGATGCCGCATCGAGCCGCGAGAGTTGCTCTTCGAGGGCCTCTACGATGCGGTGCTGTTCGGCGAGTGGCGGTACGGGAATTGGCCATTGCTTGAGTACGCTCTGGCTGATGTTTTGCTGCGCTCCTCCTTTTCCAGCGGCAACGAGTCGCTCGCGTTCGCTACGCAAGTACCAGAACAGGTACTTGGTTTCCAATGCCTCAACCAAAGGAACTGCGTGGGCGATCGCCTGATTTGAAGTGATCGGAGTCCCGGTGATCGCCAACTTACCGATCGAGCCATACATTGCAATTAGAACTGCACCTTTAGGAATCCACTTCGCCGAACTGGCGGTGAGTCCGGCCTCCGTAATGGACTGCGCGGTCCCACGTAGCACGCCATCATCCATATCGCCGATGACTGCCCACGGAATATTGCCACCGTAGTAGGCTGGCGCCTTGGCCTTTGGAGTTCCCCCGCTACCCCATTGGGCAACGTCCCCTAGCGTTGCCCAGGCCCATCCCTCTGGCAAATCGCCCATCTTCGTACTCAAGCCAGTTCCTGATTCAGCTCGTCCAGCAGTTCCAGCGCCCGGTCCTTGTCACCGAAGGCGTTTGCGAAGCCGCGGCCGCCGCCCTTCGCCGAGAAGGGAAGGTGGCTGAAGTCCTCGCGTTCCATTCCGACGTCCACCGCGATGGCGTCCTTGATACGGTGCAGCCACCACAGCTGGTCTTCGGTGAATTCCACACCCGCCTGCTGCTGCCGCAGCAGCCAGCCCTCGAAGCGCTCCTCGACCACCGTACGGTAAGGGCGGAGTTCATCGTCTGCGCCGAGCGTGTAGCGGACGAGGTTCATGAGGTCGCCGAGGCCGGCCGATTTCGAGAGGGATTCCGACGCCTTGCCGAGCAGGTCGTAGTGGTTCCAGATGACCTTCGGGGTCCACGTCCGGTTGGTGACCTTGATGGTAGCCAGCAGCTCGCGAAGATGGGCCCGTGCCTCCTGCGGGCGGACCCGTGATCCGCTGCCGAGGATCACCTGGAGTGCGATCGCCTCCGCCGCCTGCTCGTCGCGCTGGCGACTGTCCAACAACTGGCGCCACTCGGCCAGTTCCTTCTCCGCACGTTCTTCTCGGGGTACCTCCGTCAATCGGATCCCGACCTCGGTCGTTGCGTCGTACGTCAAGTCGTGCTGCTGCTTGATGCCGACGATCAGCTTGCGGAGCTCCGGGTGCGTGGTCAGAACCTCGACCGCGTCCTGGACGAGGCACCGCGCCCGGTCTGCGCCGCCCTCTCTGTACGCCCGATCCTGGGTGTCGACGTCCACCGCATCCGAGATCCGCCGGACCAGTTCGCCGAGTGGGACGCCGTCCGATGCCTGCTTGATCTGCTCGCGCTCCTCCTCGGTGAGCTTTCGGTCCAGACGGGCCAGGCGGCGGCCGAGAGTCTCGGCCTGCTCGGCGGTGAGGGTGCGGCTGCCCGCCTTCTCCATGAGCTTGTCCGTGCTGAGGTTCCCGGTGTCCGGCGGCAGCATCGGCCGAGTGTCGACCAGCGGCGACGCGGTGACGCCAACCGCGTCGACCAGAACGAAACGGTCTTTGACGAGGTCTGTCGCCGCCTCCGGCGTCACCGACTTCAGCTCGTCGGCGTCGATCGTGCGGGAGCCGCGACCCTTCATCTGCTCGAAAAGGACGGGGCTGCGTACGGCCCGCAGGAATATCACGCACTCCAGCGCACGAATGTCCGTCCCCGTAGCGATCATGTCGACGGTGACGGCGACCCGGAGCAGCGGCGAGTTCCGCAGGTCGTTAACGAGCTGCTCAGGGTCGTCGCCCTTGTCCCGAGACCGATAGGTGATCTTCTTAGCGAAGGCGTCGCCGCGTCCAAACACCTGCTTGACCTGCTTCAGGACTTCGTCAGCGTGGTCGTCGCTCGCCGCGAAGACGAGGGTCTTGGGCAGTTCGGCGCGGCCCGGGAACCAGCGCTGCCAATTATTCTTGTACGAGGTGAGGACAGCCCTGATTTCATCCTCAGTGATCACCGTGCGACCGATCTGGCCGACCGTGTACGCGAAGTCCTCGTCCAGTTCCTCGTACCGCTGGGCACGGGTCTTGCGGTCGCGAATACGGACCGTGGTGCCCTTGTCGATCTTGGCGCCGCCCGCTTCCCGTACTGAGGTGTCCATGGCGACCACGTCGAAGTCGACGTTGACGCCGTCAGCGACGGCCCGCTCGTAGGTGTACTCGGAGACCATGTTGTTGTCGAAGAAGCCCTTGGTCTGGCGAGTGGGGGTGGCGGTGAGGCCGACCAAGTGAGCGTCGAAGTAGTCGAGGACGCCGCGCCACAGGCCGTAGATCGATCGGTGGCACTCGTCGATGACGATCACGTCGAAGGACTCGATGGGGACGTCCGCGTTGTACTCGACGGTGACCGGGCGGTCGGTCATGTAGTTCTCGTCGAGGGTGGAGGAGTCCTCGCGATCCTCGGCCTCGCTTGTGTCCTCCAACGGCTCACCCTTGAGGAGGGAGTACATGCGCTGGATGGTGGAAACGACTACGGCGGAGGTCTCCTGGAGGCCGGTCCGGCCGAGCGTGTCGACGTTGTAGAGGTCGGTGAACTTACGGTTCTCGTCCGGGGCGCGGTATTTATCGAATTCGGCCTTGGCCTGGCGGCCGAGGTTATTGCGATCGACGAGGAAGAGGACGCGGCCCGCACCCGCGTGCTTGAGCAGTCGGTACGCCTCGGTGACGGCGGCGTACGTCTTGCCCGCACCGGTGGCCATCTGGATCAGGGCACGCGGCTTGTCCTGGCTAAGGGAGTGCTCCAGTCGGGTGATCGCCTCTTCCTGGGCCGCGCGAAGGTCGTGGGACTCCAGGACCGGGAGCCCGGTGCGCAGGGCGGCGCGGAACGTGGGAACATCCGGGCGCTCGGTGGCCCGGTTCATCCAGGCGGCGAACGTCTCGGGCCGGTGGAAGGAGAAGACCGGGCGGGAACGGGCATGCGGGTCGAGGAGGTTGACGAAGAATGTCTCAGCGCCGGTAGTCGCGTAGCGGAAGGCGAACGGTTCCTCCTCACGCCAGACCGCCAGGGAGTGCTCCTTGAGGACGCCAGCAGCGTACCGCTCGTTCTGGGCGAGTGCCCCGGCCAGCGCGGTGCCCTCACGCTTGGCTTCGATGACGCCGACGATCGTGCCGTCGACGTAGAGGACGTAATCGGCGCGGCCGGTGGCCAGGGTGAACTCGCGGACCGCGACGCCCTGGGAGGCGAGCGGATTGAGATTGGCCTTGTCCTGGACTGTCCATCCAGCGGCGGCAAGCATTTCATCAATACGGACGCGAGCCTGTACCTCGTTGAGCGGCTCGGGCCGCTGTGCACGGGCGACGATCGCCTCGCGAGCTGCGGCGGCGACAGGGCGGGGCTTCAGCCGCTCCTGGTTGTAGCGGCTCTGCTGCTCGCTCCTGAGCCGCTCGATTTCCTCCCGATAGCTTGCGGCCAGTGCTTCAGACTCGGCGCGGGCCTGTTCGGCGGCCGCGGTCAGTTTCTCGGCCTCCGCCCGGCCGCGTTGTTCAGCCTCTAGCCGGTCGCCGACCTCGCCGAGGCGGGTGCGGGACTCGGCGAGGGTGTGCTGGTGGTGTCCGAGCGCCTTGCGGAGCTCCTCAAGCTCAGCGGGTCCGGCTGCCACGTCCCTCGGCAGCTGCGGCGGTACGAACGCGGAGATCTCACGGACACCGTCGATCGCGCGGGAAAAGAACTGCCCGAGCTGGAAGCAGAGCTCGACCGCCTTGAGGGCCTTACTGGTGTCGAAGAGGTGGTTGTGCGCTGCGTCATTCCGCCCCCGTCGGAGGGTATCGAATGCGTCCCGGGTGCGGCCCGGCAGCAGACCGGCCCGCTGGAGCCCGACGAGCCGGTCAATCTGGCGGGCCCCTTCGACCCGCACCCCTGCCCGCTGGACCAGCTCCTCGGCGAGCACCTCTCCGAACTGGCCGGACGCCACATACGAGACGTTGGGGTTGGTGAAGACTGACTGTTCGGCCTGAGAACCGTAGATCGCGAGCAGGGGCTGCATCGCGTAGAGCCGCCCGAAGTTGGGCGACTTCCGGGCCGCTGCCTTCAGCTGCTCCGGAACCTGCTCACGACGCTGTTCCTGCCCGCTCATACGCTGCCGCTCCCCGCCCTGGGCCGCATCCGGCCCCCACCTGTGATGAGACCATTCAGCCTACGCCTGACCAGACACTCCGCTCTGGCGAATGAACCCGATCACGCAAGATCGACGGCACCCGTGCCCCGTCGCTTGTCCAGAGTCAGATCGACACGTATGTCTCGAGCACCAGAACCAGTACCCAGCCCGAGTACGATCCGATTTCCCATGTCTTGTGGGTCCCGCGCTGACCTGAGCCCGCGGCCTACAGCTTGAGCGCGCGGTACGGAACTGGCACCCATACCTACCCGAAGCTGACGCTCCGTCAAGTCAATTACCAAGAATCCAGCACGCCCTGCCGCGGTTGCCGCCAGACGTTGCCCCGAGATCCCACAACCGTCCACCCTCAAGATTTCGTGCACGTTCGGGGCGCTCCACGCAAAGCGCAATGTCAGCACGGGACAGCATTCCGGGGGTGGCCACAGGTGCCGACAGGTGGTCCGATCCGGCCCTGCGGGACAACATTCAGCACCAAAGCACCGTCCGACCTTCGACGGAGCCGCAAAAGGGGCCCGCCTCGGACTGACGGACCCCTTTTGACCTGTGCCTTTACGAGATGCAACATTTAGTTCAAATTTCAACTAAACGTTGAAGCGGAACTCCACCACATCCCCGTCCTGCATCACGTACTCCTTGCCCTCCATCCGGGCCTTGCCCTTCGCGCGTGCCTCCGCGACCGAGCCCGTCTCCATCAGGTCCGCGAACGAGATCACCTCGGCCTTGATGAAGCCCTTCTGGAAGTCGGTGTGGATCACACCGGCCGCCTCGGGAGCCGTCGCGCCCTTCTTGATCGTCCAGGCGCGGGACTCCTTGGGGCCTGCCGTCAGGTACGTCTGGAGGCCCAGCGTGTCGAAGCCGACGCGGCCGAGTGTGGCCAGGCCCGGCTCTTCCTGGCCCATCGACTGGAGGAGTTCGAGCGCCTCCGCGTCGTCGAGTTCGATCAGCTCGGACTCGATCTTGGCGTTGAGGAAGATCGCCTCGGCGGGGGCGACCAGGGCGCGCTGCTCGTTCTTGAAGTCCTCGTCGACCAGTTCGTCCTCGTCGACGTTGAAGACGTACAGGAAGGGCTTCGTGGTGAGGAGGTGCAGCTCGTGGAGGAGGCGGCCCTTCTCGGTGTTGGCCGTGATGCCTGCCGCGAAGAGCGTGGTGCCCGCTTCGAGGATCTTCTGGGCCTCCTCGACGGCCGCCAGGACCGCGACCTTCTCCTTCTGGAGGCGGGACTCCTTCGTGAGGCGCGGGACCGCCTTCTCCACGGACTGGAGGTCGGCGAGGATCAGCTCGGTGTTGATCGTCTCGATGTCGTCCTTGGGCGAGACCTTGCCGTCGACGTGGACGACGTTCTCGTCCTTGAAGGCGCGGATGACCTGGCAGATCGCATCGGATTCGCGGATGTTCGCCAGGAACTTGTTGCCCAGCCCCTCGCCCTCCGACGCCCCGCGCACGATGCCCGCGATGTCGACGAAGTCGACCGTCGCCGGGATGATCTTCTGGGAGCCGAAGACCTCGGCGAGCTTGGCCAGGCGGACGTCGGGGACACCGACGACGCCGACGTTCGGCTCGATGGTGGCGAACGGGTAGTTGGCCGCCAGCACGTCGTTCTTGGTCAGGGCGTTGAACAGGGTCGACTTGCCGACATTCGGCAGACCGACGATTCCGATCGTGAGCGACACGTTGGCGACTTCCCGTAGCGAGAGCTGATGTACCCGGCCCGGAGGTGGGCCGATCGCCCAGTTTACGGGCGTGTCGTACGGGACCCGGCGCCCCGTGCCATCGAACTGATCGCCAAGCTCGCTCAAAGCGCGTGTCCAACGCCGGATTCATCCCGTCCCGCAACCTACTTTGGTCAAGTGGACCAGCGACCCAGGATTCGTACGTCTCAGCCGGACGGTCCTTCCGAGAGCAGCATCGCGGCGCCCCCGTCTCCGCCCCCGTCGGCGACCGTCTACCGGACGGCCCCGGTCCGGGCCCGGCGACCCGTACCGCCGGTGGTGGTCGCGCTGCGGCGGCTGCCGAATCCGCGGCTGACCGGCCTGGGCGGCGGGATCTTCGCCGCGGGGGTGATGTTCCTGCTCGGCTGCGTGGACTGGCTGCTGTTCGACGGCGGGCCGCTGATGTACGGGCTGCTGTTCCTGCCGGTCGCCGCACTGACCGCGGTCTGGGTGCGCCCCGCCGATCTGGTCACCGCGCCGGTCAGCGTGCCGATCGCGTTCGCCTTCGGCACGCTGCCGATCGCCGGTGGCACCGGCGGGGTCGGCGGGCGGGTACTCGCCGTGATCACGACGCTCGCGCTGAACGCCGGGTGGCTGTACGGCGGGACGCTGGTCGCCGGGGTGATCGCGACCGTGCGGAAGGTACGGATGATCCGGCGGCGGTACCGGTAGTCAGGGGCCTCAGGGGCCGGAGGGGCGGCCGGGATCGAACCCCGGGCCCCAGGCTTCCGGGCCGGAACCGGTCAGCGGCGGGACGCCGCCATCGCCGCGCCCACGATGCCCGCGTTGTTCTGCAGCTGGGCCGGCACGATCTCCGCGCGGATCCCCTCGATCAGGGGAAGGAACTTCTCGGACTTGCGGCTCACGCCGCCGCCGATGATGAAGAGTTCCGGCGAGAAGAGCATCTCCACGTGCGCCAGGTACTTCTGCACGCGGTGCGCCCAGTGGTGCCAGCTCAGGTCCTCGTCCTCCTTGGCCTTCGTCGACGCGCGCGTCTCCGCGTCGTGGCCGTGCAGTTCGAGGTGGCCCAGCTCGGTGTTGGGCAGCAGGTTCCCGTTACGGAAGACGGCCGAGCCGATGCCCGTACCGAGCGTGAGCAGGATGACCGTGCCCGTGCGGTCGCGGCCCGCCCCGAAGGTCATCTCCGCGATGCCCGCGGCGTCCCCGTCGTTGAGTACGGTCACCGGCAGGTCCAGCCTGCCGCCGATCAGAGCCGCCGCGTCGACGCCGATCCAGCTCTTGTCGACATTGGCCGCCGTGCGGACGGTGCCTTCGGTGACGACACCGGGGAAGGTGATCCCCACCGTGCCGGTCCAGGCGAAGTTCTTGACCACCTCGGCGACCCCGTCGGCCACACCGTCGGGCGTGGCCGGATGCGGGGTCAGCACTTTGTGACGTTCCTGCGCGAGGTCTCCGCGGTCCAGGTCCACGGGAGCGCCCTTGATCCCGGATCCGCCGATGTCCACACCGAAGATCTGCATGGCTCCCACGTTACGGCGCGGAACGCTCCGTCACTTGCCGGAAGGCTCCGCGGGGTGACTCCCCGCCGCGTCGGCGGAGAGACTCGCCGCCTCGGCGCGCAGGTCACGGCGGAGTTCCTTGGGGAGCGAGAAGGTGATCGACTCCTCGGCCGCCTTCACGATCTCCACATCGCCGAAGCCGCGCGCGGCCAGCCATTCCAGTACGCCGTCGACCAGGATCTCCGGGACCGAGGCGCCCGAGGTGACGCCGACCGTGCTGACGCCCTCCAGCCAGGCCTCGTCCAGCTCCTCGGCGAAGTCCACCAGATGGGAGGCGCGGGCGCCCGCGCCGAGCGCCACCTCGACCAGCCGTACCGAGTTCGACGAGTTCTTGGAGCCGACGACGATGACCAGGTCGGCGTCCGCGCCCATCTGCTTGACGGCGGTCTGCCGGTTCTGGGTGGCGTAGCAGATGTCGTCGCTGGGCGGCGAGATGAGCTGCGGGAACTTCTCCTTGAGCGCGTCGACCGTCTCCATGGTCTCGTCCACGGAGAGGGTGGTCTGGGAGAGCCAGACCACCTTCGACTCGTCGCGCACGGTGACGTTGGCGACGTCCTCGGGGCCGTCCACGAGCGTGATGTGTTCGGGCGCCTCACCGCTCGTCCCGACGACCTCCTCGTGGCCCTCGTGGCCGATCAGCAGGATGTCGTAGTCGTCGTTGGCGAAGCGGACGGCTTCCTTGTGGACCTTGGTGACCAGCGGGCAGGTGGCGTCGATCGTCGCGAGACTGCGCTGCGCCGCCTCGTCGTGGACGACGGGCGCGACGCCGTGCGCGGAGAAGACCACGATGGAGCCCTCCGGGACCTCCTGCGTCTCGTCGACGAAGACGGCGCCCTTCTTCTCCAGGGTCTGCACGACGTATTTGTTGTGCACGATCTCCTTGCGGACGTAGACGGGCGCACCGTACTGCTCAAGGGCCTTCTCGACGGCGATCACGGCACGGTCCACACCGGCGCAGTACCCACGGGGGGCGGCGAGCAGGACACGACGGGCAGTCTGTGCAGTCATACCGTCCATCGTAAGGCCGTGCCCTGCGGGCCGGGGCTCGCGCTTGCGGGAAGACTGGCGTCATGACTACCGATGGCACGACTACGGACAGTGGTGGGGCAGCGCCTACCCTTCGACGGAATCTCGGTTTCCGGGATCTGGTCGTCTACGGGCTGCTCTTCATCGCCCCGATGGCGCCCGTGGGGATCTTCGGCACCCTCGACGCGAAAGCGCACGGCGCGGTGGCACTCGTCTACGTCGTGGCCACGATCGCGATGGGATTCACCGCGTTCAGCTACGCCCAGATGGTGCGGGTCGTCCCGCAGGCCGGATCGGTCTTCGCCTACGCGCGCAAGGGCCTCGGCGAGGGGCCCGGCTTCATCGCCGGGTGGATGGCGCTGCTCGACTACCTGCTGATCCCGGCGGTCGCGTACCTCTTCTCCGGGATCGCGCTGAACGCGCTCGTGCCCTCGGTGTCGCGGTGGGTGTGGACCGCGCTCGCCGTGGTGGTGACCACGCTGCTGAACCTCTGGGGCGTACGGGCGGCGGCCCGGGTCGGCTTCGCGGTGCTCGCGCTGGAGATCGTTGTGCTCGGGGTGTTCGTGGTGGCCGCGGTGGTGGTGCTGATCCAGCACGGGCCGCGGCAGGGCTGGGCGACGCCGTTCACCGCCGACACCGGGTTCTCGTTGTCGGCGGTGCTCGGGGCGGTGTCCGTGGCGGTGCTGTCGTACCTGGGGTTCGACGCGATCGCCTCGTTCGCGGAGGAGGTCACCGGGGGGTCGGCGAAGGTCGCGCGGGCGGTGCTGTTCTGCCTGGTGCTCGCGGGTGTGCTGTTCATCGTGCAGGGGTACCTGGCGGCGGTTCTGGAGCCGGTGTCGTCGGCGAAGTTGGCCGCCGATCCGGCCGCGCAGGGGTCGGCCTTCTACGACACGGTGGACTCCGCGGTCGGCAGCTGGCTGCACGACCTGGTCGCGGTGAGCAAGGCGATCGGGGCGGCCTTCGCGGCACTGGCGGGACAGGCGGCGGCGGGACGGCTGCTCTTCGCGATGGGCCGCAACCGGCGGCTGCCGCGCGTCCTCGCGAAGGTGGACGGCCCGTCCGGGGTGCCGCGGGTCGCGCTGCTGCTGGCCGCGGTGGTGACGCTGGTGGCGGCGGTGTGGGCGGCGCGGCGCGACGACGGCCTGGACCGGCTGGTGTCGGTGGTCGACATCGGGGCGCTGACCGCGTTCGTCCTGCTGCACGCCTCGGTGGTGGGCTGGTTCGCGGTGAAGAAGGAGGAGGGGCCGCCGGTCTGGTGGCGGCATGTGCTGATGCCGGTGCTGGGTGCGGCGGTGACGGTCGCGGTGATCGTGGAGGCGACGAGCACGGCGCAGTGGGTCGGGCTGATCTGGCTGGCGGCCGGGCTCGTGGTGTTCGCCGTGCAGCGCGGGCGCCGGGTCGGCGGTCTCTCCTGACGGGACCTGTCTCTCCTGACGGGAACTGTCGCTGTCCTTCCCGGCGGATCCGTGGTTCTTTCCCGGCGGCCCCGCCGTCTCTCCCGGATCCGTCGGCGGGCTCACCCCGGACCCGTCGGCGGCCGTCGATGTCAGTGGCACCGCATAGCCTGCGTGCATGGCTCTGAATACGAGTGCGGACGCACCGCTGCCCGTGGGCGAGGTGTCGCGGCTCATCGGGGGGTGGATCGACCGGCTCGGCGCGGTGTGGGTCGAGGGGCAGATCACCCAGCTGTCGCGCCGGCCGGGCGCGGGGGTGGTGTTCCTGACGCTGCGCGACCCCTCGTACGACATCTCGGTGTCCGTGACCTGCTTCCGGCAGGTCTTCGACGCGGTCGCGGACGTGGTGGCGGAGGGCGCGCGGGTCGTCGTCCACGCGAAGCCCGAGTGGTACGCGCCGCGCGGCCAGTTGTCGTTGCGGGCCGTGGAGATGAAGCCGGTGGGGATCGGTGAACTGCTGGCCCGCCTGGAACAGCTGAAGAGGACGCTGGCCGGGGAAGGCCTGTTCGCCCTGGACCGTAAGAAGCCGGTGCCCTTCCTGCCGCAGCTGGTCGGTCTGGTGACGGGCCGGGCCTCGGCGGCGGAGCGGGACGTGCTGGAGAACGCACGGCGGCGCTGGCCCGCCGTGCGGTTCGAGGTGCGGAATGTGGCGGTGCAGGGGGTGCACGCCGTGCCGCAGGTGGTCGAAGCGGTGCGGGAGCTGGACGGGCTTCCGGACGTGGACGTGATCATCGTGGCGCGGGGCGGGGGCAGCGTGGAGGATCTGCTGCCGTTCTCCGACGAGCAGCTGGTCCGGGCGGTGGCCGCGTGCGGTACGCCGGTCGTCTCGGCGATCGGGCACGAGCCGGATTCGCCGCTGCTGGATCTGGTGGCGGATGTCCGGGCGTCCACCCCGACGGACGCGGCGAAGAAGGTCGTACCGGACGTCGGGGAGGAGCTGGACCGGGTCCGGCTGCTGCGGGACCGCGCGCTGCGGTCCGTCCAGGGGCTGCTCGACCGGGAGCAGCGCGGGCTGGCCGCCGCACTGGCCAGGCCCTCGATGGAGCGACCGCGGCGGATGGTGGAGGAGCGCGAGGAGGTCGTCGACGCGCTCGTCGAGCGGAGCAGGCGCACGCTGCGGCACCTGCTGGACCGTGCGGACTCGGAGCTCGCGCACACCCGCGCGCGGGTGGTGGCGCTCTCCCCGGCGGCGACGCTGGAGCGGGGGTACGCGGTGTTGCAGCGGGCGGACGGGGCGGTGGTGCGGGTCCCGGACGAGGTGGCGGACGGAGAGCCGCTGCGGGCCCGGGTAGCCGGGGGCGAGCTGGACGTCACGGTCGCACCGAGGGATCCGGCGGTACCACCGGGCGAAGAGCGGACGCGACCGGACGAAGAGCACGAGTGAAGGCGAAGGGTGGACGAGATGGCCAAGACGGATGAAGCGGCGCCGGGCTACGAGCAGGCGCGCGACGAACTGATCGATGTCGTGCGGCGGTTGGAGACCGGGGGGACGACGCTGGAGGAGTCCCTGGCGCTCTGGGAGCGGGGCGAGGAGCTGGCGAAGGTGTGCCGGGGCTGGCTGGACGGGGCGCGGGCGCGCCTGGACGCGGCGCTGGCCGAGGGCACGGAGCGGGGCGAGGACTGACGGCCCCGGCGGAGCGGGGTGAGGGCCGACGTTCGGGGGGCGGTATTCGGAGGGCCGGTCCGGTTGTGAGGCCGATCACGTCGGGGCGGATTTAGTTGAAACTTAATACATCTCGGTCGTACAGTCGAGGACGCCCGCGATCCACCGCCTGGATCCCCCGTGATCCACCACCCGGATCCCCCGTATGCCCGGAAGGTACGAAAGATGTCGCTCGTTCTCGACCCCGCCGCCCAGGACCTCCTCTTCCGTGAGGCGCGCACCGCGAACACCTTCACCGACGAGCCGGTGACCGAGGAGCAGGTGCAGGCGATCTACGACCTGGTCAAGTTCGGGCCGACCGCCTTCAACCAGTCGCCGCTGCGCATCACCCTCGTCCGCTCCCCCGAGGCCCGTGAGCGCCTCGTGCAGCACATGGCCGAGGGCAACGCGCAGAAGACCGCCACCGCCCCGCTGGTCGCGATCCTCTCCGCCGACAACGAGTTCCACGAGGAGCTCCCGCAGCTGCTCCCGCACTTCCCCGCGGCCAAGGACGCGTTCTTCTCCGAGCGCCCGGTCCGCGAGCAGGCCGCCCTGGTCAACGCCACCCTCCAGGCCGGTTACTTCATCGTCGGCATCCGCGCCGCCGGTCTGGCCGCCGGTCCGATGACGGGCTTCGACTTCGCCGGCATCCAGAAGGAGTTCCTGGACGACGACCACACCCCGCTGATGGTCATCAACATCGGCAAGCCGGGCGACGACGCGTGGTTCCCGCGCTCCCCGCGCCTGTCCCTCGACGAGGTCATCACCACCGTCTGACCCGTCCGTCAGGACCCCAGGCATACCGAGAGGCCGCCGCACCCCACAGGGGCGCGGCGGCCTCTCGGCGTACCCGGCGGCTCGCACCGCCGGGACGTCACGCCTGTCCGGACTTGAGCGCCGCCGCCATCTTCGCCAGCTGCTCGTACGACGCGGTCCCCGTCACCACCGTGGTGGAACCCTTGTCGTGGCGCACCAGGGCGTCGTACTTGGCACCCTTCCAGCGCTGCCAGGTCTCGCCGCCCACCTGCTGCGTACCGGACGTCTTCGACGCGTCCTTGCTCACGGCCGTGACGAACTCCGCCGCGGGGCCGGTGGACTGCTCCACGGCCACGTACTGCCCCTCCGGGTCCAGGAACCCCAGGTGCCACGCATTGCCGTTCTGCCGCTCGTAGGAGACCGACGTCGCCTTCCAGCCCCCGGGGAGCCCGACCGGCGCCTGCACCGGGTACGGCGCCGCGCGCTGCGCCGTGAGCTGCTCCACGCGGTAGTCGACCGTCTTCACCGGTTCGGAAGTCCCGGCATGCGGAACGAATACGTAGATACATGCGGCGGCGGCGCCGATGACCGCCATCGACTGCACCAGTCCCCGCACCGTCTTGTTGCTTCGCGTACCTGCCACGGCCCCATGCTCTCAGGTCGCCCGCTCGCTCATACGTGGGGCCCGCTGCTCATTTTGTCGGCCTGACGATAGAATCGAACGAACCCTCTACATACGGCCGTCGTCGTATCAGAAAGGTGCGTGCCGATGACCGAGCATCATCTCCCTTCGCAGCTGGAGGTCTCCCCCGAGGCCCCGGACCGCAACCTCGCCCTGGAGCTCGTCCGGGTCACCGAGGCCGCCGCCATGGCCGCCGGCCGGTGGGTCGGGCGGGGCGACAAGATCGGGGCGGACGGTGCCGCGGTCAACGCGATGCGGACGCTCGTCTCCACCGTCTCGATGAACGGCGTCGTCGTCATCGGCGAGGGCGAGAAGGACGAAGCCCCGATGCTCTTCAACGGAGAGCACATCGGCGACGGCACCGGCCCGGAGGTCGACATCGCCGTCGACCCGATCGACGGCACCACGCTCAACGCCAAGGGCATGCCGAACGCGATCGCCGTGCTGGCCGCCGCCGACCGCGGCTCGATGTTCGACCCGTCCGCGGTGTTCTACATGGACAAGCTGGTCACCGGCCCGGAGGCCGCCGACTTCGTCGACATCAACGCCCCCGTCTCGGTCAACATCCGCCGGGTCGCCAAGGCGAAGAGGTCGTCGCCCGAGGACGTCACCGTGGTCATCCTCGACCGCCCCCGCCACGACGGGATCGTCAAGGAGATCCGGGAGACCGGCGCCCGGATCAAGTTCATCTCGGACGGCGACGTGGCCGGCTCGATCATGGCCGTACGAGAAGGCACCGGCGTCGACCTGCTGATGGGCATCGGCGGTACGCCCGAGGGCATCATCAGCGCCTGTGCGATCAAGTGCCTCGGCGGCACGATCCAGGGCAAGCTCTGGCCGAAGGACGAGGCCGAGCGGCAGCGTGCCCTCGACGCGGGCCACGACCTGGACCGGGTGCTGTCCACGACCGACCTGGTCAGCGGGGACAACGTGTTCTTCGTCGCCACCGGCATCACCGACGGCGAGCTGCTGCGCGGCGTGCGCTACCGGGCCGAGACCGCGACCACCCAGTCCCTGGTCATGCGCTCGAAGTCCGGCACCATCCGGCAGATCGACTCGACGCACCGGCTGTCGAAGCTGCGCGCGTACAGCGCGGTCGACTTCGACCGCGCCAAGTAGCGCCTGGAAGCAGGTGCGGAGCCCGGCGCCGCAGAGGGCCGGGCGAAGCGGAATCCGGCGGAAGGGGCGCCCCCCGTGTGCGGCGGGGGCGCCCCTTCTCGCATGCCGCGGGTCTCCCGCGGTCAGCCCGCCTGCGCCATGGGGTCCGCCGCCGCGCTCCTCAGCTCCACCTCGCGCCGTCGGCGCCGGGCCAGGACGACGCGGCGCTCGGCCGCGGTCAGCCCGCCCCAGACTCCGTACGGCTCGGGCTGCAGCAGCGCGTGCTCCTGGCACTCGACCATCACCGGACAGCGGGCGCAGACCCGCTTCGCCGCCTCCTCGCGGGCGAGACGGGCGGCCGTCGGCTCCTTGGACGGGGCGAAGAAGAGCCCCGCCTCGTCCCGGCGGCACACCGCCTCCGCATGCCAGGGCCCTGCCTGATCCTCCCGAGCCGGAAGACGCTGCGGTGGCACGGCAGCGACCTGCAAGGACTGATGCGGCGGATGCAGCACGGTCTACTCCTGACGACGGCTTCGCGAGCGAGAGACGATGCAGCAGTCCCTACCCGCTGTGCGCGCGCCTATGCACTGTGTACCGAAGGACGCGGCCGTCCCGCCGGGGGTGCCGGACCGCCCCATCGGGGCCGTCACACCGCCTACTTGAGGTGTTTGCGCAGCTTCTTCTGGATGTGGTCGTGCAGGTCCGCGATCAGCTTGCCGCGCTTCGGCTTGGCCTCGATGTTGCCGAAGACCGAGTAGCCGTTCACCACGACCACCGGCGCCTCCGGGTTCTCCGATTCGAGGGTGTCGACCTCGAAGTTGCCGAAGATCCCCGTGCCGTTGCCGCGCAGCGTGATGTTCTCCGGGACCGTGACCTCGACGTTGCCGAAGATCGAAGTGGCGTTGATGACCGTGAGCCGCTGCTCGAACAGCGCCTCGGTGAGATCGATCTCGATGTTGCCGAAGAGCGAGAACGCGTTCGTCCTGCGGCCGATCCGCCAGCGCCCCTTGCGGGTCGAACTGGAGAAGACCGCGATCAGGTTGTCCGCGGTGACCGGCGTGCCGGAGTCGTCCGACGGGAGCGGGTGCCCCGCGGCGCCCGGCTCGCTGCGGTTGCTGTGTCCGGGCAAGTCCTGGACCAGCGGCTCCAGTTCGCCGAGGGTCTTGGCGCGGTAGACCGACTCGATCCGCTCGGAGTGCTCTTCGGCGTCCAGACGCCCCTCGGCCAGGGCGTCCCTGAGGATGTCGGCGATCCGGTCGCGGTCGGCGTCGGACGCACGGATGCCGACGGGCTGCGGCTGCTGGGGCTGCTTTTCGAGGTCCACCGGCCCAGCGTACCCAAACGCGATAGATCGCGACTAGCACTTCGCCGGGCCAACTGGGCGGCCCCGCCTTCCCGGGGGTCCCACCGGCGTTGAGCCCTACCTCACAGCCACGCACCCCCTCCGGGGTTCTACGCTGGTGAACGCTGTGCCGATAGCGGCCAGCCCGCGTCTGCCGAGTGAGGAATGGCCGTCATGCCAGAGTTTGCGTACTCCGATCTGCTTCCTGTGGGAGCCGACACCACGCCGTACCGGCTGGTGACCGCCGAGGGCGTCTCCACCTTCGAGGCCGACGGGCGTACTTTCCTCAAGGTCGAGCCCGAGGCACTGCGCACGCTCGCCGCCGAGGCCATGCACGACATCTCGCACTACCTGCGCCCGGCCCACCTCACCCAGCTGCGCAAGATCATCGACGACCCCGAGGCCTCGTCGAACGACAAGTTCGTCGCGCTCGACCTGCTGAAGAACGCCAACATCGCCGCGGCCGGTGTGCTCCCGATGTGCCAGGACACCGGCACCGCGATCGTCATGGGCAAGCGCGGCCAGAACGTCCTCACCGAGGGCGGCGACGAGGAGGCCCTGTCGCACGGCATCTTCGACGCGTACACCAAGCTCAACCTGCGGTACTCGCAGATGGCCCCGCTCACCATGTGGGAGGAGAAGAACACCGGCTCGAACCTGCCCGCGCAGATCGAGCTGTACGCGACCGACGGCGGCGCGTACAAGTTCCTCTTCATGGCCAAGGGCGGCGGCTCGGCCAACAAGTCCTTCCTCTACCAGGAGACCAAGGCCGTCCTCAACGAGGCGTCCATGATGAAGTTCCTGGAGGAGAAGATCCGTTCGCTGGGTACGGCCGCGTGCCCGCCGTACCACCTCGCGATCACCGTGGGCGGCACCTCCGCCGAGTTCGCGCTGAAGACCGCGAAGTACGCCTCCGCGCACTACCTCGACGAGCTGCCGACCGAGGGCTCCCCGACCGGTCACGGCTTCCGTGACACGGAGCTGGAGCAGAAGGTCTTCGAGCTGACCCAGAAGATCGGCATCGGCGCCCAGTTCGGCGGCAAGTACTTCTGCCACGACGTCCGCGTGGTCCGGCTCCCCCGGCACGGCGCCTCGCTGCCCGTCGCCATCGCCGTCTCCTGCTCGGCGGACCGCCAGGCCGTCGCGAAGATCACCGCCGAGGGCGTCTTCCTGGAGCAGCTGGAGACCGACCCGGCGCGCTTCCTCCCCGACACCACGGACGAGCACCTGGACGCGGGCGGTGACGTCGTCGAGGTCGACCTGAACCGGCCGATGGACGACGTCCTCGCCGAGCTGACCAAGTACCCGGTCAAGACCCGGCTCTCGCTGACCGGCCCGCTGGTCGTGGCCCGCGACATCGCGCACGCCAAGATCAAGGAGCGGCTGGACGCGGGCGAGGAGATGCCGCAGTACCTGAAGGACCACCCGGTGTACTACGCGGGCCCGGCGAAGACCCCCGAGGGGTACGCGTCCGGTTCGTTCGGCCCGACCACGGCCGGGCGGATGGACTCCTACGTGGCGCAGTTCCAGGCCGCGGGCGGCTCGAAGGTCATGCTTGCCAAGGGCAACCGCTCCCAGCAGGTCACCGACGCCTGCGGCGCGCACGGCGGCTTCTACCTCGGCTCGATCGGCGGCCCTGCCGCGCGGCTGGCCCAGGACTGCATCAAGAAGGTCGAGGTCCTGGAGTACGAGGAGCTGGGCATGGAGGCCGTGTGGAAGATCGAGGTGGAGGACTTCCCGGCCTTCATCGTGGTCGACGACAAGGGCAACGACTTCTTCCAGGCGCCGGCCGGGGCGCCGACGATCCTGAACATCCCGGTCAGGGCGCCCGGCCAGGCGTGACCGCCGTACTGCCCGGGATCACCCCGCACCGCCGTCCGGCGGTGCGGGGTGATCTTTTGCGTACGGCCGGGAACACCCGTCTCCGGGGCATTGCTGTCCGACAAGGAGGTACGACGATGACTGAGCAGTACCGGATCGAGCACGACTCCATGGGTGAGGTACGGGTCCCCGCCGCCGCCAAGTGGCGCGCCCAGACCCAGCGTGCGGTGGAGAACTTCCCCGTCTCGGGCCAGACCCTGGAGCGGGCGCACATCGAGGCGCTGGCCCGGATCAAGGCGGCAGCCGCCAAGGTCAACGCCGAGCTCGGGGTCGTCGACAAGGACCTCGCGCAGGCGGTCCAGGAGGCCGCCGCCGAGGTGGCGGACGGGCGGTGGGACGGCGAGTTCCCGGTGGACGTCTTCCAGACGGGCTCCGGCACCTCGTCGAACATGAACATGAACGAGGTCATCGCCACGCTCGCCACCGAGCGGCTGGGCCGTGACGTGCACCCCAACGACCACGTCAACGCCTCCCAGTCGTCCAACGACGTCTTCCCCTCGTCCATCCACATCGCGGCCACCGCGGCCGTCACCGGCGATCTGATCCCGGCACTGAACCATCTGGCGGCCTCGCTGGAGCGCAAGGCCGAGGAGTTCTCGGAGGTCGTGAAGTCCGGGCGTACGCACCTGATGGACGCCACCCCGGTGACCCTGGGCCAGGAGTTCGGCGGGTACGCGGCGCAGATCCGCTACGGCGTCGAACGGCTCCACGCCTCGCTGCCCCGCCTCGCCGAACTCCCCCTCGGCGGTACGGCGGTGGGCACCGGCATCAACACCCCGCCCGGCTTCTCGGCCGCGGTGATCGCCGAGGTGGCCCGCGCGACCGGGCTGCCGCTGACCGAGGCGCGCAACCACTTCGAGGCGCAGGGCGCCCGGGACGGGATCGTCGAGACGTCCGGCCAGCTGCGGACCATCGGGGCCGGCCTCACCAAGATCTCCAACGATCTGCGCTGGATGGCGTCGGGCCCGCGCACCGGCCTCGCCGAGATCTCCCTGCCCGACCTCCAGCCCGGTTCCTCGATCATGCCGGGCAAGGTCAACCCGGTGATCCCGGAGGCGGTGCTGATGGTGGCGGCGCAGGTCACCGGCAACGACGCGACGGTGGCGGCGGCCGGAGCCGCGGGCAACTTCGAACTGAACGTGATGCTGCCGGTGATCGCCAAGAACGTCCTGGAGTCGGTACGGCTCCTCGCCCGCGTCTCCCGGCTGCTCGCGGACCGTACGGTCGACGGGATCACCGCGGATGTGGAACGGGCGCGGGAGTACGCGGAGTCCTCGCCGTCGGTCGTCACGCCGCTGAACAAGTACCTCGGGTACGAGGAGGCCGCGAAGGTGGCGAAGCGGGCGGTGGCCGAACGGAAGACGATCCGCGAGGTGGTGGTGGAGGGCGGCTACGTGTCCCGGGGTGTCCTCACCAAGGCGGAACTGGACGCGGCGCTGGACGTGCTGGGGATGACACGGCCGTAGGGCTTCGCAGGGGCGGACAGGTCTAGGATCTCTCCATGACAGGTGCAGGAGGAACACGACACTGGACGCCCGGGGACCACATCCTCTGGCGCTACCGCGGCAACGCGTCCGACAGCCTGCACATCTGCCGCCCGGTGACGGTCGTTCAGGACACGGACGAGCTGCTCGCCGCCTGGGTCGCCCCGGGCACCGAGTGCATGAAGCCCGCACTCGCGGACGGAACTCCCGTACACCGGGAGCCGCTGGCCACCCGCTACACCAGACCGCGTACCGTCGTGCGCGACCGGTGGTGGGGCATGGGCGTGCTGAAGCTGGTGCGGCCCGGTGAACCCTGGTCGGTGTGGCTGTGGTGGGAGCGGGACTGGCGCTTCAAGAGCTGGTACGTGAACCTGGAGGAGCCGCACCTGCGGTGGGACGGCGGGATCGACTCCGAGGATCATTTCCTCGACATCTCCGTGCTGCCCGACCGCAGTTGGCAGTGGCTGGACGAGGACGAGTTCGCGCAGGCCCAGCAGGTGGGTCTGATGGATGCCGGGCAGGCCCGGCGGGTGCGGGCGGCGGGCAGTGCCGCGATCGAGCTGATCGAGGCCTGGGGGTCGCCGTTCGCCGACGGCTGGGAGGAGTGGCGCCCCGACCCACGGTGGACCGTGCCCGCACTCCCGGCGGACTGGGACCGCACGCCCGCGCGCATGCCGTCGTGAGACCCTTGATGCGCCCCCGGGGGCCAAACGTAGGATCGTCGTCCGCCGGGCCGCGCCCTACAACGATCCCGTACAGCAGATGAACTGACCGAATGTCACTACAGGGGGGTGCAGCCATGACAGCGGGTATACGAACCGTCGAAGCGGTTGCATCGCACACCTGCCTCGGACGGACGGAATCCCTCGCGTGACGGAGCACACCACCTCCCACGAAGGCCGACAGCCAGCAGCTGCCAGGCCGCTCGAACACACTCGCCCGCGGCAGCAGGCTGCCGACGTGGCGGCCGCGGGGGCCATCCCCGCGCCCCTGCCACCGCCGACGGCCTCGCCCGGCCGCAGCGAGGGCGACAGACTCCGTTTCGTAGGGGCCGCCACCCGGCGCATCGCCCGTGGCATAGACCTCGACGAGATCGTGCTCGGCCTGTGCAGAGCGACCGTGCCGACGTTCTCCGACGCGATACTCGTCTTCCTCCGTGACCCGCTGCCGGTGGGTGACGAGCGGCCGGCCGTGCCGTTCGTGCTGCGGCTGCGCCGTACCGACCGGCTGCGGTTAGTGGACGAGGAAGAGGCGGAGGAGCCGCTGGAGCCGCTCGCCGCCGAGCTGTGCGAAGTGCTGCCCGGGGGCGCACTCGCCGAAGTGCTCCGGGGCGTACGCCCGGTCTTCGGGGACTCCGCCGCGGCCCGCGCCGCGCTGCCCGAGCTGCTGGGCCCCGACCGGACCGTGCCGAACGGACACCGCACGATCCTCGCCCCGCTGCGGGGCAGGCGCCGGGTGATCGGCGCCGCGGTCTTCGTACGGCGTCCGGACCGGCCCCCCTTCGAGCCCAACGACCTGCTGGTCGCCGCCCAGTTGGCGACGCACACCGCGCTGGGCATCGACAAGGCGGTGCTGTACGGGCGCGAGGCGTACATCGCCGACGAGCTCCAGCGCACGATGCTGCCGGACTCGCTGCCGCAGCCGACCGGCGTGAAGCTGGCGTCCCGCTATCTGCCCGCGGCCGAGACCGCGCGGGTCGGCGGCGACTGGTACGACGCGATCCCGCTGCCGGGCAGCAGGGTCGCGCTGGTGGTGGGCGATGTGATGGGGCACTCCATGACATCGGCCGCGATCATGGGCCAGCTCAGGACGACGGCCCAGACGCTGGCGCAGCTGGATCTGCCGCCCGCCGAGGTGCTGCACCATCTGGACGAACAGGCGCAGCGGCTCGGTTCGGACCGGATGGCGACCTGCCTGTACGCCGTGTACGACCCGGTGGCGCACCGGATCACCATCGCCAACGCGGGCCACCCGCCGCCGGTGCTGCTGCACCTGGGCGGTCGCGCGGAGGTGCTGCGGGTCCCGCCCGGCGCCCCGATCGGGGTCGGCGGGGTGGACTTCGAGGCGGTCGAGCTGGACGCGCCCGCGGGCGCCACGCTGCTGCTCTACACGGACGGCCTCGTGGAGTCCCGGCTGCGTGACGTCTGGACCGGGATCGAGCAGTTGCGGGAGCGGCTGGCCGCCACCGCCGAGCTGACCGGCCCGGACCACTCGCCGCCGCTGGAGGCCCTCTGCGACGACGTCCTGGACATGCTGGGCCCCGGCGACCGTGACGACGACATCGCGCTGCTCGCGGCCCGCTTCGACGGGATCGCGCCGAGCGACGTCGCGTACTGGTCCCTCGACCCGGAGGAGCAGGCCCCGCGCCGGGCCAGGCGGCTGGTGCGCCAGGCGCTGGAGCGCTGGGGCCTGGAGGAGCTGTCCGACTCGGTGGAGCTGCTGGTCAGCGAGGTCGTGACCAATGCCGTGCGGTACGCCGAGCGGCCGGTGACCCTGCGGCTGCTGCGGACCGACGTGCTGCGCTGCGAGGTCGGCGACGACTCCCCGCAGCTGCCGCGCCAGCGCCGGGCCCGGGAGACGGACGAGGGCGGCCGGGGTCTCTTCCTGGTGAACCGGCTGGCCAGGCGGTGGGGGGCGACCCGGCTCTCCACCGGCAAGGTGGTGTGGTTCGAGATCGGTACGACGGCACGGTAGGGGCGCGCGGCTCCTCCTGACGAGTGACAGGACCCGGATACGGAACGGGCCCGTCCCCTGCTGGGGGCGGGCCCGTTCCGCTGCCCGCGCACTCACCCGGGGCCCGTTCACATGTTGCCGACCCGGCGTCGGAAGGGTTCACTGGGGCTCGCGGACGAAGCGCCCCCAACCCCCTCGAACGATGGGAAAACGCTCGTGAGCAAGGCACCCCAGAAGGCCACCTTCACCACCACGAACGCGGGAATTCCGGTGGAGAGCGACGAACACTCGCTCACCGTCAGCTCCGACGGGCCGATCCTGCTGCACGACGCGTACCTCATCGAGAAGATGGCTCAGTTCAACCGGGAGCGGGTCCCCGAGCGCGTGGTGCACGCGAAGGGTTCCGGTGCGTACGGGACCTTCGAAGTCACCAACGACGTCAGCCAGTTCACCAAGGCGGACCTCTTCCAGCCGGGCAGGCGCACCGAGATGCTGGCCCGCTTCTCGACGGTCGCCGGTGAGATGGGCTCCCCCGACACCTGGCGCGACCCCCGCGGTTTCGCCCTCAAGTTCTATACGGAGCACGGCAATTACGACATGGTCGGCAACAACACGCCGGTCTTCTTCGTACGTGACCCGATCAAGTTCCAGGACTTCATCCGCAGCCAGAAGCGCCGCCCCGACAGCGGGCTGCGCGACAACGACATGCAGTGGGACTTCTGGACGCTCTCGCCCGAGTCCGCGCACCAGGTCACCTGGCTGATGGGCGACCGGGGCATCCCCAAGACCTGGCGCAACATGAACGGCTACAGCTCGCACACCTACATGTGGGTGAACGGCGCGGGCGAGAAGTTCTGGGTCAAGTACCACTTCAAGACCGACCAGGGCATCGACTTCCTGACGCAGGCCGACGCCGACGCCATGGCCGGGGTCGACACGGACTACCACCGGCGGGACCTCTTCGAGTCGATCAAGTCGGGGAACGCCCCGTCGTGGTCGCTGAAGGTCCAGGTCATGCCGTTCGACGACGCCCCCGGCTACCGCTTCAACCCCTTCGACCTGACCAAGGTGTGGCCGCACGGCGACTACCCGCTGATCGATGTCGGGCGGATGACCCTGAACAAGAACCCCGAGGACCACTTCGTCCACATCGAGCAGGCGTCCTTCGAGCCCTCGAACATGGTCCCCGGCATCGGCCCGTCGCCGGACAAGATGCTGCTCGGCCGGATGTTCTCGTACCCGGACACGCACCGCTACCGGATCGGGCCGAACTACACGCAGCTGCCGCCCAACCGGCCGCGCTCGGCGGTCAATTCGTACGCGAAGGACGGGCCGATGCGGTACGAGCCGTCCGCCGCGTCCGCGCCGTACGCGCCCAACTCCTACGGCGGCCCCGCCGCGGACACCGCCCGCTACGGGGAGCCCGCCGGGTGGGAGTCCGCCGGCGAGATGGTCCGCGAGGCGTACACGCTGCGCCGGGACGACGACGACTGGGGCCAGCCGGGCACGATGGTGCGCCAGGTCCTCAACGACGACCAGCGCGCACGGCTCGTCGACAATGTCGTCGGCCATCTGGCCCAGGGCGTCTCCGCGCCGGTCCTCGACCGGGCGCTGCAGTACTGGCGCAACATCGACAAGACGACGGGCGACCGGATCGCGGCTAGGGCCAAGCCGAACGGCTGAGCTGCTGCCACGCATACGGGGAAGGGCCCCGCGGCACGAAGCCGCGGGGCCCTTCCCCGTACGTCAGCGGTCGCGCTGCTGACCGTTCTGCTGGTTCTGCTGCAACTGGTTGTTCAGCGAACTCCCGGGGTCCGGCGGCGGGGGCGGGGTCCCGGGGTCCGACGGCGGCGGGGTTCCCGGGTCCGACGGCGGCGGGGTCCCGGGGTCCGACGGCGGGGGCGGGGTCTTCGACACGGGCGGCGGCGACGCGGGCGGAGTGTCCTTCGCGGGCGGGGACGGCGTGTTCGACGGCGGCGGCGGCGGGGTGTAGTCCGGCTTGACCGCCGCACCCTGGTCGGTGTCCAGGTCGAACTTGCTCGGCTTCAGATCGAGGCCGAAGGTGAACGCGGCCCAGATCTGGGCCGGGAAGCCACCACCGTTGATACGGCCCGTCGGGCTGCCCGCCGCACCGCTGATGGTGACCTGGTCACCCTGGTGGACGGTCTTGCCGTTCACCGTGTGGGTCTTGGCGGCCTCACCGAACAGACCGACCGAGGTGACCAGGTTCGGGGTGTAGCCGGTGAACCAGGCGGACTTGTTCTCGTCCGAGGTACCGGTCTTGCCCGCGACCTGCTGGTCCTTGTTCTTGACCACCTTGCCGGTGCCCTGGTCGACCACGCCGGTCAGCACCGAGGTCACCGCGTCCGCCGTCTGACGGCTGATGACCTGGTCGCCGATGCCCTTCTGCATCTTGAGCGGTTCCCGGCCCGGGCGGGTCGCCGACTTCACGATCGTCGGCGTGACCTTCTTGCCGTGGTTGTCGAGGGTCGCGTACACCCCGGCCATCTCCATCGGGCTGGCGCCGTACGAACCCAGGGTCATGGCGGGGACCGCCTGCGCGGTCTTCATCCGGCTCATGCCGAGGTCGGCGCCGAGCGTCTTGATCTTGCCGAGGCCGACGTCGACACCCATCTGCGCGAACACCGAGTTGACCGAGTTGTTCATCGCGGTCTGGACGGTGATGGGGCCGTAGTTGTGGTCGTCCTCGTTGGGCGGGTCGAAGCCGACGTTGTTGCCGTTGCTGTCCACGACCTGGCGCTTGCTGTCACCGTTGTAGATGGTGTCGGCCGTGATCGGCTTGCCGTCCTGCGTCTTGGCGCCGGACTCCAGGGCCGCCGCGAGGATCAGCGGCTTGAAGGTCGAAGCGGGCTGGTAGTCGGTCCGCTTGGCGTTGCTGATCTCGTGCTTCAGGTAGTCCTGGCCGCCGTAGAGCGCTTCGATCGCGCCGGTATGCGGGTTGACCGAGACCGCGCCCGCCTCGATGTCCGCGTCGACCGGACGCGTCTTGGGCGTGAGCTTGTCGGTCAGCTGCTCCTTGAGCGTCTTCTCCAGGGCCGCCTGCTTCTTCGGGTCGATGTTGAGGGTGACCGTCCAGCCGCCGGCGTCGATCTCCGCCTCGGAGAGGCCCTGCGCCTCCAGCTCCTGGTTGGCCGCCTTCACCAGATACCCGGTCTCACCCTTCAGACCTTCCTCGGGCTTGGGCTTCTGCGGTATCTGGAACTTCTGCTCGCCGCGCTTGGCGCTGTCGAGCCAGTTCATCTTGACCATGTTGTCGAGCGTGTAGCCCCAGCGTTCCTGGACGAGCTTCTTGCCCTCGTCGGTCGCCACCGCCCAGTCGTACTGGCTCGGCGCCTGGAGCAGCGACGCCAGGTACGCGCCCTGGCTGACGTTCAGGTTCTTGGCGTCGATCCCGTAGTACGCCTGCGACGCGGCCTGGATGCCGAAGGCACCCCGGCCGTAGTAGCTGGTGTTGATGTACCCGGCGAGGATGTCCTCCTTGGTGAACTTCCTGTCGACCTTGAGCGAGACCACCAGCTCCTTGAGCTTGCGGGTCACGGTCTGGTCGGCGCTCAGGTAGTAGTTCTTCACGTACTGCTGGGTGATCGTCGAGCCACCCTGCTTCCTGCCCTGGAGGGTGTTGTAGAGCCCTCGGGCGGTGCCCCGGAAGTCGACGCCGTGGTCCTTGTAGAAGGACATGTTCTCGGCGGCGACGAAGGTGTGCTGGACGTCGAGGGGGACCTCCGAGAGGTCGACCTTCTCGCGGTTGACCTTGCCCGTGCGGGCGAGCACCTTGCCGTTGCTGAGCTTGTAGACGTTGCTCTGCAGCTCCGCGTCGGCATTGGCCGTCGGCATCGGCACGTACAGGTAGAGCGCGACGAAGCCGCCCATCACCAGCAGGCAGAGCACGAAGAAGCTGCCCAGGATTTTCTTCCAGGTGAAGAGCCGGCGTATGCCGCTCTTCGTGGATTTGGCCCGGCGCGCCCCGCGCTGCCGGGCTCGTCGATCGTCCGCACGGCCCATCGCTCTGTGACTCCGCCTTCTTCTCACCCAGGTCAGCTGTCGAAAGCTAACACCGCACCTGCGGACATAGGGCGCCCGATCCGGTCTTTTCCGTACGTGACAATCAGCACCCGTCTCATAGGGAACCGACGTGTATCTCCCTCGCAAGGTTGCCGCACCTCATCAATTCCTCACAAAAGTCGCCCGAATTGAGAGTCTTCGTCAGCATTTCCGGTCACTATGCACCCCCGGTATACACCGTGGGTATACGTAGTGCGTATAGTCCTCGGCATGCCATCCCAGCCTCCGTTGCTCAGCGCAACCGACCTCCACAAGGCCTACGGCCCGACCCCCGCCCTGGACGGTGCGGACTTCGCCATCGCGCCCGGCGAGATCGTCGCCGTCATGGGACCGTCCGGGTCCGGCAAGTCGACCCTGCTGCACTGCCTCGCCGGGATAGTGGAGCCCGATGCCGGGACCATCCGGTACGGGGACCTGACCCTCACGGGCATGAACGACATGGGCCGCAGCGAGCTCCGCCGCACGGACTTCGGGTTCGTCTTCCAGTTCGGTCAGCTCGTCCCCGAGCTGACCTGTGTGCAGAACGTCGCGCTGCCGCTCCGGCTGAACGGCGTCAAGCGCAAGGAGGCCGAGAGCCGGGCGCGGGAATGGCTGGAGCGGCTGGAAGTCACCGAGGTCGGGCACAAGCGGCCGGGTGAGGTCTCCGGCGGCCAGGGCCAGCGGGTCGCCATCGCGCGTTCGCTGGTGGCGGGACCGCGCGTGCTGTTCGCGGACGAGCCGACCGGCGCACTCGACTCCCTCAACGGCGAACGCGTCATGGAACTCTTCACCGAGGCGGCCCGCTCCACGAACGCGGCCGTCGTCCTGGTCACCCACGAGGCCCGGGTCGCCGCCTACTCCGACCGCGAGGTCGTCGTACGCGACGGCAAGTCCCGCGACCGCGCCGCGCAGTTCGCCTCATGAGCCGCCGCAGCGACCTCGCCATGGGGGTCCGGTTCGCCGTGGCCGGCGGCCGGGAGTCCTGGGTGCGCACCGTGCTCACCGCGGTCGGTGTGGCGCTCGGGGTGGCCCTGCTGCTCACCGCCTCGTCCGTGCCGAACGCGATGAACAGCCGCACCGAACGCTCACACGCGCGCACCGTCACCGAGCCCCCCTTCGGGCACTCGGTCCCGCGCAGCGACAGCACCGTGCTCTACGGCCACGCCGACAGCGTGTTCCGCAAGACCACCGTCGACGGCTATCTGCTCCGGGCCGAGGGCAAGCACCCGGTCGTCCCGCCGGGGATCTCCGCACTGCCCGCCGACGGCACGATGCTCGTCTCACCGGCGCTGAAGGACCTGCTGGGATCCGACGACGGCAAGCTGCTCCGCGAGCGCCTCCCGTACCGGATCGCCGGCACCATCGGGGACGCCGGGCTGAACGACCCGGCCGAGCTGTTCTACTACGCGGGCAGCTCCACCCTCACCCCGCACACCGGCGCCCACCGGCTCGCGCACTTCGGCGGCGGTCCGGACAGCGTCCCGCTGTCGCCGTTCCTGGTCGTGCTCTCCGTGCTCGGCTGTGTGGTCCTGCTCACGCCGGTGGCCGTCTTCATCGCGACCGCGGTCCGCTTCGGCAGCGACCGCCGGGACCAGCGCCTCGCCTCGCTGCGGCTGGTCGGCGCCGACACCCGTACGACCAGGCGGGTCGCGGCCGGTGAGGCGTTCGCCGGAGCGGTGCTCGGGGTGCTGCTCGGCTGGGTCTTCTTCCTGATCGGCCGGGAGCTGATCGGCGGCGTCCAGGTGTGGAACCTGTCCGTCTTCCCGTCCGATCTCGACCCGGTGCCGATGCTGGCCGCGCTGATCGTCGTGGCGGTACCGCTGTCGGCCATCGCCGTGACCCTCTTCGCGATGCGCGCCGTGACGGTCGAACCGCTGGGCATCGCACGGCAGACGACCACCCGCCGCCGCCGGTTCTGGTGGCGTCTGGTGATGCCCCTCGCCGGACTGGCCCTGCTGCTGAAGGCAAACCGGGTCACCAACAAGACCGAGTTCATCGATCCGTACCCCATCGCGGGCGGCGCGATCCTGATCCTCGCGGGGCTCACCGTCCTGCTGCCCTGGGTCGTCGAGGCGGTCGTCGGCCGGATGCGGGGCGGGCCCGTGCCGTTCCAGCTGGCCACCCGCAGGCTCCAGTTGAACAGCGGATCGGCGGCCCGCGCGGTCAGCGGCATCACGGTCGCCGTCGCCGGGGCGGTCGCGCTCCAGATGTACTTCGCCGGGCTGCACGACGACTTCAACAGGATCACCGGCCAGAACCCGGCCCGCGCCCAGATGCACATCAGCGCGTCGTACCCCAGCGCGGAGCGCGCCCAGCAGATGATCCACGCGTTCCAGCAGACCAAGGGCGTCAAGGCCGTCATCGGCGCCATCGAGGGCTACGCCGACAAGCCGGACGGCGACCCGAACGCCGCCGGGCCCTGGCCGACGACCTCCCTCACCATCGGCGACTGCGCGACCCTGCGCGAACTGGCCACCCTCCCCTCCTGCGAGGACGGCGACTCCTTCGTCGTCCACATCAAGGGGCACAAGGAGTCCAACGACTGGGTGGACAAGACCGTACGGCCGGGCGGCAAGCTCAACGTCGGCCGCGACGGCCACCCCAGGCTCTGGACGCTCCCGAAGTCCACGCCCACGGTCTTCGCCCGCGTCGACCCGATGGGCCAGACACGCGACGGCATCTTCCTCACCCCGTCCGCGATCGATCTGTCGATGCTGCCGGACGCGGACACCACCGCCCTGGTGAAGACCGACCGTTCGGTGCCGGACGCCGCGGATCACGTACGCAACACGGCGGCCGGGATCGACCCGCTCATGCGGGTGTGGGACATCTCTGCCGTCGAGCGCGACAAGCAGTACGCGAGCATCGAGAACGCGCTGCTCGCCGCCTCCGCCGCGACCATGGTGCTGATCGCCGCCTCGATGCTCGTCTCCCAGCTGGAGCAACTGCGCGCACGCAAGCGGCTGTTGTCCGTCCTGGTGGCCTTCGGCACCCGCCGTCCCACCCTCGGCTGGTCGGTGCTCTGGCAGACCGCGCTGCCCGTGGTGCTCGGCCTCGCGCTCGCCGTCGCCGGCGGTCTCGGGCTCGGCGCCGCACTGCTGCGGCTCATCGGCAAGTCCGTCACCGACTGGTGGGGCTTCGTCCCGCTGGCCGGTGCGGGAGCGGGAGTGATCCTGCTCGTCACCCTGCTCAGCCTCCCTCCGCTGTGGCGCATGATGCGCCCCGACGGCCTCCGTACCGAATAGGAAGGGCCACGCACATGTCCATCGGCCACACACTGCTCGGCATCCTCGAGTCGGGGCCGCGCCATGGCTACGACCTCAAGCGCGCCTTCGACGAGAAGTTCGGTCATGACAGACCGCTGCACTACGGGCAGGTCTACTCGACCATGTCCCGGCTGCTCAAGAACGGCCTCGTCGAGGTCGACGGGGTGGAAGCCGGCGGCGGCCCCGAGCGCAAGCGGTACGCGATCACCGACGCCGGGATCAGCGACGTCGACCAGTGGCTCGCGTCGCCCGAGAAGCCCGAGCCGTACCTCCAGTCCACGCTGTACACCAAGGTCGTCCTGGCGCTGCTCACCGGACGCAGCGCCGCCGACCTGCTGGACACCCAACGGGCCGAACACCTGCGGCTGATGCGCATCCTCACCGACCGCAAGCGCCGCGGCGACCTCGCCGACCAGCTGATCTGCGACCACGCCCTGTTCCATCTCGAAGCCGACCTGCGCTGGCTGGAACTGACCGCCGCCCGGCTCGACCAGCTCGCCACGGAGGTGTCCGCATGACTCCCGCCGGCTCCCTTCTCCACGCCGACGGCCTGCACAAGGTGTACGGGCCGACCCCCGCGCTCGACGGCGCCTCGTTCTCCATCCACGCCGGTGAAGTCGTCGCCGTCATGGGCCCGTCGGGCTCCGGCAAGTCGACGCTGCTGCACTGTCTGGCCGGCATCGTCCGCCCCGACTCGGGCACCATCACCTACAACGGGCGCGAGCTGTCCGCGATGTCGGACTCCGAGCGCAGCTCCCTGCGCCGCAGCGAGTTCGGCTTCGTCTTCCAGTTCGGGCAGCTCGTCCCCGAGCTGACCTGCACGGAGAACGTCGCGCTGCCGCTCCGGCTGAACGGTCTCAAGCGCAAGGAGGCCGAGCGTCGCGCGCTGGAGTGGATGGACCGCCTCGAAGTCGCCGACCTCGGGCACAAGCGGCCCGGCGAGGTCTCCGGCGGTCAGGGACAGCGGGTCGCCGTGGCCCGTTCGCTGGTGACCGGGCCGCGCGTGCTGTTCGCGGACGAGCCGACCGGCGCGCTCGACTCCCTCAACGGCGAACGCGTCATGGAACTCTTCACCCAGGCCGCCCGCTCGGCCAACGCGGCCGTCGTGCTCGTCACGCACGAGCCGCGGGTGGCCGCCTACTCCGATCGCGAGGTCGTCGTACGCGACGGCAGATCCCGGGACCTGGAGCACGCGGTATGAGCTGGACGCAAGACCTCACGATGGGCATGAAGTTCGCTGTCGGCGGGGGCCGTGAGGGCTGGACCCGTACGCTGCTGACAGCGGTCGGCGTGGGCCTGGGCGTGGCCCTGCTGCTGGTCACCACCGCCATCCCCGGGGCGCTCGCGGCCCGGGACGCGCGGAAGGACAACCGCAACGACTTCGGCGCCGCCATGGTCGACAAGCGCGGCAACGACACGCTGCTGCTCGGTATGTCGGACACCACGTACCGGGGCAAGGACGTCCGCGGCCGGCTGATGAAGCCCGAGGGCCCGCAGGCGCCGGTGCCCGCGGGTATCCCGGCGGCCCCGAAGGCCGGTGAGATGCTGGCGTCCCCGGCGCTCAAGGCGCTGCTCGGCTCGTCCGACGGCAAGCTGCTGCGCGAGCGGATCCCGTACCGGATCGCCGGCACCATCGGCGACGCCGGGCTGACCGGGCCGCACGAACTCGCCTACTACGCGGGCAGCGACCGTCTCGATCTGTCGGACGGCGGCACCGTACGGCGCATCAACGCGTTCTCCGACGTACCGCCCCAGCCCGCGATGGACCCGGTCCTGAGCCTGCTCGTCGTCATCATCTTCGTCGTCCTGCTGATGCCGGTGGGTGTGTTCATCGCCGCCGCCGTCCGTTTCGGCAGCGACAGCCGCGACCGCCGACTGGCCGCTCTGCGGCTGATCGGTACGGATTCCCGGATGACCCGCCGTATCGCCGCGGGCGAATCCTTCGCGGGCTCTCTGTTCGGGCTGTTCCTCGGCGCCGTGTTCTTCCTGGTGGCCCGCAGCTTCGCCGGTGACATCGACGTCGCCGGGATCAACCTCTTCCCCGCCGACCTGAACCCGGGCATCGGCCTGGCCGTGCTGGTCGCCGCCTCGGTGCCCGCCTCGGCCGTCGGCGTCACCCTGCTCACCCTGCGCGGCGTGGTGATCGAACCGCTCGGTGTCGTCCGTACGTCGGTGCCGCGCCGCCGCCGCGTCTGGTGGCGCGTCCTGCTGCCGGTCGCCGGACTCGCCCTGCTCCTCCCGATGACGGGCACGGGCCGCACCCACGGCAATTTCAACAACGCCCAGGTCATCTCCGGGACGGTGCTGCTGCTGATCGGCGTGACGGCGCTGCTGCCCTGGCTGGTCGAAGCTGTCGTCAACCGCCTCAGCGGCGGCCCGACTTCCTGGCAACTTGCCATCCGAAGGCTCCAGTTGACGAGTGGAAACGCGGCCCGCCTGGTCAACGGCATCGCCGTCGCGGTGGCCGGAGCCATCGCCCTCCAGATGCTGTTCGCCGGGGTCGACAGCGACTACAGCAAGGAGACGGGCGCCGACCTCACCCGCGCCCAACTGGTCGTCACCAACGACGACTCGGGCACCAGGATCACCGACGCGCTGCGCAGGACGCCCGGCGTCACCAAGGCGCTGCCGGTCAGCCGGGCCTCCGTCTCGGCCACGAAGTCCGCGGGCGACATCAGCGAGGTGCTCTCCGGGGACTGCACCGCGCTGCGCGAGATCGCCACCCTCCCCAGTTGCAGGGACGGCGACACGTTCGTCACCACCGGCGGCTGGGACGCGAACCTCCCGAAGATCGCCAAGCCGGGCAGGCACCTCTTCCTCAGCTCGTCCTTCGGCGGACAGGCCAGGCATCAGGTCCCCTGGACGCTGCCCGCCGGGACCCGCTCGGTGAGCCTGCGGACCGACCCGGCCGGCAGCTCCGGCGGTGGTGGCGTGCTGATCACCCCCGGCGCGCTGCCGCCGGCCAAGGACCTCTCCATGCTGCGCACGGTCTACGTCACCGTCGACCCGGCGGCGACGGACGCCACCGAGCTGGTCCGTAACACCGTGGCCAGGTACAACCCGATGATCGAGACCGTCGCCCTGCACGAGGCCCGCGAGGACAGCCGCTTCACGGGCGTCCGCAAGGGCCTGTACATGGGCGCCGCCGCCGTGCTCCTGCTGATCGGCGCGAGCCTGCTCGTCTCGGTCCTGGAGCAGCTCCGCGACCGCCGGCGGCTGCTGGCGGCCCTCGCGGCCTTCGGTACCCGCCGCTCCACCATGAGCTGGTCGGTGCTGTGGCAGACCGCCGTTCCGGTCGCGCTCGGACTGGTACTGGCCGCGGCCGTGGGGCTGGGCCTGGGAACGGTCCTGCTCCGGATGGTCGGCCACACCGTCACCGTCGACTGGTCCGCGGTCACGGCCCTGACGGGCATCGGCGCGGGTGTCGTCGTCCTGGTGACGGCGATCAGCATGCCGCCGCTGTGGCGGCTGATGCGGCCCGAGGGGCTGCGTACGGAGTAGCGGGACGCGGGAGGGCCGAACGGCGGGAGGGTGGCGGCCGACGCCAGCCGCGGGAGGGCGGCGGCCTACGCCAGCCACACCGGCAACGGCCGTACGCCCTCCCGCAGCGCCCCGGCGAACGCCGTGAACTCCTCCTGGCGCGCGGCCCCCGCCCGCATCGCCAGCGCGATCCGCCGCATCGGCGCGGGCTCCGCGAAGTACGCCGTGGCCAGCTGGTCGTTGCGCCCGGTCTCCACCCGTACCGCCGTACGCGGCAGCAGCGTCACCCCGAGGCCGCCCGCCACCAGCTGGACCAGCGTGGAGAGCCCGGCCGCGGTCGTCGTCACCGGGACGCCGTCCGACCGCCCCGCCTCCCGGCAGATGTCCAACGTCTGGTCCCGCAGGCAGTGCCCCTCGTCGAGCAGCAGCAGATCCAGCTCGCGCAGCGCGTCACGCGGGACGTCCTCGCGCCCCGCGAGCCAGTGCTCACGCGGCGTGACCAGCACGAATTCCTCGTCGAACAGCGGCAGTTCGACCACGCCCGGCACCCCGAGCGGCACCGCGAGCAGCAGCAGATCGAGCCGCCCGGCGGTCAGCCCCTCGACCAGTGACGAGGTCTGCTCCTCGTGCACCTGGAGGTCGAGCTCGGGGTACGTACGGTGGACGAGCCGCAGCACGGTCGGCAGCAGATACGGCGCGACGGTCGGGATCACCCCGAGCCTGAGCACCCCGGTGAAGGGCGCCCGTACCGCGTCGGCCTCCTCCATGAGCTCCCCCACCGCGTCCAGCACCACCCGGGTACGCGCCGCCAGCCGCTCCCCGGCGGGCGACAGCAGCACCTTGCGGGTGGTCCGCTCCAGCAACTGCACCCCCAGCGTCTCCTCCAGCGCCGACACGGCCCCCGACAGCGCGGGCTGGCTCATGCCGATGGCCGCGGCGGCATCCCTGAAGTGCAGGTACTCGGCCACGGCGGCAAAGGCGCGGAGCTGCGCCAGGCTGGGTTGCTTTCCCCGGTGGCTGGGCTGTTTTCCCCTATATACGGGCGTCACTGATAGGTACCTCCGATCACGACAACCAAGTCTAGCTATTTCTGTGATCAATGGATGCTGTGTCACTCTGTAATCCGTCCAACCCTCAGGAACGCCCCAAAAGGGAATTCCTCCGCTGCAAGGAGAGTTCGTGCTCACTGTCGGTGACCAGTTTCCCCAGTTCGACCTGACTGCTTGTGTTTCGCTGGAGAGCGGCAAGGAGTTCGCGCAGATCGACCACAAGACCTACGAGGGCAAGTGGAAGATCGTCTTCGCGTGGCCGAAGGACTTCACCTTCGTGTGCCCGACCGAGATCGCCGCTTTCGGCAAGCTGAACGACGAGTTCGCCGACCGTGACGCCCAGGTCCTCGGCTTCTCCGGTGACTCCGAGTTCGTGCACCACGCCTGGCGCAAGGACCACCCGGACCTCACCGACCTGCCGTTCCCGATGCTGGCCGACTCGAAGCACGAGCTCATGCGTGACCTCGGCATCGAGGGTGCTGACGGCTTCGCGCAGCGCGCCGTCTTCATCGTCGACCAGAACAACGAGATCCAGTTCACGATGGTGACCGCCGGTTCCGTGGGCCGTAACCCCAAGGAGGTCCTGCGGGTCCTCGACGCCCTGCAGACCGACGAGCTGTGCCCCTGCAACTGGACCAAGGGCGAGAACACCCTGGACCCGGTCGCGCTCCTCTCGGGCGAGTGAGCTGATCCCCGGATGTCACTCGACGAACTGAAGTCCGCCGTACCGGACTACGCCAAGGACCTGAAGCTGAACCTCGGTTCGGTGATCGGCAACAGCGACCTGCCGAAGCAGCAGCTGTGGGGCACCGTCCTCGCCTGCGCCATCGCGTCGCGGTCGCCGAAGGTGCTGCGCGAGCTGGAGCCCGAGGCCAAGGCGAACCTCTCCCCCGAGGCGTACACGGCGGCCAGGTCCGCCGCGGCCGTCATGGCGATGAACAACGTCTTCTACCGGACCCGGCACCTGCTGTCGGACCCCGAGTACGGGACGCTCCGTGCGGGTCTGCGGATGAACGTGATCGGCAACCCGGGCGTGGAGAAGGTCGACTTCGAGCTCTGGTCGCTCGCCGTCTCCGCGATCAACGGCTGCGGCCAGTGCCTCGACTCGCACGAGCAGGTGCTCCGCAAGGCGGGCGTGGACCGCGAGACCATCCAGGAGGCCTTCAAGATCGCGGCCGTCCTGCAGGCGGTCGGCGTGACGCTCGACTCCGAGGCCGTGCTGGCCGAGTAGGCAGTACGTGTGTGTGGCGAGGGGCCCCGTCGGCAGCGTCCGGCGGGGCCCCTCGCTCATTCGGTCCGTCGGTGTTTGAGCCGGTCCATCAGGGCGCGCATGTCGGCGATCATCTGCGGCTGGAACGCTTCCATGTCGGGGGCCACCGGCTCGGCCAGCTTTGCCGGGTCGTCTTCCTGGTCGTAGTTGTAGGTGACGGACAGCATCAGGGTGAGCTCGACGGACCCGTCGCGCACCTCCAGCTTGGGCAGGGCGTCGGTCCCGTCGTCGAAGGTGGCCAGATACGCCTCGTCACCCAGCCCCGGCACCTCCTCCACCTTGCTGGGACCGGCATCCGCGAACCACTCCCGGCTCCGGCTCTGCGCCTCGAACTCGGGCGCGGGATCGACTTTCCGGTGCAGGGAGACGGTGACCTCGGCCTCGTAACTCACCCTCGGTGTGCCCCGTTTCCGCTGCGACCCGTCGCTCGCGGGGGTCAGGCGCACATGGCAGCTGGCCAGGTCGAGGGCGCGGTTCCGGCTCCCCCAGTGGGAGTCGTCCGACCGCTTGCCCAGTTCGCCGGAGAGTGCGGTGAGCCGCACGTCCTGGCAGAGGTCCAGGCCCATCGAGTAGCCGCGGGTGTCGGGCTGTTCGTCGTGCTGGAGGCGGTACGCGTACAGCGCCCCCGCCCACACCACCGAGGCCATCAGTACCCCGCCCAGCGCCCAGCGCCAGGGCCGGGGCGGACGCGGTTCCCGGGGCTCCCTCGCTGCGGAGCCCGTCAGGACGTCCGTGCCGGGGCTCGACCCGAAGTCCCCCACTATCTCCGGCTCGGATATCACGCCGGGTCCTCCAGCGCGGACCCCGTCCCGGCGTCCGGCCGTGGTTCGCTCTCCGGCCGGGGCGGGGCGGTCCCCGCCGGTGCGTGCGCCGTGGGCGCCGTTCCGATGGCCTGGTCCCTGCCGTACGCCCGGAGGTAGCCGACCACCGTGTTGGTGACCGCCACCAGCGGAACCGCCACCACCGCGCCGCCGATGCCGGCGATCATGCCGCCCGCCGCGACGGAGAGGACCACGGCCAGCGGGTGGACCCGGACCGCGCGGCCCAGGATGAGCGGCTGGAGCACGTGCCCCTCGATCTGCTGCACGGCGAGCACGACCACCAGCACCATCAGCCCGGTGAACACGCCCTGCGTCACCAGCGCGACGACCACCGCGAGAGCTCCGGACATCACCGCACCGACCAGCGGGATGAACGCGAAGAGGAAGATGAAGACGGCCAGCGGCACGGCCAGCGGGACATCCAGGAAGAAGAGCCCGAGGCCGATGAAGATCGCGTCGATCAGCGCGACTATCACCGTGCCGCGCACGTACGCGGTCAGTGTCCGCCAGGCGCGCGGCCCCGCGCCCGCGACTCCGGGACGGGCCTGGGCGGGGACGAGCTTCAGCGCCCACTGCCAGATGCGCGCCCCGTCGTACAGCAGGAAGAGCGTCGAGAACATCGCCAGGAGCATCCCGGTGAGTATCTCCATGATGACGGTGACGCCCTGGAGTCCGGCCGAGGTGATCTCGTTGGTGTTGTGGCCGATGCTGTCGCTCAGGCTCTTGGCGACTTCGTTGATCTGCTGTTCGGTCACGTGGAACGGGCTGTGCAGGAGCCAGCGTTTGAGCTCCTGGATGCCGTCCTGGACGCGGCTGGAGAGCGAGTCGAGGTTCTCCATCACCTGCCAGACCACGAACCAGCCGACCAGGCCCATGACGACGAACCCGAGGATCGCGGTCAGCGCGGTGGCGAGCCCGCGTGGCAGCCCGGCCCGGCGGAGCCTGGCGACGGTCGGCTGGAGCAGTGCGGTGACGAGCAGTGCGCCGACAAAGGCGAGGACCACGAGCTGGATGGCGCTGATGACCCGCATCAACACCCAGAGCGTGCCTGCCAGAACGAGCAGCCGCCAGCCGGCCTCCGCCGCGACGCGTACGCCCCACGGAACGGCGGCGACGGGGTCGGGCCGGGCCGCGACGGCCGGGGCGTAGTCCGGGGGCGGCGGGACCTGACCGGGGGCGGCGTGATGGTCCTCGGCTTCGCCTGCCTCCACGGCTCGCACCCCGTGGGGTTCGTCGGCCTCGGCCTTGCGCTCCTCCAACCGCTCGCCCAGGTGGGTCAGTTCGGACCCCACCCGCTCCAGCCAGTCCGGCAGCTTCGACATCCTGGTCCTCTCCCCCGCCCGCTTGCCTCCGGAGCCCGACCGTACACGCACGGAGCCCCTCACCGAAGGACGGCGAGGGGCTCCGTGAAGTTGAGCGTAGAAAACGCTTTTAATACCAGGTGTTTGCCTGCCAGAACGTCCAGGCGCCACACGGGCTGTGGTACCTGCCGTTCATGTAGTTCAGGCCCCACTTGAGCTGCGTGGCCGGGTTGGTCTGCCAGTCGGCTCCGGCGGACACCATCTTGGAGCCGGGCAGAGCCTGGACAAGACCGTAGGCCCCGGTGCTGGGGTTGACAGCCTTGTAGTTCCAGCCGGATTCGTGGGTCACGATGTTGCTGAAGCACTGGAACTGGTCGGCCGGCATCATCTGCCGCGCCATCGACTGGATCTGCGAGATCGAGTAGGAGCTCTGCGGCGCGAAGCTGCTCGCGTCACGCGTGGCGGAACGGCTGGCTGCCAGTTCCTTCGCCTTCTCGCGCTCCTTCTTGGCCTTCGCCACTGCCTCGTCGGCAGCGTCCTTCTTCGTCTTGGCGTCCTTGGCGGCCTGGATGCGGGCCGATTCCTCCGCGGACTTCTTGGCTGCCGCGTCGGCCTGCACCGCCTGGGTGTCTGCCTGCTGCGTCAGCGATGCGACCTGGGCCTGCTGGCCGTCAGGGATCTCCGCGAGGGTCGTCGTGTCCGCGGCGGAGGCGGCGTCGATGTTGTCGCCCGCGGGCATCGTGCTGCCCGATGCGACGCCGACAACTGCTCCTACGGTGGTGACCGCAGTGGCTGACGCCACCGCGAATCCCCGGACCGAAATCCGGCTCACACGGTTTCCTTCCAGCAGCGACCGCTCGTGACCTCGCGGACGCAATCGTGCCCCTGGCGCTGTCCTCCCCAACAACCGGTCACGGGAGGCACGGACCCGGTGGGCAACTCCCTTGCGGAAGTGCCGCGTGGTGCTCGGGCGGCATGCGGCGGCAAGTGTTGAGTTGTGTGGTGCTGCACCCCTGAGGGTGTACGTGTGCCGCATGCGGGGCCTGACGGAAGCAAGACTCTGCCCGACTCGGACGCCACAAGGCAAACGTCCACCGAGTGGGAAAGCTCACACCCCGTTTGGCGCACGAGAATCCTGGAGATTGCTGCGCAACGGAGAGCCGCCCGGCTAGGCTCCTGCGCCTTGCCGGGCGGCTCCAACTGGTCAATACCTGGCTAGAGCTGACCATCCTCCAGCATTTCGGTCACCAGTGCGGCGATCTGCGACCGCTCGGACCGGGTCAGGGTGACGTGCGCGAAGAGCGGATGCCCCTTCAGTTTCTCGACCACCGCGACCACTCCGTCGTACCGGCCGACCCTGAGGTTGTCGCGCTGGGCGACGTCATGGGTCAGCACGACCCGCGAGTTGGACCCGATACGGGACAACACGGTCAGCAGGACGTTCCGCTCCAGGGACTGGGCCTCGTCCACGATGACGAACGCGTCGTGCAGTGAGCGGCCCCGGATGTGAGTGAGCGGCAGGACTTCGAGCATGCCCCGGCCGACCACTTCCTCGATCACCTCCCGGCTGGTCACCGAGGAGAGCGTGTCGAAGACCGCCTGCGCCCAGGGCCCCATCTTCTCGGACTCGGAACCCGGCAGATAGCCGAGCTCCTGGCCGCCGACCGCGTACAACGGCCGGAAGACCATCACCTTCTGGTGCTGCCCGCGTTCCAGTACGGCCTCCAGGCCGGCGCAGAGCGCCAGCGCGGACTTGCCGGTGCCCGCCCTGCCTCCCATCGAGATGATGCCGATGTCCGGATCCAGCAGCAGATCGAGTGCGATGCGCTGCTCGGCGCTGCGGCCGTGCAGCCCGAAGGCCTCCCGGTCGCCCCGGACGAGCCGCACATTGCCCTCGGCCGTGATCCGGCCCAGCGCCTTGCCGCGCTCCGACTGGAGCACCAGTCCGGTGTGTACGGGCAGCTCCGCCGCCTCCGGCACGTACAGGGTGTCCTCGGTGAAGAGGAGATCCACCTGGTCGGGTGAGAGCGTCAGCTCGCTCATCCCCGTGTAGCCGGAGTCCGTGATCGCCAGTTCGGCGCGGTACTCCTCGGCGAGTAGCCCCACCGAGGACGCCTTGATGCGCAGCGGCAGGTCCTTGGAGACGACCGTGACGTCGAATCCCTCGGCCTGCAGATTGCGCGCGACCGCGAGGATCCGGGAGTCGTTGTCCCCCAGCCGGTATCCGGCCGGGAGCACGCTGGGATCGGAGTGGTTGAGTTCGACGCGCAGGGTCCCGCCCAGTTCGCCCATGGGGAGCGGGGCGTCGAGGCGTCCGTATCTCACCCGGAAGTCGTCGAGCAGGCGGAGTGCCTGCCGGGCGAAGTATCCGAGTTCCGGATGGTGCCTCTTGGCCTCCAGCTCCGTGACCACGACGATCGGGAGCACCACTTCGTGCTCGTCGAACCGGGTCATGGCGTTCGGATCGGCCAGCAGGACGCTGGTGTCGAGAACATAAGTGCGCCTGTCGGGCATGCGGCGCTTAGTGCTGGTCACCACGGAAGGACGTACCCCCTCTGAGAACGCGCTGAGGTCGGGGAGCGACGGCGTCGCGGGCTGCTGGGACCGGGGCGGGGCCTCCACCAGTACGGAGGCCGGGTCCCGGCCCTCCGCGTCGCCCGCGCTCACCGCACGGTCGTCCTGGTGCAAAGGGCCTCCCGGGCGAGCGGAACTGGGCCGCTCACTGAGATACGACATCCGTGGACCGGACGTCGACCTGCAAGGGGTATTCCCGCGAACGCACACCGTCATGCCAGGGGCGGCCGTCCGGCCGGTGGGTTCATCCGCCGGACACCGGGCCGCCGGGTGCCGGACGTCATGTGCCGGACGTCACGTGCCAGGCGTCACGTGCCGGACGTCACATGCCGGGCAACGCGGCCCGGTCCCGGCCTCGTCGGGAGACGGACCGGGGATACGGACACGAAGAGGGGCGGAAGAAGAGGCCGGAGGGAAGGGGCCTGGGAGAAGGGGCCGGGAGTGGGTTCGTCAGGCGCCGTAGCGCCGGTGGCGGGCCGCGTAGTCGCGCAGCGCCCGCAGGAAGTCCACCTTGCGGAAGGCGGGCCAGAAGACTTCGCAGAAGTAGTACTCGGAGTGGGCGCTCTGCCAGAGCATGAATCCGGACAGCCGCTGCTCGCCGCTCGTACGGATCACCAGGTCCGGGTCGGGCTGGCCGCGGGTGTAGAGGTGCTCGGAGATCCGCTCGACATCCACGATCTCCGCGAGTTCCTCGAAGGAGGTCCCCTTCTTCGCGTGCTCGTGGAGCAGCGAGCGGACCGCGTCGGCGATCTCCTGCCGGCCGCCGTAGCCGACGGCGACGTTGACCAGTATTCCGGTGGTGTTCGCGGTGGCCTCTTCGGCCTCCTTGAGAACTGTCTGGATTCCGCCCGGCAGCATGTCCGGCGTACCCACGTGATGGACCCGCCACCGGCCGTCCGCGGCCAGGTTCCGGACGGTGTCCTCGATGATGCCGAGGAGCGGGACGAGCTCCTCTTCGGGGCGGTCGAGATTGTCCGTGGAGAGCATCCAGAGGGTGACGACCTCGACGTCGGTCTCGGCGCACCAGCCGAGGAACTCGGAGATCTTGTCGGCGCCTGCGCGGTGGCCCTGAGCTGCGGTGCCGCCCGATGCCTTGGCCCAGCGGCGGTTGCCGTCCAGGATGACGCCGATGTGCTTGGGGACCTGGTCGTGGTCGAGGCGGCCTTCCACCCGACGTGCGTAGAGCCCGTACACCAGGTCGCGCAAGTTCACTGAGTTCAACCCTCCGTGCAATGGCAATCGCCCGAGTCGCCACAGTACTGCGCAGCGGTCACGGCGGCCCAACCCGGCCTGTCACAAGTACGTGATAGGGAAGGGCCTGTGACTGAATCTCTTCGTTATTTCGCCGCTGATGACCGGTACGACTCCATGGAGTACCGGCGCAGCGGTCGCAGTGGGCTGAAGCTCCCCGCTGTCTCTCTCGGCCTCTGGCACAACTTCGGTGACGACCGCACCCTCGACTCGCAGCGCGAGATCCTGCGCCGCGCGTTCGACCTCGGTATCACCCATTTCGACCTGGCAAACAACTACGGCCCGCCGGCCGGTTCCGCCGAGCTCAATTTCGGCAAGCTCTTCGCCCAGGATTTCGCACCGTACCGGGACGAGTTGGTCATTTCGACCAAAGCCGGTTACCTGATGCACCCCGGTCCGTACGGTGAGTGGGGATCGCGCAAGTACCTGCTGTCCTCGCTGGACGCCTCGCTCACGCGGATGGGTCTCGACCACGTCGACATCTTCTACTCCCACCGCTTCGACCCGGAGACTCCGCTGGAGGAGACGATGGGGGCACTGGCCTCCGCCGTGCAGCAGGGCAAGGCGCTCTACGTCGGTGTCTCCTCGTACAACAGCGAGCAGACCGCCGAGGCCGCTCGCATCCTCAAGGAGATGGGCGTCCCCGCCCTGATCCACCAGCCCTCGTACTCGATGATCAACCGCTGGACCGAGGACGACAACCTGCTCGACACGCTGGAGACGGCCGGAATGGGCTGCATCTCGTTCGTGCCGCTCGCCCAGGGGCTGCTCACCGGCAAGTACCTGAAGGGCATCCCGGAGGGCTCGCGGGCCACTCAGGGCAAGTCGCTCGACCCGGACCTGCTCTCGGACGAGGTGGTGCGCCGGCTCAACGGTCTCAACGAGATCGCCGGGCGCCGCGGGCAGTCCCTCGCCCAGCTGGCGCTCAACTGGGTGCTGCGTGACCCGCGCATGACCTCCGCGCTCATCGGCGCCTCCAGTGTGAAGCAGCTGGACGAGAACGTGGCGGCCCTGTCGGCGGCCCCGCTCAGCGCCGAGGAGCTCGCGGAGATCGACTCCTTCGCCGTGGACACCGCGGGCACCAACATCTGGGCCGGACGCGGCTGAGACCCGGGCCCGGAAACAGGGCACAAAAAAACGGGCCGGTCCGTGGGGGGGGGATACGGACCGGCCCGAGGGGGGGTTTCCACCATAACCCTTCGTAAGTCGTGTTCGCTGCCACGGCGTGCCGTCATGACGCTCCGAATCCGCCCAGCAACAGACCGGTGAACGCCCCGGCCACCATGAAGGGGCCGAACGGCATCGAGGTCTTACGGCCCGCCCGCCCCCGCACCATCAGCGCGGCGCCGTAGAGCGCGCCGTAGAGGAACCCGGCGAAGGCGCCGAGCAGCAGCACTCCCCAGCCGTACCAGCCGAGGGCCACGCCGAGTCCGGCCGCGAGCTTCACATCACCGAAGCCCATCCCGTTCGGGTTGATGACGAAGAGCACGAAGTACCCGCCGCCCAGGGCGAGTCCGCCGAGCAGGGCCGCCGTCCAGGACCCCTTCGCGCCGGGCACCAGGGCCGCGGCGCCCAGCAGCGCGGCGGTTGCCGCGAGGATCGGCAGGGTGAGGACGTCGGGCAGCCGCTGCACCGCGCGGTCGACCATCCCCAGCAGGACGAGCGCGGGCGCGAGCAGCACCCAGACGGCCAGTTCGGGCACGGGCCCCGCCGCCGCGGCGAGCGCGGCGCAGCACAGGGCCGTGACGGTGGCGGTGACCGGGGTGCCGGGTCCGTACCATCCGTCACCGGCGCGGGCCGGGCCGAGCCAGCCCGCGATGGGCTGCCCGGAGGGGGTGGTGTCCTGCCACGGGGTCCCGGGCTCGACGGCCAGCCGGTAGGCGGGGCGGGGCAGCAGCACCCCCGCGGCGGCGCCGAAGCAGGCGGCGATGACGACGATCAGCACGGCGGACACCCGGCGAGTGTACGGACGCGGTGGGGTTTCGGTGAGGGCGGGCGGCCTGACAGGTCCTACCGGACGGGCTGCCGGACAGGTCCTACCGGGCGGGCTGCCGGACAGGTCCTACCGGGCGGGCTGCCGGGCCTCGATCAGGAACCGCGTGGTGTGCGCGACGAACGGCCCCTCTGCCTCGATCCGCTCATGGAGCGCCCTGAGCTGCGGCAGATACGCCTCGACGGTGAAGCCCGGCACCATCCAGATCACCTTGCGCAGGAAATAGACGACAGCCCCGATGTCGAAGAACTCGGTCCGCAGGGACTCCAGCCGCAGATCGACCACGTCGAGACCCGCCGCCTCCGCCTCGGCGCGCGCCTGCTGCGGATCGCGGCCCTTGCGTGCCTCGGGCTGCGGGCCGAGGAAGTACTCGACGAGCTCGAAGACGCTGGCCGGGCCGACTTCCTGGGAGAAGTACGTGCCGCCGGGTGCGAGTACCCGGGCGATCTCCGTCCAGTACGCCTTCACCGGGTGGCGGCTGACCACCAGGTCGAACGCCCCGTCGGCGAACGGCAGCGGCGGCTCCTCGGCATCGGCCACCACCACGGCCCCCAGCGGGTGGAGCAGCGCGGTGGCCCTGGCGACGTTCGGCGGCCAGGCCTCGGTGGCGACGGCCACCGGCGGCAGCTTCTCCACACCGGCCAGCACCTCGCCCCCGCCGGTCTGGATGTCGAGGGCGGCCGAGGCCCGGCCCATCCGCTCCCCCATCGCGCGGGCGTACCCCCAGGAGGGGCGCTGCTCGGTGGCGCGCCCCTCCAGCCAGGAGAAGTCCCAGCCGTCGACGGACACGGACGCGGCCTCGGCCACCAGCTCTTCGAAGGTCCTGGACATGGTCACCGAGTCTGGCAGGGCCGGGGGCGGCCCTGCCAGCGGGTTTCCCGGCGGGTCGCCCCGGGTCAGTGTCCGGGGGTCTCCGCCGCCCGGCCCGCCGCGGCGAGTACCGCCCGTACCGAGGCGGTCAGTACGGAGGTGTCCCGGCCCGCGCCCCAGTACGTCCGCCCGCCGGTCCGGCACTCGGCGTACGCGACGGCCTGGCTGTCCGGTCCGGCGCCGGTGGCGTGTTCGGCGTAGTGCAGGATGTCGGTCCCGACGCCCGCCGAGGCGAGCGCCGCGGTGAAGGCGGAGAGCGGGCCGTTGCCGGTGCCCCGGTACGGCCGCCCGGCCAGGGTGCAGCTGAACTCGTGCTCGCCCTCGGCCACTTCGGCCGTACGCCAGTCGCCGAGTGGCAGCGGCCCGTCCTCGCCGGGCGCGATGTACGTCGTACGGAACAGCTCCCACAGTTGCTTGCCGGTGATCTCCTCGCCGCTGTCGTCGGTCGCCCGCTGGACCACGCCGGAGAAGTCGATCTGGAGGCGGCGCGGCAGATCGAGGCCGTATCCCGTCTGGAGCAGGTAGGCGATGCCGCCCTTGCCCGACTGGCTGTTGACCCGGATGACGGCCTCGTAGTCGCGGCCCACGTCGGCCGGGTCGATCGGCAGGTACGGCACGGTCCACAGCTCGCGCCCCGCCTGGTGGGCCATCCCCTTCTTGATGGCGTCCTGGTGCGTGCCGGAGAACGCGGTGTGGACGAGGTCGCCGCCGTACGGGTGCCGCGGGTGCACGGGCAGCCGGTTGCAGTACTCGACCGTGCGCCGGATCTCGTCGATGTCCGAGAAGTCGACCATCGGGTCGATGCCCTGGGCGTGCAGATTGAGCGCGAGGGTCACCAGGTCGACGTTGCCGGTGCGTTCGCCGTTGCCGAAGAGGCAGCCCTCGACGCGCTGCGCCCCGGCGAGTACGGCGAGTTCGGCGCAGGCGACGCCCGTACCGCGGTCGTTGTGCGGGTGGACGGAGAGGATGACCGAGTCGCGCCGGGCCAGGTGGCGGTGCATGTACTCGATCTGGTCGGCGTAGACGTTGGGGGTGGCGATCTCCACCGTGGCGGGCAGGTTGTGGATCACCGGCCGGTCCGGGGAGGCGTCCCACAGCTCGGTCAGCCCGTCGCAGATCTCCAGGACGAAGTCGGGCTCGGTGAGGTTGAAGACCTCCGGGGAGAACTCGAACCGTACGGAACCCGCGGCGGCGTCCGCCAGCCGGGCCATCTGCCCGGCCGACTCCCTTACGAGGGCGACCAGTTCGTCCCTGGTGCGCCTCAGGACGACCTCGCGCCAGGTGGGCGCGGTCGCGGTGTAGAGGTGGACGACGGTACGCGGCAGCCCCTCGACCGAGGCGAAGGTGCGCTCGATGAGGTCGGGGCGGGCGGCGGTGAAGACGACGACGGTGACGTCGTCGGGCACGGCGCCCGGCTCGGCCAGCTGCCGTACGAAGTCGAAGTCCGTCCGGCTGGCCGACGGGTAGCCGACCTCGATCTCCTTGAACCCCATGGCCACGAGCAGGTCGAACATCCGGCGCTTGCGGGCCGGGTCCATCGGTTCGGCGAGCGCCTGGTTCCCGTCGCGCAGATCGACCGGTACCCAGAGCGGGGCCTGCTCGAACTGCCGTGAGGGCCAGGTGCGTTCGGCTGCGGTCAGCGGGACGGAGACCCGCTCGTAGGCGGACCGGTAGCGCTGGGACGGCATGGAGCCGGCGCGCTGGGGATTCCATCCGGGAGCGCCGGCGGGGACCGGTCCGGACGGCGTGCGGATCGTCGGGAACTGCATGAGCGGACTTCCTTCTCGTCGGCCTTCGCAGACCGGCAGCACCGAGCCCCGCGGCGGGGTGCCGGTCGCGTCAGGCCCCGCCGCGGCGGCCGAGAAGGAGACCACGCAGCTTCATGCCGGGTACAGTAACCACGAATCAACTCCTCAGACAACCTGAGAGGTAGGGCCGGTGTCGTCACCTCCTCCCCTGGGCGCCCTCCGCGCCAGCCCGCTGGTCGAGCAGGCCGCCGAGCGCCTGCGTGCACAGATCACGGCGGGCAACTGGCCGGTGGGCACCAAGCTGCCCGGCGAGACCACCCTCGCCAAGGAGTTGGGCGTGGGCCGCTCCACCGTCCGGGAGGCGGTGCGCGCGCTGGCGGGGCAGGGGCTGCTCCGGCCCCGGCAGGGCGCCGGGGTCTTCGTCGTCGCCACCGAGGCCGCCGAGGACTGGCCGACGCGGCTGCGCCGGGCGGCGGTCACCGATGTCTACGAGGTACGGGCCATGGTCGAGGTCCAGGCCGCCCGGCTGGCGGCGGCCCGGCGCACCGACGCCGATCTGGCCGCGCTGGACACGGCCCTGGCCGGGCGCACGGCCGCAGCGGAGGCGGACGACGCGGCCTTCGTCGACGCGGACATCGCGCTGCACAGCGCGGTGGTCGCCGCCGCCCACAACCCGGTACTGACGGACCTCTACGAGCGGTTCGTCCCCGCACTGCGCGAAGGGCTCGTGGAGCTGGTGTCGCTGCTGGGCCTGCGCGACCACACGCCGGACCACGGCGCCGAACGGCACACCGCGCTGGTGGCGGCGGTCCGGGCGGGCGACGCGGACCTGGCGGCCGGCGTCCTTCAGGCGGAGATCGCGGCGACGGTGGCGCTGCTGCGGAAGTAGCTGTCCAGACCGGTCACCCGCAGCATCCGCAGATGCAGCGGCCGGGTGCAGACCAGGTCGATGGACCCGCCGCGGTCCAGCGCCCGCCGCCTGGCCCGGCAGAGCAGTCCCAGTGCCGCGCAGTCGATGAAGGTCGCGGGGCGGAGGTCGACGATCACCCGTGCGCCCCGGTGCGCGGTGGCGGCGTCGGTGTGCACCCTGATGCAGTCGGCCGAGACCAGATCGACCTCGCCCCGGAACTCCACCACGGTGAACGGCCCCACCGTGTAACTGCGGGCGCAGGGGCCGGGTTCGGGCAGCGCCCCCGACATGTCCATCACGTCCATGGCAGCTCCCCGGTCGTATCCGCGCCGACGATCGGTCGGCATCAACGGTCAGTCGGCAGGGGCCAGGGCGACGTCACACACCTTAGAAAGCGCTGTGGCGCAGAAACGTGCATGCTTGCCGGGATTCACCTGGCTGGGTGAACGGGCCCCGGGCGGGACGTCGCAGGTCCGACGCCCCGGGCCGGGAGCCGCCCCACCCCGTGCCTTGGCATGATGGTGCCCGGTCGGTCGGCCGTCGGCCCACCGGAGTACCGGAGTACCGAGCACGAGGGAGCCGCTGTGGCGCGCCATCTGATCGTCGTTGACCCGGCAGGGTCGGGCGACCACCGCACCATCGGCGAGGCGCTGAACGCGGCGCGCGGCGGCTCGGTGATCAGTGTCAGGGCCGGGCGGTACGACGAGAACCTCGTGGTGACGAAGCTGGTCACGGTCGTCGCCCACGAGCCGGGTTCGGCGGTCGAGATCGCCCCGCGCAGCGGCAGCGCGGTGCAGGTGCTCGCGGAGGCCGTCAAGCTCTCCGGGCTGCGGCTGGTGGCGGGCGGCGGCGGGGACGAGGACGAGCCGGTGGTGGACGTGCCGCGCGGTCAGGCCGCCCTGGAGGACTGCGAGGTGTACGGCAACTCCTGGACCGCGCTGCTCTCGCGCGACGAGGGGTCGCTCGCCATCCGGGACACCACCGTCAGCAATCCGGCGGGCGCCGGGATCGTGGACCTGTCGTCGCGGACGAGTGTCGTCGAGCACTGCGTGCTGGAGCGGCTGGGCAGTTCGGGGATCGTGGTCGGCGAGGACGCGTCCACCGAGGTGCGCGGCTGCACGGTGCGGGACGCCGGGGGCAACGGTGTGCTCGCCAACGGGCGGGCGCGCGGCAGCTTCACGGATGTCACGGTGGAGCGGACCGTGAAGCCCGGGATCGCCGTGGAGGAGAACGCCACGACGCGGTTCACCGACGTACGGGTCGAGGACTGTGTGATCGGCTTCCACATATCGACGGCCGCGCAGACCGTACTGGCCGACTGCTCGGCCACCGGCTGCACGACCCACGGCGTCACCCTCTCCGGCGGGACCGACCCCGAGCTGAACCGGATCCGGATCGACCGTCCGGGCGGCCACGGCATCGCGGTCACCGGGCGCTCCCGGGGCACGGTCGCCGACGCCCGGATCAGCGGGGCCCGTTCGGCCGGGCTGCTCGTGCAGGACGGGTCGTCGACGACCGTGCTCCGTACGGAGGTCACCGGGGGCGCGGCCGACGGCATCATCCTCACCGGGGGCTGCACCGCCCGCCTCGACCGGGTCACCGTGACCGGCGTCGTGGGGCACGGCATCGTCGTCGCGGAGGGCGCCGACCCGGTGCTGCGACGGGTCGAGGTGACGGACACCGGTGGCCACGGCATCGAGCTGCGCGGCAAGGCACACGGGAAGATCGAGGCGTCCACGGTGACCTCGGCGGGCGGCTGCGGGGTCCACGTCGACGGCGCCCGCCCGGCTCTGCAGGGCACGGCCGTACGGTCCTCCGCGCGGGCCGGGGTGTCGGTCGTGGCGGGCGGCGTCCTCACCCTGGTCGACTGCGAGGTCGACGGAACGGGCGGCGACGGGCTGGAAGTGGACGGCGCCGAGGCCGGGTTGACGGCGATACGGGTCCGGGTGCGGGGCGCCGGACGGCACGGGGCGAGTATCGGGGCGGAGGCGACGGCCGAGCTGACCGAGTGCATCCTGACCGCGGGCGGCGGGGACGGGCTGCGGACCGTGAGCCGGCTGCGGGTGCGCGCCGCGGGGTGCACGATCACCGGCAACAAGGGTGCGGGGGTGCGCCGTACACCCACCGAGGGCGAGCTGGTGCTCGACCGGCTGACCAGCGAGGAGAACGGCGAGCCCGATATCACGGGCGACGCCGACGCCCCGGACGGCGCTCCCGGCGATCCGCGCGGGCCGCTCGCCCGGCTGGACGAACTGGTGGGGCTGCGGGCCGTCAAGGAGCAGGTCGCCACCCTGGTCAATCTCAACCGGCTGGCCCGGCGCCGCCGCGAGGCGGGCCTGCCGGTCCCGGCCACCGCACGCCACCTGGTGTTCGCGGGCCCGCCCGGCACCGGCAAGACCAGCGTCGCGCGGCTGTACGGGAGCATCCTCGCCGCCCTGGGCGTACTGCGCTCCGGGCATCTGGTGGAGGTGGCCCGCGCCGATCTGGTCGCGAAGGTGGTCGGCGGCACCGCCATGAAGACCACCGAGGTCTTCGAACAGGCCATGGGCGGCGTGCTGTTCATCGACGAGGCGTACGCGCTCACCCAGGGCGGCGGGTCCTCCGGCGCCGACTTCGGGCGGGAGGCGGTCGACACGCTGGTGAAGCTGATGGAGGACCACCGCGACGACGTCGTCGTGATCGCGGCGGGCTACTCGTCCGAGATGCACACCTTCCTGGCGTCCAACCCCGGGCTGGCCTCGCGCTTCAACCGTACCGTCGAGTTCGAGAACTACACGGTCCCCGAGCTGATCACCATCGTGCGCAAGCAGTGCGAGCAGAACCGCTACACGCTGGGTGAGGACACCGAGCGGGCGCTGGCCGTGCACTTCGGGCGGATGCACAAGGACGCGTCGTTCGGCAACGCGCGCGCCGCCCGCAAGGTCTTCGAGGAGCTGATCGACCGGCAGGCGCTGCGGCTCGCCGAGATGCCGGAGGTCTCCGAGGAGGACCTGACGACGCTGCTCCCCTCGGACGTCGGCGAGCAGGCGGCGGCAGCCATCGGCGCGGCCGAGAGCGAGCCCGCGGACACCACCCGGCTCGACGCGATCATGGCCGAACTGGGCGCACTGGTCGGCCTGGAGGACGCCAAGTCGCAGGTGCAGGACCTGGTCAACCTGCTGGCGACGGCCCGCAGGCGCCGGGCGGCCGGGCTGCCCGCGCCGTCGGTCGGCCACCACCTGGTCTTCGCGGGCCCGCCGGGCACCGGCAAGACGTCGGTGGCCCGGCTGTACGGCGAACTGCTCGGCGCCATGGGGGTGTTGCCCCGGGGGCAGCTGGTGGAGGTGGCACGGGCCGACCTGGTGGGCCGCTACGTCGGGCACACGGCGCAGCTCACCCAGGAGGTCTTCGCGCGGGCGCGGGGCGGGGTGCTGTTCGTCGACGAGGCGTACGCGCTGACCCCGGCGGGAGGTTCGGGTTCGGACTTCGGGCAGGAGGCGGTCGACACCCTGGTGAAGCTGATGGAGGACCACCGCGACGACACGGCGGTGGTGGTGGCGGGCTACGAACGGGAGATGGACCGTTTCCTCGCGTCGAACCCCGGTCTTGGCTCGCGCTTCTCGCGCCGGGTCACGTTCGAGTCGTACTCGGCGGAACATCTGGTGGAGATCGTCCGGCGGCAGTGCGAACGCGACGGGTACGACTGTGCCCCGGAGACGGTGGAGTTGCTCTCCCGGTACTTCGAAGAGGTGCCGCGGGACGAGAACTTCGGCAACGCGAGGTTCGCGCGGCGGGTGCTGGAGTCGATGATGACCCGGCAGGCGGGGCGCCTGAGCACGATGCCGGACGCGGGGCCGCGGGAGCTGCGGCTGCTGTTGCCGGAGGATCTGGTGGTCTCGTCGGTCCGGTGAAGTACGGGGCTGGGGCGGCGCTTCGACAGGTCATAGGATCATGACCATGCCGCCCCGCACCGCACTGCTCCCGGCCGCCGCCCTCGCCCTCCTCGTGAGCGTCTCGGCAGCCTCCCCGGCCGAGGCCGCGGACAGCCCGAGCCTCCCCTCCGTCAGCGCCGGTCCGCCTTCCGAGGGCGGCTGCGTCAAGCCGTCCAAGAAGCACTCCGACCTCACCCCGTGGCCCCAGCGGCTCATCGCGCCCTCCCGGGCCTGGCCGTCGTCCCGGGGCGCCGGTGTCACCGTCGCCGTGGTCGACACCGGGGTCGACGAGGCACCGGCACTCGCCGGGCGGGTGAAGGCCGGGCCCGATGTCGTGTCGGGCGGAACCGCCGGGAAGGACTGCATCGGACACGGCACCTTCGTGGCGGGCGTCGTCGCGGCCGGGCAGAAGTCCGGTGTCGGGTTCGCCGGGGTCGCGCCCGACGCGCGGATCCTGGCGATCGGGGTGACCGGCAAGGACGGTTCGGCGACCGCCGACAAGGTGGCCGCCGGGATCCGGGCCGCGGTGTCCGGCGGGGCGCGGGTGGTGGACGTACCGATCGCGCTGAACCGCGGCAGTGCCTCGCTCACCTCGGCCGTACAGGAAGCGGTCCGGAAGAACGTGCTCGTGGTGGCCCCCGCGTACGGGATCACCGACTCGTCCGGGTCCCCGGCCCCGGCCGCCTACCCGGCGGCGCTGCCCGGCGTACTGGCTGTCGCCGGGCTCGCTCCCGGGGGTGGCCCCGACCAGAAGGCCGCGCCCGCGACGGCCCCCGACATCGCGGCCCCGGGCACCAGTCTCATGAGCATCGGGCCCGGCGGTACCGGGCACTTCAGCGGCAGCGGGGCGGACCTGGCGACCGGGTTCGTGGCCGGTACGGCCGCGCTGGTGGACGGCTACCGTCCCGGCCTGACCGTCCAGCAGCTCACGGACCGGCTGACGTCGACGGCGTACCCGAGCCCCGGGCTCCGCGCGCTGACGGGCGCCGGGACGGTCGACCCGGCGGGCGCGGTGACGGCCGTACTGCCCTCGTCGGCGCCCCGCCCCGCGAAGCCCGCGCCCGCCCCGCAGCTCGCGGCCAGTACCGGCGACAGCGCCCATGCGGGCGCCGTCGCGGTGGCCGGGGGCGCGGCGGGCATCGTCGCGCTGACGGCCTTCTTCGCGGTGGTGCTGCCGCGCGCCCGCCGCCGGGGCTGGCGCGCCGGGGTCTGACGGGCTCCGGGACGGGGAGCCACGCCGGTGGCGGGGCGGGGAGCCATACCGGCGCTCCGTACCGCCACCGCTGTCGGGCTCACCCCCGCGGCAGCCCCATGAACACCCCCATGGACTCCGCGGTGTGGGCGAAGAACGCCTCCGGGTCGGCGGCGACACCGGCGATGTGCCCGTTGACCTCGAAGCCGACCATGCCGTGCAGTTGGGTCCAGGCGGTCAGCAAGCGGGCGATGGTCTGGTCCGGGAGGCCGCTGAGCAGACCCTCGGCGAGGGGTGCGATGTTGCGCCGCATGCCCTCCGACGGTTCCGGGTCGCCCGCGTAGGTGTCGAGCACCCCTGCCTCCTGGGCCTCCCGCAGCGTGCCCAGGAGCGCGAGGACGGTGCGGGCTCCGGCCACCATGGTCTCCGGGGGCGCGACGTATCCCGGCACCGGTGACCCCCAGATGAGGGTGTACTCGTCGGGGTGGTCCAGCGCCCACCGCCGTACCCCCAGGCAGATGGCCGTCCAGCGCCCGAGCAGCCCGACGCCCTCGGCCCTCGCCCGCTCGGCCCCGGCCTCGGCGGCATCACTCATCGCGTTGTAGGCGCCCAGGACCAGATCGCTCAGCAGGTCCCACTCGCCGGGGAACTCCTCGTGCGCGAGGCCCTGTTCGACGCCCGCTTCCTGGGCCAGCCCGTCGAGACCGAGAGCGACCCGGCGCCGCTCGGGCAGCCGGCCCAGCGCGGCCCGGCGCAGCGCGCCCCTCGCGTCCTCTCCGATCGGGGATCCGGCCGATCCGGCTGCCGTGTCCGGTCCTTCGGTGACGCCCATCCGGCGCATCCTCTCTTCGCGGTGTCCGCGTGTTCGTTCTTCGGTTTCCCGGCCGGTCGTGCGCCGGGGACGTGCCAGGGCGCCCGCCGCCGTACGAACCGGCGGCGGGCGCACCTGGCAACAGGAGATCACGCCCCGCTGACACGACGCTGACATCACACGGGATCGCGCACCTCTCCGGGCGCCGGATCCGTACGCAGCGGAGTCCGGATCCCAAGTCGGCTTCCTGCTGCGCCTGTTGCTCCGCCCACGTCCCTGCCTACTGCTCGGCGGGCCCCGTCGCTTCCTCCGCCTCCTCGCCGCGCAGCGCCGTCTGCACCTGCACCGTGTTGCGGCGCGTGATGTACAGACCGCGTCCGGGCGGGAGCAGACGGGGCTTCGTACCGGTGACGATCTGCCCCTCGGCGGGCGGGCAGGACAGCTGTACGACCGGGGTGTTGGCCTCGACGAGCCGGCGCAGCAGCTGATCCGACATCATCGAGCGGGACGCGCCGTTGGCGCTGCGGGCCACGATCAGGTGCAGTCCCACCTCGGCGCCCTGGGCGAGATACGGCAGCAGCGGCGCGAACGGGTCGGGACCGCCGCTCCCGATCAGTTCGTAGTCGTCCACGACCACGAACAGCCTCGGCCCCTTCCACCAGTCGCGCAGCTTCAGCCGCTCCGGTGCGATGTCCGGTCCCGGCACCCGGTCCGCCATGGCGCGGGCCGAACCGGAGACCATCTCCTGGAGCTGGGCCGGGCCGACGGCGTACCCGAGGCGGTAGGGCTCGGGTACGGCCCCGGCCAGGCGGCGCCGGTAGTCGGTGACCATGACCCGGGCCTCGGCGGGCCCGTACCGCTTGGTGACGGCTTCGCAGACCAGCGCGAGCAGGTTGGTCTTGCCCGACTCCGCGTCGCCGACCACGACCAGGTGCGGGTTCTCCTCGAAGTCGTGGTGGAAGATGTCCAGTTGGACGTCCCGGATACCGATGGGGACGCGCAGGTCGCCGTCCGGCTCGGGCAGTTCGGACGCGGGCAACGTGAGCGGCAGCATCCGGACGGGGGGCGCCTTGGGCCCGTCCCACCCGGCGGCCGTCTCGCGGACCAGCGCGTCGACGCCGTCCGAGAGGGTGTCGACGGAGGAGTCCCCGTCGATACGGGGCAGCGCGGTCAGGAAGTGCAGTTGCTCGTCGGTGAGCCCCCGGCCGGGGACCTTCGGCACGGTCGCCGCGGCCCGCATGTTGATCGCGGAGTCGACGGGGTCACCGAGCCGCAGCTCGAAGCGCGTGCCGAGCTGGTCGCGCAGGGCGCTCCCGATCTCGCCCCAGCGGGTCGCGGCGATGATGAGGTGGACTCCGAAGTTGAGCCCGCGGGACGCGATGAGGGTGAAGGTCGGCACCAGGTCCATGAAGTCCTGGCGGATCGTGTTCCAGCCGTCGACGACGAGGAACACGTCGCCGTACGGGTCGTCGGCGAACTCACCGGCCGCGCGCTTGCGCCGGTAGTCGGCCATGGAGCCGAAACCGTGATCGGCGAACTGCCGCTCGCGGCGGGCGATCAGCCCGGTGATCTCGGCGACGGTGCGCAGCAGCCGCTCCGGGTCGAGGCGGCCGGTGACGCCACCGACGTGCGGGAGTCCGGAGAGCGCGGAGAGCCCGCCGCCACCCAGGTCCAGGCAGTAGAACTGCACCTCGCGCGGGGTGTGGGTGCGGGCGATGGCGGTGATGAGCGTACGGACGAGAGTGGTCTTGCCGCTCTGCGGGCCGCCGCCGATGCCGACGTGCCCGCCCGCACCGGAGAGATCGGCGATCAGCTCGTCGCGGCGCTGGTCGAACGGCCGGTCCACGATGCCGACCGGCACGGTGAGCCGGCGCGCGGCGGGTGAGCCGGGCGGGGGCAGCAGCAGGTCGAGCGTGGGCGGTTCGGTGAGCGGGGGCAGCCACACCTGGTGGGCGTGCGGGCCCGACTCCTCCAGCCGCTCGACGGCGATGGTGAGCAGGCTGGCGGACGCTTCCTCGGCCGCGGCCGTCTCGGCTTCCGCTCCCGCCAGCTCACTTGCGCTCTGCGGGAGTTGGCGGGGCGGCACCCAGCCCGCCTGGAACGGCACCACCTGTCCGGCGACGACCGCCTGGCGTACCGCGGGACGGATGACCCGGTACGGCCCGGAGACGAATGCGGCCTTGAACCGGGTGAGCGTGCCGACGTCGTTCTTCAGCAGGCCGCTGCCCGGCTGGGGCGGCAGCTCGTACGCGTCCGGGACACCGAGCACACCGCGGCTCTCCATCGCGGAGAACGTCCGCAGCCCCACCCGGTAGGAGAGATGGGACTCCAGCTGGTGGATGCGGCCCTCGTCGAGCCGCTGCGAGGCGAGCAGCAGATGCACGCCGAGGGACCGGCCGAGCCGTCCGATCATGACGAACAGGTCGAGGAAGTCCCGGTGGGCGGCGAGGAGTTCACTGAACTCGTCGACGACGACGAAGAGCGTGGGCAGCGGCGCGAGGTCGGCGCCGCCTTCGCGGGCCTTCTCGTACTCCAGGAGCGAGGCGTAGTTGCCCGCCTTGCGCAGGAGCTCCTGGCGGCGCATGAGTTCGCCGTGCAGGGCGTCGCGCATACGGTCCACGAGCGCCGTTTCGTCGGCGAGGTTGGTGATGACCGCGGAGGTGTGCGGCAGCCTGTCGAGGCCGAGGAAGGTCGCACCGCCCTTGAAGTCGACGAGTACGAAGTTGAGCGTCTCGGACGAGTGGGTGAGTGCGAGGCCGAGCACCAGGGTGCGCAGCAGTTCCGACTTGCCCGAGCCGGTGGCGCCGATGAGCATGCCGTGCGGGCCCATCCCGCCCTGCGCCGACTCCTTGATGTCCAGGGCGACCTGGCTGCCGTCGGCGGCGAGTCCGATGGGGACGCGCAGCCGGTCGCCGGGGGCGCGCCGTTCGTGCAGCCGGGTGAGGTCCGCGGAGTGCAGGTCGTGGATGCCGAGCAGACCGGTCAGCTCCATGTCCTCCTGGAGCGGCTGCTCGGAGCGGGCGGTGGCGCCCAGCCGGAAGGGGGCCACCGCCGAGGCCAGGGCGCGGGCGGCGCGCGGGCCGAGGGTCTCGGGCCGGCCCACGGAGGTCTCGACGGTCTTGCCGTCCGCGTCGGTGGTGACCATCGAGAGGTCGCCGGGGGTGACACGGAAGCGGAGCGAGCCGCGTTCGGGGGCGTCGTCGAGGACCCCGCGTACGTCGAGGACCAGGGCATTGCGGTAGCCGGCCCCGGCTATGCGCGCCCCCGCGGGGACCGCGGCGGTGTCCAGGACGATGACCGTGTACGGCTCGTCGCGGCTCGGCTCGGCGCCCGGCTCGAAGGGCGGGCGCCCGCCGAACTCCTCACCCAGCAGCGGTTCCAGTTCGGAGACGGCTTCGGCGACGAGGCGGGCGCTGCCCACGCCGTCGGTGTCGGACGTGTGCTGGGCGTGCGGCAGCCACTTCACCCACTCCCAGCCGGGGAGCGCACCGCCGTCGGCGACGACCACGACGGCGAGATCCTCCGGGGCGTGCAGGACGGCGAGCTGGCAGACCATGGCGCGGACGGCGCCGCGGGCGGTCTCCAGGTTCCGCTCGGCAGCCGCGGCGTGGTCGGTGCCGGGGGGCCCGGTCTCCTCCCCGTCCTTGCTGCCGGACAGCAGGATCACCCGGGCGAAGGAGCGCATCCGGACCGCGATCGGCTGGCCCGGTACCGTCGAGTACGCCCGGATGAAGCGGCGCAGCGCGTGGGCGCAGAGCGGTTCGAGGTCCTCGACGGGCTTGGTGGACAGCGGGTTGAGGGTGAGCGCGAGCTGACGGGTGCCGGTGGCGACCCGGATCTCGGCGAAGTCCTCATGGGTGGTGCGGCGTTCCCAGAGCCGTCCGCCGCGCGCCAGTGAGACGAGCGAGCCCGGCTCGGGGTGGTGCCAGGCATCGGCGCGCCGCTGCTCGTCGATGGCCTTGCGGATACGGCGGCGGCTGGTGGCGAGGTAGCGCAGGTAGTCGCGCCGCTCACCGCGCAGCCGTCGCTTGCGGTCACCGGCCGCGCGGATGAACTGGCTGATCAGCATGCCCACTGCGGACAGCAGCATCATCCCGATCGCGACCCACATCAGGATGCCGCTGCTCTCGCCGGGCCTGATGAAGATCAGTACCATGCCGAGCGAGCTCAACGCCATGGGCAGATAGGTGATGACGCCGCTCATGGCGCTCTGGGACTCGGGCAGTGCGGGTGGTTCCTGGAGGGTCAGCTCGCCCTGCGGCAGCTGAGGGCCCGGCCGGCGCGGCGGGCGCCGGAACGTGACGGTGCTCAAGAGGGCTGGGCCTTCCTGGTCCAAGGAGACTGGGTTGAATTGCCCGTGGGTTAACAGACGGATACGAAACGGTTGCCCGTTGTGCCGCGCGGCAATTCCATCAACCACCCGGCATTGTCGGCCAAGTGGTTGATCCGAAGATCGGTTCGAACTCACGATAGTGTTCGCCCCGTTCCCGGGTCGACCCGCACCCCCGGACGGGAGAGAATCGAAACGCCGTGAGCGACACCACCGTCGGATTGTGCCGAATAGCTGTAAGAGCGCCTGAAAATTCCTATGAGTTGGGCATCCCGGTCGACGTACCGCTGGCCGATCTCATCCCCGTTCTCGTCGAGTACGCCGGCGGGGAGCTGCACGAGCAGGGCGCCGCCCATGGCGGCTGGACCCTCCAGCGGCTCGGCGCCGCACCCCTCGACGAGGAGGGGACCCCGCAGTCGCTGGAGTTGCGCGACGGCGAGACGCTGTACCTGCGCGCGCGTCATGAGACGCTGCCCGAGGTCGACTTCGACGATCTGGTCGACGGCATCGGCGATACGCTGCGGGCCCGGCCCGACACCTGGCGCCCCGAGCTGACCAGACGGCTGCTGATCGGGTTCGCCGTGGCCGGGCTGACCGCGGCCCTGTTCACCGTCGCGCTGCCCGGTCCTGCCCACTGGCGGATCGCTGCCGCCGCCGTGCTCGCCGTACTGCTGCTCGCCGGGGCCACGGCCGCGTCACGCGCCGTCGGGGACGCGGGGGCGGGCGCCGCCCTCGGGCTGATGGCCGTGCCGCATCTGGCCCTGGCCGGGGCGTTGTTGCCCACCGCCGGGCACGGCGAGTCCGTGTTCGGGCCCCGGCTGCTGGCGGGCGGCGCGGCAGCGGCCGGCGCCGCGGTCCTCGCGCTGGCCGCGGTCGGCGCGTTCGCCCCGCTGTTCCTCGGGGTCTTCACCGTCGCCCTGTTCGCATCGGTCGGCGGCATCGTCTGCGCGGGCGGTGTGCCGCTGTCGCACACGGCCGGATATCTCGCGGTGGGCGCGGTCGCCGCCGGGAGTTTCGTACCGGGGCTGGCCTTCCGGCTGGCGGGGCTGCGACTGCCACCGCTGCCGTCCAGCGCCGAGGAACTCCAGGAGGGCATCGAGCCCTTCGAGGCCGAGCGGGTCCGGGTGCGCGCCCGGCTGGCCGACGCGTACGCCACCGGCTGCACCGCCGCGCTCGGACTGGTCCTGGCCGGCTGCATCACGGCCCTGCTCACCGGGCCCGACTCCGACGGCTGGCCCGCGCCGGTGCTCGCCATGGCGCTCGGACTGCTGCTGCTCCTGCACACCCGGACCGTCGGCGGTGCCTGGCAGCGCCTGGTCATGGCGGTGCCCGGGGCGTACGCCCTGACACTCGCGGCCTGCACGGACGCGGTCGGAACCGGCATGCCGGGACGGCTGGAGGTCACCGGCATGCTGACGGCCGCAGCCGCGGTCACGGTGATCGCCGCCTGGACCGTGCCCGGCCGCAGGCTGGTGCCGTACTGGGGGCGCGCGGCCGACATGCTGCACAGCCTGACGGCACTGGTGCTGCTGCCGCTCGCGCTGCTGCTGGCCGGGGTGTTCGGCACGCTGCGCGGCATCTGGGGCTGACACCCCACCGGCGTTGAGATCCGTGAATCCCGTAGTGAGCCCAGTGAGGAACGTGCATGCAGTCCAGGCGTGACCAGGTCCAGGCCCATATGTTCGTCATGGGCCGGCTCTCCTCCGGCATGCAGCGCGCCGAGCCGGACGCACCCGACACCCCGACCGCCCGTACCTGGCGCGGCATCATCTGGGGCCTGCTGATCGCCTGCCTCGCCGCGCTGGTCACGACCTTGTACGGGCTGATCTCGCCCGGCGGGGCCACCTCCTGGCGCACCGACGGTGCGCTCGTGGTGGTCAAGGAGTCCGGGGCCCGGTACGTCTACATCGGCGGCACCCTGCACCCCGTGCTGAACGAGGCGTCGGCGCGGCTGCTGGCCGGGGACAAGCTGTCCGTCCAGCAGGTCGCCTCGGCCTCCCTCGGGGACACCCCGCGCGGCACACCGCTCGGCATCGTGGGCGCACCGGACGGGCTGCCGAAGGGCGCGCTCGACCGGGGCACCTGGTCGGTGTGCGCGGGCCGCAAGGACACCGGAACCGGCGGTACCAGCACGGTCACCTCGGTGGTGATCGGCGCCGAACCGGGCGGCGAAGGGCTGGGTGCGAAGGACGGCGTACTGGTGTCGTCACCCAGCGGAGGCGTCCAACTGCTCTGGCAGGGACGGCGGTTCGCGGTCGACACCAAACACGGTGGGGCTGCGGCGCTCGGCTGGGCAGGGACCACCGCCCCGTACCCGGTCGGCGATGCCTTCCTCACCTCGCTGGTGGCCGGGCCCGACCTGGCGGCTCCCGACGTGCCGGGCCGGGGCGGGGCCGGTCCCCAGCTGTCGGGGGCGGCGAGCCGGATCGGCCAGCTCTTCACCGCCGACGGCGGCCAGCGCTACCTGCTACGCAAGGACGGGCTCGTACCGCTGACCGACACCCTGCACCGGCTGCTGCTCGGCGACCCGCGCACCCAGGCGCAGGCGTACGGCGGCGGCGCGGTGAACGAACGCACGGTGGGGGCGGCCGACCTGGCCGCCCATCAGGTCCCGGCGTCGGCCGCCGCGGCGCTCGCCGCGGACCTGCCCGCCAAGGCACCGCATCCGGTGTCGGCCACCGCAGGTCAGGACGTGTGCGCGCGGGTCGCCTCCAGCGGCTCCGGGCACACCACGACGGTGGCGCTGGTCGCCGCCACGCAGGTGCCGGGCGGGGCGCCGGACGCCGAACCGGGGGTACGGGCCGGGTGCCTGGCCGCCGACCGGGTCTGGGTCCGACCGGGCTCGGGCGCCCTGGTGACGGCCCACTCCACGGCCGGGACGGGCTCCACCCGCTACCTGGTCACCGACGCGGGCGCCGCCTACCCGGTGCCCGACGACGACGCTCTCAAGCAGCTCGGCTACTCGGCGAGCGATGCCGTACGGCTGCCCGCACCGCTGCTCGATCTGCTGCCGACCGGGCCGAATCTCGACCCGCAGGCACTGGCGCAGGGCGGCATCGTGCGGGCCGACCTATCCGCCACGGAGGGCGCCGGGAGCAAAAGCGTTGCGGGCGCTCCGAAACAATCGAATGAACGATGCATCAATAATTGACGCCAAAGCTCAAGCGAAGATCAAATTCTGATCCAGCAGGGTCAGTTGAGCACTTCTGATGAGTATCGTGGCGACACATGTCCGAATCCTGACCGGAATGAGGCAACCACCATGGTTGACAGCGCGCCTGGACTGTTCAATCGGCAGCAAACAGACATCGACAAGGCCCGCACGGCCCTGGAGAACCACGTGGCCACCATGGCCCGCGCGGGCGCGACCGTGTCGGCGATCCACGACGACGTGCGGATGTCGTACGTCGCCGACTCGTCCAGCATCTTCAGCAGCAAGCTCCAGCAGTGGATGCAGTCGTACAACGACATCAAGGGCAAGGTCGACGCCCTGCACTCCTCGCTGATGGCGGCCGACACCATCCACAACTCCAGCGAGATGGACGCCTCCCAGTACGCGAGCGCGTGGGACGGCGGCGGCAGCGGCTACTACCAGGCCCTGTCCGGCTGATCCTCGGCCGACCCGCCTGCCAGCTCTGCCTCTTCACCCCCTCCCACACCTCCTGAAAGGACGACCGGACATGGCGGACGTCACACTCGAAGTCCAGCGCGCCAACGCGGCCATCGACGACATGGTCAAGGCCAACACGGACATGGTGAACGCGCTCACCGAACTGCTCAGCCAGCTCGGCCCCCTGAAGGCGTCCTTCTCCGGTCAGACCGCGACCGTGTACACGGACTTCCAGAACCAGGCCAACACCGCCATCGAGACGATGAACGCCCAGTTCGGCACAGGTCAGCAGGCCCTGAAGGAAATGGTCGACGGCCAGGTCGCGGGTGACAAGCGCGGCTCAGGGATGTTCTGACCATGGCCAAGGACGAGAACGACGACGGGGACACCGGCACCTTCAAGGTGACCGAGGGCTGGCTCAAGGGTGAGGCCCGCACCAGGGTCCTCGGACTCCAGGGCTGGCTCCAGTCGGGCCCCGACTACGCGACGCTGGGCGAATACGCAACCGAGTCGGGCGTCCACAAGGGACTCCTCGCGGGCTCGGGCACCCTGGGCCCCGACGCGACTCTGCACAAGGTGTTCACTCAGCTCTGTTCAAGTCTCAAGACGCAGCTGGACGTTCTCGGGGACGGTTTCACCACCATGTCGATCGACATGGCGACCGTCGACACCATTCTCCAGAACAGCGAGGACGACGCCGCCCTGACGGCGGATCAGATGAACCTGGAGCTGGCGAACGCCCTCAAGGAGTTCGGCGGCACTCCCACCGCTCCTCCCAGCCCGTAACTCCGGTACGCGGCACCGGCACCGTCCGACATCGGCATCGGGCGGTGCCGGACCGCCCGGCGCCTCCACCGCTCAACCTCCGCACTGCGCAACCGTCTGCATCACACCCGTAAGGAACCCGCCATGGCCACCCCCACGAATCCGGAGGACTCGTTCCCCGACCGGAAGTGGGAGGACGGACTCGCGTTCGTCGCCCCCAAAGACGGCGATCTGGCCAAGGTGACCAACCGCGCGGATGTGACCAAGGATCCGTGGTTCAAGAGCGATCACCGGGCCGTCTCGGCTGCCGATGGCGACGTCGGCACCCCCTCAGGCTATGACTACGGCTGGTCGCAGGGCTGGACAGCAAGTGGCGGAAAGAGCTACACGTACCAGATCGGGTTCAGCCTGACGCCCGAAGTCGGAGACAACGGCTCGGACACCCCTCTGTCCAAGTTCATCCACGAACCCTGGGCCATCATCGGGCCGCCGTTGAACACCCTGATCGGCAACTCCACGACCAGTGTGGGCAGTTTCGACGACGGTGCGATGATGCTGCGCAACGTTCTCAACCACATGGATTTCGTGGAGAACGACATCAAGGCGTGGGTGAAAGACATCAACGTGCCGGACTCCGAGATGCAGGGCACGGCGGCCGGGGCCTTCAAGCGGGTCCTCGTGGCCGTGCAGCAGCAGGTGGCGTACCTCCATCAGGAGGTGGTGAACCGCGGGGACATCCCGACTCTCATCGACAGTGCGCGTGTCAAGCTCCACGATGCGATGTTCGCACTGGTCACCGCGGCCGACACCTTCCGCAACGCCCCGGGCGGCTGGCCCGGCACCCATGTCCACGACACGTTCTTCAACGCCATGGCCGGCGCGACTCTCACGTTCAGCTCGGACAGGGGTTCCGTCACTCTCGACGTACCAGGACTCGGAAATCCGACCACGCCGGAATTCTGGTCCACGCTGGAGCAGAAGTCGAAGGACGCCTGGTTGAAGCAGGTGGCGGACGTGCTGGACACTGTCGCCAAGCCGCAGTTGGGCTACGTGCAAACCGCCTATCAGGCCGCAATCGACGTGATCCCGCCGAGCGCCCTCACCAAGCCGCCGTACCGCGATCCCAACGCACCGAAGCCACCCGGCGACAAAAAACCCCCCGGCGACGGCACCGGCGACAAAAAACCCCCCGGCGACGGCACCGGCGACAAGAAGCCCCCCGGCGACGACACCGGCGACAAGAAGCCCCCCGGCGACGACACCAACACCGGTGACAAGCCGCCGGGGTCGGGCATCACCGGGCCGCCGAAGACCGAATCCAACGTCCCGCCCCCGCCGCCGCAGTCGAAGACGACCGGTCCCCCGCAGACCAACGAGGGTGGTGGCGGCGGCAACACGCTGCTCGACAAGAACAACCAGCCGATCAAGGACTCGAAGGGCAACACCCCCGACATCCCGCCCGGGTCGCACATAGACCCCAAAACAAACCAGATCATCGGGCCGGACGGCAAGCCGGTGCTGGGCGCCGACAAGAAGCCCCTCATGGCTCCGGCGAACTCCCACATCGGCCCCGGCCCGTCGATCGGGAACAGCAGCAGCAACAGCAAGACCAGCCAGCAGCAGCTGAAGGAACAGCAGGAGCTGGCTGAGAAGCAGATCAAGCAGCAGAAGGCCAACCAGCAGCAGCAGCTGAAGGACCAGCAGGAACTGCAGGAGAAGCAGCTCAAGCAGCAGCAGCTCAACCAGCAGCAGCAGTTGAAGCAGCGGAAGGCGCAGGAGGCCCAGGAGGTCGAGCAGGAGAAGGCCTACCAGAAGGCCCTCTCCGGGATTCGCGGTGACGCCCGTACCGAGAGCAGCGGCAACGGGTACGGGAACAAGACCGGAGGCGGCGGCAGGAACAAACTGAACCTGGAGGAGCTGCCGCCCCGGGGCAACGAGCGGCTCCCCAACGGCCGGAGCATCGGCGACCCCAAGACCTCGGTCTCGGAGCGCGTCCGGACCCGCACCTCGGCCAACGAGCCCAATCTGGCCGCGGAGGAGTCCGCGGTCAGGCAGTCCTCCGCGATGAACCGCACGTCGTCCAACGGCCAGCCGATGATGCCTCCCATGGGTGGCGGAGGCGGCGGCGGGGGCGGCGGCGAGCGGGACCGTGAGCGCCGCACCTGGCTGGCAGAGGACGAAGAGACCTGGGGCACCTCCCAGGCAGCAGCACCGGGAGTGATCGGCTGATGGGTAACGGATTCCAGGAACAGCTCGACGAGATGATGGGAAAGCTCGCGGAACACCGCGATTCCCTCCTCGCGACCCAGCGGGAGCTGGCCAAGTACACGGTCACCGTGCAGTCGAAGGACCGGATGCTGACGGTCGTCGCGGGCGCCCAGGGCGACGTGCGGGAGATCAAGTTCCATACGAACGCGTACCGCGACATGGCGCCCGCCGAACTGGGCGCGGCGCTGGTCGAGGTCATCGGGCAGGCCAGGGAGCAGGCCGGGCAGAAGGTCCGCGAGACCATGATGCCGTTCCAGGGAGCGGGCGCCGCCATGCGCAAGTCGATGACGGGCGGCAGCGAATTCGACGACCTGATGGGCCCGTTGCGGGAGATGTGGCCGGGCCCCGAGGGGCCGGGCGGCACACCGGGCGCCGGACGGAAGGGCACAGGCAAGGCGTCCGGCGGCACACCGGGCACCGGGCGGAACGGCACGGGCAAGGGGAAGGGCGGTACCTCGGATGGCTGAGAAGATCACCACCATCGACCAGCTCAAGCAGCAGTTCGCCCAGTACCCGCAGATCGGGGAGCTGATCAAGCAGATCGGCGACTACCTGGCCCAGATCGACAAGATCAATATCGATGGCGGCGGCCAGGACGACGAGATCGCCAAGCAGTACCACGAGACCATCGACCCCGGTATGAAGCACCTGCACGACCTGCTGACCCTGCTCAAGACCCTGGTCGAACAGGTCGGGTACTCGGGATCCGACGTGATGGCCCTGTTCGACCGGGTCGAGGACGAAGCCAAGTCACTCGCGACCAGTTGGTCGAACGACTCCAAGTGATGAGAACCCACGGATGCTGACGCCCTCCCCCGCGATCGAGTGGATCATGCATGCCCTCACGGGCATGAAGTGGCCACAGGCCAACGAGGACGAGCTCCGCAACGCAGCGGATCTCTACGACTCCGTGGGCAACGACTACAAGCAGCTCGACGACCAGCTCGTACAGCTGCTCCAGAGCATCCGGCAGAACTTCGAGGGCGACGCGGCCACCGCGTTCCTCAATCTGGGCCAGGTCATCGCGGGCGGCAAGGACTCGTTCCTCGATGCGGCGGCGGAGCAGTCCCAGCAAATGGCGAAGACCGCCCGGGACACCGCGACCCAGGCCGAGTACACGAAATGGATGATGCTCGCCCAGCTCATCGAGCTGCTGGCCGAGTTCATGTACGCCATGGCGTTCTCGTGGGTGCCCGGCTTCGGTGAGGCACTGCTGGAGGGGCTGAGCTGGCGCACGCTCTTCACCCGGGTGTTCCTCAAGATGCTGATCAAGGAGCTGCTCAAGAGGATCGCCCAGCACGTCGCCCTCGGGGTCGGCATGGGCATCGCGATGGACCGCATCATCCAGATGGTCCAGATCGGCCAGGGCAACCGGGACAAGTTCGACAACAAGCTGCTGCTGGACGCGATCAAGTTCGGCGCGATCCAGGGCCTGGTCACCGGGCCGCTCAGCCTGCTCGCCCCGGGGATCGGCAAGTGGCTGGGCAACAAGCTCGGCAAGGGTCTGTCGAAGCTCCTCACCACGGAGCTGAAGACGCTCTTCAAGACCCTGGAGAAGGTCGGGGGCAAGGGCGGAGCCAATGACCTGGCCAAGAACGTGGCCAAGCTGCTGAGCAATCACGACCTCAGCCTCACCAAGGGCTTCACCAAGCTCGGTGGGAAGGAGGGCGCCAAGGCCACGACCGAGAACTTCATCAAGAACATGGGCAAGGAGTTCGCCAAGTCCCCCATCAACGGGTTCACGAAGGAGGAGTCCCGTCAGATCGGCAAGACCTGGGCCAAGACCGTCACCGAGCACTGGTCGGGCCCGACCAAGGGCGCGGCGGAAGCACTCAGCAAGGAACTCACCAGGGAACTGGGCAGCACGCTCGACAAGAACGCCCTGAAGGTGCTCGCCCATGACATGCCCCAGACCCTGATGCACATGGGTTTCCAGGGCAACAAGCGCTTCCGGCTGGGCATGGTCGGCAGTGGGCTGCTCGTGGAGTCCATAGGCCAGAACCTCGGTGAGGGTTTCTACAACCTGATCTACCAGGACGGCTTCTCCACGTCGTGGGACACCTTCGTCGCGGGCATGCTGACCGGCGGACTGAGTCACGGCGGCCACGTCTATCTCGTCCACCCCGTCGTGCATGCCATGTCCCACCACTTCGACACCTCGGGGCTCGGCGGCGGGTTCGACAAGGGCCTGGACAAGAACTTCGACCTGGACCTGCCCACGGGCCTGGACAAGAACGTAGCCGGGGACCTCGACGAACACCTCGATCATCTCGATGTGGAAGATGATCCCGATTACTTCAACATGAGCGACAGCGACACGGATTCGCTGTACAGCGACACCAGCACCGTCCACACGTCCCACGACCAGGTGACGCCGGTGAAGCCGGTGGCGACGACCTCCTCGGACTCGACGGTCCCTACGGTCAACCACACGAACGACGTTCAGCACACGAACACTTCGGACTCTTCGAACTCTCAGAACCACTCCGAGAACCCGGTGGCACCGGTCGCTCCCGTCCCGCAGGGCGCACCGAACACCTCCGTGCCCCCGGCCAACACGGCACCGACCACCTCGCCGAACCTGTCGTCCACCCACGCGTCGTCGCCCAACACCCCCCATGCGGCTTCCTCGCCCCGCCGTCCGAACCAGTCCCCCCTTCTGCCGAACAATGGCGAGGGCAGCAGCAACAACATCGAGCTGAAGCCCCTGCGTCGCCCGACTACGACAGAAACCACTTCCACTTCCACCGACTTCGACGCGTCGCTCACGCCGAACAACGAGTCGGTCACGGCCCCGAAGCCGACGGCGAACAACGTCACGGAGACGGTTGATGCCAACGCGACGGTTCCGGAGACGCCGCCCCCGCCGAAGCAGTTGCCCCACGACAACGTCGTCTCCACCGAGCACCGGGACAACTCGGGACTCGACACGGATCAGCTGCGGAACGACCAGTCCGACCAGAACTCCGCACAACAGCAACAGCAACAGCAGCAGTCCGGCCAGCACACCGATCAGCAGAACAACCAGCAGCCCAACCAGAACACCGACCAGCAGAACAACAACCAACAGAACAACAGCCAGGCCAACGACCAGATCACCGAGCAGACCAACCAGCAGACCAACGAAGAGAACCCGGGCGGCGACCCCGAGTACGACGACACCCTGACGCCCCCCGAGAACAACCCCAGAGACACCGCCGAGGGCTCCCCCCGTCCTCCCCTCTGGCAGCACGACGTCATCCAGTACGTCAGGAACCCCGAAACTCCCCGTCCCCCGACGACTCCGCTCCCCACCGGCTCCGCCGCAGGCCACAGCAGCACCAAGCTGCTTCAGCCGCGCCAGGGCGCGAGCATCGGCAGCAAGCTCCACACGATGCTCAACACCAGGCTCGGCCGCGAGCGCGCCGACGCCGCCCTGGCCAAGCAGATCGATGACGCGCTGGCCCGGAACCCGAGCTCGTTCCTCGGCGAGGGCCGCCGCTTCGTGGCCAAGCACAGCGTCCCCAACTCCCTCAAGGCGAGCCTCACCAAGGCGAAGCGGACCGTGGTGACCGTCACGGCCGTTCCGTACGCCGACGTGTGGACCCACCATCCGGACTCCGAGGCCCGCGACCCGCACAAGCTGGACACGTCCCAGCAGTTCCAGCAGCAGACCGGCACGAACACCGGCACCTCCCGGGGCACCAACCTTCAGGTCAAGCTCAACACGGGGGCACTGCCGTCGACGACCCGTGTGGTGGTGGAGGTCGGCGCGAACGCCGCCCACAACCAGAAGCATGTCGTGGGCACCCATGACCAGCGTTCGTACCAGCGGGAGACGCGTACGACGGGTGGCAGTGAGTTCTTCCGGCAGGACGTCTACTACCGGGTCGAGTTCCACAGGGAGGGCGTGGGATCCTTCGGCACCGGCGTCAAGAACGGGATGACGACCCGGGTCTCCAAGGGTTCCGCCGTGCCGAAGGCGACGGAGCTGCGCGTCCCGAAGCACTTCACCCCGCAGCCCGATGCGCACCTCGGCTCACCGAGCACCGAGGGCTTCGGGCCGGTCAAGTCGCTCTTCGATTGGGCCGTCCAGAGGATCGACGCCAAGCCGGGCACGCGCGAACACCAGCAGCTCAGCGACTACTTCTCCACGGAGCACTTCCACGGCATGGCCGACGAGCTGGCCCGCGGTCCGCTGCCGCCGCTCGACGTGCGCAAGAGCAACGGCACGTCCGCGGGCCGCTTCGAGGTGGGCAAGGCGGTGTCCGGCCAGCACCATCTGATCGAGGTCGTGGACGACGCCGAGCTGCGCATCACGGATCAGATCACCGTGAAGAACGAGGTCCTGGTCCAGGACAACCGGCGTTACGTGGTGACCTTCTTCGGCGGCTCGCGGTTCGCCATCCCGACCGATCATGCGCCGAACCTCTTCATGCAGCTCGGGCTCACCCTGCAATACAGCCACGATTCCAGCGAGGTCTCGCTCCAGGGCGGGAACGTGGGACGCAAGATCACCGGACGGGTGAAGGGCAGCCCGACGGCCCTCTACCTCCAGGAGATGAAGGTCCCCGTCACCATCGACGGCCATGAGACGACCCTCGACACCTGGAGCCTCGTACGGCTGCCGGTCCGCGAGGCGCGCGAGCGGGCGGGCTGGGACCCCGACATCCGTACCCGCCCCGAGGGCAGCGAGCCGCCGCTGCCCGCGAGCTGGCGCAACGGCGACTACGACCTGACACACACCAGGGCCACCGACCTCGTCATCGGCAACCGCCACTCCGACGATCCGGCGTCCCCGCACGTACTCGTCGACCAGGTGCTGGACTGGATCGGCCGGACGCACGGCGACTCGGTGCTGGTCGCCCCCCGCCCGGGTACGGACCGGGCCAACCTGCGCGGGCAGTGGAACAAGTTCACCCAGTACATCAGCGGTGAGCGGAGTCGGGCCGAGCAGAACACCCGCATCATCATGGCCAAGTTCGACGAGCGGAACCTCGCGGCCACGCTCAACGAACTGGCCCACGACGGGCTGTCGGTCAAGCTGTTCGGCCGCTCGCTCACCAAGCAGCGCTTCTTCGACCTGAACCTGAAGGTCGATCTCGCCCCGCCGGTCTACCGCGGCACCGACCGTAACGAGATGACCCGTCAGGCCATCAACGCCGGTGAACGCATGGGTAATTCACACAGCACCACGCACAGCTACGGGGCCCAGGTGGCCGCCACCCTGGAGTTGCGCTCCGGGGCGACGCTCCCGAACGGTACGCCGGAGCACATCGGCGTGCTGGGGGTCAAGGGCGGCGCGAACCGCCAGCACACCCGGAGCACCGGCAGCATGGGGACGGCCGGCCGCGAGGACGTGACGGCCACTCCGGCGGGGGTGCACTCCTACCGGGCGACCGGCACGTTGAAGGCCACGCTGGTGGGCGTGGACCAGTGGCACTCGCCGTACCGGGCCGTGACGCTCGGCCGGGCCAACCGCACGCTCCACGGGCCGGCCACCGTGGGCGGCCACGGCGCCACACTCGGGGACTTCAGTGTGATGCTCCACCTGTCGGAGCAGCACGCGCCCAAGGTCGACCCGCACGCGGAGGGCGCGTTCAACCCGTACGCGACCGACCGGGAGACCACCTCCCGGCAGCTGCGGCCGGACGAGACCGAGGATCTGTGGGCGCCGTCGGAGTGGCAGCGCGGTGACTCGCTCAAGAACATCCCGGTGATGACCCTCTTCGTGCCGACGGACACGCACATCCAGTCGGCGGGCCCGCTGGTCGCGAACCGGGCCACCCGCGGCGAGTGGACGCTGACCACTCCGGGGACCAGCCAGCACGAGCGGATGAAGAACGCCTTCAGCTCGATGTCGCTGACCTCCGACGCCGACCAGGTGTTCTCCCCGACGGGCAAGCAGCTCAACGACGTACGCGCCCCCGGTTTCCTGTACGGCGCGACGGGCGACATCCGGCTCGTCGGACGGCGTGGGGAGCCGACCGCCGTGGGCGGCCCCGTCGATCTCAAGCCGGAGCAGAACCGGAGTCTGGACCTGGCGATCTCGGGGGGAGACGGCAAGGGCTGGGTGCTGTCGATCGACCTGAACGCGGGGCACTTCCCGGCGCAGCAGACGAATCCGCCCACCACGACGCGGTACGGCGTGGGCTACACCCCGTTCCAGCGCTCCACCATGACCTCGAAGGGCGCCGGCCGGACCACCGGACGGTCCGTCAATGTGGTGCCGGAGAACGGCTATTGGGTCCCGGTCACCACGGACGCGGAATACCGCTTCGAGATGAGCAGCGACAAGCTCGGTGTCTTCACCCCGTTCCGCTCGGCGCTGCCCGCATGGACCGGGCAGCTGGTGAACAAGGCGAACGCCTGGCGCGGGCTGGTCACCGAGCAGGCGGCGCACGCGCTGGGTCTGTTCAGGACCGGTGTCGACACGGTGCCCAGCCTCGCCACCGGAGCGGGCACCTGGTCGCACCCCTCATGGTTCAAGCAGAGCCCGCTCGGGGTCTTCCCGGTGTCGGCGCCGAACGGGACCGATGCGGGGCGGGCGCAGTTCAACCAGACGCTGCGCAATCTGCGGTTCACCCGCAACAGCCTGGAGTCCATCAGGACCCTGCTGTCCGAACGGCACGGGCAGGCCCTGGTCGAGGCCGGCATTCCGCAGCAGTACCGGGGCCGCGCTCCCTGGCGCGGTTTCAGCGACAGCCTCCCCTTCGGGGGCAAGAACTACCGGGTCACGGTGCAGCAGGTCCCCGGCACCCGGACGGTCAAGGACTTCGGCTTCGGCGATGTGGAGAACGGCCACTCCGTCGCCACCAGCAACAGCGCGTCCCGGGGCGTCAACCGCTCCAAGGGTGTCTCCGCGAACATCACCGAACGCATCACCGGGCCGAACGGTTCGACGGGCGGTCCACTGCTGAACGCCGGTGACTCGCAGGGTCAGAGCGCCTCCGAGAGCACCTCGCAGTCGGACACGGTGTCGCAGACCACGGTGCTCCCCGGCCCGGTCGCCACCGTCTCCACCTCGTACGACGTCGTGGTCACGATCGTGGACAACAAGGGCAACACCGTACTGACCCACACCTGGGAGGCGGGCAGTGCGGACAGCCAGGAGCCGCTGGCCCTGCTCAGGCCGGGCGGGGAGCGCGCGGGCGATGTGTACACGGTGCCGCCCGTCTCCGTGGACGTGCTGCCGTCGAGGAACGTGACTCCGGGGAATGTCGGTCGCCTCGTCACCGACCACGTGGCCGGCGCCAAACGCCCCGAAGCACTGGTCCCCGGCAACGGGGTGCACTTCACGCGGGTGCTCGGCTCGGAGAATGTCGAGGCGCTGGCCCACATCACCCTGGCGAAGGCCCAGACCCCGCACCTCAACGGCGGTCACGCGGGCAAGGGTCCGGAGACCCAGGGGGTGCTCACCGGTGACCAGCTGGTCCAGGCCCGTGCCAAGGCCGCGAACGTCAAGCTGCTGGCGCCCGGCAAGGGCGGCGGCGACACCCTGACGTCCGGCACCAACGAGCTGTCCCTGACCGGTTCGCTCATCGACGGTTCGGCGCTCGGCGAGAACGGCTACCAGCCGCTCGGCCTGGTCGACGACGCCCTCATCGGCGGCTCCACCGGATCCCTCCAACTCCACCCGTCCTTCGACCTGTCGGGGGCCAAGCTGCTGGCGACGGCCGACGTACGGATGGAGTACGCCACCGGCACGAGCGAGAGTCACGACGTCGGTGAGGGCGACTCCGGCAGCAAGAACCGCGGGCTGGGCGGTGACGCCATCGGGGCCGACTCGCACAAGACGACGTATCAGATCACCCCGGTCATCGCGCCGGGCGTCAACGCGTCGGAGGAGTACAAGTTCAACGAGGCGACCGCCGCCAAGATCAATATGAAGCCGGACACCGGGCGGGCCTTCCTCTTCTCCGTACCCACGAAGTGGCTGGCCGTCGCCGGGGTGCACCGCCACTTCAAGGACAGCTCGGTCGGCCAGGCGATGATCCGCGGGCTGAACTGGGAGGGCTTCGACCCGCCGGGTGTCCAGGCCGGTACGGCGGACACCGAGGTGCTCGCCTGGATCCGCGAGGACGTGGCCCGCGACCTGGGACTCATCACCGACACGAACTTCCCCGAGAAGCTGTCCGGGCAGTGGGACGACGTGACCAAGGGGTGGAAGACGTGGAAGGCGAACCACGACGCGTACTGGAGCGCGTACCGCCCCCTGACCGACCTGGCGTTCGTGGTGACGGACGCGAAGCACCGGCTGGAGGTGGCGACCACCCCTGAGGCCCGACAGGCGGCGCAGCAGGCACTGGACGCGGCGCAGTCCGCACTGGACGAGGCACGGCAGACGGCCGAGCCGAAGCTGGAGGCGCTGGAGCAGAAGCTGAAGCTCGCGGGCGAGCACTACCACGCCCTGCGGTCGGCCGCCGATGCCCTCAACGACTGGCACCGGCTGCCGGAGAACGAACGCACGGGCACCGAGGCGCCCGAGGCGCTGGCGTACGACCCCACCGTGGAGCACGCCCACGGCGTGGAGAAGCCCGAACCCCCCGCTGCTTCGTACACGGAGTTCACCGACGACGAGGGTGAACTCCTCGGCGTGGAGGACGTTTCCTCCGGCAAGGTCCACCCGGTCGGCCCGGTCTTCCACGACGGCAACGGCTTCTTCCACTCCCTGGCCGAGCACCTGGTCCGGATCGATCCGGACCTGCTGGCGCAGCAGGGCATCGTCCTCCCGGAGAACCGTGACCTCACCGGTGTGGCGAACGACCTGCGTGCGCTGTTCGGGCAGACCCTCCGCGACGGCGGGGACAACCCCCTGGCGGACTACATCCACCCGGACCTCACCGACACGTTCGAGCGCGACGAGATCCGTGCGGCCGGGCTGGAGAACCTGCTGGACACGACGACGCCACAGGGCAAGGAGTACACCGAGGGCAAGTGGATTCCGCACTCGGCGGGCGCCCCCACCGTGAACCACCGTGCGGTACTGACCCCGGAGCAGCGGACCGCGCTCGCCGCGTCCCAGACTCAACGGCCGCCCAACGAGAAGTCCGCGGCCAAGGACAGCGCAGGTGACCTGTACCCGCCGCTCGCCGCCCAGCTGTTCGGGGTGCCGGTGACGGTGCTGGTGGACGGCAGGCGCCATACGTTCATGCCCGACGGGAGCGAGGCGACGGGCCACGAGGGTGCCGATGGCGTCGAGCTGCTGCTGAAGGACGGCCACTACCGGCACGTCGATCAGACCGGGAACCTGAAGCCTCCGCAGGAAACGCCGTCCGACAAGGAATCCGAGCACGACTCGGTCTCGGACCACGACTCGCTGTCCGACCACGACTCGCTCTCGGACGACGGGTCCGACGTCGAACCCGTGCCGGGCACGCCCCGCCCGGTACTCAAGGTGCCGGACGACGCCTACTCACACCTCACTTCGCTGCTGGTCAGCGCCCCCTCGGCGGTCGGGCCGAAGCTCCCCCACCTCGGCCAGAGGCTGCGTTCCCTGGTCGACTCCCCGGACGAGCTGCGCGTCATCGCCTCGGCCGCGTCCGACGTCGAGCACCACCAGGACCTGCACACGCTGGTGCTCGGCATGAAGGAGGCCGTGCACGCCCATGTGGTGGAGCTGGGCGCCCGCGGGCTCGCCATGCGGATGCCCCACCTCGTCCCGCAGTTCGCCCAGGGCAACCGACGCGCCATGTACCGGGCCGTGAACCTCATGTTCAAGGAGGTGAGGACGGCCGTCGCCGCGTGGGAACACAGCGGGGACTCCCCCTGGTCCCAGAGCTTCCTGCCGCTGCTGGCCGATACCTTCGGGGTGGACCTCACCGTGCACACCCCGCCGTCCGGCGGTAACCCCGGCGGGTCGGACCGGTTCCGGCCCCCGCCCGGGGGTGGTGCACCGCTCTCCGTACACCTTCAGCAGAACGGCTCGCACTTCGACGGGACGACGGAGCCGACCGCACGACCGCGGACCGAATCGTTCCGTGTCCCGAGCGCCTCGCCGAACGCCCCGCTCCACAGGCGGCACACCGGCCCGCTGGAGGCCCCGGCACTCGTTCCCGTGCACAAGCCTGCCGCCACGCCCACGCTCACCACCGACTACTCCGTCGTCGAAATCCCTCCGCACCACTCGGCCACGGCCCCCCAACCGGTCGCCGACGTCAGTTCGCTGGGCACGGCCGAGATCCTGTCGCCCAGTGACCGGACCATGGACGAGGGCGGGGCCGCCGCGTCCGTCTGGGAGCGCGGGTTCGCCGTGGAGCGCACCCTGCTCAGCGACGGCAGTGTGCGCTCCGACGTCACGGTGCGCATCCATCTGGACGTGCAGCCGGGTGCCAACGCGAACCACGTAGCGAACGCCAAAGCAATGGCGAAGCGCGGCATCGACAAGTACTACAACGACCCGAAGCACCGTCTCCCCAACGGTGATCTGCTCCAGGTGAAGCTGGAGTTCGTCTTCGATCCCGCAGACGCGCACCGCAAGGTGAAGCTGCACCCGGACCCGGACGGCACGGGCCGCGACAACAGCGCCACCTGGTACGTCTCGGAGGGCGGGGCGGGCTCGATCGACAAGTCGTACGTCATCGCGCACGAGACCGGCCACCTCCTCGGCTTCCAGGACCAGTACCGCGAGGCCAAGCAGGACAATCCGTTCCGGCCGGTGTACGACGACCACTCGCTGATGTCCGGATACGGCATCGACGACGCGGGACTCGTGCAGTTCGACATGGACCACATGACGTCCGACCACACCCTCTCGCCGTCACTGCGGATCATGCCGCGGGATCTGCTGCTGCTCTCCACGGCCGTCGACGCCGCCTGGTCGCACACTCCGGGCGTGGGCGCGGGCCCGCACGACAAGGCCAGGGCGCACATCCCGCTCGACGTACGGGAACGGGTGCTGCGCGGCAACGTCAGCACCGGCGCCGACGGTCTGCTCGCCCCGCGCGGCCCCTCCGGGCGCTTCCGCCCCGAAGCCACCGGACCGCTGAACCCGAACGGCACCTACCGGGCGGGCAAGCGCCCCGACGGCACGGACCAGACGATGTTCCCGGACCACTGGAGCCCCGACGAGGTCCTCCACGCCACCCGCCAGGTCTACCTCGACCACGTCCGCAAGAACACCCTGATCCCCGACAGCGAACGCTCCGGACGCCAGAACTTCGACGGTGTCTACCAGGGCGTACGCATCAAGGGCACCGCCGACACCACCGGCACCATCATCGACTTCGCCCCCCACCCCGACCAGAACGGTCTGCTGCCGCCCACCCACCTCGAACCGCCACCGCCCCGCGAGCTCACCGACGAACCCGCGTTCAGCGACGCCTCCATGCGCTTCATGCTGCGCGGCGACGTCCCGACGCTGACCGGGGTGCAGTACGCGCAAAGCGAGGACCGGCGCGAGCTGGCCCAGACGGACCGCGGCATCATCTTCGAGAAGCTGACGGACCCCGATTTCAACGGCGTGCGCCGGGCCGAGGTGTGGTTCCGGAACCCGCCGACGGGACCCGGGCCGAAGACTCTGAAGGTCGGCGACGGCGACTCGCCCGACGGGGTCGGCCAGGACGGCTGGGGCACCAATCCGCGGATGCTGTTCCCCGAGGAGTGGGCCCCCGGTGATCTGCGCGAGGCCGTACGGGACGCACACAACAACGCCCTGGCCAACGGCCTCTTCGAGGTGCTGCCCGACGGCGGCTACCTGTGGGAGGGCTCGGCGGGCGGCGTCCGGATGCAGGGCGTCGTGAAGGAAGGCACTCACCGCTGGTTCCGTCCGACCCGCTTCCAGCCGCACCCGGAGTGGGACGCGCACGACATCGCGGCGACCACCTCCGAGACCCCGATGACCTACACCAGGGCCTCCGGCGGACTCGCCGAATTCCGTTCCTCGCACGTCGTGTTCACCAACGGCGACCGCGGGCTGAACCTCACCCGGGTCGTCCGGTATTCGAGGGAAATGGACCCGGGAGCCCTCGCCGAGCTGCGCGAGAAGCTGTCCGACGTACAGGACCACATCGACGACACCTACAACACCGGGGAAGAGAGCAAGGAGAACGGCCGGCTCCCCAAGACCCGGTTCACCGTGGAGCTCCGGCCGACGAGCAGGAACAACCCGTCGGAGGACGGCGCCGACATCGGAACGCTGTCCCTGCACAGCTCCGAAGACGCCGCGGCCCGGTTGCTGGGCTTCGACGTGGATCCGGACGCGGGCCGCCAGGACCTCGTACGCCAGGTCCTCGAACACCGCCGACCGACGCCCCAGTCCACCCACGCCTGGAATCCCCCGAACCAGCAGCAGGGCGGGACACCGAACCCGCTGCTCACGTCGGACGTCGAAGCCGCGCTGCGCCGCAACACGCACGCCGGGCTCTTCGACGAACCCGGTGTACTGGAACTCCTGGCCGCCCGCCGCTCCCAGGACCACGCCCCGCACGTCACCAAGGAATCGACCGAAGCAGCGCTCGCCGCCCTCACCGAGGACGAATTCGCGCCCGACTACACCCGGACCCCGGACGACCAGCTCCCGGACGGCTGGACCCCGGACCGGCTGCGACTCGCCGCACTGCGGGCCGCCCGCAGCAGCGCACCACGCACCCCCGACCTCCACCAGCCGGGCACCCTCACCCTCGTCACCACGCCCGAACCGGGCATGCAGCTCACGACCCGCATCGACAGCACCTCGCTGCTCGTCCTCGGCGCCGAGATCGTCAGGCTGCCGCAGCCGACAGCCCCGGCCGGACACACCCAAACCCCGGCCCCCCAGCCGGGCAACCACGCCCCGGTCGACCTGAACAGCAACGTCACCCCGGTCAACCCGGTCCATCTGGCCGCCATATCAGGGGCGTTGGGCCTGCACCCCACATATCTGCGCAGCGTCCTGCCCGTACTCCACCAGTCCGCCACGCCGAGCGAGGCTCTGCACACCCTGCAGACGCTGGCGACGCGGCTCGACGCGGGACCGCAGCTGGGCGAGTTCGTCCGGCGGATGTCGGAACTCGGGGTCTCCGCCGACGACTGGTGGGACCTGTCGACCTTCCAGCACAGCCAGGGCGACAGCATGCGCAGCCTGCTGGGCCCGGACCTGCAGCAGAGCCGGCAGCGCATCGACGAGTGGCAGCGCACCGAGGTGGTGGACACCGACGCAGTCACCGACGCCACCGCACACGAGCTGGGCGTGCATCCGCTCGCCCTCACCCGGATCGCCGACGCCCTTCGGCTGTACTCCCCTTCGGACATCACCCGGCTGAACATGGACGCCGACTTCTGGCAGCGTCCCGCCACCCCCGAGGAACTGGCGCTGGAGTACCTGGCCGGGCACCGCACGGAGATCGAGGAGCTCCGCGCCGAGATCGACCGGGAGCGGTTCGACGAGATCGCCGACGACCTCCTCGGCGAGAACCGGGACGAGGCCGATCTCGACTACCACGGCTTCCTGCACTGGAGCAGGATGTCCCTCGAAGGTCTGCGGCACTTCACCGCAGCCGAGCTGGACTTCCTGATCGGCAACTGGTCGGCGGTCAGGGACATCGTGCCGCCACCGCCCAACTTCGATCTCGCTGACCACCGGAGCGAGCTGTACGAGGTGGAACACCTGCGCAACCTGGCCGAGTTCGCGGTCGTCAGGGCGAACCGGGCCCAGGACCCGGTGGCGCTCAACAGCGCGCAGGAACGCCTGGCCCAGCTGGACCCCTACGTCACGGACCACCGCGCCGCAATGCAGCAGCGGCTCGCCCAGCTGTGGTCCGAGAACCCCATGACCCCCGCCACTCCGGGGGCGCAGACCCCTCTCTCCCACCCGGCCACGCCGACGCACACGGTCTTCGACGAGGACATCGTGATGGGCGAGGACGCCCCGGTGGACCCGGACGGGGACATCGTGATGACCCCGAGCCCGCACCGGCCCCACTCGTCCCCGCATCTCCCCACCCCGCACGGGACCACTGCACCCGTCCACGCCCCGACACCCGGCGTCGACTACTCCGTCGTCGAGATCCCCCCGCACCGCTCCGCCTCGGTCCCCCGCCCCGAAGAAAAGTCGCTGGGCACGGCCGAGATCGAGCGGCCCAGTATGCGGACCGTGGTGAAGGGCGGGGCCGCCTCGTCCGTCTGGGAGCGCGGGTTCGCCGTCGAACGCACCGAACTCAGCGACGGCAGTGTGCGCTCCGACATCACGGTCCGTATCCACCTGGACCTCCAGCCCGGTGCCAACGAGAAGCACGTCGCGAACGCCAAGGCCATGGCGAAGCGCGGCATCGACAAGTACTACAACGACCCGAAGCACCGTCTCCCCAACGGTGATCTCCTGCACGTGGAGCTGGAGTTCGTCGGCAACGCCGCGCAGGCACACCGCAAGGTGGCACTGCATCCGGACCCGGACGGCACGGGGCGCGACGACAGCGCCACCTGGTACGTCTCGGAGGGCGGGGCAGGCTCGGCCGACAAGTCACACGTCATCGCGCACGAGACCGGCCATCTCCTCGGCTTCCAGGACCAGTACCGCGAGGCCAGGACAGGCCGTCCGCTCCGGCCGGTGCACGACGACCACTCGCTGATGTCCGGATACGGCACCGACGACGCGGGACTCATCCAGTTCAGCATGGACCACGGGATCTACACCGCCCACGCCCTCTCGCCGACGCTGCGGATCGTGCCGCGGGACCTGCTGCTGCTCTCCACCGCGGTCGACACCGCCTGGTCGCACGCCGACGGCGTGGGCGCGGGACCGCTCGACAAGGCCAGGGCACACATCCCGCTCGAAGTACGGGACCGAGTCCTGCGCGGTAACGCCACCACCGGCGCCACCGGCCTCCTCGCCCCGCGCGGCCCCTCGGGACGCGTACGCCCCGAGCCCACCACACCACGCAACCCCAACGGCACCTACCAGGCGGGCAAACGCCCCGACGGCAGCGACCAGACGATGTTCCCCGACCACTGGAGCCCCGAAGAAGTCCTGCACGCCACCCGCCAGGTCTACCTCGAACACGTCAGGACCAACAGCCTGACCCCCGACCGCATACGCCCGAACCGCCTGACCTTCGACGGCGTCTACCAAGGCGTCCGGATCAAGGGCACCGCCGGCACCACCGGCACCATCATCGACTTCGCCCCCCACCCCGACCAGAGCGGGCTGCTGCCCCCCACCCACCTCGAACCGCCGGCACCCCGCAAGCTGTCCGACGAACCCGCGTTCGGGGACGTCGCCACGCGCTTCCTGACCTACGGCTCCACCGCCGACAGAACCGGCGTCCACTACACGCTGCCCGGCCCGAACGGGGCCCTCGCGCAGAACCAGCACGGCGTCTTCATCGAACCGCTGTGGCCCGCGCACCCGAACGGCACCCAGTGGGCCACCGTCTGGTTCAAGGACCCGAACCTGCGGGAGCAGACGGTACGGGCCCTCGCCAACGGCGCCCCGCCGCCGCCCGCATTGCATCGCGGTGACCGGGAGAACGACGCCATGGTCGGCCTCGACGGCGAGGTGGCCACCCCCCATCTGCTCTTCCCCTCCGACTGGTCGACGCACCGGCTCCTGGACTCGATCGTCGAGGCCCACCGCAACGCGCGCGGCAACGGCTCATGGGTGGAGGTCCCGGAGGGCGGCTACCTCTGGGAGGGCGTGCACGACGGCGTAAGGATGCACGGCCACGTCCGCGACGGTGAACACCTGTGGGCCCGGCCCTCGACGGACCAACCGCCGTCCCCGGACCACTCGTCCAAGGTGTTCGCGGTCACCGCCCCGGTAGATTTCGAGATGCCCAGACCGGGCACCACACCGGCACCGTTCCGTGTCCAGCGCGTAATCCACCTGGACGGCTCCTTGGGGATGCGCATCACCCGGGTGCTGTCGCATCCGGCGTTGTCCCCGGAGCAGAGCAACGAACTGGCCGGGCCGCTGCGCGAGGTACAGCTGCAAGTGGGCGCCGAACTCAACCGGCCCGACCCACGCGCACACCGCGAACTGAGCCTTATCACCTTTGACGTGGAGCTTGCGCCGACGGACGACCCGGCGATGACCGAGTACAGCCCGGAGCTGTCGAACATCGCGACGGACTTCTTCAATCCGAACATCGTGCAGGACCTGATGGTGCTCGACCTCAACGACCAGGAGGCCGTGAACACCTTCCTGCGCACTGCCGCCGACCGGCTGCCGCCGGTGTCGGAGCTACCGGCCGGCTGGCAGGGCCCGCAGGGGCAGCCGCACCACGAGCAGGCCCCGGCATGGAAGTCGGACGTGACGACTTCGGTCCGCCGCAACACCCTGGCCGGACTGCTCGACGAGCCCGGAGTCAAGGCGTTGTTGGCGCAGCACCGAGGCCAGGAACCGCCCGGCCCGCTCACGAACACAGACACCCACACCACCGACACGAGCGCAGACACACACACCAACACCACCGACACGAGCGCAGGCACACACACCGTCGGCGCGGGCTCGGGTGCAGGCACACACACCGACCGCATGGCCGCGGTGGCCGACGCCCTCGGACTGCAGCCCTCCGACCTCACCAGCATCGAGAGCGCCCTGAAGGGCTCCGCCCTCATCCGCCCGGCCCTCGACGCACTCGACCAGTTGGCGGCCCGACTGGATGCCGGGCCCGCAGGCCCCTTCGTGAAGCGGATGACAGAACTCGATGTGCCGCTCTCCGAGTGGTGGGACTTCTCCTCGTATCTGCACACCAAGAGGGCCTCGATGTCCGACATGGTCGCCCTGGACCAGACATGGGTCCAGCCGGTGCTCGACGACTCACGCGCTCATCCAGTGCCGAACGTCTCGGCCGAGACGTCGGCCCAGGCGCACGCGCTGGGCGTGCATCCGCGCTATCTCACGCGGTTGGCCGACGCCCTCAAAGTAGGCCCGGAAGACGTCGCCCTCCTGGGCAAGCGCAAGCCTTTCTGGCAGCAACCCCTGTCACCCGAGGCCCTGGGACAGAAGGTCCGAGCCGAACTCGACAGCGAGCGCGAAAAGCGGGAAGACGCCCGCCTCGCCCGTGACCACAGACGCTTCGACGACGCCGCCGACGAGCTGCTGGGCAGCCGATCCACCCGCACCGAGGAGGAGTTCCGCTCCTTCATGCACTGGTCCACGGTCGCGCACCTGGGCCTGGACGTCCTCCCGGATCAGCGACTGCGAGAGTTGGTGGGGCACTGGCGTCTGGAAACGAATGACGGCACCGCCCCGGTGCCCGCGGACTTCGACCCGCGCAAGGCGGGGAAGCCCCAGGCCGAACTGCTCCATATGGTGGCACTCGCCCATCGGTCGGGACCGCTGCCCCAAAAACTGGAGAAGGCCCTGGCCAGGCGCGACGCGGACATCAAGGCCCAGTTGACGCTGCTGGACTTGTGGCACGAGGGGGACGTGCATCAGGACGACGGCCCGCCCGTGACACTGCCCACGGCTCCGAACCCCGCCCAGTCGTCCTCCACTCAGCAGCACGCCTCGCCGAACGTCCCGCTCCACACGCCGCACGCCAGCCCGCACAGGGCCCCGGCACCCACGCCCACGCCCACGCTCACCCCCGCCGTCGACTACTCCGTCGCCCCGCTCCCCCCGGCCCCGCGCCCCAGGCCGGTCACCGACGTCCGTTCGCTGGGCACGGCCGAGATCCGGCGGCCCAGCCGCCTGACGCAGAGGCTGGGCGGGGCCGCCGCGTCCGTCTGGGAGCGCGGGTTCGCCGTCGAACGCACCGAACTCAGCGACGGCAGTGTGCGCTCCGACATCACGGTCCGCATCCATCTGAACCCCCAGCCCGGCGCCAACGAGAACCACGTCGCGAACGCCAGGGAGATGGCGCAGCGCGGCGTCGACACGTACTTCAACGTCCCGAACCACCGTCTCCCGAACGGTGATCTGCTGCGGGTCAGGCTGGAGTTCGTCGACAATCCCGCACAGGCGCACCGACGGGTGCGGTTGCACCCGGACCCGGACGGCACGGGCCGCGACGACAGCGCCACCTGGTACGTCTCGGACGACGGCGAGGACGGTGCGGACAAGTCGCACGTCATCGCGCACGAGACCGGCCACCTCCTCGGCTTCCAGGACCACTACCGCGAGGCCGAGCCGGGTGAGCCGTTCCGGCCGGTGTACGACGACCACTCGCTGATGTCCGGATACGGCATCGACGACGCGGGACGCGTGCAGTTCGACATGGACTACATGGGCCCCTCCCAGCAGATCTCGCCGACGCTGCGCGTCGCGCCGCGGGATCTCCTGCTGCTCTCCACGGCCGTCGACGCCGCCTGGTCGCACACTCCGGGCGTGGGCGCAGGCCCGCACGACAAGGCCAGGGCGCACATCCCGCTCGAAGTACGGGACCGAGTCCTGCGCGGTAACGCCACCACCGGCGCCACCGGCCTGCTCGCCCCACGCGGTCCCTCGGGACGCGTACGCCCTGAGCCCACCACACCACGCAACCCCAACGGCACCTACCGGGCGGGCAAGCGCCCCGACGGCAGCGACCAGACGATGTTCCCCGACCACTGGAGCCCCGAAGAAGTCCTGCACGCCACCCGCCAGGTCTACCTCGACCACGTCAGGACCAACAGCCTGACCCCCGACCGCATACGCCCGAACCGCCTGACCTTCGACGGCGTCTACCAAGGCGTCCGCATCAAGGGCACCGCCGGCGCCACCGGCACCATCATCGACTTCGCCCCCCACCCCGACCAGAGAGGCCTGCAGCCGCCCACCCACCTCGAACCGCCGCCGCCCCGCGAGCTGTCCGACGAACCCGCGTTCAGCGAGACGTCGATGCGGTTCGTGCTGCGCGGTGACCCCTCGACGCTGACCGGGGTGCAGTACGCGCACAGCGAGGACCGGCGCGAGCTGGCCCAGACGGACCGCGGAATCCGCTTCGACAAGCTGTCGGACCCCGACTTCAACGGCGTGCGCCGGGCCGAAGTGTGGTTCCGGAACCCGCCGACGGGACCGGGAAGGGCGATCCTCAAGATCGGCCAGGGCGACTCGCCCGAGGTGATCACTCATGACGGTCTCGGCAGCCATCCGCGGACGCTGTTCCCGGAGGTGTGGACCCCCGGTGACCTGCGCGAGGCCGTACGGGACGCACACGACAACGCCCTGGCCAACGGCCTCTTCGAGGTGCTGCCGGACGGCGGCTACCTGTGGGAGGGCTCGGCGGGCGGTGTCCGGATGCAGGGCGTCGTGAAGGACGGCGAGCACCGCTGGTTCCGTCCGACGCGCTTCCAGCCGCACCCGGAGTGGGACGCGCACGACATCGCGGCGACCACCTCCGAGACCCCGATGACCTACGCCAGGGCGTCCGGCGGGCTCGCCGACTTCCGGGTTTCGCACGTGGTGTTCGCCAACGGCGACCGCGGGCTGAACCTCACCCGGATCGTCCATTACCCGAGGGGCATGGACCCGCTGGCCCTCGCCGAACTGCGCGAGAAGCTGTCCGACGTACAGGACCACATCGACGACACCTACAACTCCCCGGAAGAGGCCAACGAGAACGGCCGGCTGCCCAAGACCCGGTTCACCGTGGAGCTGCGCCCGACGAAGCGGCCCGGCCAGCGGGAGGACGGCGCGGACATCGGAGCACTGTCCACGCAGAGCACCGAGGACGCGGCGGCCCAGCTGCTGGGCCTCGACGTGGATCCGGACGCGGGCCGCCAGGATCTCGTACGCCAGGTGCTCGAACACCGGCGCCCGGTACCGCAGTCCACCGACTCCTGGGACGCCCCGCACGAGCAGGGCGGGACACCGAACCCGCTGCTCACGTCGGACGTCGAGGCCGCGCTGCGCCGCAACACGCACGCCGGGCTCTTCGACGAACCCGGTGTACTGGAACTGCTGGCCGCCCGCCGGTCCCAGGACCACGCCCCGCACGTCACCAGGGAATCGACCGAAGCGGCACTGGCGGCCCTCACCGAGGACGATTTCGCGCCCGACTACACCCGCACGCCGGACGACCAGCTCCCGGACGGCTGGACCCCGGACCGGCTGCGACTCGCCGCACTGCGGGCCGCCCGCAGCAGCGCACCGCGTACCCCCGACCTCCACCAGCCGGGCACCCTCACCGTCGTCACCACGCCCGAACCGGGCATGCAGCTCACCACCCGCATCGACAGCACCTCGCTGCTCGTCCTCGGCGCCGAGATCGTCAGGCTGCCGCAGCCGACAGCCCCGGCCGGACACACCCAGGCCCCGGGCACGCACCCGAACGATCCGGTCACACCCGTCCCGCCCGTCACACCCGTCAGTCCGATCGGCTCGGTCACCCACGTCAATCCGGTCCATCTGGACGCTGTTTCACGGGCCTTGGGCCTGACCCCCGCGCAACTGCACACCGCCCTGCCCGTACTGCACCATGCCGCCACTCCGAGCGAAGCACTGCACGCCCTGGAGACGCTGGCGAAGCGGGTCGGCTCGGGACCGCAGGTGGGCAGGTTCGTCCGGCGGATGTCGGAACTCCAGGTTCCCGCAGCCGACTGGTGGGATCTGTCGAGCTACCTGACCGGCCGGGGCGAGAGCATGCTGCACGTGCTCGGCCCGTACACCCCGGAGGTCCAGCGGCGGATCGACGAGTGGCGGCTCAGCGATGTGACCCACACCGACGAGGCCACCAGAACCACCGCACACGAGCTGGGCGTGCATCCGCTCGCCCTCACCCGGATCGCCAGGGCCGTCCGGCTGCCCAGCCCTTCGGACGTCACCCGGCTCACTGTGGACGCCGACTTCTGGCAGCGCCCCGTTCCCCCCGAGGAGCTGGCGCTGGAGTATCTGGTCGGGCACCGCACGGAGATCGAGAACCTCCGCGCCGTGATCGACCGGGACCGGTTCGACGAGGTCGCCGACGACGTCCTCGGCCCGGAACGCCACGACATGGGCGAGAGCGATCTCGACTACCACCGCTTCCTGTACTGGACCGGGGTGGCCCACGAGGGTCTGCGGCCCTTCAGCGCAATCGAGTTGGACTTCCTGGTCGGCAACTGGGCGCCGTACCGGGACACCGGGCCGCAGCCGCCGCCCGGCTTCGACCCCGCCCTCTACCGGAGGCATCTGGACGAGCTGGAGCACCGGCGGAACCTGGCCAAGTTCGCGGCCGTCGAAGCGGGCCGGGCCAGAGACCGGACGGCGCTCGACAGGGCGCGCGCCACCCTGAACCAGCTGCGCCCCTACGTCACGAGGCACCGCGCCGACCTGCGGCTGCGGCTCGCCCAGCTGTGGTCGCAGAACCCCATGACCCCGGCCACTCCGGGCGCACAGACGCCTCCCGCCACTCCGGGCGCACCGACGCCTCCCGCGCAACCGGCCGCACCGACGCACCCGGTCGCCGACGAGGACATCGTGATGGGCGAGGACGCCCCGGTGGACCCGGACGGGGACATCGTGATGACCCCGAGCCCGCGTCTGCTCCACCAGTCCCCGCCCAACGTCCCCCCGCAGAGCAACTCGCACGTCGACGGGACGACGGAGCCGCCCCTCATCGAGCCGAACTCCTCGCCGAGCACCCCGTTCCACACGCAGCAGACCGGCCCGCAGGAGCCCCCGGTTCCCACCCTCACGCCCACGCTCACGCCCGCCGCCAAGTACGCCGTCGTCGAACTTCCCCCGGCTCCCCTTCCCAAGCCGGTCATCGACGTCAAGTCGCTGGGCAAGGCCGAGATTCTCCCGCCCAGTGCCCGGAGCAGGGCAAGGGGCGGGGCCGCCGCGTCCGTCTGGGAGCGCGCCTTCGCCGTCGAGCGCACCGAGCTCAGCGACGGCAGTGTGCGCTCCGACATCACGGTCCGCGTCTATCTGGACGTGCAGCCGGGCGCCACCCCGAACCACGTCGCGAACGCCAAGGAGATGGCGGAGCGCGGCATCGACACGTACTACAACGCCCCGAACCACCGGCTGTCGAACGGTGATCTGCTGCGGGTGAAGATGGAGTTCGTCGACGATCCCGCACAGGCGCACCGCAAGGTGCGGCTGCACCCGGACCTGGACGGCAAGGGCCGCGACAACAGCGGCACCTGGTACGTCTCGGAGGGCGGAAAGAACGCGAAGGACAAGTCGTACGTCATCGCGCACGAGACCGGCCACCTCCTCGGCTTCCAGGACCAGTACCGCGAGGCCAAGGAGGGCCGTCCGCCCCGGCCGGTGCACGACGACCACTCGCTGATGTCCGGATACGGCATCGACGCATCGGGACTCATCCAGTTCGACATGGACCACCTGGCCTCCTCCGGTCAGCTCTCGCCGACGCTGCGGATCGTGCCGCGGGATCTGCTGCTGCTCTCCACGGCGGTCGACACCGCCTGGTCGCACGCCCCCGGCGTGGGCGCGGGCCCGCACGACAAGGCCAGGGCGCACATCCCGCTCGACGTACGGGAACAGGTGCTGCGCGGCAACGTCAGCACCGGAGCCACCGGCCTCCTCGCCCCGCGCGGCCCCTCCGGACGCTTCCGCCCCGAACCCACCGGACCGCGCAACCCCAACGGCACGTACCAGGCGGGCAAACGCCCCGACGGCACCGACCAGACGATGTTCCCGGACCACTGGAGCCCGGAAGAAGTCCTGCACGCCACCCGCCAGGTCTACCTCGACCACGTCAGGACCGGCAGTCTGACTGCGGACAGAAAACTCTCGGGCCGCCAGACCTTCGACGGTGTCTACCAGGGCGTACGCATCAAGGGCACCGCCGACACCACCGGCACCATCATCGACTTCGCGCCCCACCCCGACCAGAACGGTCTGCTGCCGCCCACCCACCTCGAACCGCCCCCGCTCCGCAAGCCCACCGACGATCCCGCGTTCGGGGACGTCGCACTGCGCTTCGTGGCGTACGGCTCCGCCCACAGCCGGACCGGCGTGCACTACATGCTGCCCGGCAAGGTCGGAACGCGTGCGCGGGAGAGCCAGTCCATCCTGATCAGCGAGTTGTGGACCGCGCACCCGAACGGCACCCAGTGGGCCCAGGTCTGGTTCAAGGACCCCAACCTGCGGGGGCGGACGGCGCAGGCTGTCACCACCGGCGCCCCGGCACCTTCGGAATGGCGGTTCGGCGACCAGGAGAGCCGGCACGTGCTCGGCGCCGACGGCACGGCGAACAGCGGCCAGCTGCTCTTCCCGGACCGCTGGTCGGTGTCCGATCTCCGGAACGCGATCGTCGAGGCTCACCGCGGCGCGCGCAGCTCCGGTGCGTGGGAGGAGGTCCCGGAGGGCGGGTACCTCTGGGAGGGCATGCACGACGGCGTACGGATGCACGGACACGTCCGCGACGGCGAGCACCTGTGGGTCCGGCCCTCGTCGGACCAGCCTCCGCTCCCGCACAGCTCGCCCGAGATACTGGCGAGCACCGCCCCCCTGGAATTCAGTGCGCCCAAACCGGACGGCACGACGGCGCTGTTCAGCATCCGGCGGGTGATCCACCAGGACGGCACCCTCGGGATGCACGTCACCCGGATCCTGCCGCATCCGTCGCTGGACCCGGGTGTGCACAGCCGCCTCGTCGACGAGCAGCTGCCGAAGGTCAGTAAGCAGCTGGCCGCCGAATTCAACCGGCCCGACCCGAATGGACGCCGCGAGCTGGGCCTGATCACCTTCGATGTGAAGCTGTCGCCGACGGACGACCCGAAGATAAAAATCCCGCGCCGGTCCGAGCTGTTCCAGATCATGATGGACAACGCGGACACGGACACCCTGACGGACCTGATGACGGTCGACGCCACCGACCCTGTGCGCCTGGCAGACCTCCTGCGCGACATGGCCGACCACCTGCCGCCGGTATCGGAGCTGCCGACCGACTGGCAGGGCCCGCAGGGGCAACCGCACCACGAGCAGGACCGGGTCTGGACGTCGGACGTGGCGACTTCGGTCCGCCGCACCCGGGCCCGGCTCCTCGACGAGCCGGGCGTGAAGGGGCTGTTGGAGCAACACCGGAGCCAGGAGTCGGCACCCGGCCCGCTCACGAACACGAGCACGAGCACACATACGGGCGGGGCCGAGAACACAGCCGCAGGCACCGCCACCGCCACCGACCGCAGGAACGCGGCAGCCGAGAGCCTCGGACTGGCGCCTTCCGATCTCACCAGCATCGAGATGGCCCTGAAGGGCTCCGGTCCCCTGCGCCCGGCCCTCGACGCGCTCGACCAGTTGGCTGCCCGCCTGGAGGCCGGGCCCACGGGCCCCTTCGTCCGGCGGATGACGGAAATCGGTTCGCCGCTCTCCGAGTGGTGGTCCTTCTCGTCGTATCTGCACACCAAGAAGGGCCTGCTGTCCGACGTGGTCAGCATGGACCTGACCGGGGCCCGGAAGATGCTGAACGACTCGCGCAACCACCCGCCGGCGCCCACGTCGTACGAGACGGACATCCAGGCCTACGCGCTGGGCCTGCACCCGAATTATCTGACGCGGCTGGCCGACGCCGTCAAGGTGCGCCCGGAGGACGTCGCCAAGCTGGGCGAGGACAAGTCCTACTGGCAGCAGCCCCTTTCGCCCGAGACCCTGGGGCAGAACTACCGGGACCGCGAGCGCGAAAAGCAGGAGGACATCCGCACCGCCCGCGACCGCACCCGGTTCAACACCGTCGCCGACCAGCTGCTGGGCGCCGACCCGACCCGCGCGGAGGAGCGGTTCCGCTCCTTCACCCACTGGTCCGAGGCGGCGCGACACCTGGGCCTGAACGTCTTCACCGACCAGCGCCTGCGGGAACTGGCCGAGCACTGGCAGGTGGAAACGAACAGCGGCACCAACCCGGTGCCCGCGAACTTCGACCCGCGCAAGGACGGCAAGGTCCGGGCCGATCTGCTCCTTACGGAAGAACTCGCCAAGCGGTCAGGGGAACCGCTGCCCCCGAAACTGGTGAAGGACCTGGCCGACTTCGAGTGGTTCATCCAGTTCCAGCTGACGAATCTGGACGCGCGGTACAGCGGAGGCGTGACCCAGAACGCCACCCCGTCCGTGACACCCGCCACGGACCCGCACTCCACCCAATCGACCACCACTCAGTCGGCTTCCACCCAATCGACCACCACTCAGTCAGCTTCCACTCAGTCAGCTTCCACTCAGTCGGCCTCCACTCAGTCGACCTCGAACCAGCCGCACAACTCGCCGAACCTCCCTCTCCACACGCCGCACGCCAGCCCGCACAAGGCCCCGGCATCCACGCCCACGCCCGCGCTCACGCCCACGCCCACCGCCGATCACCCCGTCACCGATGTCCCCACGGCCCCCATCGCCCCGACCCCCACCGCCCATTACTCCGTCGTCGAGATTCCCCCGCACCCCTCCGCCCCGGTCCCCCACCCCGCACCGGTCACCGACGTGCGTTCGCTGGGCACGGCCGAGGTTCTCCCGCCCAGTGACCTGACCAGGACGAAGGGCGGTGCCGCCGCATCCGTCTGGGAGCGCGCGTTCGCCGTCGAACGCACCGAACTCAGCGACGGCAGTGTGCGCTCCGGTATCACCGTCCGCATCCACCTGGACCTCCAGCCCGGTGCCACCGAGAACCACGTCGCGAACGCCAAGGCGATGGCGACGCTCGGCATCGACACGTACTTCAACGTCCCGAAGCACCGTCTCTCCAACGGTGATCTCCTGCACGTGAAGCTGGAGTTCGTCAACGATTCCGCACAGGCACACCGCACGGTGAAGCTGCACCCGGACCCGGACGGCACGGGCCGCGACGACAGCGGCGCCTGGTACGTCTCGGAGAGCGGGGCGGGCGGGAAGGACAAGTCACACGTCATCGCGCACGAGACCGGCCACCTCCTCGGCTTCCAGGACCAGTACCGCGAGGCCACGGAGGGCGAACCGCTCCGGCCGGTGCACGACGACCACTCGCTGATGTCCGGAAACTACATCGACGAGTCCGGGCTCCTGCAGTTCAGCATGGACCATCTGGCCACCGAGGGGGAGCTCTCACCGACGCTGCGGATCGTGCCGCGGGACCTGCTGCTCCTGTCCACGGCCGTCGACACCGCCTGGTCGCACGCCGACGGCGTGGGCGCGGGCCCGCACGACGGTGCCAGAGCACACATCCCACTCGACGTACGGGACCGCGTCCTGCGCGGCAGCGCCACCACCGGCACCCACGGCCTGCTCGCCCCGCGCGGCCCGGCCGGGAGGTTCCGCCCCGAACCCACCGGACCGCGCAACCCCAACGGCACCTACCAGGCGGGCAAACTGCCCGACGGCAGCGACCGGACCATGTTCCCCGACCACTGGAGCCTCGAAGAGGTCCTGCACGCGACCCGCCAGGTCTACCTCGACCACGTCAGGACCAACAGCCTGACCACCGTCCCCGACCGCTCCACACGCCAGACCTTCGACGGCGTCTACCAGGGCGTCCGCATCAAGGGCACCGCCGACACCACCGGCACCATCCTCGACTTCGCCCCCCACCCCGACCAGAGCGGGCTGCTGCCCCCCACCCACCTCGAACCGCCGTCGCCCCGCCGCCCCGACGCCGATCCCGCCTTCGGGGACGTCGTACTGCGCTACCTGACCTACGGCTCCACCGCCAACAGGACCGGCGTCCACTTCGCGCTGCCGGACAAGACCGGGACCTTCGCGCAGCGCAAGCACGGCGTCCACATCGAATCGCTGTGGCCCGCGCACCCGAACGGCACCCAGTGGGCCACGGTCCTGTTCAAGGACCCGAACCTGCGGGGGCTGACGGCAAAGGCTGCCGCCAACAATGCCCTACCGCCTCTCGAATGGCATCAGGGCGACCGGGAGAACGGGACCGTGTTCAACCCCGACGGCATGACCGCCGCCGGTCAGCTTCTCTTCCCCCACCACTGGTCGCTGCCCACTCTCCGGGACGCGATAGCCGGAGCCCACCGCACCGCGCGCAACGCCGGTTCGTGGGTGGAGGTCCCGGAGGGCGGCTACCTCTGGGAGGGCGTGCACGACGGCGTACGCATGCACGGCCACGTCCGCGACGGCGAACACCTGTGGGCCCGGCCCTCGACGGACCAACCGCTGATCTCGGCCGTGTCTGCCAAGGTGCTCGCGGTCACCGATCCCGTACCTGTTCAGCTGCCCAAACCGGGTGGCGGGTCGCTGCCGTTCCACGTCCAGCGGGTGATCCACGAGGACGGCACCCTGGGGCTCCGCATCACCCGGGTCCTGGAACATCCCCCGCTGGCAGACGAGTTCCACGAATACCTGCGCGACGAGATGCTGCCGGACCTGCGTGAGCAGCTGGCCGACGACTTCAATCGGCTCTCCCCGTACAGACACCGCGAGCTGAACCTGGTCACCTTCGACATAGAACTGTCACCGACCGAAGATCCGGCGATGGAACTCGGGGACGACTCCGAGCTGGTCAAGATCGCGCAGAACAACGGGGACCTGAGCTCCCTCCTGTCGGACCTGATGCCGGTCGACTCCATCGACGAAGCGGGCATGGACGCCCTCCTGCAAAGCGTGCGAGGCATGCTGCCGCCGCTGTCGGAGCGGCCGGCCGACTGGCAGGGCCCGCAGGGGCAGCCGCAGCACGAGCAGAGCCCGGTCCTGAAATCGGTCTGGGAGTCGGACGTGACGACTTCCGTGCACCGCAACACCCCGGCCGGGCTGCTCGACGAGCCCGGCGTACGGGCGCTGTTGGCGCAGCACCGAGGCCAGGAACCCTCCAGCCCGCTCACGCACACCGACACGGACACGGTCGTAAGCCCCCATCGCCTGGCGGCGGCGGCCGGGTTCCTCAAACTGCGGCCCTCCGACCTCACCAGCATCACGGCCGCCCTGCAGGGGTCCACCCCCCTCCACACGGCCATCAACTCACTCAACCAGCTGGCCGCCCGACTGGGCGTCGGGAAGTCCACGCGCCAGCTCGTGAAACAGATGACGGAAGTGGGTGTGCCGCTCTCCGAGTGGTCGCACTTCTCGTCGTATCTGCACACCAAGGGGCACACGCTGTCCAAGGTGGCCTCCATGGATCCGGCCAGGGCCAAGAAGCTGTACGCAGACTCGCGCGCCCAACCGATGCCGCGGGTTTCGGACGACATGCGGTTCTTCGCCTACACCCTGGACATGCACCCGAATTATCTGGAACGGCTGGCCGACGCCCTCCACCTGCACCCGTCAGATGTCCTCGATCTGGGCGAGTACGAGACCTTCCGGCAGCAGCCCCACACCCCTGAGGCCCTGGCGCGGAACTACGGGCTCGACAACCACCAGACGCTGGAGGATGCCCGCTTCGCCCGTAGCTACACACGGCTCAACGCGGTCGCCGACAAACTGCTGGGCAGCAACCCCGCCCTCGCGGACGCCAGGTTCCGCTCCTTCATGCACTGGTCCGACGTCGCGAGCGAGGGTCTGCACATCTTCACCGACCAGCGCCTGCAAGAGCTGGTGGAGCACTGGCGGGTGGAAACGAACGACGGGACCAACCAGGTGCCCGACGATTACGACCCGCGCGCGGAGCGGGAGCAGTATGCCGATCTGATGCACCTGGCCGACAAGTCGGCGCCGGTGCTGGACCCGGCCCGGGAGGAGGCCCTGGACACCTACGAGCAGCGCGTCCGGGACCGGCGGACGCAGCTGGATGCGCAGTACGTGGGAGGCCTGTCCCAGAACGCCGGCCTGCCCGTGACGCCGCCCACGGCCCCGCACCCGGCCCAGCAGTCCGCCGCCCCGCACCGGCCTCATCAGTCCCCGCCCACCGTCCTCTCGCAGAGCCCGGTAAACCCCCCGCAGACCCCCGTCACCCCGCAGCGACCCACCACCCGGGGCCGGTCGGCCTCCGCACCGCCGCCGCTCCCTGCCCCCGTGCATGCACCCGCTGTCCCGCATGCCCCCGACACCCCGCAGCCCCCCGTCACCCGGGGCCGGTCGGCCTCCGCACCACCGCCGCTCCTTGCCCCCCTGCCTGCCTCCGCCGTCCCACATGCCCCCGACACCCCGCAGCCCCCCGTCACCCGGGGCCGGTCGGCCTCCGCACCACCGCCGCCCCTTGCCCCCCTGCATGCCCCCGTCACCCACCGAGCCGAGATCCGCCGACCCTCCCCGGAGTTCCTGAACAGCGCGGGCTACACGGGACCCATCAGGCGTCGCCGGTTCAGCGCCGAGCGCACCGAGGTGCAGGGCGGTGTCGCCGAGACGAAGATCACCGTACGCATCCACCTGGACGTCAAGGACGGTGTCACCCCCGAACTCCTCCAGGCCACCAAGGCCTCGGCGAACAGCGGCCTCCAGAAGTACTACAACGACCCGGACCACCGACTGCCGAACGGCGATCTGCTGCGGGTGGCGGCCGAGTTCGTCGACACCCCCGAGCTGGCGCACCACACCATCGCGCTGCACCCCGACCCCGATGGCATGGGCCGGAGCAACGACGCGAACTGGTACCTCTCCGTGGAGAAGCTCACATCCGACCCGGTCATGCCGCCCCACGAGATCGGCCACCTCCTGGGCCTGCAGGACTACTACCGGGATCCCATGCAGGGACGAGCACACTGGCCGGTCTACGACGAGCACGCGCTGATGGGCGCCGCCTACACCGACCCGCTCTTCGGCCGGTCCGTGGTCGACCAGAACTTCCCGATCCCGGTGACGTCGTCGCCGTATCTGCGGATCATGCCCCGCGACCTCCTGGTGCTGGGCACCGCGATCGGAGCGGCGCTGCGGGACACCCCGCAGCCCACCGTCCGCATCCCGCTCGACGTGCGGGAACGGGTCCTGCGCGGCTACCCCCGCACCGGAACCGTCGGCCTGCTCGCCCCGCACGGCGCCGCCGACCGGCCCCGCCCGGTAGCCACCGGCGAGCGCAACCCGAACGGCACCTACCAGGCGGGCACCCACCCCGACGGCAGCGTGCGAACCGTCTTCCCGGACCACTGGACCCTCGAAGAGACGCTGTACGCCGTACGCCAGGTGTATCTGCACGAACAGGCCACCGGCGGTCTCGTACCCACCAAGCACACCCCCGGCATCGAGCCGGGGAACTACCACTTCACCGGCGAGTACCAGGGCGTACGGATCAAGGGCACCGTCGACGGCACGGGCACCGTCACCGACTTCGCTCCCCACCCCGACCAGGCCGGCCTCGACGCACCCCGCCACCTCGAAATTCCGGCGCGTCCAGAAATGCCTGACCATTGGCAATATCTCGCCCCCATGCCCGGGTCCCCCGCCGAACCGGCGCTCGGGGAGGGCGCGCTGCATTTCGTGACGTACGGCTCCACCCACCACAGGACCGGCGTCCACTACGCACTGCCCGGGACGGGCGGGACCGCAGCGCAGTTGGACCAGGGCGTCAACATCCAGCAGCTGTGGACCGCCCACCCGAACGGCACCCAGTGGGCCACCATCTGGTTCAAGGACCCGAACCTGCAGGGTCACACGGCACAGGCCGCCGCCAACAACGCCCCACCGCCCTTCGCATGGCAGCCCGGCGACCGTGAGAACGGGACCGTGCTCGGCTCCGACGGGATGGCAGCCGTCGGCCAACTGCTCTTCCCCTCCCACTGGTCGACGCACCAGCTCTGGGAGGCGATCGTCGTGGCCCACCGCAACGCGTTCGCCAACGGTTCGTGGGTGGAGGTCCCGGAGGGCGGCTACCTCTGGGAGGGTGTGTACAACGACGTACGCATGCACGGACACGTCCGCGACGGCGAGCACCTGTGGATCCGGCCCTCGGCGGACCAACCCCCGCTCTGGCCGCGCCTCTCCGAAGTGCTCGCGGTCACCGCCCCCGTATCTGCCTCCGTGCACAAACCAGATCTCACCTGGGCGAATTTCAATATCCAGCGGGTGATCCACGGGGACGGCACCCTGGGGACGCGTATCACCCGGCTCCTGAGGCACCCACAGCTGAGCCCGGAGGAACACAGCCGGCTGGTCCACCAGCAGCTGCCGGTAGTGCGTGAGCAACTGGCCGCCTCACTCAGCCAGCCCGACCCGTACCGGCGCCGCGAACTGAGCTGGGTCAGCTTCGACGTAGAACTCTCTCCGACGGGCCCGGAGACGGGGCTCCCGCCCCACTCCGAGGTGTACTCCATCATGAGGGGCGAATCGGACATGAGCACCCTGTTGGATCTGCTGGCGGTCGACACCACCCGACCGTCGGGTCTGAGCAACGTCCTGCTCTACCTCGCCGACCGGCTGCCGCCGGTACCGCAGACACTGGCCGGGTGGCAGACCCCGCAAGGACAGCCGCACCACGAGCAGCACCCGGTCTGGCAGTCGGACGTAACGACCTCACTCCACCGCAACACCCTGGCCGGGGTGCTCGAAGAGCCGGGCGTAAAGGGATTGCTGGCCCAGCACAGAAGCCAGCAGCCGCCCGTCCCGCTCACGAACACGAACACGAACACGCATACAGGCGGGAACGAGAACGCGGGCACCGGCATCGGCACCGGCATCGGCATCGGCACCGAGCGCGCAGCCGCGGCAGCCAAGGCCCTCGGGTTGCACCCCACCGCCCTCGGCAGCATCGAGGTCGCCCTGCAGGGCCACGCCCCTCTCCGCCCAGCCCTCGACGCACTCCATCAGCTGGCCGCCCGGCTGGAGGCCGGACCCACAAACGCGTTCGTCCGCCGGATGACGGAACTCGATGCGCCGCTCTTCGACTGGTGGCACTTCTCATCGCATCTGCGCACCAGGCAGCTCACCATGTCCCACGTGGTCGGCATGAATCTGGCCGAGGCCAAGAGGCTGTACAGCGACTCGCGCACCCAGCCGCTGCCGTACATTCAGCCCAGTACGGAAGTCCAGGCCAACGCGCTGGGCGTGCACCCGCGCTATCTGACACGGGTGGCGGACGCCCTCCATGTGCGCCCGGAAGACGTTGCCAACCTGGGCAGGGACAAGTCCTTCTGGCAGCGGCCCCTTTCGCCTGAGGCCATGGGGCACGACTACCTGGTCAGCGAGCGCGAGAGGCGGGAGGATGTCCGCCTCGCCCGCGAGCAGGATCGGTTCAACGCCCTCGCCGACGAACTGCTGGGTAACGAACCCACCCTCGCGGAGAAGAGGTTCCACTCCTTCATGAATTGGTCCGGTGTGTCGCACCTGCCCCTGGACATCTTCACGGATCAGCGCCTGCGAGAGTTGGTGGGGCACTGGCACAGGAAGACGAACGGCGGCACCGATCAGGTGCCTGCGGGCTTCAATCTGCGCGCGGACGGAGTGGGACATGCCGATCTACTCCTCGCGGTGGAACTCGCCAGGATGTCGGGGCCGCTGCCCCCGAGGCTGGCGGAGGAACTGACCAGACGCGAGAAGCACATCAAGAGCCAACTGGAGATACTGGACGACGATTACGAGGGGGGCGTGTCCCAGGAGGACGGCCCACCCGTGACACTGTCCACGGAGATCTTCGCCGCACTGTCCGGCAACGACTGACACCCACGACCGGCGCACACGGGCGATGCACCCGGCTGACGCACACGAGCAGTACGAGAAGCAGGAGAGGCGAGGTGGCCATGGCACACACGGAACCCGAGTCGAACAGCGAGGTGTCCGCTGCTGCGGAGACGTCGGAAGAGGCGGCGCCGGGAGCGAGTACGGAGAACGAGAAGAAGGCTGGGGCCGAGGCAGCGAAGTCCACCACTACGGCTCCTGCGGCTCCCGCGGCTCCTGCGACCACCTCGGGATCCGGGGCAGGCGCCGCCAAGGTGACGGAATCCGGAAGTAGTTCACCGAAGGGCGTCGCCGCGACGCTCGCCGGTGGCGTGATCGGCGCGGAGGTTCCTGACGCCGCCCGCGCGACGGAGAGCAAGGCACCGACACTCGAATCGGCACCCGAGCCGATGGCGGCCGAGAAGCAGAAGGCCGAGAAGCCCGAGCCGACTCCGGAACCTGCTCCGGAAGCCGCTCCGGAAGCCGCTTCGGAAGCCGTTTCGGAACCGGCCGCCACCGAGCCGGAGACCACTGCCGCCCTCGCCGCCGAGCCAGTCGCAGCCACCGCGACCGCGACGGCGGCAACGGCAACTCCCCGTGGGATAGCGGGACTCACCGCCGTCCTCGGCACCCTCACCCGGACCCGTACGCGTACCCGTACCGCCTCCGAGGCCGTCACCACCGTCGACGGTGCGGGCAACGGCCCCGAAGGCACCGACGCGGCGGAAGAGAAGTCAGCACCCGGCAAGGTGTCCCGGCCGATGGTCGCCGCTGCCGCGATCGGGGGCGTGGTGCTGCTGTCCCTCCCGTTCGTCGTCGCCTCGTCGACCGGCGGGGACGGCCCCCAGCACAACAACAGGAACAACGCCGCCGGATACACGGACCCCGCCCCGGGTGCGGACGGCTACGTACCGCAGGCGGATGCCTCCAAGGCCCCCCTGGGCAAGGGCAGTTCGAAGGGATCCGGCACCACGGGGGGAACGGCGGGCGGCGTGAACGCCCCGCCCATCACCGAAGCCGCGTCGGCGGACAACGTCGGCGGCGGCGACCTGCCCGCCGATACCAAGGCGGGCGACAAGACCCCGAAGGGCAAGACGGGCGGCAAGACCACGTCGACCAAGACGGGTTCCGACTCCGGCTCGGACTCCGGCAAGCAGACCGACACGAAGACGAACTCCTCGACGGGCAACGGCAGCCCCGCGACGCCGAAGAAGGTGTCGTCCTCCCCGACCGTGCTCTTCTCGGCGGTCGGCGGCATGCACTGCTCCAGCAGTGCGGTCACCTACACCGAGCACGGGAAGTACACGGACGGTCAGGAGGGCTGGACGACGCACGACGGTTCGTACGCCTCAGGTGGCTGCGAGGGCTGGTACCGCTCGATTCCCATGTCGGGTGACTCCGACGACAGCAGCAACTGGGCCGTCTGGAACTTCCGGACCGGTGACGTGAAGTCCGGCAGCTGCAAGGTCAGCGTCTTCATTCCAAACGACAGCAACGTCGGACACGTCGGCGGCCAGCCCACATACTACACCGTCCACGACGGCACGAGCACAGCAGGCTCCACCCAGCTCGGCCACTTCACGATCACCCAGGTGAGTCACCGTGGCCAGTGGATCGCAGCCCCCTCGTACAAGATCAACAGCGGCGTGCTGAGCGTCAAGATGCACGACCGCGGCGACGACTGGAGCTCGTCGTCACGGAAGAACGCCCACAACGCCGCCGCGCCGATCCGGGTGGAGTGCACCAAGTAGGGCGCTAATCCGCCACGCAGGGCAGCACCACCCACATCCGGGTACCTCCCCCGGGCTCGTCCGCCGCCCCCGTCCCCCAGCTCCCGCCCTCGGCCCTGACCAGACGGGCCACCACCCGCAGCGCGCCCCGACGCCGGGCGTCGCAGACGGCGGCGAGCCGGGGATGGGGGTGTCGCGGATGCGCGTCGTAACTGACGATACGAACGGCGCCGTCCCGGTAGCGGAGCGACAGATGAACCTGCCCCTCCGGCGCGAACCGGCTTGCACACGCGGTGAGTTCACTCACCGCGAGAACAACGGAGTCGGCCACCACCCCGAGCCGATGCGCCTCAAGCACGGCCCGCGCCGCCAGCCGCGCAACGGCGGCACTGCGCGGTGCGGCGGGCAGCGTGAGGCTGTACGCAAGGGCCGGCACCTCACCTTCGGGCGTGGGCGGCGCGGGACATGGCGTAACAGTGGTTGCGAACATGATCAGTCGGCTCCTTCGAACGCAGGGTTCGGCGCGGTCGGTGTCCTGTCTCCCTGACGCGGGGCCACCCCTCCCAGGGGAGGAGACTGCGGGCAGGCTCGCGCGATGCACTTCCAACTCGCCGTGTGTGAGCGGTGCGTTACCGACTGTAGAACATTCGGGAGTACATGTACTACGTTCTGCGAAACCGCCAGTGTGGACCGATCGCTCGCGCCCGGGGCAGACTGAGCCCGGTACCCGGTTCGAGAGCGAGGACTCATGCCGCCAAGGAGCACCCCCACCGCGCGCCAGAAGCGACTCGGTGCGGAGCTGCGCAAGATGCGCCTCGCGGCGGGCATGAGCACCGAATACGCTGCCGGTCTGCTCGACGTGCCCCGCACCAACATTCCGAATATGGAATCCGGCCGATCCGGGATCAGCGCCGCACGGGTACGCACCCTGGCGGGCAACTACGGCTGCCCCGACCAGGCGTTCATCGACGCTCTGGCCGCCATGGCGAGCGAGCGCGGCAAGGGCTGGTGGGTCACGTACCGGGGACAACTCCCCTGCGCGTTACTGGACATCGCCGAGCTGGAGTGGCACGCGGTGGCCCTCCGTATCGCCGTGACCATCCACCTGCCCGGACTGCTCCAGACGGAGGCGTACGCCCGCGCGGTCTTCGGGCATGTCATTCCCCGGCTGACGGATTCCGATCTCGACGCACGGTTGATGCACCGCATGGACCGCAGGCAGGTCCTGGAACGTCCGGACCCACCGACCGTCGACGTGATCATCCATGAAGCGGCCCTGCGGATCGAGTTCGGCGGCACGGCCACGATCCGTGCACAGCTGGCCCACATCCTGGAGCTGTCCGAGCGACAGCACATCGTGGTGCGTGTCATCCCGTTCAAGGAAGGCGGCTTCCCCGGCGCCGGGCAGTCCGTCGTCTACGCCTCGGCCTCCGTACCCGCGCTCGACGTGGTCGAACTCGACGCCACCCACGGGCCGGAATTCCTGGACACGGACATACAGCTCGCCAAGTACAGGGCCCAGCTCGACGCGTTGCAGACACGCGCACTGGCACCGGCGGAATCGCGCACATTCATCAGCAATCTCGCCCGACAACTCTAGGAGCCGGACAGAACATGCCCGAGATCAACTGGGAAAGCCCCTTCTGCGGCGAGGGCGCAAACTGCTTCCGACTCGGCACCGACGCCGACGGCAACGGCTACATAGCCGTCCGCGGCGACGAATCCCGCTACATCACCGACAGCGCGGAAGCCCTTCGCACCATGATCCGAGACATCAAGGCGGGCAAGGCGGATCACCTGCTGTAGGGGCAGGAGAATGGCTATTTCATCCCTTGAGGCACTACCACTGGCACCTGCAGCGCTTCACTTTGCGCGAGGCGGGCATTTCGCGACGGCGGCTCGAATCACTCCGGATCACGGGCGGGGTACACAACCGTCGCCGGCGGCGAGCAGGAGACCACCGCCTTAGCCCATCCCGCCCACCGATGAGCACTGCTCACGCCCAAAGCTCCGCGCGGGCACTATCCCTGCAGGTCCAACCGCATCATCTTCGCCTCGGCGGGACTTACTCTTTCAGGAGCCTGGTTGATCTCTGCTTGCACTGCCGGGATCAGGTTCCCCAGCTGGGCCAGCATGACCTTCCGGCGCCCTTCGATATCCGAGTGCCAGGTCTTCGCGTTCCGTCCCGCCCAGGATCGCTTCTCTCCGACGTCAGCAGATGCCTTCTTCAACAAGCCCGTGAGATCACGCATCTCATGCTCGATGTCACTCTTCAACCTCACCAGGGCTTGCCGCCGCGGGTTTTCGACCTTGGCCGGATCACCACTCATCAGACTCCCCCTCCAGTCAGGGTGATGAGTCTTCCACAGGGATCCGCCGATTGCGGCACATTGCGCCCGGGTGCCCCCCCCCCAACTGAGCACGACACAGCCTTGGTTCATGCCGCCGTGACCGGCCGAGCAAGGGCTGGTAGCGTCCTGTAGCTGCACGGTCACGCGAGGATGGGGGCAAGGCGATGAGTGATCCAGGTGGCGGCGGGGACACCTTCTGCGGAATCAACCCTGAGGCACTCCAAGGCACGATCGCTTCTCTTAAGACAGATGCGGATCGATTACACGGAAGCGCTTCACGGTTCAAGAATCGTTTCGATCGTCTCGGGATCGACGCGCAGTCCCTGACGAAGCTCGTCCACATTGCCAGTTGGGCCGATGACCAACTACCCATGCTGCGCCGGCGCCACCACCTGGCGGTGCTCATCGATCAGGGTGGCAATCCGTTCACGCACTATCCAAACCATCCAGACATGATCATGTTCGATGATGCCGAAGTCACCGAAGGGCCACCCAAAGCCAGCGATCTCCCGGACGGCACAGACCCCAAGCTGAACGCGGACTGGTGGGGCGCCCTCACCCCGGGGATGAAGGCGGAGCTGCAATTCCTCTACCCCGCTCGTATCGGAGCACTGGACGGCCTGCCCGCCGAAGTCCGCGACAAGGTGAACCGCGTCGTCTTCGACAAGCTTCACGAGACGACTCAAGAGAAGCTTGCGAAGCTGAACGCGCAGGAGCCTGTCAAGTACGAACAGGGGTACAACCCCTACACCGGCACACGGCTACCTGGCGAGATGGTCGAAAGCTCAGCGTGGCAGCACTGGAAGGAGGAGAGGGGGCAGCTCGAAGGGCAGGTCAAGGGTATGGATGCGATCCACTCGCGCCTTGGTCGAACAGGCTCCGGTGACCTGCCACGGGCATACCTGCTGGGTATCGACACACACCAGCTCGGCCACGTCATCATTGCCAACGGGAATCCCGACACCGCTGACCACACGGCGGTGTTCGTACCTGGCACGACATCGAAGCTCGCGGGAGCGGGTGGCGACATGACCCGCATGGAGAATCTCTGGAAGACGTCCAGCGCAATGGCCCCTGGACAGAACGTCTCTACGATCACGTGGATCGGCTATGACGCTCCACAGAGCATCGTTCCGCAAGCCATGTCAACGTCTTACGCCGACAAGGGAGCTCCTGTGCTCAATCACTTTCTCGACGGTCTTCAGACTGCACAAGGCGGATCGGACGCGAGCCACGCCACGGTCATCGGCCACAGTTACGGCAGCACGCTGGTCGGCGACGCCGCCAAGCAACACGGACGCTTCGCCGCCGACGACATCGTGGTTGCCGGTAGTCCTGGCATGCTAGTCGGAAACGCCAATCAGCTCGACGTCGGCGCCAAGCACACCTGGTCGGAAGCCGCCTCCACCCAATACGACCAAGTACCTGCGGGCGGCAAGCTTGCGGGCCTGGGTGGTAGCAGTGTGGAGGTCCGTACGTGGCATGGAATCCCTTACGATGCAACCGTCAACGTGGACGTCGTACCATCGGACAGGGGATTCGGGGCAAATATCATGCAAACGGATTCGCATAGTCATGGAGGCTACTGGGATGACAATTCCATCAGCCTCAGGAATCAGGCCGCTGTAGTCACTGGCCACTACGGCAAGGTGAGGCGTGACTAAACGATGGGCGGCCACATTTGGCGGTTGCCGTGGCGCAATGACATTGCCGATCGCCGCAATCTTCGCCATTCTGACGGGATGTTCGGATATGCCTAAATCCAACGGCCTCGGATACACCCCAGAAACCCGAGATGTCTCCAGCGTAAGAGACGAGGCGCGGGAGCTTTCGACGCAGCTTCGAAATCTCATGGGACTGAAGGGGAAGGTGACGAAACCTGGCCCCGGAGTTGATCTCTGCGGCGATCAGGATCCGGATAACCTGTACGTAATTCGCCACCCTTGGTCCCTCTACGGAGCACCCGTCGAGGATATGAAAAAGGCCATGGAACGGCTTAGCCTAGAGCTTCCACGCCACAATTGGAAGATCGTCAGATTTGGCCCGGACAGTAGTCCGTCCAAGAGTCTGGAACTCATCGCCAACTCCACGAAGGGGAAGTTTTCAGTGGATATCACCCTCTTCGATCAGCGAAACGATACAGGCGACGCCCCGAGCGCAAGCAAGGTCTCCCTCATCAATGTCGAGCTAGTGTCTGCCTGCTTCCGCACCCCGCACGGCAAGACGGTCAATCAAGACTGACATAAAGTTGAACGGGATCATGTCTGGTACCTCGGTTCTCAACATATCTCTACTAGAGTTTCGTGATCCTCTTAAGGACGCCCTTTGCTTGGCCGGGTCAGTGATGGCTCGTCAACGCCGGGCCAGAAGTTCTTGCAGAGTTTCCCGAATGTTCCAAACGATTCAGTAGCGTCCGTCGTCCTTGTCGACCGCGCAGTGGACCCGTGCAACAACTTCGGGCTTCTCCCGGGAGGTTGCTGCACCGGTCCACGCGACCAGCTGTACACGGCAACGCTCGTCCCAGGCATCGCCTTCTTAACGCGTTGCAGGCCTAGCGGTTGATGGCCTGGATCTCCTGGACAGTCACGTCCTGGGTTGCACCGAACTCCCCATCAGGCAGAGACTGTTCTTTGGATACCCCGGTGCCAATCCAGTGAATCTCCCACGTGACGGTGGCTCTGAGCTTGTAAGTTCCGTCTCCGGAGGACCGCAAATACTCCACGCCGCAAGGCGGAGTCACATCGGCCTTTCCATTCGCGTATGGCTCACCGATACGTCCATGGTTGATCGGACACTCACCAGAAGCCGGAAACGTGGTCGCTTCATCAGTTCCAGGTTCCAACCGGAGGGACACAGGCGTGGCCGTTGTGGTGGCCTGGATGTTGAGTCCGCCCGCATTCAGGGCAGCGGTGACAGAGACCGACTTAAACTCCACCTTGTCCAACCAAGCCCAGGTGGGAAGGTTCACCTTGGTCGCATCGGCCGGGGCAAGCGTGACCTTGGTGTCGGGAACCTTGATCTTGTTGTAGGCAAGCTGGGACAGGATCTCGGGAGTCACAGCATTCTTGACCTTAGGGGTCACGCCGTTCTTCACCCAGAAAGTAGCGGTGTCGCATTCGAACGCTGCCGGGTCTCCCGCCTCTTCGCGCTTCTTGTCCCGGACCGCATCCCACCACATACCCTTGCCGGTCTCGGACTTATTGAAGTCCTTATAGGGTTTGCCCTTGATGTAGTGGTCCTGATCCAGGGAATGCGCTTCCCCCACACCACTGGCATGAGGGATGTCCCAACGCCGCTGGAACTCATCCTTGAACTCTGCAGGTGACCACTTGGGTTCGTACCAGCAGGCGGGCGGCGTCCAGTTGCTGACCGAAGTCATTGGTGTAGCAGACTTGTTGCTGCCGTTGTTCGACTCGTCGAAGTGGATTGCGGTGGCGTAAAGGGTGTCTTTCGGTCCGCTCGGTTCCGTGGGATCGCTCTCCGTCGCACCACCTGCCCCTCGGCTACCGCCGGCGAAGGCCGGTTGGACTGTCAGTGATAGCGCGAGGCTCAGCGCGCCAACAATCCAGCGCCTTGCCCACTTGCGTGTCACTGGCACTGCTTTGATCCCCGCTGAGAGAAGACTTCAGTGGTCTGCCAGGTACCGTCGTTGTTCTTCTTCAGGCGCGTATTGTAGAAGACCAGGGAGTCGGTAGGGTCACTCACTTCGCCTGACTTCTTACCGGTCTTGAGGTCCTTGTTGTACGACTTCGACTCGTCCGAGCAGTAAGTCAACGTTGCCACGTTCATCTTCAGCGAAGTGACCTTGCGGTCGTAGTAGCGAACTTCACCCGTCCACGTGATACCGGAATCGAAGAACCCCTTCACCCACTTCGCCGCCGAAAGAGCTGCGTCCCCTGCGTTGTAAAAGTTGAATGCCGGACGGTCCAACGAGCGGGCATTGATCGCATCGTCGAGCGAACTGATCCGCTGCTCGTTGTCCCTGAGGACAGCATCCTTCACCGGGTCCCCGGTCGTTCCGCCCTCGAAGACGTTCTTCATATCCTTGGCAAGCGTGATGTTTGGACGGCCTGCCGTGTCAGAGGGGCTCGCGCTCGGCGAACTCGACGGCTTCTCGTTCCCGCTGTCGGCACCCGCGATCTTGCCCATGTCCTTCGGATTGTCATCACTGCCGCCACAGGCCGACAACAACAAGGCTGTCGCAGCGGCGAGCGTGGCAACTACGGGCAAAGAACGGCGGTTCACTAACAACTCCCGGTGGGATGACAGGTATCTCAGTCGTACTGACGCTATCCGTGGCGTGCAGAGTTCGCCAGCGTCAACTTCCACCCGAGCAGACAGGAAGCTCGCATTTCGACTCCCGATATCGTCTCGACCCGGATACAAGCCCTCGCCCCTGGGCTCATCCAGCGGACTGCGCCCCCAACTCCTCCCACACGCCTGACGACGCGTACAGGCCAGCACACCACAACACGTCGCGACGCCAGGCATCACAGGCGGCGGCGAAGCCAAGGCTGGAATTCTGTAACCACTATTGCGAACCGGCTCATCCCCGTACCGGAAGACCCGGTTCGCCAACTCACCCGCGCTCTGTTCCGTAGCCCTCGCACTGCTCCGGGCGATGAAGGCACACAAGGTGGATCACCTGCGCTGGCGCACGCACGGGACGACGCAGCACAGCGAAGGTTCAGTCGGTCAGCAACCGCTCCCGCAGCCCCGCGATCAGCTCCTCGTCGACGCCCAGGTGCTTCGTCGCGTACGCGTGCACGCCCCCGTACTCGGCCGTCAGGTCCGCCAGGAACAGCCGGATGACCGTCTCGGGGGCCCTGCCGTAGCCGGGCCACCTCAGCGTGCGGGTCGGGTTGGACGCGTGCCAGTCGGCGATCAGCCGGTCCGTGGCGAGTTCGGTCAGGGCGAAGTCTGCGGCGATGTCGTCCTCGGACACTCCGACGAGCGAGAGAACGAGCGCGGCGATCAGGCCGGTACGGTCCTTGCCCGAGGCGCAGTGGAAGACCTGCGGGGCGTCCTGTGACGCGATGATCTCCAGGGCCTGCCGGATCTCCACCGCACCGTCGAGGGCGACCTCTGCGAAACGGTCGGCGAGGTAGCGCCAGGGGTCCACATCGGGATCGATCTCGGCCTGATCGTACGGCCGGTGTTCGATGCTGAAGTTGAACCAGTCGAGCCCCGCGTCCTCGGGCGCCCGGCCTTTCGCCTCGATCTCCCACGGGTAGCGCAGGTCGATCACCGTACGCACACCGAGCTCCAGGAACCGGTCCCGATCTGCCCCCTGGAGCTTGGCCAGCGAATCGGAGCGGTAGAGGCGGCCCCAGCGCACCGTGCGACCGTCGGCGGTGCGGTAGCCGCCCATGTCCCGGAAGTTGTGCAGGCGTTCGAAGTCTATGTGTCTGCTCACGGTCGACACCCTATGACCGCCAACGGCCCCCGCAGCCAACGGACTCCACGCTTCCCCGGCGGTGCGCCGCCGCCCTGACGTACGGGCTGCCGGCGCACCGCGAGGTGAGCACTGCCGTCAGCCGGTTGCCGGGTCGCCCGCCAGTCGGTCCGCGTCCGCCGAGGGGTCCGACGACGGGTCCGCCGACGGGTCCGCCGAAGCGTTGGCCGCAGGGTCCGTCGCAGAGCTGCCGTCCGCCGCGCGGCCGGTGAGCAGCGAAACGACGGTGAGGACCGCGCAGTTGGCCACCAGGGCCACGAGGCCGGTGTTGAGGTCCTGTACGGGCCGGGGCAACCAGGGGGCGACATCGCCGAGGCCCGTCCCCGCGAGGGTGAACGCCACGACCACGGCGACGCCGACGGCCATTCCGGCCACCGCCCCGGGGACGGTGGCCCGACGCCGGTGTCCGAGGCTGAGGATCAGGGCCGGGAACAGCTGGGTGACCAGGCCGTAGCCCATCAGCAGCAGGGAGACGATGGTGCTTCCGCCGTTGAACGCGAAGAACAGCGCGACCAGCGCCAGCACCGGAACCAGTACCTTGGCCAGCCGCCGTACCTGGGCGTCCGAACTGGCGGGCCGGGCGACCCGGTAGACGTTCTTGGCGAGGGAGGTCGCCGACGTCATCAGCAGCAGGGATCCGGGCACCAGCGCGGTGAGCACACCGGCCCCGCCGATGACACCGACGAACCAGGGCGGGAACGCCTTCAGGCTGATCGTCAGCAGCGACAGGTCGCCGTTCTTGAGGCCCGGCACCACCAGGACGGCGGCGAATCCTACGAACAGGACGAACAACAGGACCAGTTGGTACAGCGGCAGGAAGATCGCGTTCCGGCGGAAGACCTGCTCGTTCCGCGCGCTGTAGGAGGCGGCGAAGCTGTGCGGCCACATGTAGAACCCGAGCGCCGACAGCACCACCGTGGAGACGAACCACGTGGGGCTCATCCCGGTGGAGTGCAGGGTGAGCAACCCGGGCTCGGCGGCGTCCACCGCGTGGAACATCGCACCGACGCTGCCGAAGTAGTGCACCGGCAGGTAGATGCCGAGGACCACGACGACGGCGAGGATGAGCCCGTCCTTGAGGACGCTGGTCCACGCCGAACCGTGGATTCCGGAGACGGTCACGTACACGGCGAGCACGAGTGCGCCGATGACCACGGCCGCGTGCTGGCCGATGTGCCCGTAGGAGGCGACCGACACGATGACGCCGAGCCCCTGGAGCTGGAGTACGAGGTACGGGACCATCGCGATCACACCGACCAGCGCGACGACCACCCCGAGGGCCGGGCTGCGGTACTTGGCCGCGAAGAAGTCCGGCTGCGACAGCAGTTGGTGCTGCTTCGCATAGGACCAGATCACCGGGAGCAGCCAGTACGAGATGACGTAGGCCAGCGACCCGTAGCACAGGATGTAGAAGGCGGGCCCGCCCTTGCCGTAGGCCCATCCGGAGGCGCCGAGAAAGGTGAAGGTCGTATAGATCTCCCCTGCCATGAGCAGGAAGACGAAGACCGATCCGAAGCCCCGGCCGCCGACCGACCACTGCTCCAGATCCATGCTCCTGCCCCGCCGGGAACGGATGCCCACACAGAGTGCGACCAGCACGAAGGCGAGGATGACGGCGAGCGCGATCACTGCTCGACCTCCTTCACCGCTGAACCTCCGTCACGCTGAACCTCCTTGTTGCGCGGGTCCAACCGGTAGATCACGGCGAGCGTCACGGAGGTCAGCACCACCCACAGCGACACCCAGAACAGCAGGAACGGCATGCCCAGGACGTACGGCGTGGTGCGGTTGGCGACGAAGACACCGCCCAACATGCCGACAAAGGGAACTGCGCCGAGCAGACCAAGACGTTTCACTGCGAACTCCTGGAACGGAATTGGAGGTGATCCCTCCTTCGGTCATGTCCAGGAACCGGGTGCGAAATGCCCCGTACGGGTCCGTAGGGCGAGGCTCGGGCCCCTGGAGCGTCGCCCTACGGCCTTCGTTCGGCATCGCAATCCATCGAACGAAGGTTGCGGCGCACCGAGGACGACGTCACTTCGAGGGCCACAAGCCGCCCGGAGCTCGACATCGAGGGGGCTACAGGCCCATCCACCCTTGGATTCAACGAGTCTTGTCACCAGCCTTTCGCTTTCGTTCGTAATCATGTCAGCATGAACGAAGCACGAACGCCGCGATACGGCTTCGAGTGATGTCGCATCACCGTTGGGCGTGACAACTCCGTCATGCAGCCGCGCCGAGCGTCCGCCGACCGAGCACCGCACGAGGCGGGGGCCATCGGGGCCTCCCAGCCCGGCTTCACCTGCAAATCCCACGATGTCGAGGGGCGAAATGACCAAGCTTCGCAAGGTATCGACCGCGCTCGGAGCAGGAGCCCTGCTGGTTCCGTTCCTGCTGTCCCAAGCCCATGGAGCCGATGCGGAAAGGACCTCGCCCGTCAGGTCGGTGGCCGCACAGAGCGCCAAGGAAGTCCTGCACGTGGATTACGAGAGCGGCACCCTGGACTCGGGAGTGAAAGGCCTGACCACCACGCACGCCACAGCACCGGACGCTTCCGGCGTCGTGCGGCCGGGAAACGGGAGTGCGTACGCGGTCCAGCACAAGGTGACGCTCGGCGATCCGGGATACGAGTCCAACGGCGCACCGCGCAGCGAGACCGCGACGGACCTGCTGACCAACGGGCAGTTCGTCGTGGGTGACGTGCAGCGCTACGAGTTCAGCGTGCTGCTGAAGGACTGGCAGCCGTACAAGTCGGGCGACAGCGAGACGGGCGACATCGTCTTCCAGGGGAAGTACGCGGGCGGCAACGTCCCGGCGTTCTACCTGATGGCGAAGCGCAATGCGATGGCGTTCCGGTCCCCGCACCTGAACCGGCAGACGACGGTGGTGCCGGACTTCCGCCCCTACGTCAACAAGTGGATGAAGTTCCGCGTGGACGCGCGCTGGACCACTGACGAGACGGGGTACTTCAAGGTCTCCGTGCAGCTTCCGGGGCAGTCCGACTACACGTCGGCCGCCTCGTACGAGAACGTGCGCACCTACCAGCCGGAGAATCCGGCCGAACACGGCTATATCAAGTGGGGTCTCTACCGTCCCTCGGAAACGCTCGGGGACGGTGACGTACCCACGCGGATCGTTCAGCACGACGACATCCGCATTTTCGATCTGTCCTGACGCGCATCCGCACACCGAATAAGCGGACCGAAACCGCAGACCGAAACCGCGGGCCGAAACCGCAGACCGAGTCCGCGGACCGAATCCGCAGAGTCCCTACCACTAGGAGTACAGATGACCGACTATTCGACCGTGAGCAGGCGCCGAATGCTGCAGGCCGGTGGTGCGCTCGGGCTCGCGACGGCCGCCGGATCCCTCTTCGCCGACCGGGCGCAGGCCGCGTCCGGTCGGGCGCCCACGACCGTGGTGACCGATCTCGGGCCCGGTCTGGTCCAGTTCTCCCTGATGAGTGGACTGCTGGTCGGTGACACCGTCTATATAGGGGCCCGCAACGTGGAACCCGCCAGGGTGATCGGGTTCCATCTGCCGAGCCGGAAGGTGGTGTCGTACACCGAAGTCGGGGCAGGGCCCAAGCCGTCCATCCAGGCGCTCGCGGCGGACCCCACCGGCCAGTACCTCTATATCGGCGTCCTGCTGAAGGCCGACGAAGGCAAGCCGAATCTCTTCCGGTGGGACCTGAAGACGCCGGAAAAGCCTGCCGTGCCCATCGGCAGGACCGGGGACCGGGACATCCGCGATCTGGCGGTCGCCCCCGACGGCACGGTCTACGCCGTGGGCGGCGTCCCTGACAGGGCGCCCGTCCTGTGGGAGTACGACCCGGCCACCGGCACCGTCACCGACCTGGGTGCCCCCGACCCGAAGGCCACCCTGGCCAGGGCGGTCGCCGCCACGGACACCACCGTCTTCTTCGGGGCGGGCAGCATCCTCTCCGGCGGGGGCGGCGCCAGCAGGGCATCGCTGTTCGCCTTCGACCGGCAGAAGCGCACCTTCACCTCGATCGTGCCCAAGGAGATGGAGAAGGACCCCAGCCTGCGGGAACTCGCCGTCATGGACAAGCACTTGGTCGTCGGCACCTCAGGTGGAGTCGATCCCTCGAAGCTCGCGCTGATGGACCTGAACGACCTCTCCTCGTACACCGTGGTACCCACCCAGGCGCAGACCATCAAGGCGTTCACCGCCGACGAGGACCGGATCTACTTCGCCTCCGAGGCGGGGGTGCAGGCCTACTCGAAGGCAGACAGGACGGTTTCCCCCGTCGAGTTCGACGGACCGGACCTCGGTGAGATCTGGGGCGTGGACCACACCGACGGGAAGCTGGCGGTCGTCTCGGGCTACGGTTTCGTCGCCGAGATCGACCTGGCGGCCCGTACGTCGGTGGTCACCGACCTGAAGGAGGCGGGCGCGCCCGCCAGTCCGCAGGCAGGCATGGGGATCGCCGCCGGCCGCGGGTACGTCTACGTCGGCGGCAACAGCTCCATCTCCCGGCGCAATCTGCGGACCGGCGAGGTGGTCAACCTGCAGGCACCCGGCGAGGCCAAGGACGCCGAGGTGATCGAGGGACGCCTGTACACAGGTCAGTACGACGCGCTGGGCATCTATCGGTACGACCCCGCCAAGCGGCAGCAGCCGCAGCAGGCCGCGCACTTCCCCAGTGAGCAGAACCGGCCGTTGGACACCTCGTGGGACCCGGAGAACGAGCTGTTCCTCGTCGGCGTGCAGTCCGACACCGAGGGCGGCGGCGCCCTGTGGACGTACTCCCCGAGGACCGGGAAGTCGGCCTCCTACGTCAACCCCATCGACGACGTCCAGATGGTGCGGGCAGTGGTCAACCGGCAGGGCGTCGCCTACCTGGGCGGCGACAACGACGCCAAGGAGGGGCCGCGCGCCACCGTCGTCGCTGTCGATCCGGTCACCGGACGGGAGAAGTGGCGCGTCGATACGCAGCAGACCGCGGGGGTGGCGGCGCTGGCGGTGCAGGGCCGGAACCTCTACGGACTCACCACGAAGGGCGCGTCGTTCGTCATCGACGTACGGACCCGCAAGGTGGTGCACACCGCTGATGTGAGCAGTGTCTGCAAGGGATTCGGCGCCATGGTCGTCAACCGCGGTGTGGTCTACGGCGTCTCGGACACCACGCTCTTCCGTTTCCACCCGAAGACGTTCGCCGTCAGCACGGTCGTCGCCGGCATCAACGGCGTCTGGTACAGCGGCCCGCACGTCAACGTGGACCGGGGCATGCTCTACACGCTCCGCGGCAACAATCTCGTCGAGGTCGACGACAGGCCGTCGTACTGAACAGCCGCCTGAACAGCCGCCTGAACAGTCGCCGTGAACGGCGGCCCTGAACGCCGTTCATGAAAACTGTCGTTCGAAGCCGATGTTTACCTTTGATTGATATCTTTTGGTTGTCGAGTGAAGGAGGGCGACTCACTCGTTACCGAGAGGGGACTGAAGGTGTTGGCTGACGAGCGGCGGCAGGCGATCCTGCGTGCGGTGGAGCGCCAGGGTTCGGGCACGGTCACGGTCAAGGAGCTGGCGGCGGAGATGGGCGTCTCCGCCGTCACCTTGCGGCAGGACGTACGGGAGCTGGCGGGCCGGGGGCTGCTGACCCGGGTGCACGGCGGTGCGAGGGCCCTGACCCCGGTCGACACCAGGGCCGCCGCCCCCGCGTCCGCAGGCGCACCCGCGGCCGAGGCTCCGGTCCCCGTCCCGCCGCCCGCGACAGAGCGGTACGCCGTCGGGCTGGTGGTCCCGCCGGGCGGCTACTACTACGCGGAGGTGATCCGCGGCGTCCAGAACGCGGCCCGTGCGCTCGGCGTACGGGTCGTGCTGGCCGTTTCCGGGGAGTCGCTGGCGGAGAACCAGGAGCAGGTACGCCAGCTCACGGCCGGTGGCATCGACAGCCTGCTGTTGATGCTGCACCCGGGCCTGAGCCTGCTGGGCGAGGCCGAGGACTGGCTGAGCGGCCTCGATGTACCGACGGTCCTGGTGGAGCGCCGGGCGGGACTCCGGGCCGGCCGGCTGGAGCAGGTGGCCTCCGACCACGCCTACGGCGCGGCCCTGGCGGTGCGCCACCTCGCCGGGCTCGGGCACGACAAGGTGGCCCTGGTCGCCAGGGCCGAGAGCCCCAACACGGCACTTCTCAGCGCTGGTTACGCCGATGCCGTGAAGGTCATGGGGCTGACGCCGGGGCCCGAGTACCGCATCACCACCAGCGGTGACGCGGCTCCGGTCGACGCGCGCTTCGAGGAGGTGGTCCGGGCCGTGGAAGCCGGTGAGGTCCGGGCCGCACTGGTGCACAACGACATCGACGCCATCGCCCTCGTCGGCATCCTGCGCACCCGGGGCATGCGGGTGCCGGAGGATCTGGCCCTGGTCACGTATGACGACGAGGTCGCCGAGCTGAGCGAGGTCCCCCTCACCGCGGTGGCTCCCCCCAAGCAGGCGGTGGGGTCGTGGGCCCTCGATCTGGTGGTACGCCGGATGTCCGACCCCGCCATGCCGCTGGCCGAGATCCTGCTCCGCCCGGAACTGCGGGTACGGGCGTCCTGTGGCGCCGACCGCCGGACCGACGCCTGACGGACCGACACAACGGCGGGTCAACACAACGGCGGGTCAACACCCGACCAAGTGATGTCACATAGCTTCACTTTAAACAAACGAAAGCGAATCCATTGACTGGCTGTCGTATGTAACGAATGATTGAGGTGACACCCAAGCGAACGATCGGTGGCACATCAATGCTTCGTAGACGTCTGACAGCTGTCGTCTGTTCCGTCGCGGCACTCGGCCTGCTCGTCACAGGTTGTGGGGGCTCGGACCACGCGGGATCCGCGGCGGAGAAGAAGACCGGAGAGGTCACCTTCTGGTCCTTCGTCAAGGGCTCCGACAAGGTGGCCGAGGCCTTCAACCGGACCCACCCCGGCATCAAGGTGAACTTCGAGTCGGTGCCCTCGGGCCAGGAGTACTACTCCAAGCTCACGAACGCCGTGAAGGCCGGTACCGTCCCGGACGTCGCGGTGGTCGAGTACCCGCAGCTGCCGGAGTTCGCCACGCAGGGCGAGCTGGAGAGCCTGGACAAGACCCTCGGCCCCCTGGTGAACGACCACTTCCCCAAGTCGGTGAGCAGACTGGTCCAGTTGGGGGGCCGGACCTGGGGTGTGCCCCGTGACGCCGCGCCGCTGATGCTGTACTACCGCAAGGACTTCTTCAAGAAGCACCGGATCGATGTCCCCACCACGTGGGACGCCTACCGGGACATGACCGTACGGGTGAAGAAGGCCGACCCGAAGGCGCGTGGCGGAGTCCTGTTCACCGACAACCCGGGACTGCTGAGCGCGCTGTCCTGGCAGGCCGGTTCGAAGTGGTTCTCCACGCAGCAGGACGCCTGGAAGGTATCGCTCGACGACGCTCCCGCCCGGAAGGTGGCCGACTACTGGGGCGGCCTCGCCCGGCAGGGCCTCGTCCAGTCGCTGAGTACGCTCGACCCGTTCTGGTCGAGCGTCCAGCAGAACCGGACCGTCGCCTACGTCTGTGCGAGCTGGTGCGCGGGTTCCCAGCAGGCGACCGTCGCCGACCAGGCGGGCAAGTGGGCGGTGGCGCCGGTCCCGACCTGGGACGGCAAGCCGGCCTCCGCCATGTACGGCGGCTCGTCGTTCGTCATCCCGAAGGGTGCCAGGAACAGCGGCGCCGCTGCGGAGTTCATCAAGTGGATCACCACCGACCCGGCGGGTATGAAGGCATGGGTCTCCTCCGGCACGAGCAGCATGTTCCCGGCCGATCCCCGGCTGGTGCCCGTCGCCAAGGCGGCGTTCCCCACGGACTACTTCGGCGGCCAGGACGTGTACGCCGTGGGCAGCAAGTCCTACGCGGCGGTCGTGCCCGGCTGGACGTGGGGCCCGGTCATGGGGACCACGAACACCTCCCTCGTCGACGGGCTCCCGAAGGTCGCCGAGGGCAAGGTGACGCTTCCCGACGTCCTCGCCGGCGCACAGCGGGCCACCGTCAAGGACATCAAGCACCGCGGTATGCGGCTCGCCCCGTAGGACGCGAACCCCTGCTGGGCCGGATGCCCGGACCGCCGGGCGGGACGGACATCCGGCCGCTCACCCCCGCACTCTCCCGATCTCTCCCGATCTCTCCCGATCTCCATGAGGAAGGCCGGAATGGCCGGTATGGCAAGCCCGTCAGCCCGCGCGCAGCGCCGTACTGCCGCGCTGCTCGTAGCACCGTTTTTCGTCCTCTTCGCCGCTGTCACCCTCGCCCCGCTGGTCTACGCGGGCTGGATGAGCCTGTTCACCACCCGCACCTCCGGCCTCGGTTTCGGCGGCACCGAGAGCGTCTTCGCAGGCCTGGACAACTACACGAACGCCTTGTCGGACCCGGCGTTCCGCAACGGATTCCTCACCATCGCCGTGTACGTCGCCATCTACATCCCGGTGATGATCGGCGGCGCGCTCGTCCTCGCTCTGCTGCTGGACTCGGCGCTGGTCAGGGCGCGGGCCTTCTTCCAGCTGGCCCTGTTCCTCCCGCACGCGGTGCCCGGTCTGATCGCGGCGCTCATCTGGGTCTACCTGTACACCCCGGGGCTGAGCCCGGTGATCGACCTGCTCCACTCCGGAGGCCTGGACGTCAGCTTCCTCTCGGCGGACAACGCGGTGTTCTCCACGGCGAACATCGCTGTCTGGGAGTGGACCGGGTACAACATGGTCATCTTCTACGCCGCCCTCCAGTCGGTGCCGCGCGAGACCCTGGACGCGGCGAAGATCGACGGTGCGGGCGGCATCCGTACCGCCCTGTCGATCAAGGTGCCGATGATCCGCCCGGCCATCGCCCTGTCCGTGCTGTTCACCGTCATCGGCTCGGTCCAGCTCTTCACCGAGCCGAAGGTGATCTACAGCGCCTCCAGCTCGATCGGCAGCAGCTGGACGCCCAACATGTACGTCCAGACCGCCGCCTTCACCCACAACGACTTCGGCCTGGCCGCAGCCGCCTCGCTGCTCATCGCGCTGTTCGCCGCCGCGCTGTCGTTCCTCGTCACCCGGTTCTCGCGCAGCAGGAGTCAGCCGTGACCATGACCACAACACCCAGTCCCCCCACGCCCGTTGAGCCCGTGGCCCACCGGAGCGAGGGCAGGCGGCCCGGAGACGGTCCGCGGCGCCCCCGCAAGCGCCCCTCCGCCCTGCTGTCCCGGACCGGCGTCACCGCGATGCTGGGTCTCGCCGCCCTCTACACACTCCTGCCGATGCTCTGGCTGGTCCTGTCGTCCACCAAGAGCCGCCAGGACCTCTTCGCCACGAACGGCTTCGCGCCGGGCCACGACTTCGCGCTCCTCGGCAACCTCAGGCACCTGTTCGAGGTCGACCACGGCATCTTCCTGCGCTGGCTGGTCAACACGGTCCTGTACGCCGGGATCGGCGCGCTGCTGGCCACGGTGTTCAGCGTGGCCGCCGGGTACGCGTTCGACAAGCTGGCCTTTCCCGGCAAGGAGAAGCTCTTCGCCTTCGTCCTGCTGGGTGTGATGGTGCCCGGCACCGCGATGGCCATCCCGCTGTACCTGCTCGCCGCCAAGGTCGGCCTGGTGAACACCTTCTGGGGCGTCTTCGTCCCCGGCCTCGTGTTCCCGTTCGGGGTCTATCTGGCCCGGGTCTTCAGCGCGGCCTACGTCCCCAACGAGGTCCTGGAGGCCGCCCGGGTGGACGGGGCCGGCGAGTTCAAGACCTTCTGCCGCATCGCCCTCCCGATGATCTCGCCCGGCTTCGTGACCATCTTCCTCTTCCAGTTCACCCAGATCTGGAACAGCTTCTTCCTGCCCCTGGTGATGCTGTCCAACCAGAAGCTCTACCCGGTCAACCTCGGGCTGTACGTCTGGTACTCCTCCGCGCTCTCCCAGGGGCACCCGCAGGACTACCTCCTGGCGGTCGTCGGATCGCTGGTGTCCGTGGCTCCCCTGGTCGTTCTCTTCCTGATGCTCCAGCGGTTCTGGAAGTCCGGCATGACCGCCGGCGCCGTCAAGTAGGCCCATCGCCATGAGGATTCCCATGCCATCCACGCAGCTGCCGTCCGCTCAGGCCCGCCCCCGCGCCCTGTTCGCCATGGGCCGCGCACACCGCGACGTACTCTTCCCGCCGGCCGTGGTCGAGCGGCTGGCACGGTACGTCGACATCGACCCGCAGTTCGTCGCCGAGGACTTCGCGGACTTCGAAGGTTTCGAGGACGTCGAGAACTTCGAGGACTTCGACCGGGTACCGGACCTGGCAGCCGTAGAACTCCTCATCACGTCCTGGGGATGTCCCCCGCTCGATCACGCCGTACTGGCCCGCATGCCCGCACTGAAGGCGGTCGTGCACGCTGCGGGAAGCGTCAAACACCATGTGACGGAGGCCTGTTGGGACCGCGGACTCCTCGTCTCCACGGCAGCGGCTGCCAACGCCCTGCCCGTTGCCGAGTACACGGTCGCGGCCGTCCTCTTCGCCAACAAGCGCGTCCTGGAGATCAGCGGGCTCTACCGCGAGCACCGCACCGCGCTGGACTGGTCCGCGTACTGTCCCGGCCTCGGCAACTACCGCAGGACCGTCGGCGTGGTGGGCGCGTCCCTGGTGGGCCGCCGGGTGCTGGAACTCCTGCGCCCCTACGACCTCGACCTGCTGGTGGCCGATCCCCACCTCGACCCCCTGCGGGCCCGGTCGCTGGGGGCCCGGCTCGTCGACCTCGAAGAGATGCTCGCCGCCTGCGACGTCGTCTCCCTGCACGCCCCCGCCCTGCCCGAGACCTACCATCTGCTGGATGCCCGCCGCCTGTCGCTGCTGCGGGACGGGGCCACCCTGATCAACACCGGGCGGGGCTCACTCATCGACACCGAGGCTCTGACCACCGAGGCTGCGTCAGGACGGATTCACGCCGTCCTGGACGTCACCGACCCCGAAGTACTGCCGGCGACTTCACCCCTGTACTCACTCCCGAACGTCCTCCTGACCCCGCACATAGCGGGCTCCCTGGGCGGTGAGCTCCAGCGCATCACCCACAGCGCCCTGGCCGAGATCGAACGCTACTGCGCCGGGCGGGAGTTCGCCCATCCCGTGACCCGCGAGGCGCTGACGACGTCGGCCTGAGGGGGCCGCTCGACCGGTCGGCACTGAAGGGTGCACATCACCTTCTGAGCGCGGGTGCCGGCGGCACGGGTGTGGTTCCTCCCATGCCGCGCGGCGCCCTCGCGATGTCAGGCGGCGCGCTTCACGTGGCGGACCAGCCACATCAGCAGGGCGTCCAGGTCGGCGGCGGCCGAGAGGACCCTGTCGACCGCCTCGGGGGTGTGCAGCCACTCCTCGCAGCCGAGAGGACGGGCGGCGATCAGCGAACGGTGGCGCAGCAGCTTCGTACGGGAGTGGTCTGTCGGATAGCCGCGCGGGGGGCGTTTCATCACGTCCCCGGAGATGTCGTAGCCCTTCTTCCGCACGTCCTCGACGATGGCGGACAGTTCACGGCCGCTCCCCTCGGAGGCCACGGCTTTGCGGAACATGTCCACCTGGCCGGGATCGGGGTACCACCAGGCGCCCTGGATCCGCAGGCCGTCCAGGGAGAACCGCAGTCCGATCTCGATCTTGCGGCCGAGCCGGATCACCGCGTTCTGGTGCTGCCACCACCAGGAGTCGGTGCGGTAGTGCCAGACGGAGAAGTCCTCGTATCGGGGGTCGGTGTCCGCGACCTCGTCGAGCAGGGCGATCATCGGCTGCCGGACCAGGCGTTCGCGGTCCGCGCGGTAGCGCTCGCGGGTCGCGTGGGTGGGTTCGCCCTGGAGCTGCCACAACACGTCCATGGCCTGCTCCGGCCAGCCGGTGAACTGTCCGCGCATGCGCGGATATTAGCTCACCCGTGATCCGCGCACACGGAGAGTGGGACGGGCAGGAAGGCGTAGCCCCGGACGTGGTCGGAAGTGTTACGGCGGGGCTCGCCGGCCAGTCCGCTGTGGCGTGCGCGGTGGGCGAGTTCGCTGGGAGTGCAGTCGATATGAAGCGGGCGGTGAGATCGTGCAGACCGAACTTGAGATCCCACACGTGCACTACGACGTCGCTCCCGCTCCGGGCTTCTCGCCCCGGGGGAAGGAGATCTCGACGCGGCGGTTCTTCGTACGGCCCTCTTCGGTGTCGTTCGACGCGATCGGGTAGTCCTCGCTGTACCCCCGGATGTCGAAGGTGACGTCGGAGCCGAGCGAGGTGGCCAGTTCCTGCTGTACGGAGTCGGCGCGGCGCTTGGAGAGGATCTTGCCGTGCTCGTACGAACCGAGGTTGTCGGTGAAGCCGAAGACCCTGACCTTGGTGGCGTGCTGGGCCAGCGCTTCCTCGGCGATGGCCTTGATCCGGGCCTTGGCCTCCGGGTTGAGCTTGGGACTGTCCCTGGCAAAGAGGACTTCCGCCTGGAGCGCGAACGTCACGTCGGCGTTGGTGTCCTCGCGGCGTTCGTCACCGCCCATGTCCTCGACGACGGATTTGATGTCGAGGACCTTGGAGGGAGCGAGGGTCGCGCCGTCGCCGAGCTTCAGGCCGGGGGCGGCCGGGTCGATCGTGGGCGGCGGGGTCGAACTGGTGCTGTCCGGGGGCGTGCTGGGGGTGGGCCCGGCGGCGTGTGCGCCGGTGACGGACAGGCCGGTGAGGAGGAGGGTGACGGCGAGGGTGGCCGCGGAGCGGCGGGGTCGTTTCATCGGTCACTGCCCATCGGTGATGTCGATGGTGGCGGGGGGCATGTCGCCGATCTGGAACTCGACGGACTTGGTACTGGCGGGCGGGGCGGGGAACTGGGCGTAGAAGGTCTTGGCCTCGTTCGCGTCGAAACCGCCCGTGAACCTTGTGCAGAGACAACGCCCCAGCGTGTCCCGCAGGACGAGATACTTCTTCTTGCCGACGACGTCAACCAGCGACGCCCCGGCCATCGAGGCAGAATTGCCTGCCAGTTCCTGCTCGTCACCAGCCCACTGAGCCGGATTCCAGAACTTTCCGCTCCCGTTCGTCACCTTGCCATTGACGGTGAGGAAGCCCCCTGAGTCACGGAGAGCGGAGACGACGGTGAGTGTGACATCGTCACCGCCTTTCACCTCGGCCAGCACCTTGTCCTGCTCCGGGGCCGGAGAACTCTGTCCCTTGGCGTCGCTGCGCGTGGTCTTGGCTACCGGGGACGACGCAGCCGACTTGCCGTTGTCGCCGCTTCCGCAGCCCGCTACCGCGAGAACCAACCCTGTCGTAATCACCACGGCGATCAGTGCCCTGCGGGCCTTCAAGGTGTGCCGCATGCTCATCTACAACTCATCCTTACTCGGCCAGGTGGACAGCGAACAGGTCTTTCGGCTGGGGCAGTTGGATGTCGTCAAGATTCTTGGGATCGATCTTCCAGTGCTGACCGCCGTCGCAGTTGAACTCGATGAGCTTCGGGTCGCTCGACGGCGCCGCCGAGCAGCGTGGCTCGATCATGGCGACGGCATGCGCCTTGGCGTGCCGACTCTCTGTTCCGGGAATCACCGACTTGCCCACCGTGGAAAGTGTCGTGACGCTTGCCCGGAAGGCGGGGTAGCCCCTGACCGTGGTAGGCGCGAGCCCGTCGAGCATGGCATCGTTCTGGGCGGCAAGCTGGTCCGCCGCTGCTTCCCCCATGCCGGGAACGGGCTCATTGCCGAGCAGCCAGTCGACCCAGACATCCGAGTGCCCGAGCGAGTTGGTCAAGCCGTCGGCCATCTCGTTCCGTACGTCCTGGGCCGCCGCCAATGCGGCCGCATCTGCGGCTGATTGGGCTCCGCTGCGGGCCGCAGCTGCCTGAGCAAACGCAAAGTACGCGTAGGCGAGGAAAAGCAGGCCCGCCACCACGACAACGTAGATGAGCATGGTCTGCCCATGGTCTGCGGGCAGGCGGTCCCGCCTCAGCCCCCGCCGGTGATCGACTTCACGGCGGAACCAATGGCCGTGGAGATGATCCCCTGCAGCCCCAACCCCCGCACCGCCACCACGATCAGCGCCACGATCACCAGCAGCCCGCCGTACTCCACGATGCTCGCCCCGCGGTCCCCGGCCTGCCTCCGCATCCGGGAGACGACCGTGTCGCGCCACGTGCCGAGTGCCAGGTATGCCCTGAGCGTGATGTTCTTCGCCATGCTCTGCCCCTTCGGGAACGTACGACTCCGCCTCTGCGGCAGGGCGGCCGTGTGCGGCGCCCCGCTCTCCCCAACCGCGAAAACCGCGAACGAACTCAGCCATGGCGGCCGACTGCTGGTTGCTCCGGTCGGAGGCGTGGTCCCGCATGGCCTCCGCCTTCCTCGAACGCAGCCCGGAGTCACCTCTCCGGGGAGAGCGTGGCACATCCGGTTTCGGCCGTGCAGTGGCTGACAGAAACTGGCCGGATCCCTCCCCCGTCCGGGCAGCCCCTATGCCCGAACCGGCCGGGAGACTTGCTCGTGCCGCCATGGCGCACCGCCTCAGTTCCCGAAGAGGGAGCCGAAGTCGGTCTCCGAGCCGAGGAACATGTTGGTCACGATCAGGATGAGGGTGGCCGGGACCATCGAGATCAGAGTGACCACTGTGGCCTGCGGGATTGCCTTGGCCGCGCGCCGGCGGGAGTTCTGGGCGTCGGTGCGGCGCATGTCGTTGGCGATCTGTATGAGGGTCTCGGCGATCGGCGCGCCGAGTTCCTCGCCCTGCTGGAGCGCGCTGACGAACTGCGAGACCTGCTCGGAGCCGTTGCGCCGGCGCAGTTCGTCGAAGGCCTGGCGGCGGCTGACGCCCATGTCCATCTGGCGCAGAGTGATGCGCAGTTCGTCGGCCCAGGGTCCCGCGTACTTCTCCGCGACCCGCTCCAGTGCCTGCCGGAAGCCGAGTCCGGCGCTGACGACGACGGCGAGCACGTCCAGGAAGTCCGGCAGGGTCCGCTCGATGATGTCCTTGCGCTTGCGGATGGCCTGCCAGATGGTCGCGTCGGCGGCGAGGACTCCGTACGCGAGAGCGAGGCAGGCGAGGACCGGGCTGCCGTTGGTGAGGAGGGCCAGCGCGGCCAGCCCGCCGAAGATGCCGTACACCGCGCGGCGGGCCGCGTAGCGGTCGACGGTCAGGCCGCCGGGGTTGCCCGCGCTGTCTATCCTGCGGCGCTTCTTCTCCACGGACCGGGGGCCCATCGCCTTGAGCACGGCGGGCGCGAAGCGCATCCCGGCCCGGTCGATCGCGGCCTCGACTCCGCCCACCCGGGTGGCTCCGACCTCCAGGGCGACCGCGAGGTCGCTGGGGATCTTGGCCTCGGCGCGGTACATCCGGATGCCCTGGAAGATCCCGGCGATGGCCGCGCCGAGCAGCAGAGCCAGTAGCAGTCCCACCATGTCGGCCGCCTCCCTCAGACTTCGATCTTGCCGAGGCGGCGCATGCCGACGAACCCGACGGCGTACAGGGCGAGGGCCACGATCACCGCGGCCTGGCCGAGGGGGTGCCCGGTCATCCGGGCGAGCGAGCCGGGGTCCATGGAGTTCAGCATGATCATGGCGCCGAGGCCGAGCAGCGGGAGGGTGTACGCGGTGGCGTTGACCTCGGAGAGCATCGTGATGACCTCGCGTCGGGTCTCCTTGCGCTCCTCCAGGGTCTCGGTGAGGTTGCGCAGGCTGCCGACGACCGTTCCGCCCGCGCGGTTGGAGAGGACGAGGGTGGTGACGAGTACGACCAGTTCACGGGAGGGCAGCCGTTCGGCCAGCTCGCCCAGGGCTTCGTCGATGGACCGGCCGAGCGCCAACTGGCTGGTGACCGTGGCCAGTTCCTCTCCGGCCGGCGCGTCGAGTTCCTCGGCCGCCATGCCCAGGGCGGTACGGAGCGCGAGCCCGGCGGCGGTGGCGTTGGCCAGGATCCTGGACAGCTCGGGCAACTGGTTGATGAACGCCTCGATGCGTTTCTGGCGCTGCCAGTTGAGGAAGGTGTTGCCCGCCCAGAGGGCGACGAGTCCGGCGACCGGGCCGAAGAACGGGGCCAGTACGGCGGAAGCGATCAGCCAGAGCGCCGCGACGCCGCCGAGGACGTACACGGTGAACTCGCCGGGGGTGAGGTCCAGGCCGGTGGCCGAGAGCCGCAGCTGGATGCGCTTGCCCAGTGCGGTCCTGCGGAGTCTGCGGTCCACGCCGGTGAAGCGCCGGGTGCGCAGTCCGGTGGGCGGCGGTCCGGTGTACGAGAGCCGGTCGACCAGGGCCTCGCGCTGGGCCTTCCCCGAGGCGTAGACATGGATACCGGCGACGGCCAGGCCGCCGCAGAGCAGCGTGCTGCCGATCGCCAGCAGAGCGGTGTTGTTCATGGTCCGGCCCTACCTCGCCTCTCTCGTGTTGAGCGGGTCGATGCCCTCCACGACGCCGAACGCGGGTGGAAGCGCCTCGTTCGCCAGGTGGAGCCGCTCCGCGACCCGGCGCGGCAGCGGCAGATGTTCGAACTGTCCGTGCACGACACGGTCCGCGCTCATCGGCTGCGCGTGGTAGCGGGACAGGGTGGCGAGCTGGAACGGTTCGCGGCCGTGGCTGACGAGCATCACGATCTCGCTGACCTTGCGGGAGCCGTCGGCGTGCCGGGTGAGCTGGACGATGACGTCGACCGCGCTGTTGATCTGGTCGCGCAGCGCCTCGAAGGGGATCTCCACCTCGGACATGGAGCCCAGGGTCTGGAGCCTCATCAGGGCGTCCTCGGCGCTGTTGGAGTGGACGGTGGCGAGCGAGCCGTCGTGGCCCGTGGACATCGCCTGGAGCATGTCGAGGGTCTCGCCGCCGCGTACCTCGCCGACGATGATCCGGTCGGGGCGCATGCGCAGGGAGTTGCGGACCAGGTCGCGGATGGTGATCCGGCCCTTGCCCTCGACGTTCGCCGGGCGGGTCTCCAGCCGGATCACATGGGACTGCTGGAGCTGGAGTTCGGCGGCGTCCTCGACGGTGATGATGCGCTCGTGCTCGGGGATGAGGCCGGAGAGCGCGTTGAGCAGGGTGGTCTTGCCGGAGCCCGTACCGCCGGAGACGATCACGTTGAAGCGGGCCCGTACGAACGCCGAGAGCAGCAGCAGCATCTGCTCGTCGAGCGTGCCGAGGGCGATCAGTTCCTGGAGGCGGTACGCGCGGGGGAAACGGCGGATCGTGAGGGTGGGGCCGGTCAGGGCGAGCGGCGGAATGATGACGTTGACGCGCTCACCGGACGGGAGGCGGGCGTCGACCATCGGATTCGACTCGTCCACCCGGCGGTTGACGGTCGAGACGATGCGCTCGATGGTCTGCATCAGCTGTTCGGTGGAGGCGAAGCGCATGGGGAGCTGTTCCACCCGGCCCGCGCGCTCGACGAAGATCGCGTCGGGGCCGTTGACCATGATCTCGGTGATCGACGCGTCTTCGAGGAGCGGTTCGAGTACGCCGAGGCCGAGCGCTTCGTCGACGACGCGGCGGATCAGCTGGGAGCGCTCGGCGGTGGAGAGGACCGGCCCCTCGCGGCTGATGATGTGGCCCAGCACCCGCTCCAGCCGGGCGCGCCGGTCGGCGGCGGCGAGCGAGGACATCTCCGCGAGGTCGATCTCTTCGAGGAGTTTGGCGCGGTAGGCGGCGACCTGATGACCGTCCTCCCGGCCGCCGCCGTGCTCCTCGGGAGGGGTGATGCGCGAGCGCAGACTCATGGTTGCCTCCTGTCCTGTCTGCCCGTGCGTACGGGGGCGGGTGCGGGTGTGCGGGTGTGCCGGGTCAGTCGCGCGGCATGGTCACCGTGCGGTGTACGGGTCCGAAGAGGTGGATGCCCGGCAGTACGGAGGGGACGCGGATGGTGGCCGTCGCGGTCACGGTGTCCCCGCCGCCGACGGTGATGGTGGTGCCGCCCTGGAGCCAGTCCGCGGTGGCGGCCTGCCCGGCGGCGGCGCCGGTCCCGGCCTGGAGCGATTCGGTGCGGGCCGCGGCGCGGGCGGCGGAGCCCGCCTGGCTGGCGGAGTACCCGACGATCCCGAGCTGGATGGCGGCCATCCCGATGAAGAGGAGGAGGGGCAGCATCCCGGTGAATTCGAGGATGGCGGTGCCGCGGTCGTCGCGCAGGTCCCTGCGGGCCGTAGCTGTTGCCGTACCCGAGGCCCTGCCCGTAGCCGAGACCGTGCCCGTACCCGTACCCGTGCCTGTGCCCGTACCCGTGCCTGTGCCCGTGCCTGTGCCCGAGGCCCTGCCCGTACCCGGTATCAGTGACCCACGTACGCACCTCATCGCGGCTCCCCCTCCAGCGCCGCCCCCGCGCTCCCGTCCACCGACCACGGGAAGTTCCCCGCCCCCGGGAAGAGCACCGGCGTGCGCAGATGCACCGTCGCCCGCATCAGATTGCCCGATGCGGCGCAGCTGACCTTCGCGGCGCCCCGCCAGCTGCCCGGCAGGCGTTCGAGGCCCGCCTCCTGGCAGCCGGACGTCGAGCCGTCGACCGCGTACGACGCCGTCGCCACCCGCGCCGCCTCGTCCGCCGCGTTGCCCGCCAGCGAGAACGTGTAGCCCCACAGCACGCACTGCCACATCGCCACCAGGACGAACGCGATGAGCGGGGCCATCCCGGCGAACTCGACCAGGACCGCGCCCCGGTCGCCACCCCGGTCCCCGCCCTTCCGGCCGCGCAGCAGACCGCCGCCCCGGCCGTGCGAGGCCGCGGGGGCCGCCTTCACCAGGCCCAGTTCCCCGGCCAGCGCCCACATCGCCTGCTTGACCGCGGACCGGCTGTCCAGGTCCTGCATCCGGCCCGCGTCGACCGCGGCCTGGAGTTCCTTGAAGCCTGCCGGAATCGCGGCGCGCGCCGCCTTCGTACCGGTGATCCGTTCGACGAGCGGTGGCTGGATCTCCGCGCCGCGGGTGGCCCGGTTGACGACGGAGATGGTCTCCTCGGCCTTGCGGACCTGGAGGCGGTCCCACATCCGCACCATCCGCTTGGCCGCCCGTACGGCGACGACATCGGGGGTGACCAGGAGCAGCGCGTGGTCGGCCATCTCCACGGCGGCGGCGTTCGCGCTGTTCAGCTGGGTGCCGCAGTCGACGATCACGATCTCGTAGCGGTTGCGCAGGGCTCCGATCGTCTGCCGGGCGACCCGGTCGGTGACCTCCTCGCCGCGTTCGCCGTCACCGGGAGCGAGGAGCAGGCCGACGCCCGTCGGATGGGCGTACACGGCGTCCTGGAGGACCCGGGGCGAGATGTCCGTGATGCCCGCCAGGTCGGCGATCGAGCGGCGGAACTGCACGTCGAGGTACGAGGCGACGTCCCCGGACTGGAGGTCCAGGTCCACCAGCGCGACGGACCGGCCCGACGACGCCGCGGCCAGGGCGAGTTGGACGGCGGTGACGGTGGCGCCGACGCCGCCCTTGGCGCCGGTGACCGTGACGACCGTACCGCCGGGTCCGGTGGCCGTGTCCGCGCCGCCGCCCAGGTGGCGGCGGACACCGGTGGACCAGGAGGCGGCGTTCTGTACGCGGGCCGCCAACTCCTCGTAGCCGAGCGGGAGTCCGATGAGACCGCGGGCCCCGGAGTCCATTGCCGCGGTGTAGAGGAGGGGGCTGACGTCCGCGGTGATGAGGACGACGCCGACCGCGGGGAAGCGCAGGGCGACCTCCCGGATCAGCTCCAGTGCGGGGGTCGGGCCGATCCGTTCGTGGACGAGGACGACCTCGGGCAGTTCGTCGAGGGATGCGCCCGCGGACCGGGCCAGCAGGTCGAGCAGCGAGGTCGAGTCGGTGACCGGCGGGGCGGGTTCCGCGTCGGGCAGCTGGCTGAGCAGGGTGATCACCGCGCGGGCCGCGTCCGGATCACCGACCGCGGGCAGGATGCGAGTCGTCATCGGTCCCTCACTTGTCGCCGTCGAGGGTGTAGGTGCGGTCGCGCTGGGCCACGGCCCCGCCGCCGCCTGCCGCGACGAGGGCGAGCCGTACGTGCGTCGCGAAGGACTCCGCGTACGCCACGCGCTGGGCGTCGAGCGTCTTCAGGGCGAAGGTGATCGGGACGGCGTCGGTGGCCTGCCGGGTGCGGTCGTTCTCGTTCTGGTTCGGGTCGAGGGCGGTGATCTTGCCGACGTCCACCACCCGGGCGCCGGAGACGATGACCTTGGAGGTGTCGGGGACGTTCTTGCCGTCGCCCTTGAACGTCGCGTAGATGTTGACGCTGGACCCCGGGGTGATCTTTCCGGCGACGCCGGTGGAGGCGTCGATCATGATGGCGATCTCCTGTTCGCCCGGGGCCAGTTCGGGCTGCCGGACGATCATGTCGGTCTGTAGCAGCGAACCCTTGTGCAGCGGGGTGACGGCGATCTTGCCGCGTATCTGGCCGAGGTCGGTCACCGCGTTGTCCGACAGCCAGCGCCGGGGCATCCGCGTCTCCTCGAAGTCGCCTGCGGTGAGCTGCTGGTACGGGGCTATGTCGCTGCGCACCCGGTACGCCGTGACCTCCGGGCCGACCTTCGCATTCACGTTGCGGATCACGGAGAGCACCCCGACGACGGCCGCGATGGCGCAGAGGGCCGACAGGAGCAGCAGGACGACGCCGCGGCGCTGGCGTGAGTTCACTGAGCGGACAACCTCTCGAACTGGGCAGGGGAATCGGCGGGCGGCGCGGCGAACGGCGAGGAGCAGAACCCGCAGCGGTCCCCTATGAGTTCGAGCCCGCACCACCGGCACAGCTCGCGGCGTACGGAGGAGACCAGCTGGTAGAGCACGGAGATGTCGGGGATCGCCGCGGCGAATTCCACGAGCCGGGACGTGGCCCACCACCCGGCCGAGTCGGCGGGCAGCGCGGTCTCCAGATGGCCCTGGACCTGCCACGCCGGGGCGAGCGTCCCGGTCACCCAGTCGGACTGGAGCTGGCCGCGGGCGACGAGCAGCTGCGTGGCGAAGGCGGGGCCGTCGAGTACGCCGGGTTCCGTGCCGCTCACCTTGGTCAACTGCGGTGCGGGGGAGGCCAGTACGGCGAACTGCGAACCCGGCACCCAGGACTTGGCGTGCGTGGTCAGCGACACCGGGACCCGGTCGAGCCGGGTGACCGAGGAGAGCAGCGCACCCGCGTAGATGTAGTGCGAGAGCAGCCGGGCGGCGGAGGCGAGCACGCCGGGGCTGAAGTCGCAGGCGGAGAGCTGGCGCAGCTGCCGGGCGAGTACGGCGACACCCAGCGGTGGCAGGTCGACGGGCAGCAGCGCGATGCGGTCGCTCTCCAGTACCGAGCGGACGGTGTGCAGCCGCTGGACGAAGGGCGCGGGCAGCGCGGCGGCGTGCACCACGACGACGTATCCGTACTGTTCGAGGAGGGCGTGCATCTCCGTGACGGAGGCCTCCAGGGACCACTCCGCCGGGGGCCGGAGGACGGCCGCGGGGGGCGTGTGCCGGTCGGAAGGCGGCAGCACGAGATCGCTGCTGGTGACAGCTATGGCGGTCGGCACTACGCGATCCCCCGTTCACAGCGAGTTGCTCCTGCACCAGCACTGTATCCACGGGACACGCGCGGAGAACCACAACTGACCAAGAATCATTGGATCTTGGACATGGAGCAGCGCGAAGGGGAACGCCCGGAGGCGCCCGGAGGGACGGGAGGAAGAGAAGAAATGATGAAGAACGGGGAGACGCCTTGACAAGCTCATTGGTCTGGACCAGTTTGGACGCACCCCGCGGTGGCCACCGTTCCGTATAGCAGCTGACAGCCCCCTCCCCCCACATCTGGAGGCCGTACGTGACATCCGGACGATCCCTCACCCGCGCCTGGCTCGGCGCGGTCGTAGCCGCTTTCGCGGCTGCCGCACTCTCCTTCACGGGTACGGCCGCACAGGCCGCGGCGCCCGCATCCGCTGCCTCGACCGCGTCCGTCGCCTCGACCGCAGCCGTTGCCTCGACCGCAGCCGTTCCCGCCCACGCAGTGACGGGCTACTGGCAGAACTTCAACAACGGCGCGGCCGTCCAGAAGCTCAGCGACGTACCCGCCGACTACGACATCATCGCGGTCGCCTTCGCCGACGCGACCTCCACACCCGGCGCCGTCTCCTTCACCCTGGACTCGGCCGGACTCGGCGGCTACACCACCGACCAGTTCAAAGCCGACATCAAGGCAAAACAGGCCGCGGGCAAATCCGTCATCATCTCCATCGGCGGCCAGAACGGCACCATCTCGGTCTCCGACTCCACCTCGGCCACCAACTTCGCCAACTCCGTGTACTCACTGATGCAGGAGTACGGCTTCAACGGCGTCGACATCGACCTGGAGAACGGCGTCAACTCCACCTACATGTCACAGGCGCTGAAGTCCCTCTCCGCGAAGGCAGGCTCGGGCCTCGTCATCACCATGGCCCCGCAGACCATCGACATGCAGTCCACGTCCAACGAGTACTTCAAGACCGCACTGAACATCAAGAACATCCTCACCGTCGTCAACATGCAGTACTACAACAGCGGTTCGATGCTCGGCTGCGACGGCAACGTCTACTCCCAGGGCACCGTGGACTTCCTCACCGCACTCGCCTGCATCCAGCTGCAAGGCGGCCTCGACCCCTCACAGGTCGGCCTGGGCGTACCCGCCTCCAGCAGCGCGGCAGGCAGCGGCTACGTGTCACCGAGCGTCGTCGACAACGCGCTGGACTGTCTCACGAAGGGAACGGGCTGCGGCTCGTTCAAGCCCTCGAAGACCTATCCGGGACTGCGCGGCGCGATGACCTGGTCGACCAACTGGGACGCCACATCGGGCAACGCCTGGTCGAGTGCGGTCGGACCGCACGTCCACAGTCTGTAGCCGCTACTGCCGCTACGGACGGCCCGGCAGCGCCACCGCTCCCCCGGTGGCGCTGCCGCTGCGCGTGGGCCGACCTGTGCGCGCAGGGGTACGAGTGGCGGGTGCCCGTCCTACTACTGGCCGCGGCCCGCGAGATAGAACCCGAGGACGTGGGACAGCCCCCCGAACCATGCCTGGAGCGTGGCGTTGTTGCGGGCGTCCACCGTGCACTCGTAGACGCGGCCGTCGGTCAGGACCACGGACACCATGAGAGTGGTACCGCTGTACGAGCCCTTGAACGGCACGGTGGTGATGTGGTTCCAGGAGAAGTCCGCGGTCTGGCCGTTGCGTTCGAAGGAGACCCCTTCGACATCGACCACCACGGCGTTCCGCCGGTCCGTCGCGAGGAAGTCGGGGCCGTCCGCGAACGGCCCGGGTCCCTGCTGCTGGTGCTGGTGCTGCGGCGGGTGGTGGTACTGCTGCTGGGGCACTGGCCCGGAGGCGTACGCCGGGGGCGGCCCGGGTGCGTACCCCGGGGGCGGTGGCGGCGCGTACGCCGGGGGCGGCGGGCCGAAGCCCTGCGCGGGCGGGGGGTGCGGGCCCGGGTGCGCGCCGCCCTGTTGTCCGGTGTGTTCCATGCGCCAGCCCTTCCGGCTCTCGGTCCGGCGACCAGTATGGCCGGAGCCGGCGCCGGCACGCGGTGGCGCCCGCCGGTCCCCCCGGCGGGCGCCACCGTGCGCGGATGCGGCAGCCCGTTACGGCTTGGGCAGCGTGCACCCCGCGAGGCTCAGGTCGATCTTGTTACCGGCGCCGACGCACGCCACGATCCCGTACGTCTCCTCGGCGTAGTTGATGCCCTGGTGGATGGTCACGTTGCCGTTCTCGTCCACCTCGCACGGGTTGTTCTCCGTGCAGGTCTGACCGTCCTCGTTGCCGGTGTTGTTGACGGCGACGACCTTGCCGGTCGCCGTGTCGATCACCGGGGAGCCGGACGTACCGCCGATGGTGTCGCAGGCGGAGGTGTAACGGAGCGAGTCCTTCCAGGTCCAGTCGCCCTCCTTGAGGCGGTACACGAAGCCGTCCACATTGCAGCTGTAGATCTTCTTCCAGTACCCGGAGACGACCTTGATCGCGGTGCCCTGCGTGGGGTGGGCGGCGTTCAGTTCCAGCGCGGCGATGCCGTACTTGCTCTGGATCTGGGCGTAGGTGGAGGTGAGTTGGTACAGCGAGATGTCCGTGTCGGTCATCGTCGCGTACGCCACCTTGCTCGCCTTGAGCGTGGCGACCGAACTGCCCGCGGAGTTGAGCAGCGAGAAGGTCCGGCTGGACGGCTGGTCGGTGATGACCTCACCGGCCGCCGGGAAACCCGTCTCCAGGCAGTGGCCGTTGGAGAGCACCAGCGCCGGGTCGTCGGGCTGGGAGTCGGGCATCCGGACGACGGAGCCGGAGCAGTTGCTCAGCGCCACCGTTCCGGCGAAGTCGACGGCCTTGACCGTGGGACGGCTCGTGGCCGCCACCGCGGGCGTCGCTGCCGCGCCCGCAAGGGCCAGGGCGAGCAGGGCGCCGACGAGAGGCTTCTTCATGTGGGGGTCCCCTCTGTGACCGAAGTTCTTTCGGTTTGACATGCGCATTGTTAACGCAAGAGGGGCTCACGGGGAAGAGTGCCTCGCCCGTGACCGACAGCTCGGGAAGCCGGCCGGGACGCGCAGTCGGAGCGGCCCGAGCAGCCGGAGCCATCCGTCCGGCCGCTCGGGACAACTCCCCTGCTACGGACCGGGGCGGGCGCCGTCCGGCACCCGCCCCGTCCGGGGGCCCGGCTCCCGGGCCCCCACTTCACGCACGTCGACTCACACGCGCCGACTCACACACGCCGACTCACGCACGTCGGCCGCTTCGGCTCGGTCAGCCGGCGAAGCGGGCCATCCATGCCTCGACGTCGTCGGCCGACCGCGGCAGGCCGTCCGACAGGTTCTCGTTGCCGTCCTCGGTGACGACCAGGTCGTCCTCGATGCGGACGCCGATGCCGCGCCACTCCTCGGGCACGGTGAGGTCGTCCGGCTGGAAGTACAGTCCGGGCTCGACCGTGAGCACCATGCCGGGCTCCAGTACGCCGTCGACGTACTCCTCGTTCCGGGCCTGCGCGCAGTCGTGGACGTCCAGACCGAGCATGTGGCCGGTGCCCGCCATGGTGAAGCGGCGCTGGAGGCCGAGTTCGTACGCGCGGTCGGCCGGGCCCTCGATGAAGCCCCACTCGACCAGCTGCTCCGCGAGGTGGCGCTGGGACGCCTCGTGGAAGTCGCGGTACGCGGCGCCCGGCTTGACGGCGGCCATGCCCGCCTCCTGGGCCTCGTACACCGCGTCGTAGACCTTGCGCTGCACGGGCGTGAAGGTGCCGTCGATCGGGAGCGTGCGCGTGACGTCGGCGGTGTAGAGGGTCTTCGTCTCGACGCCCGCGTCCAGCAGGAGCAGGTCGCCGGGGCGCACCGGGCCGTCGTTGTCCGTCCAGTGCATGATCGTGGCGTGCTCGCCCGCGGCGCAGATCGAGCCGTAACCGACGGCGTTGCCCTCAAGGCGGGCGCGGCGGAAGAACGTGCCCTCGATCCACCGCTCGGACGACGCGACCGCCGTGGACAGGTCACCGATCACATCGGTGAATCCGCGCACGGTGGAGTCCACGGCCTTGCGCAGCTCGGTGATCTCCCACTCGTCCTTGACGAGGCGGAGATCGCTGAGCGCCTCGTCCAGTTCGGCGTCGCGCTCCTCGTCGGTGGTGACCGCGGCCGTCAGGGCCGGGTCGATACCGCGGACGATCCGGGTCGGCACGGCGGGGGCGGCGGCCAGGTCCTCGGCAGCCGTACGGACGTCGCGGCAGGGCAGGCCGAGTACCAGTTCCGACTCGGCGAGGGAACGGCGGCGGCCCATCCACAGCTCCGCCGTGGGACCGGTCCAGAACTCGTTGTTGTCCCTGCTGTCGCGCGGCAGCTGGTAGCAGTAGGCGTCGTGGCCGCCGTCCGCACGGGGTTCGAGGACGAGCGCGCCGTCCCGGACCTGGTCGCCGGTCATGTGTACGTAGCCCGTGTACGGGCGGAAGGGGTAGGTGTCGTCGTTCGAACGGACCTTGAGGTTCCCGGAGGGAATCACGAGGCGCTCGCCCGGGAAGCGCGCGGAGAGCGCCGCGCGGCGGCGGGCCGCGTGCGGGGACTGCTCGGCGAGCGTCAGGTCGTGCCGCTCGGTGTCCGCCCAGCCCGTCCGCATCAGAGCGGACAGTTCCTCGGAGATCTCTGAGTAGAGACCGTTCCTTCGGCCTTTCGCCACGTCGTACACCTTCCTCTGGCTGGTTCGCTGCCGCCGGTCATCGGCGGCTCCTGGACGGTACCCGGCACGACCCGCGCTCGGGGCCCGAGAGTGCCACTGGCACAGATCGGACAGCGCCCCGGACAGGGAACCGCAGATAATGGGGCATATGACGAACGCGAAGCTCGGCGAGGCCCTGCGGCTCCTGGGGATCGGCCACGCGGCGGTCCGGGTCTATCTGGCGCTGCTCGAACTGGCCCCGGCTCCGCTGAGCGCGATCGGCGCCGCAGCCGGTCTGGACGGTACGGAGCTGACCACGGCGTACGGCGCACTGGTCGACGCCGGTCTGGCCAGTCCTGCCGAGGCGGGCGGGGACGTGGTGGCTCCGGTTCCTCCGGCCGCGGGCCTGGAGATCCTGGCCCGGCACCGGGCTGCCGAGGTGGAGGAGTCGCGCATCAGCGTCGGCGGCGCGTTCGAGTCCTTCCGCCGCCAGCGGCTCGCCGCGTACAACGACAACCTCGTCGAGGTCGTGACCGGCGAGGCCGTGGGCTCCAGGATCCGTCAGGCATGGGCGAGCGCCCGCGAGCAGATCCGGCAGTTCGAGTCACCGCCGTACTTCCCCCTGCCCGACACCACGGACGACGCGCTGGCCACGCTGGCCCGCGGTGTGACGCAGCGTGTCGTGTACTCGCGGGAGTCGCTGGAGTATCCGGGGCATCTGAAGGAGGTCATCGAACCGTGCGTCAAGGCCGGTGAGCAGGCGAGGGTGCTGCCGTCGGTGCCGGTCAAGCTGGTGATCATCGACGAGTCGTACGCGCTCGTGTCGTTGTCGATCAGAGAGGCCGACGTGCACAACACGATGCTGGTGGTGCAGCCGTGCGGCCTGCTCTCGGCGCTCATGGCACTGTTCGAGCAGTCCTGGCAGAACGCCCTGCCGTTCCACGGCCGCACCACCCACCCGGGCGGCCTGCCACCCGCCGACCGCCGCCTGCTGTGGCTCCTCGCGGGCGGCGCGGGCGACGACGTCATCGCCCGCGAGCTGGGCATCAGCCGCCGCACGCTCTTCCGCCGCCTGCAGATCCTGATGGCCCAGCTGGGCGCAGCGAACCGCTTCCAGATGGCCTTGCAGGCCCAGCGCTCCGGCTGGCTGTGATTCAGGCCGCGCCGAAACGGGACCGCGCGGCCAGGAACGCGGCCAGCCCGGCCCGGCCGACAGTGATCACCCGGTCCGGGTCGTCGGACTCACGCAGGTACAGGGCCCCGCCGGGGGCGGCGGCCAGCTCTACGCAGTTGCTGCCTTCCGCGCAGTACGAAGACTTCTGCCAGTCAGCTATGGGCATCAGGTTTCCCCTGTCGAAGGCTGTCGGCGACGGAACGGATGAATCCGCGGGATCCGGTCGGGTCAAGGGCCACTTCGCGCATGCGGTCCAGCAGAAGACGGTACTTCTCCAGGGGCGCTTCGGCATCGATCAGAGCCGGGCCGTGGGACTGGTCGAGGTGGACGGTGTCCAACTCGCCCACTGGGCCGTGGGCGTACACGAAGGACTGCCCGGAGCCCGGGAACGCACCCGCCTTGAACGGAATGACGAGCACGGTGACGTGGTCCCGCTCACTGGCGCTCGCCAGATGTTCGAGTTGCGCCTGCGCGACCGCAGGGCCACCGAACTCCATCCGGAGCGCCGCTTCATGAATGATCGCGGTGTACGGGGTGGGGCTCGCCCGGTGGAAGATCTCCTGCCGCTTGATCCGGTGCGACAGCCGGTGTTCCACTTCGTGAGGCGGCAGCGGCGGCACCGCCTGTTGGAAGACGACCCGCGCGTGGTCGATGGTGTGCAGCAGGCCGGGCAGGTGGGACGTCTGCGCCGTCACCAACTCCGTAGCGTGGTATTCGAGTTCGACCAGATCGAGCAGCCCGGTGGGAAGCACTCCCCGGTACTCGTCCCACCACCGGCGCCCCCGGTCGGCATTGAGCGCAGCCAGTGCGTCCACCAGCCCCTGATCCGCGCAGTCGTAGTGACAGGCCATGGCGCGCAGCCGCTCGTCGCTGACGCCGACTCGACCCGCCTCGATCCCGCTGAGCTTGGCACGGTCGATACCAAGGCTCGCCGAGGCGGCGACCGTGGACAGTCCGGCCCGCTCCCGGAGTCGGCGAAGTTCGGTACCCAGCCTTCGCTGCCTGGCAGTTGGGCTATGGCGCGGCGGCATCTGCTCGCCCTCCTCGACGTGACAGTGAGCCAATCTACTCCGACACATGTGTTTCACAATGTGCGTCACATGTGACCCCACATTTGAGCTACGGTGAGTACCGCACCCCTCACTCATTGTGGCACCGGGGTTGTCGGAAGCGCACCGTCCTGCTCACGCGCAGCAGGACGGCAGAGCCACCACCCCGGGCCACCGTCTCTCTCCCCCCCACTCCTCGCTCGAACAGGAGAGCTCCGTGAACTCAGCCGTCGCCACCCCCTTCGCCCCCGCACCGGAGAAGTGGGAGTGCAGCCTCCAGCTCACCAACGACCCGCGCGCCCCGCGCGTCGCCCGCAGGACCGTGCGGGGCGCGATCCTCGACTTCGCGCTCGATGCCGAACTCGCCGACACCGCCGAGCTGTTGACCAGCGAGCTGGTGACCAACGCCCTACAGCACTCGGACGGTCCCGTGCTCGTACGGCTGGGGGCGCGGCGCGGCGTGGTGCGGGTGTGCGTGTGGGACAACCATCCGGAGCTGCCCGACCCTCTCCCCGAGACCACCGAGGATCCCTTCGGGCGTGGCCTGCTCCTGGTGGAGCGGCTCGCCGACGGGTGGGGGCGGTACCCCCTGGCGGCGGACGGAAAAGTGGTGTGGTTCGAGCTCGTTCCGAAGAACCCGTGGCAGGGCTGGATCTAAGTGCCCTCTACGGAGCGGCGGTTGGCCGGGATCGGCCCCTCGGGTGGGAGCTGAAGGGATCTTCCCCCTTCGGCTCCCACCCCTGTCGGTGGAGGGGATGGTCAGCCGATCTTGTCGGTGAAGCCCATCGACAGGTACGTCATCCGGGTGACCTTGCCTTTGCTCGGCCCGGCCGTCCACGTGAAGGTGTACTCCAGGATCGCGCTGGTCTTCGGGTCGACGATCACCCGGCCGACGCTCCTCGCCTCCTGGAACTCCAGGGCCGTCCCCCCGCGCCCGGTGCTGTCCTTGACGCCTCCGACGAGCTTGATGCCCTTCAGCTGTGCCATCGCCTTGAACACCCCCGCCCGCAGCTTCGGGCTCGCCGGAGCGTCACCGAGCAGGGCCGACGCCTGGTCGAAGGGCGAGATGTCGTCGGCCTTCTGCGGGGCCTGCAGCAGTCGGAGGAGTTGCGCCGGGTCCGTGGTCAGCTGGTCCAGGCCCTTCCAGTCGAGGTCCTTCGACCCGAACTGCCAGTCGGGCCGACGCCCCTTCTTGTAGGCCTTGCCGTCCACGACGACGTAGAAGTCCATGGCCTGCGAGATGTACGTGTCCCCGGTCGGCAGGTGCAGCTTCCAGTACTTCCCCGAGGAGACGGACTGGGCGGCAGCGACGGTGGAGATGTCGTTCAGGAAGACGGACGCGGTGGCCGCGTGCGCCTCGCTTCGTGTGGCCGTGGGCGCCGAAGGCCCGGCGCCGCCGATGTTCGCGTACGTCACCGCCCCGGCCGCGACCGCGGTGGCGGTGAGCAGGCCGACGAGCACCCTGCGGCGCCCGGAGATCCGCCGGACCGGGATCACCCGCCGGACCGGCGCCGTCACCACGGTGTCCGTTTCCCGCCCGGACCGCTCCGCGGCCATCGCCGCCTCGACCCCTGCCAATGCCCCGGCCACCGCCTGCGTCGACGGCGGCTCGACCCGTCCGGCAGCCGCCAGTTCATCGGCGCCGGGGAAGTCCAGCAGTGCCCCTCGCTCCTTCATGGCGTTCTCCTTCATGTCGTTCTCCTCCACGCCACGCCTGTTCATACCGATCGGCTCCACGTCGTCGTACGTGCTCATGCCAGGTCCCCCGTCACAGTCAGGTGCTGTCCCGCCGGGCGGGACGCAGCGAGCCGGTCGCGCAGCCGGCCCCGGGCCCGGTGCAGCCGCGAGCGGGCGGTCCCCGCCGGAATGCCGACGGCTGCCGCCGCCTCGGCCGGGGTGAGCTGCTCCCAGCTGATGAGCAGCAGCAACTCGCGTTCCTCGGCGGGCAGTTCGCCCAGCGCCTGGCGCAGTGCGGGCGCCAGCGCTGCCGCGTCCAGCCGCTGGTCCACCGCCTGCCAGGGGTCGGTGACCTCCGGGCCCGGTGCGGCCTCTTTCCGCCCCGCCCGCCGCAGGTGCTGAGCCAGTACGTTGCGGGCCACCCCGAACAGCCAGCCCCGCGCCGAGCCGCGCGAGGCGTCGAACGTGCGCCGCGAGACGTACGCCTGCAACCACGCCTCGGCCAGCAGATCATCGGCCGCGCCGGGCACGCGCCGGGCGAAGTAGCCGTGCAGGGCGGGCGAGTGCGTCTCCACCAGCAGGGTGAACGCCGCCGCGTCACCGGCCGCCGACCGCGTCAGCCGGGCGTCACTGTCGCCGTCACGGTCAGGGGTGCGATCGGGGGCGCGGTCGCCGCGCTCCTCGTGTTGCCGGGTATCCGGTGTCACGGAACCTCCGTCTCCGACCGCCGGACGACGGTCTCACCCTGTACTTGTCGTCGGACCCCGATCCGTTCGCGGGTACCGCTCGGGCGACCACCCAGCTCTCCCGATCCGCCCTGCTCACCGGCGAGTTGCCCGTACTCTCGCCCGATGCGCATCCTCTTCACGTTCATCGGTGGCAGCGGCCATTTCCGCCCGCTCATCCCCGTGGCCCGCGCAGCGGAAGCCGCCGGACACACGGTCGCCTTCGCCGGTGGGGGCCGGAGAGGCCCCGAGATCACAGCTGCCGGGTTCACCGCCTTCGCCACGAGCGAGCCGCGCGGGCACACGGAAGCGACGGCAGCGGCGGAGACAGCGGCAGCGCGCAGCACCGTGGAGGTGTCCGATCCCGAGGAGGACATCCGGCATCTCGCAGAAGGCTTCGCCCGGCGCGGGGCGCGTCGGCACGCCGCGGCCGTTCTTGAACTGACCCGCACCTGGAAGCCGGACATCCTGGTGCGCGACGAGGTCGACTTCGGCACCGCGGTCGCCGCCGAGTCGCTGGGACTTCCCTGCGCATCCGTCCTAGTACTCGCTGCAGGGGGCTTTCTGCGCAACGACGTTGTCGCCGAGCCGCTGCACGAACTGCGATCCGAGTACGGCCTGCCGTACGACCCCGACCTCGCCGTGCTGGACCGGGACCTGGTGCTCTCACCGTTCCCGCCGAGCTTCCGGGACCCGCGCTTCCCGCTCCCCGCTCACACCTTCTCGTTCCGGCCGACAGCCGCGCGCCCGCCCGAAGCCACACCGGGCACACCGGGCACACCGGGCACGCCCACCGTGTACGTGACGCTCGGCACCGTGCACGCCGGCACCGACCTGTTCTCCCGGATCGCGGCCGGGCTCCGGGAGCTTCCCGTGAACGTGCTCATGACCGTCAGCGATCACATCGACCCCGCAGTGCTGGGGCCGCTGCCCGGCCACATCCGGGTCGAACGGTTCGTTCCGCAGGAGCAGTTGCTGCCGCAGTGCGCACTGGTCGTCTCGCACGGCGGGTCCGGCAGCCTCATGGGAGCGCTCGCCCACGGCCTGCCCTCGGTGCTGTTCCCACACGGCGCGGACCAGCCGTACAACGCGCGACGGTGCACCGAACTCGGCGCCGCCCGGACACTGGACCCGGTCACCGCCACCCCGGAGGACATCCACACGGCTGTGTCGACGGTGCTCGCCGACAGTGGTTACCGCAGCGCGGCCGAGCGGATCCGGGATGAGATGAACGCGCTTCCGGGAGCGGCGGAGACCGTCCCGGCGCTCGAAGCGCTCGCTCTGTCTAGATGACCAGACTCAGCAGCGCCGCGACCGCGAACCCCGCCACCGACAGCACCGATTCCAGCACCGTCCAGGACTTCAGGGTGTCGCGCTCCGAGATGCCGAAGTACTTGGAGACCATCCAGAAGCCGCCGTCGTTCACGTGCGAGGCGAAGATCGAACCGGCCGAGATCGCCATGATGATCAGGGCGAGGTGGGCCTGTGAGAGGTCCTGGCCGTCGACCAGGGGAAGCACGATGCCCGCCGTGGTCACGATCGCGACCGTCGCGCTGCCCTGGGCCACCCGCAGGACCAGCGAGATCAGATACGCCAGCACGATGACCGGCAGACCGACGTCGTTGAAGGTCTTGGCGAGTGCGTTGGCGATGCCGCTGCCGCTGAGGACGGCGCCGAAGATCCCGCCCGCGCCGACGACCAGCAGGATGTTGCCGACCGGCTTGAGCGAGGCGGTGGAGACCGCCTCCAGGGACTTGCGGGACCAGCCGCGGCGGATGCCCAGCAGGTAGTACGAGAGGAAGAGCGCGATCGTCAGGGCGACGAAGGGGTGCCCGAAGAACTCCAGGACCGAGCGGAGCGTCGAGGGGTCCAGCGCGATGGAGGAGAACGTCGCCAGCAGGATCAGGATGAGCGGGGTGCCGATGATCGCGAGGACCGTGCCCAGCGGGACCGGCTTCTCCTGCGGCTCGATCCCCAGGGCCTGCTGCTCGGCGACGACCGCCGTCCTGGCCTCCTCGGCGGCCTCGACCATGTCCTGCGGGACCTCGACGAAGAGGCGCTTGCCGATCCAGGCGGCGTAGCCCCAGGCGGCCAGCACGGCCGGGATGCCGCACGCCGCGCCGATCACGATGATCCAGCCGAGCGACACGTGGAAGAGCGCGGCGGCGGCCACCGGGCCGGGGTGCGGGGGCAGGAAGGCGTGGGTCATCGACAGGCCCGCGAGCAGCGGCATCGCGTAGAGGATGACGGACTTGCCGGAGCGCTTGGCCGCCGCGTAGACGATGGGCGCGAGGACGAAGATGCCGACGTCGAAGAAGACCGGGATGCCGAAGATGAGGCCGGTGAGGCCCATCGCGAGAGGGGCCCGCTTCTCGCCGAAGAGGTTCAGCAGGCGGGAGCTCAACACCTCGGCTCCGCCCGAGACTTCGAGGATCGAGCCGAGCATCGTGCCGAGGCCGATGATGATCGCGATGTGCCCGAGGATGCCGCCCATGCCGGACTCGATCATCGAGACGGACGACGACTTCTGGACCGTACCGAAGAGTTCGGTGACCGAGAGTCCCGCGCCGAGGCCGACGGCTATGGAGACACCGAGCAGCGCGACGAACGGTTGCAGCCTGACCTTGATGATCAGGAACAGCAACAGGGCGATGCCCAGGACGGCGACGGTCAGCAGACCGGTGGTGCCGCCGATGACGGCGAGCAGCCCGCCGGTGTGGGGTGGCGCGGCCGGGGTCTCTGCGGCGAAGTACATGGGGGAACTCCATTGTTTCCGGGGGGACTTCGAGGCATGGCGGAGCGCGGCACGGCGCCCCGGTGCGGAAGCAGGGGTGGGGCGCCGTGCCGTGGTGCGTGCGGTGGTGCGTGCCGTGGTTCAGCGGATCAGGGCGGTACGGATCAGCCGAGGACCGCGAGCGCGTCGATCTCGATGAGCAGTCCGGCGGGCAGACCGACGTAGACGGTCGTACGGGCCGAGGCGGGCTCCTTGAGGCCCTGCTCCTCGAAGTACGCGTTGTAGATCTCGTTCATCTCCGCGAAGTGGGAGACGTCCGTGAGGTAGACGCGCATCATCATCACGTCGTCCCAGGTCGCGCCGCCCTCTTCCAGGATCGCCTTGACGTTGGCGAAGGTCTGGAGGGTCTGCTCGCGCAGGGTCGGGCCCGCCGGGGTGGGGGCCTGGCCCTCGACGGCCGGCAGGAAGCCGACCTGACCCGCGACCTGGAGGATGTTGCCCTTGCGGACGCCGTGCGAGAACTTCGCGGGCGGGGTGGTGTGGGTGGAGGGGGTGAGGGCGGTCTTCTCGGTCATGCCGTGGATTCCTTCGAGGAGTTCGGGGGTGATGCCCGGCGGTTCTGGGTGATGCCGGGAGGGTCCGGGAGGGTTACGAGGGGACGTTCGGGGGGACGGGGGATTTCTTGGGCTGCGGTGCGGTGCCCGCGTACTCGCCGCTGATGGCGTCGGCCGTGCGGCGCACCAGCGGGAGCAGGGTGAGGAGTTCCTCCGCCGTGACGACCACATTGGGCGCCGACATCGACATGGCGGCGACGACACGGCCGTCCACGCCCCGGATGGGGGCGCCGACGCAGTTGATGGACTCCTCGTGGCCGCCGAGGTCGGTGGCCCAGCCCTGTTCGCGCACCGTGGTCAGCTCCTTGAGGAAGGCGCCGGCGTTCGGTGTCGAACGGGCCGTGTAGGTGGGGTAGTCGAGCCGTTCGGCGATGGCGCGCCGTTCGGGCTCGGGGAGGTCGGCGAGCAGCAGTTTGGCCACGGCGGCGACCGTGATCGCCACGGGCCTGCCGATGCGCGAGTACATCCGCACCGGGTAGCGGCTCTCGACCTTGTCGATGTAGAGGACCTCGTTCTCCTCGTACACCGCGAGGTGCACGGTGTGCCCGCACTCCTCGTTGAGCCTGGCCAGATGGGGGTGGGCGATCTCCCGGACGTCGAGGTTCTCGACGGCTTCCTGGGCGAGCGCGAAGAGTCGGGTGCCGAGGCGGTAGCGCTGGTCCTGCTGGCGGTAGACGAGCCCGTGCTCGTGGAGCGTACGGAGCAGGCGCAGCGCCGTGGACTTGTGGACGCCGAGGCTCTCGGAGACCTGGCCGAGGTCGGCGGGGCCCTGGGCGAGCAGCGGCAGGATGGAGAGCGCGCGGTCGACGGTCTGGCTCATGGCGTACGTACCTCCTCGTCGGTACCGGACAGGCCGGTAACGGTCACGTCGGCGCGGGTCTCGACAGCTTCGGTCGGGTGGGCTGCGGTCGGGTGGGCTGCGGTCGGGTGGGCTGCGGTCGGGCCGACCCCCGGCGCAGCCGAGGAGGCCTCCGGCGCGTCCGAGGAGGCCTCGGTCGCGTCCGCAGTGGTCTCCGTCCAGCCGGGGCCGATCCGGAGGTCCGCCCAGGCCGTGTCGTCCAGGGCCGCGAGGCGGTCGGCGTGGGCACGGTCCGGCGGGGTGGCCAGGTCGCCGTGGACGGTGAGGGCGGCTGCGGCCATCAGGTGTCCGTGCCGGGCCCTGTCCCGTACGGGAAGATCGCGGAGGGTGCCGGAGAGGAACCCGGCGGCGAAGGCGTCGCCCGCGCCCACCGGGGCGACGACGTCCACGCGGAGGGCCGGGACATCGGTGACGGTGTCGGTGTCGGTGTCGGTGTCGGTGTCGGTGTCACGCCCAGCGCCACCCCCGGCGCCGTCAACGCCCCCGGAGTCGGTGCCGCCCTCGGCCGTGGACCGGGAGAAGACCGTCGCGCCCGCCGGCCCCCGCTTCACCACCAGTACGGCCGGTTCGGGGAGCGCCGCGCGGATCGCCTGCGCCCCGCACACCCCCCAGGCCGCTTCCGCCTCGTCCTCCCCCACGAAGACCAGGTCCGCACCCCGGGCCAGTTCGAGCAGCACCCGCGGGCCGGGGCCTCCGGTGCCGGACTCCTCGGCTTCACGCCACAGCCCCGGCCGGAAGTTCACGTCGAACGAGACCAGCGGGCGGCCCGGCGCCCGGGTCGTCAGTTCGCGCATCAGGGCCAGGCACTGCGGCGACAGCGCCGCCGTGATCCCGGACAGGTGGAGCACCCGCCCCGACCACAGGTCCGCGACGTCCAGCACCCCCGGCGCCATCGCGCTCGCGGCGGAACCCGCCCGGTAGTAGATGACCTCGTGGTGGTCGGCGTCACGGTCGTCGGCGGTGCGGAAGTAGACGCCGGTGGGGCGGTGCGGGTCACGGCGGACCGCGCGGGTGTCGACCCCGTACGCCGCGATCGCCTCCACCAGGTGGTCGCCGAAGCCGTCGGCGCCGACCCGGCTGATCCACTTCGCCCGGTGTCCGGCGGCGGCCAGCGCGCAGGCGACGTTGGACTCCGCTCCGCCTATGCCACGGTCGAAGGACGGTACGTCGGCGAGGCGCCCCCGCCGGGTGGGCAGGAACGTGACCATGGACTCGCCGAGACAGACGACGTCCACCGGTGTGTGCTGCGCGGTCACGATCGCTCTCGCTCCTCGGTGTGGGCGGCCGGGGGCTCCGTTGACCCGGCGATGGCTCGGATGTTAGACAGCTGTGAGCGATATGCGCAATGAGCGTTGCACATGATGCAACGCAAACTCTCTGGGAGGTTCCATGGCCGGGGCAGACGGTGCTGTACGCGCAGAGGACGCCGTACGCACGGAGAGTGCGGAGAGTGCGGAGAGTGCGGAAGTGATCGACCACCGCTTCAAGGGGCTGCCGCCCGGCGCCGACGGGCTGACCGTCGCGGCGCTGGCCGCCGAGCGCCGGAACCTCTTCACCGACGGATTCACCACACCCGTCCTGGCGCTCTCCGCCGAGTCCGTCGAGCACAATCTCGCGCTGATGGAGACGTACTCGGCACGGCACGGCCTGGTCTTCGCCCCGCACGGCAAGACGTCGATGTCCCCGCAGCTCTTCGACCGGCAGCTCGCACACGGCGCCTGGGGCATCACCCTCGCCGTGCCGCACCAGGTCAGGGTGGCGCGCGCCTTCGGCATCCAGCGGGTCTTCGTGGCCAACGAGATCGTGGACGCGGCGGCCCTGCGGTGGATCGCCGCCGAACTGGCGGCCGATCCGGAGTTCCGGTTCCTCTGTTACGTCGACTCCGTGCGCGGCGTCGAGCTGATGGACGAGGCGCTGCGCGGCTCCGCCCGCCCGGTGGACGTGGTGATCGAGCTGGGTGCGGGCGACGGAGCCCGCACCGGCGCCCGCACCGAGGCGGAATGCGCGGCGGTCGCCGACGCGGTGGCCGCCACCGGGACGCTGCGGCTGGTGGGTGTCGCCGGGTACGAGGGCGAGGTGCCCGGCGCGAACAGCGAGCGGGTGCTCGCCTGGCTGCGCCGGCTGGTCGCGCTGGCCGCAGGTCTCGACCGGGACGGCCTGTTCGAAGGGGTCGACGAGATCGTGGTGAGCGCGGGCGGCAGCGCCTGGTTCGACACGGTGGCCGAGGCCTTCGCCGAGATCCCCGCGCTCTCCGCGCCCGTGCTCAAGCTGCTGCGCTCCGGCGCCTACGTGTCGCACGACGACGGGCACTACAAGCACCTCACCCCCTTCAACCGGGTCCCCACCGAGGGCGCTCTCCAGCCCGCGTTCCGGCTCTGGGCCCAGGTCGTGTCCCGCCCCACCGACGCGCAGGCGTTCGTCAACGCGGGCAAGCGGGACGCCGCGTACGACCTCGACCTGCCGGAGGCGCAGGTGGTACGGGACGCCCGCACCGGCGAGATCCGCCCCGCCACCGGGATCACCGTGAGCAAGCTGTCCGACCAGCACGGCTGGCTGGAGACCGCCGCCGGGGCGGACCTTGAGGTCGGTGACTGGGTCGGGATGGGGCTCTCCCACCCGTGCACCTCGTTCGACAAGTGGCAGCTGATCCCGCTCGTCGAGGCGGACGGCACGGTCAGCGACTACATCCGCACGTACTTCTGAGAGGCCGGAGCCGGTCATGGATCTCGTCATCCGCGATGTCCGCGTCATCGACGGCAGCGGCGGCGCCTCCTACCGTGCCGACGTCGCCGTCGACGGCGGGCGCATCAGTTCCGTCGTGCCCGAGGGCGGAGGCCGACGGCCGGGCGGGGCCAGGGTGCTGGACGCCCACGGTCTCGCGCTGTCGCCGGGCTTCATCGACATGCACGCCCACTCCGACCTGGCCCTGCTGCGCGACCCCGCGCACGAGGCGAAGGCCGCGCAGGGAGTGACCCTGGAGGTCCTCGGCCAGGACGGGTTGTCGTACGCCCCCGTGGACGACCGGACGCTCGGTGAGGTCCGCCGGGCGATCACCGGCTGGAACGGCGACGGATCCGACATCGACTTCGACTGGCGGACCGTCGGCGGCTATCTGGACCGGCTCGACCGGGGCATCGCCGTGAACGCGGCGTATCTCGTCCCGCAGGGCACGGTCCGGATGTACGCGATGGACTGGGAGGACCGGCCCGCCACCGCCGCCGACAACGCCCGCATGAAGCAACTCGTCGCCGAGGGCATGGAACAGGGCGCCGTCGGCATGTCGTCGGGGCTCACCTACACCCCGGGGATGTACGCGGACGACGCGGAACTCACCGAGCTGTGCCGGGTGGTGGCGCAGTACGACGGCTACTACTGCCCGCACCACCGCAGTTACGGGGCGGGCGCGCTCCAGGCGTACGAGGAGATGGTCGGCCTCACCCGGGCGGCGGGCTGCGCCCTGCATCTCGCGCACGCCACCATGAACTTCGGCGTGAACAAGGGGAAGGCGCCCGACCTGCTCGGGCTGCTGGACCGGGCGCTGGAGGACGGCGCGGACATCTCGCTCGACACCTATCCGTACACCCCGGGCTGTACGACGCTCGTCGCGATGCTGCCCAGCTGGGCGAGCGAGGGCGGCCCGGACGCGATCCTGGCGCGGCTGCGCGACGACGCGACGGCCGAGAAGATCCGCCGGGTGATGGAGATCGACGGCGCCGACGGCTGCCACGGCGTGCCCATCGAGTGGGACACCATCGAGATCTCCGGGGTCACCGAGCCGGGGCTCGCCGGTTTCGTCGGCCGGACGGTCGCGGCCAGCGCGGCCGAGCGCGGCGAGCAGCCCTGGGTCACCGCGCGGCGGCTGCTGATCGACGACCGGCTCGGGTCGACGATCCTGCAGCACGTCGGCCACGAGGAGAACGTGCGGCAGATCATGCGCCACCGGGTGCACACCGGCGGCAGCGACGGGATCCTGCAGGGCGACAAACCGCATCCACGCGCGTACGGCACCTTCCCGCAGTACCTGGGCCGGTACGCGCGGGAGTTGGGCGTGCTCTCCCTGGAGGAGTGCGTGGCGCATCTCACCTCCCGCCCGGCGGCCAGGCTGCGGCTGCCGGACCGGGGGCTGGTCCGGGAGGGCTACCGCGCGGACCTCGTCCTCTTCGATCCGGACACGGTCGCCGCGGGCTCCACCTTCGAGGAGCCGCGGACCCTGCCCACCGGCATCCCGCACGTGCTGATCGACGGCCGCTTCGTCATCGAGGACGGCAGGCGCACGGACGTACTCGCGGGGCGCTCGGTACGGCGCACGCCCGGCAGGGCGTGAATCCCGGCCCACAAGGGGGCGCGGCCAAGGTGCCGCCCCCCCTTGTGGGCCAGAACACCAGGCCGGTTCACTGTCCGCGGCCGTAAGGTTGCGGATATGCAGGTGATCCAGTCGATGAAGCTCGCCAATGTCTGTTACGAGATCCGCGGCCCGGTGCTCGACGAGGCGATGCGGCTGGAAGCAGCAGGTCATCGCATCCTCAAGCTGAACACCGGGAACCCGGCCGCCTTCGGTTTCGAGTGCCCGCCGGAGATCCTGGAGGACATGCTCCGCAACCTCGGCGGCGCGCACGGCTACGGCGACGCCAAGGGGCTGCTGTCCGCGCGCCGGGCCGTGGTGCAGCACTACCAGACCAAGAACATCGACGAGCTGGACGTCGAGGACGTCTACCTCGGCAACGGCGTCTCCGAGCTGATCCAGATGTCGATGCAGGCGCTGCTCGACGACGGCGACGAGGTGCTCGTACCCGCGCCGGACTACCCGCTCTGGACCGCGTCGGTGTCGCTGGCCGGCGGTACGGCCGTGCACTACCGCTGCGACGAGCAGGCCGACTGGATGCCGGACCTCGCCGACATCGAGCGGAAGGTGACCGACCGCACCAAGGCGATCGTGATCATCAACCCGAACAACCCGACGGGCGCGGTGTACGACGACGAGATGCTGCGCGGCATCACGGACATCGCCCGCCGCCACGGCCTGACCGTCTGCTCCGACGAGATCTACGACCGGATCCTCTACGACGGCACCACCCACACCCCGACGGCGGCCATCGCCCCGGACCTGATGGTCCTGACGTTCAACGGCCTCTCGAAGAACTACCGGGTCGCCGGGTTCCGCTCCGGCTGGATGGCGGTCTGCGGCCCGAAGGAGCACGCCTCCTCGTACATCGAGGGCCTGACGATCCTGGCGAACATGCGGCTCTGCGCCAACATGCCCTCGCAGCACGCGGTGGCCACGGCGCTCGGCGGCAGGCAGTCGATCGACGACCTGGTGCTGCCGGGCGGACGCATCCTGGAACAGCGCGACACGGCGTACGAACTGCTGACGCAGATCCCCGGTGTCACCTGCGTCAAGCCCAAGGGCGCGCTGTATCTCTTCCCGCGCCTGGACCCGAAGGTCTACAAGATCAAGGACGACCGGCAGATGGTCCTCGACCTGCTGCGCGCCGAGAAGATCATGGTCGTGCACGGAACGGGCTTCAACTGGCCGGAGCCGGACCACTTCCGGATCGTGACGCTGCCCACGGCGAAGGAACTGGAGGACGCGGTGACGCGGATCGGGACCTTCCTGGACGGCTACGCGCAGCACTAGCACGGGCTGCTGCACGGGCTGGTCCACGGAGAGCCGCACGGACAGCCGCACGGACAGCCGCACGGACAGCGAGTCGGGACTTCAATCAACTTTAGACAGATTCTAATTTAGGAACTAGGATGGTGGCCTGTCCACGAGAAGGAGGCCATCCCATGTACGAACCGATCCGCACCAAGTCGGTCCACACGATGGCCGTGGACACCCCCGCCTACCCGCAACGCACCCGTGAGGAAGAGCTGGACATCCAGCTCGCGGGCTATCTCGCCGCGCTCCTCGCCGTGACGGACGAGCTCGGCCTGACAGCGGAGGGCGAGCGCATCGCGGCCCAGGTGGCCCGGCTGCGCGGCGCCCCGCCGGTCCGGCACGCGGCGCTCACGAACGCCGCGCCCGCCACCCTCCACGACCGCGCCCACGCCCTCGCGGGCCGCGCCCTGCTGGTAGCGGCCTCCCGCGCGGACACCGCGGCGGCGATCCTCGCGGCGGAGCGGATGGACGCGCACACGGCAGCACGCCAACCGGCCTGCGCCCACTGAACGGCCCCGGTTCGCGGGCCGCGGAGGCGCGCGGACCGGGTGCCACACACTCCACTCCCCGCACCCCCGCCCGAAGCAGAAACGACCCGGCCCCGGCACCTGATCAGGTGCCGGGGCCGGGCGCTGCGCGACGGGTCGGGATGACCCCACAGGTCAGGGCGGATGTCGGGTGAACCCGCCGCGCGGTCCGGGGTGCGGAGCGAGCGTCAGCCCAGGCGCTTCACCAGGGCGTGGTACTCGTCCCACAGTTCCTTCGGGGCATGGTCGCCGAAGGTGTTGAGGTGCTCGGGAATCAGCGCCGCCTCCTCGCGCCAGACGTCCTTGTCGACCGTCAGCAGGAAGTCCATGTCGGCTTCCGAGACGTCCAGGCCCTTGGTGTCCAGGGCACCCTCCGCCGGGAGGATGCCGATGGGGCTCTCGACACCCTCGCCGCCGCCGTCGAGGCGCTCGACGATCCACTTCAGGACACGGCTGTTCTCGCCGAAGCCGGGCCAGACGAACTTGCCCGCGTCGTTCTTACGGAACCAGTTCACGTAGTAGATCTTCGGGAGCTTCGCCGGGTCCTTGTCGGAGCCGACCTTGACCCAGTGGCCCATGTAGTCGCCCATGTTGTAGCCGCAGAACGGCAGCATGGCGAACGGGTCGCGGCGCAGCTCGCCGACCTTGCCCTCGGCGGCGGCGGTCTTCTCCGACGCGACGTTCGCGCCGAGGAAGACACCGTGGTTCCAGTCGAAGGACTCGGTGACCAGCGGGACCGCGGAGGCGCGGCGTCCGCCGAAGAGGATCGCCGAGATCGGCACGCCCTTCGGGTCCTCCCACTCGGGAGCGATGATCGGGCACTGCCCGGCGGGCACGGTGAACCGGGCGTTGGGGTGGGCGGCAGGCGTGCCCGACTCGGGCGTCCAGTCGTTGCCCTTCCAGTCCGTGAGGTGCGCGGGCGGCTCCTCGGTCATGCCCTCCCACCAGACGTCGCCGTCGTCGGTCAGCGCGACGTTGGTGAAGACGGAGTTGCCCCACATGGTCTTCATGGCGTTGGCGTTGGTGTGCTCACCGGTGCCGGGCGCGACACCGAAGAACCCGGCCTCCGGGTTGATCGCGTACAGCCGGCCGTCCTCGCCGAAGCGCATCCAGGCGATGTCGTCGCCGATGGTCTCCACGGTCCAGCCGGGGATCGTCGGCTCCAGCATGGCGAGGTTGGTCTTGCCGCAGGCCGACGGGAACGCGGCAGCGACGTACTTCGACTCCCCGCGCGGCGGCGTCAGCTTCAGTACGAGCATGTGCTCGGCCAGCCAGCCCTCGTCCCGCGCCATCACCGAGGCGATGCGCAGCGCGTAGCACTTCTTGCCGAGCAGGGCGTTGCCGCCGTAGCCGGAGCCGTACGACCAGATCTCCCGGTCCTCGGGGAAGTGCGAGATGTACTTGGTGGAGTTGCACGGCCACGGCACGTCCTGCTCGCCCTCGGCGAGGGGCGCGCCCAGGGTGTGGACGGCCTTCACGAAGAAGCCGTCGGTGCCCAGTTCGTCGAGGACCGGCTGTCCCATGCGTGTCATCGTGCGCATGGACACCGCGACGTACGCGGAGTCGGTGATCTCGACGCCGATCGCGGAGAGCGGCGAGCCGACCGGGCCCATGCAGAAGGGCACCACGTACATCGTGCGTCCGCGCATCGAGCCGCGGAAGACACCGCCCTGACCGCCGGACCCCGTGAAGATCTCGCGCATCTCCGCCGGGGCCTTCCAGCGGTTGGTCGGGCCCGCGTCCTCCTCCTTGACGGAGCAGATGAACGTACGGTCCTCGACGCGCGCGACGTCCGACGGGTCGGAGGCGGCGTAGTACGAGTTGGGGCGCTTGACCGGGTCGAGTTTCCTGAAGGTCCCCTTGGCCACGAGCTCCCCGCACAGGCGCTCGTACTCGGCTTCGGATCCGTCACACCAGACCACACTGTCCGGTTGCGTCAGCTCGGCGATCTCGTTCACCCACGAGATCAGTTCCTGGTGCTGGGTCGGGAGGACAGTGGGAGCCGCGATGTCGCGCGCCACGATTGCTCCTAGGTGCGTATGTGGTGGTTTGAGGGTTTTTGCCCCTTGGGGGCGACGGCCCGGATGCTTCGTAGCCGCTCATCCGGTGCCGCTTGCACTCATCTGATGATCCGCGCCTCGCGCCCATCTGTCCAGGGGGTCACTCACGTGAGCGTCGCCACTCGTGATCAGGGAACCGTGAACAGGGAACGTGACCCGGGTGCGCGAACCGTGACGGGAAACCGAAAACCTGACCGCCCGCGAATCCGGAACCTACGCATCCGTAGGTAGCATCGGCATATGAATCCCGCCGCCTCCGAAGCGACCGAGCTCCCCCCGACGCCGGTGAAACCGAGACTGCGCGGCTGGCTGCACGCCGGGATGTTCCCGGCCGTGATCGTCGCGGGGCTGGCGCTCGTCGCTCTCGCCGACTCCACCCGCGCCCGGGTGGCCTGCGCGATCTACATCCTCACGGCCTGCATGCTCTTCGGGGTGAGCGCCCTGTACCACCGCGGGACCTGGGGGCGGATGGGCGAGGCCGTCCTGCGCAGGCTCGACCACGCGAACATCTTCCTGATCATCGCGGGCACCTACACCCCGCTGTCCCTGCTGCTGCTCCCCCGGTCCACGGCGATCCCGCTGCTCTGGGCGGTCTGGGGAGCGGCCCTCGCCGGGATCGCGTTCCGGGTCTTCTGGGTCGGCGCGCCACGCTGGCTCTACACGCCCTGCTACCTCGCGATGGGCTGGGCGGCGGTCTTCTTCCTGCCCGACTTCATGCGCCAGGGCGGGGTCGCCGTGCTGGTGTGCGTGCTGGTCGGCGGGCTGTTCTACAGCGTGGGCGGCGTGATCTACGCGATGAAGCGCCCCAATCCGTCACCGCGCTGGTTCGGCTTCCACGAGGTGTTCCACTCGCTGACCCTGGCCGCGTTCATCTCCCAGTACGTCGCGATCTCGCTGATCGCCTACTGACCGCCCACTGATCTCCCGGCACCGGGCCGTGTCCCCGCCACAGGGGGCACGGCCCGGTCCCGTCTCCCGGAGGCTCAGTCCTCGCCCAGCTTGCCGGCCAGTACGGCAGGGTCGGGCGTCGGCGCGTCGCAGGTGAAGTTCCGGCAGACGTACGCCGCTGCCCGCCCGTCGATCAGCGGCCGGTCCGCCAGCAGCGGGAACTCGCCGCCGCCGCTCTCCCCCACCGCGACGACCGCGCCGGGCGCGGTGCCCAGCAGCGCCGTACGGTGCAGCGCAGCGGTCCCGGCGTCGCCCGCCGGTCCCACGACGGCCACCTCACGCGGCCCGTCGAGCGCCGCCTCGGCCACCGCCAGCCCCCATCCGATGAACCGCGGCGCCCGCGGCCCGAGCGCCTTGACCACACCCAGGGCCCGCTCGGCGGCGGTGCGATGGGCCTCGGACCCGGTGTGCGCGGCGTACGAGAGCAGCGCCCCGGCGGCGGCCGTCCAGCCGGAGGGGGTCGCGGTGTCGGTCGGGTCCTGCGGCCTGCGGATCAGCGGCTCGGCGTCGTGCGCGGTGTCGTACAGCGTGCCGTTCTCGCCGATGAACTGGTCGAGTACGAGATCGAGCAGGAACCCGGCGAACTCCAGCCAGACCCCCTCCCCGGTGACCCCGGCGAGCGCCAGGAACCCTTCGGCGACGTCCGCGTAGTCCTCCAGCACCCCTGAATTGGCCCCGACCCGGCCGTCCTTGGAGGTACGCGAGAGCCGGGCGCCGTCGTTCATGTGCACCCGGACCAGCAGATCCGCGGCCTCGGTGGCACGCTCGACCAGGTCGGGCCGGTCGAAGTACGCGCCGGTCTCGGCGAGGGCGGCGATCGCCAGGCCGTTCCAGGCGGCGACGATCTTGTCGTCCCGGCCGGGGCAGGGGCGCAGCGCACGGGCCGCCAGCAGCCGCTCGCGCAGGCCGGCGGGAACGTCGTCGCCCGGCAGCTGGAGGACGGATGCGCCCTCCTCGAAGGTCCCGTCCCCGGTGACCCCGTACAGCAGCGCGGCCCGCTCCCCGTCCTCCTCGCCCAGCGCCTCGCGCAGCTGGGCGGGGGTCCAGACGTAGTAGGCGCCCTCGACGTGCTTCCCGGTCGCGTCCTCGCTGTCCGCGTCCAGCGCGGAGGCGAACCCGCCCTCGGGGGTGCGCAGTTGGCCGGCGATGAAGTCGGCGGTCTCCAGGGCCACCCGGCGGGCGAGGGCGGAGCCGGTGGTCCGCCACAGATGCGCGTAGACGCGGCAGAGCAGGGCGTTGTCATAGAGCATCTTCTCGAAGTGCGGCACGACCCAGTCCCGGTCCACGGAGTACCGTGCGAACCCGCCGCCGAGCTGGTCGTAGATCCCGCCGCGCGCCATCGCCTCGCAGGTGTCGGCGGCCATCTGGAGCGCGCCGTCGGAACCGGTACGGGCGTGGTGCCGCAGCAGGAACTCGAGCGCCATGGACGGCGGGAACTTGGGCGCACCGCCGAATCCGGCGCTCTTCGCGTCGTACTCACGGCTCAGCGCGAGCAGCGCCCGCGCGAGATCCGCGGCGTCGGGCCGCTCGGGCGCGTCGGCGGCGAGGGAACGCCCGGCCAGGTCATGTACGACCTTGGCCGCGACCTCGTCGACCTCGCCGCGCCGGTCGGTCCAGGCGGTGTGGACGCCTTCGAGGACCTGCCGGAACGAGGGCATGCCGTGCCGGGGTTCGGGCGGGAAGTACGTACCGAAGTAGAACGGCCGGGCTTCGGCGGTCAGGAACACGCTCATCGGCCAGCCGCCCTGGCCGGTGGCGGCCTGGACGGCCTCCATGTAGACGGCGTCGATGTCGGGCCGTTCCTCGCGGTCCACCTTGACGGACACGAAGTGCTCGTTCATGTACGCGGCAGTGGCGTCGTCCTCGAAGGACTCGTGCGCCATGACGTGGCACCAGTGACACGCGGAGTACCCCACCGAGAGAAGGATGGGTACGTCGCGCCGTCGCGCTTCCTCGAACGCCTCCGGCGTCCAGGGCCACCAGTCGACGGGGTTGTCCGCGTGCTGAAGCAGATAGGGCGAGGTCACGCCAGCCAGCCGGTTCATGCGGGCCAGCCTCTCACGGCACCTGGCGTGAGAGACGAAACCCTCACGGACCCTCCTCGCTCGGCCGAACTGCACGTGAGCGCCATCCCGTGGTGGGCGGCTCCTCCCCCTCAGGGCCGGTGCCGAACTTCTCCCGGCGTTCCTCCGAGTCGGGCGGCCCGGACACCTCGGAACAGTAGGCTGGGCGCAGCAGTGCCGGACCTGCCAAGGCTCCTCGGAGGAGGTACACCATGACCGCCGAAATGGTGGCGCCCGCGTGGATGCACACGCAGATCAGCGCGGAGCAGTACGACTCCTGGTCCGAGGAGCAGTGCGCCGGCATCGAGATCGTGGACGGGATGGTCGTCGTGAGCCCGAGCGCCTCCAAGCGGCACAACCGGCTGGCCCGAATCCTGGCCAATGCCCTGGACGCCGCCGCAGGCCCGGACTGGAACGCCGACACGGACTTCGACGTCCGCCTGCAGGACGTTCCGCTCACCAACCGCCATCCGGACGTCATCGTCTACCGGGCGGAGACCATCGACCTCACGCCCACTCGCCCCGAGCACGTGCTCCTGGTCGTCGAGGTCGTGTCACCCGGCTCGGAGACCACCGACCGGATCGTGAAGGTGGATCAGTACGCCAGGGCCGGCATCCCCTTCTACTGGCGGATCGAACAGGCCGCCACCGGCGTCCCGATCATCTACACCTACGTTCTCGACCCCGCCACCAAGGTCTACCGGGACGGCGAGATGTTCACCGGCGTGATCAAGGCTGCCGCGCCGTTCGCCGTGACCGTCGACCTGGGATCCGTCTGACGACGCCGGAAGATCATTTCCGCATGACTGAGCCGCTGTGCGCATACGGGGCCGAGGCTCGGCGCCCGTCCGGCCCGGCTCGGCCCTGACGACCGGTCGGAGCTCCGCGGAAACCACGTGGTCCTCAGCGAGACGTGAAGGGCCCGGACACCACCCGGTTCGTGAGTTCACCGACACCAGAGCCACGCGCCGCACCCGGCACTCGGGAAGACCGGGGCATCGCTTCGCCGGGCCTCCTCCGTCACCGCGCACGCCCCTGCCCGCGCGGATCCGGCGTCCGGACCCCGTACGACGTCCTCCGGTCAGGGGAGTTGGGCCGGACTCCCTCGCGTTCCGCGGCCGTACACAGGACACTTGCAGTCCGAACAGAATATCCCGGAGGGGGAATGCAGATGCGGGACGGCCATCGGGCTGAAGCGGAGAGGCTGTTGGCGCGCGCCGTGGAGGAGGAGGTGCGGCGCTCCGGAGGCCGGGCCGACGGGGGCACACTGCTGGCGCGCGGGCGTGGTGCGCTCGATTCGCTCGCGGTGAGCGCCGCGGACGAGTACGCGGCGTACACCCGGTCCCTGGACGCCGCAGCGGCCGAGCAGCATCCGCTGTCCGCGCACTTCAACCGGGGCTCGATCGGAACTCCCTTGCTGGTCACGGGTGTTGCGGCGGTGGCCGCCTTCGGGGCGGACGTCGCTCTCGGTACGGGCGGAGGCACCGCCCTCGGTACCGGTGCGGTCGTCGCGGTCGCCGGGGCCGCCGCCACCGTCGTCAAGGTGACCGCCTCGCACTGGCCCGCGGCGCACCGCAGGGCCGGGGCGCAGGGCCAGCCGGGCGGCACCGAGCAGTTGCGGCTCCAGTGGCTGACGGCGCTGGAGGTGCGCGGCATCCGCCCGTACCTGGACCAGCAGCGGATGCTCAGCACGCCCAGGAAGAAGGCGGCCGGGACGGTGCCGCCGCAGCTGCGGCGCACCGACAAGAGCGCGGCGGCCCGCAGGCGGTCCGTCCTTGAGCAGTCGTTCGGTCATCTCCCGCAGCCGGAGGGGCCGTTCGCGGGCCGCCGTCAGGAGATGACGCAGATCGCCCAGTGGGTGCACGCGGCCCGCGCGTCCACCGAGACCCGGCCGACGGTCGTGGTGCTGCACGGGGCCCCCGGCTCCGGGCGCACCACCCTGGCGGTGCGCGCCGCGCACCAGCTGAAGGACCAGTTCCGCGGGGCGTGCGTGGTCGATCTGCGCGGGGCGACCCGCGACGAGCCGCCGCTGTCGACCCGGGACGCGCTGCTGCATCTGCTGAACCGGCTCGGCGCGCCGCGTGAGCAGCTGCTCTTCCGGGAGCGCTCCTCTCCCGAGCAGCATCTGAAGCGGCTGAGCGAGCTGTACCACCAGCATCTGACGGGGCTGCCCGTGACGGTCGTGCTCGACGACGCGTCCGATGCGGACCAGGTGCGGGCGCTCGTGCCCGCGCGTTCGGACAGCCTGGTGCTGGTGACGGCCCGCACCCCGCTGGAGCTGCCCGCCGACCTGACGGCCTGGGTGCACCAGCTGCCGGTCGAGGCGCTGGACACGGCGGGTTCGGAGGAGCTGCTGCGGGAGATCGCGGAGGAGCGCGAGGACCCGTACGACGCCGAATCGACCGATCTGGTCGCGGAGTTGTGCGGCGGGCTGCCGTTGGCGCTGCGGGTCGCGGGCTCCTCGCTCGGCCCCCGTTCGACCCGCGAACTCGGCGCGCATCTGGGCACGTACACCCGGCTGGACCCGGTGGAGCGCGCCCTGCGGCTGCGCTACAGCGATCAGCCCGAGCAGGGGCGGCGGCTGCTGCGCAGGCTCGCGCTGGCCGGCCGCGCCAGCCTCGGGGTGGCGGCAGCCGCGGCGCTGCTGGGCGCCGACGACCAGGAGGCGCGGCGGCTGCTGACCCTGCTGTCACGGGCCGGTCTGATCGGCCAGGTGCGGGGCAGCCGCTACCGGCTGCACGACACGGTACGGACGTTCGCGCAGGCCAGGCTGGAGGAAGAGGAGGCGCAGTCGGAGCGTACGGCGGCCCAGGAGCGGCTGATCCAGAGCTACGCGGAGCTGGCGGACGCGGTGATCCGGCTGGTGGACGGCAAACTCTCCACCCGGGCGGGGCAGTTCGGACCGCACGGCTTCGCCTCGCTGGACGCGGCGCTGCGCTGGCTGGACGAGGAGTCGAGCTTCATCACGTCGGCGCTGCGCCAGGCGGAGGGGGTGGACCAGGATGTGGTGCTGCATCTGCTGGGCGCGCTCTGCGACTACTGCCTGCTGCGCGGTGACCTCTACCGGCTGGGTGAGATCAGTGAGCTGACCCAGGCGGTCGGCCAGGGCCTGCTGGCCCGGTCGGTGCAGTGGCGTACGGGCATCGCGGCCCGTCAGCTCGGTGAGCTGGACAAGGCCCGGACGACGCTCAGTTCGGTCGTGGACCTCTACCACGAGGCGCAGCAGGATGCCGGTGAGGCGCTCGCGCTCTGTTCGCTGGGGATCACCCTGCACCACCAGGGCAATCTGACGGAGGCGTCGGCGCGGCTGCGGGAGGCGATCGCGCTCCAGGCGGCGCCGGAGCTGGCGGCGGACCGGGCGTGGTCGCTGCACGCGCTGGCTGCGGTGGAGCGGGACCGGGCGAATCTGCCGGAGGCGCTGACGCTGCTGTCGACGGCGCTCGTCCTGCACCAGGAGAGCGATTCCCTGCACGGTGAGGCGTGGACGCACTTCCAGCTGGGGCAGCTGTGCCTGCGGCTGGGTGACGTGCCGCGGGCGGAGGAGGAGCTGCGGACGGCGCTGGACGCGTACGGGCAGACCCGGGACGGCCGCGGTGAGGCCTGGGCGATGACCCAGCTCGCCAGGGTCCGGTTGTTCGACGGTGATCCGTCGGCCGCCGTGGACCAGCTGCGCCAGGCGCTCTCCCGGCACCGGGACAACGAGGACGCGCGGGGCGAGGCGTGGACGCAGTACTACCTGGGGCTGGCCCTGGAGGAGCGCGGCGAGCGGGACCAGGCGGTGCGGGACCTGGAGCGGGCCCGCACGATGTTCTCGCGGATGCGGGACGTGTACGGGCTGGCCTGCGCCCGCCACCACTCGGGGCGGGTCACCCGCGACCAGCAGGCGGCCCGGACGGGCAACCTGCGCAACAGCGGTTTCGCCCGCCAGCTGCTGGTGGACGCCCGCACCGACTTCCAGCGGATCGGTGTCGCGCACGGCGAGGCGTGGACCTGCCTGGAGCTGGCCCTGATCGACGCGGGCAACAACCGCTCCGCCCAGGCACTCCAGCTCTGTGACGAGGCGGCGGACCTCTTCGCGGGGTACGGCGACCGCCGGGGCGTCGACTGGGCGCGCTTCCTGCGCTGCACGCTGCTGCCGTACGCGTCACCGGGCGGCTCGGAGGTGGGTGCGGCGGTGGCGGCCGAGGAGCTGTCCCAGCTGCTCGGCGCCCCGCACCCGAGCCGCGACAGCAAGCTGGCGGACTGCGCGGAGGCGTACGCGCTGGTGCTGGACCGGGGTGTGGAGCTGGAGGACGGCTGGCAGGCGTGGCTGCTGGGCATGGTGCCGACCCGGAACTCCCGGGAGGTCATGGGGGTGCCGGTGACGGGCGCGCCGCAGTAGGCGGATCGGCCGGTGGCGGCAGCACCGCAGTAGGCGGACCCGGGGCGGGCGGTCCCGGCTCCGGCTTCCGGCCGTCCGCCATCGCCGGACGGGCTGTCACCCGGCCGGTCCGGCGAGGGCGGGGGTCCGGGTCAGGAGCCGGGTCCACCGGCTCCTGGCCCGGGGCGTCCGTCAGCCCCGTTCGGGGTCCGCCGCCGACGCGGCCGTCGCCACCTTCTCGGCCTGCGGCTCCGGTGCCTCCTTGAAGGAGACCCGGCCCATGTGGCGGCTCATCGACTTCATCAGCAGCCACACGCCCACGGCCAGGGCCGCGAAAACGAGGAAGCCGAGAAGGCCCGGAGTCACCTTGTTGTCGTCGACCTCGGCCAGAGGGACGAGGTGCGTCAATGCCTGGCTAGCGCTCATAACTAGGCATTGTCCCGGATGCCCGCAAAGAGGTCGTCCTCGGGGAGGGATGTGTCCACGAGAGACTTCGCCAGCTCGTACTCCTCGGTCGGCCAGACCTCCTGCTGGATCTCCATCGGGACGCGGAACCAGCCGCCGTCGGGGTCGATCTGTGTGGCGTGCGCGATCAGCGCCTTGTCACGGATCTCGAAGAAGTCCGCGCACGGAATGTGCGTGGTCAGCGTGCGCTCGGCGCGCTCGAACTCCTTCCAGCGCTGCAGCCAGTCCGCGTACGGCGACTCCATGCCGCGCGCCAGCAGCGCCTCGTGCAGCGCCACCGTGCGGGGCTTGTTGAAGCCCTGGTTGTAGTAGAGCTTCTGCGGCTGGAAGGCCGGGCCGAACTCCGCCTCGGGGTACTTCTCGGTGTCCGCCGCGGCATCGAACGCCACCATCGAGATCTGGTGGGTCATGATGTGGTCGGGGTGCGGGTATCCGCCGTTCTCGTCGTACGTCGTGACGACCTGCGGCCGGAATTCACGGATCAGCTTCACCAGCCGTCCCGCGGCGACGTCGACGTCCTCCAGCGCGAAGCAGCCTTCGGGCAGCGGCGGCAGCGGGTCGCCCTCGGGCAGACCCGAGTCGACGAAGCCCAGCCAGGCCTGGCCGACGCCGAGGATCTCGCGTGCCTCGTCCATCTCTTTCTTGCGGACTTCGTGGATGTGCTCCTCGATGTAGGAGTCACCCTGCAGTTTCGGATTGAGGATGGAGCCGCGCTCGCCTCCGGTGCAGGTCACGACCAGCACGTCCACCCCCTCGGACACGTACTTGGCCATGGTCGCCGCACCCTTGCTCGACTCGTCGTCGGGGTGGGCGTGGACGGCCATCAGGCGAAGCTGCTCAGTCAAGACAGGATCCTCAGTGATTCGTCGCAATCGGCGGCTTCTATAGTGACCGACTGAGGGGCCGGAAAATTCCGGGATTCCCCTGCACTGGAGGAACGATCATGACGGCGGTAGGCGAACAGCTCCCCGCGGGCCGCTACGGCGGCTCCGCGGACCAGCGCGCGGACCGCAAGCTGAAGGTCATCGGCGCGGTGCTCGGCGCCGTGGCGCTCGTGGTCGTCGGCTGGTTCGGTTACCAGTCCATCGGCGGGAAGTCGATCAGCGGTGAGGTCATCAGCTGGGACATCGCCTCGGACCACGCCGTCGACGTCCACCTCGAAGTGCGCAAGGACGCGAACGTCCACGGCACCTGCACGCTGCGCCTGCGGGAGACCGACGGCGACGAGGTCGGCCGCAAGGACGCCCGGTTCGACCAGCGCGAGAAGCGGATCGACCAGGTGATCACGGTACGGACCACCGCACGGGCGACCAGCGTCGAGCTGGTCGGCTGCCAGACCGGCTCCTGACCCCGGCCGACGGCCGCCGCCACGGACCGCACCCGTTACCTCCTCCCCCTTCCGCGCCGGAATTGTTAGGCTCGTGGTTTCGCCCGCCCCTGGAGGCACATCCTTCTGGGTAGGGCGATGCTTTGTATTTCCGGTACCTACGAGGAGCACCAGTGACCCAGACCAGCGAAAACGTCACCTGGCTGACCCAGGAGGCGTACAACCAGCTGAAGGCTGAGCTGGAGTATCTGTCGGGTCCCGCACGCTCGGAGATCGTCACCAAGATCGCGGCGGCCCGCGAGGAGGGTGACCTGCGCGAGAACGGCGGGTACCACGCGGCCAAGGAGGAGCAGGGCAAGCAGGAGCTGCGCGTACGCCAGCTGACCCAGCTGCTCGAACACGCGAAGGTCGGCGAGGCCCCCGCGACCTCCGGCGAAGCCGCTCCCGGCATGGTCGTGACGATCGCCTTCGACGGCGACGAGGACGACACGATGACCTTCCTGCTCGCCTCCCGCGAGTACGCCAGCTCGGACTTCGAGACGTACTCCCCCCAGTCCCCGCTCGGCACCGGCGTGATCGGCAAGAAGGTCGGCGAGAACGCCGAGTACGAGCTGCCGAACGGCAAGACCGCCACGGTGAAGATCCTCAAGGCCGAGCCCTTCAAGGGCTGAACCGGCTGAATCAGCTGAACGGGCTGAACCAGCTGTGCGGAGAGCCCCCGGCGCGTATCGCTCGCGACGGGGGCTCTCCCGTTCCCGCCGGACGGTCAGGCCGTCGCCGAGCGGTACTTGCGGACCGCCAGTGTGCGGAAGACCACAAAGATGAGCAGCGACCAGAGCAGCGAGGCCCATACGGGGTGCTGCATGGGCCAGGCGTCCGACGTCGACACGCCCGGGTTGCCGAAGAGCACCCGGCAGGCCTGGACGGTCGCGCTGAAGGGGTTCCACTCCGCGATCGGCTGGAGCCAGCCGGGCATCATCTCCGTCGACACGAACGCGTTCGAGACGAAGGTCACCGGGAAGAGCCAGACGAGCCCCCCGGAGGTGGCCGCTTCCGGCGTGCGGACCGAGAGGCCGATCAGCGCGCCGATCCAGGAGAACGCGTACCCCAGCAGAAGCAGCAGCCCGAAGCCGCCGAGGACCTTCCCGATGTTCTCGTGGGTGCGCCAGCCGACCAGCAGGGCGACGATCGCCAGCACCACCAGGGTGAGCGCCGTCTGGACCAGGTCGGCGATCGTCCGTCCGGTGAGCACCGCGCCGCGGGCCATCGGCAGCGAGCGGAACCGGTCGATGAGGCCCTTGTGCATGTCGTCGGCGATGCCCGCCCCGGCACCGGCCGTGGCGAAGGTGACGGTCTGCGCGAAGATGCCCGCCATCAGGAAGTTGCGGTAACCGACGGCGCTGGTGGAGCCGTTGACGACCAGGGACCCGCCGAAGACGTAGCTGAAGAGCACCACGAACATGATCGGCTGGACCAGGCCGAAGACCACGATCTCGGGGATCCGGGTCATCCGGATCAGATTGCGCTTCGCGATGACCAGGGAGTCGCTGACCGACTGCGTGATGCCGCCGCGCGGCCGGGGGGCCGCCGGGTTGGGTGCGGTGTCCGTGGCTGCGGTCACTTGCCGGCCTCCTGTGCGGTGTCCGTGACGTTCTCGGTGCCGTTCTCGGTGCCGTTCTCGGGAACCTCGGCGACGTGGCCGGTCAGGGAGAGGAACACGTCGTCGAGGGTGGGCCTGCGCAGTCCGATGTCGTCGATCTCGACACCGCGCGCGTCCAGGTCCCTGATGACTTCGGCGAGCAGCCTGGCGCCGCCGGAGACCGGGACGGTGAGCTTGCGGGTGTGCTGGGCGACGGCGACCTCGCCCGTGCCGAGCGCGGTCAGCACCTCCCTGGCGGGGCCGATCTGGTCGCGCTGGTGCACGACGACCTCCACCCGCTCGCCGCCGGTGCGCGCCTTGAGCTGGTCCGAGGTCCCGCGGGCGATGACCTTGCCGTGGTCGATGACGCAGATGTCGTGGGCCAGGTGGTCGGCCTCTTCGAGGTACTGGGTGGTGAGCAGCAGTGTCGTGCCGCCCGCGACGAGTTCCTCGATGACCTCCCACAGCTGCTGCCGGTTGCGCGGGTCGAGGCCGGTGGTCGGCTCGTCCATGAACATCACGGGCGGCTGGACGACGAGCGCGGCGGCGAGGTCGAGACGCCGCCGCATGCCCCCGGAGTACGTCTTGGCCGGGCGGTCGGCCGCGTCGGCGAGGTGGAACCGGTCGAGCAGTTCGACCGCACGCTTCTTCGCCGCGCGGCCGGACATCTGGTACAGCTGGCCGACCATCTGGAGGTTCTCGCGGCCGGTGAGGTATTCGTCGACGGCGGCGAACTGGCCGGAGAGGCCCATGGACCGGCGCACTTCCGTGGGGTGCTTGAGCACGTCGATCCCGGCGACGAACGCCTTCCCGCTGTCCGGCTGCAGGAGGGTCGTCAGGACGCGTACGGCTGTGGTCTTGCCGGCGCCGTTGGGCCCGAGCAGGCCCAGAACCGTTCCTTCCGGGACATCGAGGTCCACGCCGTCGAGTGCGCGTACGTCACCGAAGGTCTTGACCAGGCCTTCGGCGTAAATGGCGCCAGGCATATGGGTTCCCCCCGCATGGGTGCGTTCTGGGTGATTTCCAGGCGATTTCTGCACACATCGTAGGTTTGCGACGACCGCTTCGCCCCTCAAGACGGCGCCACGGATCGCGACCCACGCACTCTATCGCGATGTATCGCGTATGTGCAGGGGGTTCTCCGCTCGTGTACGGGACCACTCGGGCTGCTGCCCGAGCGGCTGCCGCGGGGCGCTACCCGATGACCGGGCAGGGCTACCCGATGACGGTGTAACCCGCGTCCCGCAGCGCCGCACCCACCTCGACGCAGTGCTGCGGACCCTTGGTCTCCAGGTGCAGCTCCACCTCCGCCTCGGTGAGCCCGAGCCGGGGATCGGTCCGTACGTGACTGACGTCCAGGACATTGGCGTCCACCACCGACAGCACCCCGAGCAGGGTCGCGAGCGCGCCGGGACGGTCCGTCAGCCGCAGCCGCAGCGAGAGGTAACGGCCCGCGGCGGCCAGGCCGTGCGTGAGGATGCGCTGTATCAGCAGGGGGTCCACGTTGCCGCCCGACAGGACCGCCACCACCGGCCCCTCGAAGGACCCCGGATCGCTCAGCAGCGCCGCCACCGGGCTCGCCCCGGCCGGCTCGACCACCATCTTCGCCCGCTCCAGACAGAGCAGCAGGGCGCTGGACAGCTCGTCCTCCGAGACCGTACGGACCTCGTCGACCAGCTCCTTGATGATCCCGAACGGGACGTCTCCCGGGCGGCCCACCTTGATGCCGTCGGCCATCGTCACCGGCGCCTCGATGGACACCGGACGGCCCGCGGCGAGCGAGGGCGGATAGGCGGCGGACCCCGCCGCCTGCACGCCGACGACCTTCACGTCCGGCCGGAGCGCCTTCACCGCCACCGCGATCCCCGCGGCCAGACCGCCGCCGCCGATGCCGACGACGATCGTCCGCACCTCCGGGCACTGCTCCAGGATCTCCAGGCCCACCGTGCCCTGCCCGGCGATGATGTCGGCGTGGTCGAAGGGGTGGATGAAGACGGCTCCGGTCCGCTGCGCGTACTCCTGCGCGGCGGCGAGGGTCTCGTCGACGACGTGGCCGTGCAGCCGCACCTCCGCGCCGTACTCACGCGTCGCCGCGACCTTCGGCAGCGGGGCGCCCAGCGGCATGAAGACCGTGGACCGCACACCGAGAAGGGACGAGGCCAGCGCGACACCCTGCGCGTGGTTGCCCGCACTCGCCGCGACCACCCCGGCGGCGCGCTCCTCCGGGGTCAGCCCGGAGATCCGGACGTACGCACCGCGCAATTTGAACGAACCCGTCCGCTGGAGGTTCTCGCACTTGAACCGGACCGGGGATCCGACCAGTGCGGAGAGGTGCCTGCTGCCCTCGATCGGGGTGGTGCGCGACACCCCGGAGAGCATCTTCTGCGCTCCGAGGACGTCATCAAGGATCAGTGGCGGCAGGGGGCGTGACGTACCGAAGCTCATACCGGCAAGTCTCGCAGCTCGACGGCCACCGGGCCGCCCGAGCCCGGCGGGGCCGACATGTCGGGCAACAGGTTGACGCAGCGCCGGTACGGGTCCGCGCCGGGCCGCGTACTCTGTCCCCCACTGTCCGCCCCTCGCACGAAGAGAGCCCCCGGCCATGCCCCTTTCTCAGGACATGACTTCCGATCTTGACCCAGGCTTCCTCGATGTTCTCCAGCACCAGGTGGCCCTCTTCGCCCGCCGTGCCGAGCAGACCCGGCTCGGGGGCGTCGGTCAGGTCCGCAACTCGATGGACCGCGCCGCCTACCTGCTGCTCAACCGGCTGGACCGCGAAGGCCCGATGGGGGTCAAGGCGCTCGCCGCGGGCATGGGCATCGACTCCTCGACGGTGACCCGTCAGGTCGCCCCGCTCGTCGACACCGGCCTGGTCAAGCGCACTTCGCACCCCGAGGACGGCCGGGCGGTCGTCCTGCAGCTCTCCCCGCGCGGCGAGAGCCGCCTGGAAGAGGTGCGTTCCTCGCGCCGCGCACTGATGGCGCAGGTCACGGACGGCTGGTCGCAGGACGACCGGGAGACCTTCTGCACGCTGCTCACCCGTTTCAACTCGGCGCTCTCCGCCCGCACCGCGGGACCGCAGGACCCCGGTACGCCGACCTCTTGACCGGGGGTGCCGACCTGTTCTCAGATTCTCGGATGAGACCAGGGAGGCACTGTGCAGCAGCCTGCGCACCAGCGGACGGCAGCCCGGGAACGTAGCCGTGCCCAGGAGTTCGAGGCTTTCGTCGCGGGCGCGGCCGGACGGCTCCTGCATGCCGCGACCCTGCTGACGGCCGAGCCCGTCGATGACAACCCACGGGCGCGACGGCTGCTGCTGGCCGCCCTCTCGCTCACGTACGCGCGCTGGGACCGGCTGCGCGGCGAGGACCCGTACGACCGCACCCGTCAGGAACTGGCGTCCCGCTTCGCGCACAGCGCCTGGCGCCACCACCGCCCGCTCGGGACGGGCCGGGCGCACTGGCTGAACCGGGCGGGCCGGGTGAACCGGGTGGGCCGGGTGAACCGGGTGGGCCGGGTGACGCGGCCGGGTGACGGTGTACTGGCGCGGCTGACCCCGCAGGAACGTCTCATCCTCGTGCTCCGGCTGTACGAGGGGGTCGCCGAGGAACAGACCGCGGCGCTCGTCGGACTTCCGGAGGAACGGGTCCGCGCGATCTGCGCCCGCGCGACGGCGGCCATGCACCGCACGCCCCGACGGCCCGCGCCGCGCCTCCCCGAGGCAGCGAAGCCGTGAACCGTCCGGACCGCAAGGAGGACGTGGTCCGCCGGATGCTGGAGGGCCCGCATCCGCTGGTCCCGGCGGACCTGGTGGCCAGGGCGACGGTACGCGGCACGAGAATGCGGCGCCGTCGCACCGCGGGCCGCAGACTGCTGTGGCTGCTGCTGACAGCGGGGCTGGTGGTGTTCGTGGTGTGGGCCGCGGTGACCCACCCGTGGGCCCCTCCACCGGTCCGGACGACGCCGCCGGTGGAGGGGTTCTGACGGGAGGGTCGGCCCAGCGCCCGACCGGGAGGGTCGGCCCAGCTGGTTCTGACGGGAGGGTCGGCCCAGCTGGTTCTGACGGGGAGGGTCAGCCCAGCTGATTCTGACCGGGAGGGTCGGCCCAGCTGATTCCGACCGGGAGGGTCAGCCCAGCGCCTGCTGAAGATCCGCCATCAGGTCGTCGCCCGACTCGATCCCCACGGACAGCCGCACCAGATCCGCCGGGACCTCCAGCGCCGAGCCCGCCGCGGAGGCGTGCGTCATCCGTCCCGGGTGCTCCACCAGCGACTCCACCCCGCCCAGCGACTCACCCAGGGTGAACAGTTCGGCGCGGTTGCAGACCTCGACCGCCGCCTGCTCGCCGCCCGCGACCTGGAACGACACCATGCCGCCGAACGTCCGCATCTGCTTGGCCGCGATCTCGTGCCCCGGGTGCTCGGGCAGACCGGGGAAGAGGACGTTCGTCACCTTGGGGTGCCGGGTCAGCATCTCCGCGATCCGCGCCGCGTTCTCGCTGTGCCGGTCCATCCGTACAGCGAGGGTCTTGATCCCCCGCAGCACCAGCCACGCGTCGAACGGCCCGGCGACCGCACCCATCGCGTTCTGGTGGTACGCCAACTCCTCGGCGATCTCATCGGAGTTGGCGATCAGCGCACCGCCCACGACGTCCGAGTGCCCGCCCATGTACTTGGTCGTCGAGTGCACGACGACGTCCGCGCCGAGCGCCAGCGGCTGCTGGAGGTAGGGGCTCGCGAAGGTGTTGTCCACGACGAGCTTGGCGCCCGCGGTCCGCGCCACGTCCGCGACGGCCGCGATGTCGGTGATCCCCAGGAGCGGGTTGGAGGGCGTCTCCACCCAGATCACCTTGGTACGCGGGGTGACCGCGGCCCGTACCGCCGCCGGGTCCGAGGTGTCGGCGACGGACCATTCCACGCCCCACCGGGACACGACCTTCGAGAAGAGCCGGAAGGTGCCGCCGTACGCGTCGTTCGGGATGACCACATGGTCACCCGGCGCGAGCAGCGTACGCAGCAGGCAGTCCTCGGCGGCGAGCCCGGAGGCGAAGGCGAGCCCGCGCCGCCCGCCTTCCAGGGCCGCCAGGTTCTCTTCGAGTGCGGTACGGGTGGGGTTGCCGCTGCGGCTGTACTCGTAGCCCCCGCGCAGTCCGCCCACCCCGTCCTGCTTGTACGTGGAGACCTGGTAGATCGGGGGTACGACCGCGCCCGTCAGGGGGTCCGCGGTGTTGCCTGCGTGAATGGCGAGGGTCTCGAAACTGCGGTGCACGCTGTGCTCGTCGCTCATGGGCACCGAGCGTAGTGGTCAGAGGCCCGTGGTGTCTGGTTCGCTGGGGACATGGAGATTCTCTGGATCCTGCTCGCGGTGTGCATGTTCACGGCCGTGCTCAGCCCGATCGTGCTGCGCTCCCGCGGCGGTATCCGGCAGGTGCTGCCCGGTTCCCCGGACGCCGCGGACCCCGACGACTACGGATTCCTGCGCCAGGAGGAACTGGACGTGCGGCTGCCCGGCCCCGACCAGGATCTGCTGGACGTCCTCGCCCTGGTGCAGCGCACCCAGGACTGGCGCCCCGCGGCCCAGCTGCTCGCCGGTACGCCGAAGTCCGGCGAGCAGCGCTGGCAGCGGGTGCAGGCCTTCGCCGGGGCGGCCTCGCTGGAACTGGCACAGCGGCCCGGCGTCGGCGGGGCCTGGCTCCGCAAGTGGCGCTCGGAGTCCCCGAAGGACGCGGGCGCGGCCCAGATCCACGCCGAGTTCCTGATCCAGCAGGCCTGGCGGTCCTCGACGGCCGGGACGGACGACTTCCGGATCATCCTGGAGGAGGCGCACACGGTCTGCGGTGAGGCGGCGCTGCTCGCACCGGGCGACCCGATTCCGTACATCGTGGAGCTGGCCGTCGGCCGCGGACTCGCCTATCCGGAGCCGCAGTTCGAAGAGGTGTGGGCCAAGGTGATCGACCGCGCGCCCGAGCACATGGGGGCGCACCTCGCCGCGCTGCACTACTGGTGCGAGAAGTGGCACGGCTCCCGCGCGCGGGCCGACGAGTTCGCCCACGCGGCGGCGGCCCGCGCGCCGCGCGGTTCGCTGCTCGCCGCGCTGCCCCTCTTCGCGCTGTACGAGCACCTGCCCGAGGTCAACATGGTGCGGAGCTTCTACCGGAGCGAGTCGGTGACCCGGGCGGTGGAAGGCGCACTGCACGCGGTGCACACGGCGCGCGCCGACGACCCGGTGCTCGCGCACGTACGCCATCTGCTGGTCTTCTTCCTCGTCCGCTCCGAGCGCTGGTCGGAGGCGATGAACCAGCTGGTCCGCATAGACGGTCATGTGGGCGCGCTGCCGTGGACGCTGGGTGCGGATCCGGCGGCGGAGTACGCGGTGTACCGGGCGCTGGCGGTCGCGGGGTACGAGGCGAACGGCGGCAGTCCGGCCACGCTGCCGCACTGAGCCGGGGCCGGGGCCGGGGCCTGAGCCGGGGCCGGGGCCTGAGCCGGGGCCGGGGCCTGAGCCGGGGCCTGAGCCGGGGCCGGGGCCTGAGCCGGGGCCGGTGAGTGGTCCCCGGGCTGCTCTGCGGCCTGATCCCCTGGTTGCTCTCCGGCTGCTCCCCGGGCTGCTCTCCGGCTGCTCCCCGGGACGCTCTCCGGGCTGAGTACGCTGGCCGTCCACCCCGACGGGAGCTCCCATGACTCGCCTCATCCCGCTGATCCTGATCGGCCTCGGCGTCTACTTCTGGTTCCGGACCCGGCGGAAGACGGCCGCGTACCTGGACCGCGTCACCGACCCGGACCGCGTCACCGACCCGGACCGCGTCATGGACCGCCCGGCGGCGGGATCGACGGCCCACGACGACCGGCAGGAATCCTGACCGGGTCCGGAACGTTGCACGGGTTGTACCCGTACTCCCCGAGGAGCCGCAGCCGATGTTCCTGAACCGCACCCCCCAGCTCCCCACGCCGGAGCAGGCCCTGAAGGGCCGCGCCACCCCGGAGTTCGAGCTGCCCGACCACCACACGGTCCTGGGCAACCCGCTGGCCGGCCCGTACCCCGAAGGTCTGGAGGTCGCGGACTTCGCCCTGGGCTGTTTCTGGGGCGCCGAGCGCATCTTCTGGCAGACCGAGGGCGTCTGGACGACGCTGGTCGGCTACCAGGGCGGCTCCACGGTGAACCCGGCGTACGAAGAGGTCTGCTCGGGCCTGACCGGCCACACCGAGGCGGTCCGCGTGGTCTTCGACCCGCAGGTCGTCCCGTACGCCACCCTCGTGAAGACCTTCTGGGAGTCCCACGACCCGACCCAGGGCTTCCGCCAGGGCAACGACGTCGGCACCCAGTACCGCTCGGCGATCTACACGCACTCGCCGGCGCAGGCGGAGACAGCAGCGGCGTCCCGCGCGGCGTACCAGCAGGTCCTGACCGGGTCGGGGTACGGCACGATCACGACGGAGATCCTGCCCGCGGAGGGCCGCGAGTTCTACGCCGCGGAACCGCACCACCAGCAGTACCTGGACAAGAACCCCGCGGGCTACTGCGGCATCGGCGGGACGGGCGTTTCCTGCCCGATCGGTGTGGCCAGGGCGGACGGCTGAACCTCCGCCTGCCCGGCGGGGATTGCGCCGGCGCCGGAAGTGGGCAAGTAAGTCTGTAACGGATCTGCTGGTCTGCGGCAGGATTGAGCCGTGCCGACCGACGCAGACAAGATCGAGCTCACCGAACACGAACTTCGCGAGATCGCGGGTTACGCGGCTGAGGGTGCCCGCAGGGTGCTGTCGATCTTCGAGCAGAGGCTTCCTACTGACACGCGCCCTCGTGACGCCATCGACGCGGCAGACGCTTTCGCCGGGGGCGGTCTGCGTACAAGCGCTCTGCGGCAGAGCGCCTGGGCGGCGTACAGAGCGGCACGAGAAGCCGCTGCACCCGCTGCGGTCGACGCGGCGCGGGCGGCGAGCCATGCGGCGGCTGCGGCATACCTTCATCCCAAGGCAAGCGCTCATCAGGTGAAGCACATTCTCGGCGCGGCAGCGCATGCGGCACGAGCAGAAGAGTTGGCAGCCGGAGACGACCCGTGTGTCGCTGCGCGGACCCTTGAATGGGCACGTCATCACGCACCGGCAGCGGTCACTGCGGTGCTCGGCCGGCTGCCCGCCGCGCCTCCCGGGGGCGGGCGTGTGGGGGAGCTCATTCGCGAGCTGGACGCCGCTCTCCGCGCCTGAGGGTGGGGAGGCGGACGGCTGAGTCAGCAGCAGCTCGGTCAGGTCAGGTCAGCAGTCCCGCCACGCGCGCCGTCGCCTCGATCAGCCACCCGGGGTCGCCGTACTCCCTGCCCCGGAACACCGCCAGCACCGCGCGGGCCTGGGTCCAGCGGTGGACGCGGACGCGGTCGAGCCCGGCGGCGTCGGCGAAGATGTCGAGGCTGCGGCGTACCGCTGCCCCCGGGTCGCTCGCGGTGAGCAGGGCGCCCAGCCGGGTGCGGATCAGGGTGAAGGCCTCGCTCGCCGGGTCGCCCGCGTAGCCCTTCGGGTCGGTGACCAGCCAGGGTTCGCGCTCCGCGCGCAGGATGTTGTCGTAGTGCAGGTCCCCGTGCAGCAGGATGCGCGGTTGCTCGCGTCCGAGGTCGCGGAAGGTCGCCACAGCCGCCTGTACCGCCCGGCGAGGCAGGAGCGCGGCCGACTCGGCGGATTCAGCGCGTAGTCGGGACTCCCATTCCGGCATCCGGTCCGCGAGCCCCGGCAGCGCGGCCGGTGCGGGGATCGCCAACTCGCGGACCAGCCGTCCGGCCTCCGTCAGGGCCGTGTCCATGTCGCCGAGACCGGCAAGCGTCTCTGGTTCCGCCTGTTCCAGCAGCATCGCGAAGCGGGCGTCGTCCCGTGCGTGGAGGCGTACGGCGCCGCGCCCGGCCCATGCCGCGAGGGCGTCCGGCTCGTGCACGTTGCCGGGGTGCGGGAACGAGATCTTCAGGACCGCGCGGCTCCGGTCGGCGCGCAGGACCGGTACGACGATCCCGACCTGGCCGTGCATCACCGGGCCGGACACCGCGCACTCCCAGCGTTCCAGGAGTTCACCGGTCAGGCCCGGCAGGGAGGCGGTCCAGGCCCGGCCCCGTTCGCCTTCCCTGGTGATGGTGCTCCGTACGAAATCCGTCGGCACGTCGATCATTCCCGCACCCTACCGAGGGCCGGGGGCGGGTGGCTGCGTCGTCAACTCCCCGCTCACAGCAGCGGTTTCACCGACATCAGCAGATGCCGGTGGGCCGGGTCCGGCTCGGCGACCGCCGTCGGCAGGCCCGTGAGCAGGGCCCGCTGGCCGGGGCCGAGCAGGTCGAACCGGACCACGGGGTCGCCGATGGCGCTCAACGCGTCTGTGAGACAAGCCAGCCCCACCCGGACCGTACCCGTAAGGCCGAGGGAGCGGGCGATCTCCGTCAGACGGCGGGCCGACACGACGACGTCGGCCGAGACGTCGTGGGACTCCGGCTTCCCGGCTCTCCGGCGACGCCTCTCCGGCTCGGAAAATACCCCCTGGGGCATCTCTGTTACGGTGGATGAGTAAACCCCGGGGGGTATCGAAGCGCATCGAAGCGATGTGAAACAGACACTTACGGACAGTTCGGGAGCAGATACATGAAGGTCATAGTCATCGGAGGCGTGGCAGGCGGGATGTCCGCTGCCACCCGGCTCCGCCGCCTCGACGAGACGGCGGAGATCGTCGTGCTGGAGCGCGGCGAGCACGTCAGCTACGCCAACTGCGGCCTTCCGTACTACCTCGGCGGCGCCATCGACGAGCGCGACGCCCTGCTGCTCCAGACCCCCGAGTCCCTCGATGCCCGCTTCCGGATCGATGTGCGCGTACGGCACGAGGCGCTGGCCGTGGACCGCGCCGCCCGTACCGTCCGGGTGCGCGAGACGGTGAGCGGCCGGGAGTACGAGGAGTCCTTCGACCGGCTGGTCCTCAGCCCCGGCGCCCGCCCCTTCGTCCCCGACCTGCCGGGCATCGAGCGCGCCCGCACGCTGCGGGACGTGACCGACGCGGACCGGATCGCCGAGCTGCTCGACGGGGGCGTCCGCACGGCCGTCGTCGTGGGCGGCGGCTTCATCGGGGTCGAGGCCGCCGAGAACCTGCGCGAGCGCGGGCTCGACGTCACTCTCGTCGAGCTGGCCGGGCAGGTGCTGCCGCCGCTCGACCCGGAGATGGCCGCCCCGGTCGCCGCCCGGCTGCGGGAGCACGGCGTACGGGTGGAACTGGGCGCCCAGCCGGCCGAGGTACTGCCCGACTCCGTCGTCCTCGCCGACGGCCGCACCCTGGCGGCCGACCTCGTCCTGCTGTCCATCGGGGTGAGGCCCGAGTCCTCGCTCGCCCGCGCCGCGGGTCTGGAGACCGGGCCGCGCGGCGGCATCGCGGTGGACGCCTCGGGGCGTACCAGCGACCCGGAGATCTACGCGGTCGGGGACGCGGCCGAGAAGCGTGACGCGCTGACCGGCGAGCCCGTCCTCGTACCGCTGGCGAATCTCGCCAACCGGCACGGCCGGCTCGTCGCGGACGCCATCGCCGGGCGTGAGGTGGCCGCCGGGCCCGCGACCTCGACCGCGGTGGTGCGGGTCTTCGACCTGACGGCCGCGGCGACGGGCTGGAACGAGAAGCGGCTGCGCGCGGCCGGCCACCCCTATCAGGCGGTGCATCTGCACCCCGGCTCGCACGCCGGTTATTACCCCGGCGCCTCCCCCATCGCGCTCAAGCTGCTCTTCGACCCGCGCGACCAGCGCATCCTCGGCGCCCAGGCGGTCGGCTCGGACGGCGTCGACAAGCGGATCGATGTCATCGCCACCGCGATGGCAGGTGGTCTGACCGCCCCCGCTCTCGCCGATCTGGAGCTCGCGTACGCCCCTCCGTACGGTTCCGCCAAGGACCCGGTGAACATGGCGGGCATGATCGCCGAGAACCTGGCGACCGGTACGGTCCGCACCGTGCAGTGGCACGAGCTGGGCACGGACGGAGCAGTCGGGCCGGTCGCCGCACTGGTGGACGTACGCACCCGCGCCGAGCACGCCCGCGGCGCGATCCCCGGCGCCGTCAACATCCCCCTGGACGAACTGCGCGACCGGGCGGCCGAACTGCCGGACGGCGAGCTGATCGTGCACTGCCAGGTGGGGCTGCGCGGCCACACCGCCCAGCGGCTGCTCGCCGGGCTGGGCCGGAACGCCGCCAATCTGGACGGCGGCTACGCGACCTGGTCCGCGGGTCAGGCTGCCGCCTGAACACCGGGCCCCGGTCCCCCGAACCCTCGAACCCTCGTAACCCGAACCCCGTAACCCCGCACCCCCGGAGCCCCCTCATGACCGAGAGCACCACCCCGACCCTCACCCCCGCCGAGCTGAACGCCCGCGACGCCGTCGGCACGCTCGTCGTCGATGTCCGCGCACCGGCCGAGTACGCCGCCGGTCACCTGCCCGGCGCGATCAGCGTTCCGCTGGACGCCCTGGAAACCCTCCTGCCGGAACTGCGCGAGGCCGCTGCCGGGCGGGACCTGATCGTCGTGTGCGCGGCGGGACAGCGGTCGGCCACCGCCTGCGCGCGGCTGGCCGCCGCCGGTGTGACGGCCGTCGGTGTGGCGGGCGGGACCCACGCGTGGCGCGCGGCCGGGCTGCCGCTGGACACGGCGCCGCACAGCGGACGTGCCGTCTGGGCGATGGACCGCCAGGTCCGCTTCGCGGCGGGCGCGCTGGTTCTGCTCGGGCTGGTGACCGGGGTGCGTTCACCACGTGCCAGGCTGCTGTCGGCCGGGGTGGCGTCGGGGCTGGTCTACTCGGGCCTCAGCAACACCTGCGGCATGGCCGCCGTCCTCGGCAAGCTCCCGTTCAACCGGCCGCAGCCCACGGCGCTGGACTCCGCCCGGCGCGCGCTGCGCGGCTGAGCGGAGCACGAGGCCGGATCACGGAAGCCCGGAGCACCCGGCCGGAACACCCGGCCGGAACACGCGGCCTGAGCACCCGGCCTGAGCACCCGGCCGGAGCCCGAACGCAGCATCAGAGAAGTACCGGAGAGAAGGAGAAGAGACCGTGAGCGCCGATCCGGAGAAGATGACCCCCGTACTCAACCGGCTGCGTCGTGCCCAGGGCCAGCTGGCCGGGGTCATCGCGATGATCGAGGCGGGCCGGGACTGCAAGGACGTGGTCACCCAACTGGCCGCCGTCTCCCGCGCCCTGGACCGCGCCGGATTCAAGATCATCGCCTCCGGGATGCGGGACTGCATCAACACGGCCGATGGCGAAACGCCCCCGCTCACCGAGGCCGAGCTGGAGAATCTCTTCCTGGCGCTGGCCTGAACGGCCTCACGGACGGGCGTCCGGCAGAGATCTGACGAGGACGAGGACAGCGGATCCGGAGGTGTCGGTCCGGGTTCGCTGTTGCACACTGCAGAAAGGACTTGTCGTCACAAGGTCGGGCAATCCACCCGGCCCTTCCTCGTGCAGTGGAGGCGGAAGCCTTGATATCCATCAGCCGTCATCGGAGCCCTCGGGGCTCGCGGCGCTCACCGAGTTCGCGAAACCCCCGGAGCGCCTGGTACCGCCGGAGCCGTCTGGCCGCCCCGCTGGCCCTGGTCACTGCCGGAGTACTGGCGCTCGCCGCCTGTTCCGGCGGTTCGGGCGGCGCGGGCGGCGGCGGGGGCAGTACGAAGTCGGCGCTGCCCAGCAGCGCGCCCCGCGCGCAGCTCGTCATCACTCCGAAGGACGGCGCCATGCACGTCGGAGTCAGCGTCGGCGCGGTCACGGCGGCCGTGGCCGAAGGTGCTCTGACCTCGGTCACCCTGACCAACGAGAGCAGCGGCAAGGCCATGCCCGGCAAGATGTCCGCCGCGCAGACGTCCTGGAAGGCCGGCCACGAACTGACCCGTGGGACGCCGTACGTCCTCGTCGCCCAGGCGAAGGACAAGAGCGGCAAGACCGAGACCAAGACCTCGCACTTCACCACCGTGTCCCAGGCCGACTCGGTGATCGCCTTCTACACGCCGGACGACCACACCACGGTCGGGGTCGGGATGGAGGTCTCCTTCAAGCTCGACAAGCCCGTGAAGAACAAGAAGGCCGTCGAATCCGCCGTCGCCATCACCTCCAGCAACGACCAGCTGGCCGTCGGGCACTGGTTCGGCGATCAGCGGATCGACTTCCGTCCGCAGAGCTACTGGAAGCCCGGTACCACGGTGCGGGTGGCCCTGAACCTGGACGGCGTCGAGGTCTCCCCCGGTGTGTACGGGGTCCAGGACCGGACCTTCTCCTTCACCGTCGGCCGTTCGCAGATCTCCACCGTGGACGCGGCGAAGCAGATGATGACCGTGGAACGGGCCGGGAGCCCGTCCAAGACCATCCCGGTCTCCACCGGCTCCTCGGGCCACGGCACGTACAACGGCACGATGGTGATCTCGGAGCAGTTCCAGCAGACCAAGATGGACAGCACGACGGTCGGGCTCGGCGACGAGTACAACATCCCCGACGTCCCGCACGCCCAGCGGCTGACCAACTCGGGCACGTTCATCCACGGCAACTACTGGGCGTCGACGGGTACTTTCGGCTCCGCGGCCACCAGCCACGGCTGCATCGGGATGCACGACGCCCAGGGCGGCACGAACACCTCCACCCCGGCCGGGTGGTTCTACAGCAATTCGCTGGTCGGCGACGTCGTGATCGTCAAGAACTCGACCGGTGGCGGCAAGGTCTCCCCGGACAACGGCCTGAACGGCTGGAACATGAGCTGGTCGGCCTGGACGGCGGGGAGCGCCGCAGCCGCGGAGTGACTCCCGCGGGTGATTCCCATGCGACGGGCGGCAGCCGCGGGCTGTTCGCCCGTCGCCCGTCGCCCATTGCACGTCGCCCGTCGCCCGTCGCCCGTCGCGCGGGAGCGCAAGGGGAGGCCGTTAGGGTTTCCCCGTGGGGATCAGTGAGAGCGTCCGGCCGCGCGCCGAGGGAACCGCACGGTCGGCGGCGACCACCGCCTGGTGGTTCGTACCGGCCGTGGCCACCGGCTGCGTCCTCCCGCTGTACGTGCTGTGGGCGGCCGTACTGGCCACCGGCGGCGGGGATCTGGCCGCCCAGCTCGCCTGGGCCGGGTTCGCCTCCCGGCATCCTGGTTCGGCGTACAACCTGTTCTGGTACGGCGGGGCGCACACCGCCAACTACAGCCTGCTGACGCCGTACCTCATGGCCTGGTTCGGCACCCGGACGGTGTCCGTGCTGGCCGGGCTCGGCGGGACCTGGGTGCTGTCGTGTCTCGTCGCGCGCACCGGGGTGCGGTGGTCACTCGCGCCCGCGGTGCTCGGCGCGCTCGCCCTCTGGTGCAACGTCGCGTCCGGGCGTACGACCTTCGCGGTGGGCGTGGCCGTCGGGCTGCTCGCCGTGCTGTGGCTGGAGCGTCCGGTCCGTGCGCCGGTGTGCGCCGCGCTCGCGACGATGGCCAGCCCGGTCGCGGGGCTGTTCCTGGTGGTGGTCGCGGGCGCCCATCTGCTGGACCGGCAGTGGCGGAAGGGGCTGCGGCTGGCGCTGCCGCCGTTCCTGGTGGTCGGGGCGACGACCCTGCTCTTCCCGTTCCAGGGCGAACAGCCCATGGCCGTGGGCAAGTTGTGGATGCCGCTGGCCGCCTGCGCCGCGCTGGTGGCCGCCGCGCGGTGCCGTCTGACCCGGTACGCCGCGTTGGTGTACGGCGTCGGGGTGGTCCTCACCTATCTCATCCCCTCTCCCATCGGCACGAACGTCGAGCGGCTCGTCGGGCTGGTGGGACCCGTGGTCCTGCTGGTCGCGGTACTCGCCGAACACCGCGCCGTACGGCGTCTCGTGCTGGTCGCCGCGCTCGGTCTCAACTGCTACTGGCTCGTCGACAAGACCCTGGACGACCTGCGGGTCTCCGACGCGGTCCCCGCGTGGGCCGCCGACACGGGCGGAGTCGTCCGGGAGCTCCAGCGGCTGCACGCCGACCGCACCCGGGTCGAGGTGGTGCCCGCGCGCAACCACCGCGAGGCGGCGGTGCTGGCCCCGTACGTGAACACGGCCCGCGGCTGGAACCGGCAGCTCGACGTCGAGCGCGGGCGGCTCTTCTACGACGGGACGCTCGACGCCACCACCTACCGGGCCTGGCTGGACCGGTTCGCCGTCGGGTACGTCGTCCTGCACGACGGGCGCCCCGACGGCCCGGCGGAGGGCGAGGCCGCCCTCGTACGGTCGGAGCCGCACTGGCTGAAGCCCGTCTGGCGGGACGCCCACTGGCGGATCTACCGGGTGGACGGCGCGACTCCGCTGGTGGAGGCGCCCGGCACGGTCGTCCGGGGTGACGACGCGGAACTGGTGGTGCGGATGCCCCGGGCGGGATCGGTCACCGTACGGATCGCGTACTCGCCCTGGCTGCGGTCGAGCGGCGGCGCCTCGGTGCGTGAGCACGGGGAGTGGACGCGGCTGACCGTACCGGGCCCCGGCGAGTACCGGCTCGGCTCCGGGTACGGCGCACTCGCGGACTGAGCGGGCGGCCGGGCCCGGAAAGCGGGTTCAGGCCGTGTTCATGCGCTGCGCGACGTCCCGGTAGTGGGCCGCGCTCGCCGCCGCGTCGAATCCGGGCGCCACGCCCTCGACCAGCACGGCGTCCCCGTCCACGTGGCCGGTGCGCAGCGGCAGCAGCTCCTGGTAGGCCGGGGAGTCGTACCAGGCGCGGGCTTCCTCGATCCCGGGGAAACCGATGACGACCAGCGTCCCGGGCCACTTCCCCTCGCGCACCTCCAACTGGGCGCCGTGCACCAGGAAGTGGCCACCGAAGGGGTCCAGCGTCGACTGGATGTTCTCCAGGTAGACGAAGACGTCTTCCGCGAAGTGGTCGGCAGGACGCAGATGAGCCACGGCGTACGCGGTCATGGGGCCTCCTCAACAGGCTCGGGCCCAGCGGTTCGCGGGAGCGAACCGCTGTGAGCCAGAGCCTGCCGTGACAGCGCGTGCGTGTCGATTACCTCAGGAGTAATCGCCGGCGGTCAGATCGTCGCGGTGTCGATCACGAAGCGGTACCTGACATCGCTGGCCAGCACCCGCTCGTACGCCTCGTTGATCCCGTCCGCGGCGATCACCTCGATCTCCGCGCCGAAGCCGTGCTCCGCGCAGAAGTCCAGCATCTCCTGGGTCTCGCGGATACCACCGATCCCGGACCCGGCGAGGGTCTTGCGTCCGCCGATGACGGAGAAGAGGTTGAGCGAGACGGGCTCCTCGGGGGCGCCCACGTTGACCATCGCACCGTCCGTCTTCAGCAGGCTCAGGTACGAGTCGAGCGGGAGCGGAGCGGAGACCGTGGAGACGATCAGGTCCAGGGAGCCCTTGAGCTCCTCGAAGGTCTTGGGGTCGCTGGTCGCGTAGTAGTGGTCGGCGCCCAGCTTCAGCCCGTCCTCCTGCTTGCGCAGCGACTGGCTCAGTACGGTCACCTCGGCGCCCATCGCGTGCGCGATCTTGACGCCCATGTGTCCGAGGCCGCCCAGGCCGACGATGGCGACCTTCTTGCCGGGGCCCGCGTTCCAGTGGGCGAGCGGCGAGTAGGTGGTGATGCCCGCGCAGAGCAGCGGCGCGGCCACGTCGAGCGCGATGCCCTCGGGGATGCGCAGGGTGTAGTTCTCGTCGACGACGATGTGGGTGGAGTACCCGCCGTAGGTGCGCTCGCCCTGCTTGTCGACGGCGTTGTACGTGCCGGTGTTGCCCTTCGCGCAGTACTGCTCCAGGCCCGCCAGGCAGTTGTCGCACTCGCGGCAGGAGTCGACCATGCAGCCGACGCCGACCCGGTCACCGACGGCGAACTTGGTGACGCCCGGACCGACCTCGGCGACGATTCCGGCTATCTCGTGGCCGGGGACCATCGGGAACAGTCCCTTGCCCCAGCCCTCACGGACCTGGTGGATGTCGGAGTGGCAGATACCGGCGAACTTGATGTCGATCAGTACGTCGTGTTCTCCGACCGGACGGCGCGGCACGGTGGTGCGCTCCAGCGGGGCCTTCGGAGCGGGGGCTGCGTACGCGGCGACGGTGGTGAAAGTCATCCGGAAACGTTCTCCTCAGAATCGGGGTGGTCCGTCCAGCCTGCCTGACGCTCCCCGCCGACCACGACCAGGGTCCGCTCACCCTCCGTGCCGAACCGGGCCCGGAGTCGGCGGGGATCCTGCGGCTGCTCGCGGCCCGGGGCCCCGGCACGCGGCAGACGGACCCCGCCGTCACCGGGTGACCGCTACGACCGGCCCGCCGCCGCGTTCTCCGTGATCGTCACCTTGCCCTTGCGGATGGTGGCGACGCGCGGGGCGCGGCGGGCGAGGGCGGTGTCGTGGGTGACCATGACGAAGGTCAGCCCGTGGTCCTTCCACAGCCCTTCCAGCACCTCCATGATCTCGTCGCGCATCCCCTCGTCGAGGTTGCCGGTGGGCTCGTCGGCGAGCAGCACCTTGGGGTTCTTGACCAGGGCGCGGGCGATGGCGACACGCTGCTGCTGGCCGCCGGACATCTCGGAGGGGAGGTGCCCGAAGCGCTCCGTCAGCCCCACGGACTCCAGCGCCTCGGCGGCCCTCCGGCGCCGCTCGGGGCCCTTGACGGAGAGCGGGACGAGCGCGGTCTCGACGTTCTCCTGCGCGGTGAGGGTCGGGATCAGGTTGAAGGACTGGAAGACGAAGCCGATGTTCTCGGCGCGCACCTTGGTGAGCCTGGACTCGCTGAGCGTCCCGAGGTCCACCCCGTCGAGTACGACGCTGCCCGCGGTCGGCCGGTCCAGGCCGCCGAGCATCTGGAGGAGGGTGGATTTCCCGCCCCCGGTGGGGCCCTGGATGACCAGACGGCCGCCGTCCTCGATGGTCAGATCGACTCCGGCGAGCGCGTCGACGGTCTTCTTGCCGCGCTGGTAGCGCTTGGTGACTCCGCTGAGTTCATACATGGGACGGTTCTCAACTCCTGCTCTCAACTCCTGCTGTACGGACGGGGGGTGGGTGGCTACTCGACGCGGCGCAGGGCGTCCGCGGGGCGCAGCCGGGAGGCGCGCCAGCCGCCGAAGCCGCCCGCGATGAGGCCGCCCGCCACGGCGAGTGCCACGGCCACCCCGATGGTGGAGAGGGAGACCGGTGCGGTCAGCGAGATGTCCAGGGCCTTCGACGCGGCCTGCCGCCCGGCACCGAAGCCGCCGCCACCGCCGCCGAAGCCACCGCCCCCGCCGAAGCCGCCGCGCATACCGCCGCCGGAGGAGGCGACCGAGGCGCTGAGGGTCGGGCTGATGGCGGTCACCAGGTACGCGCCGGCCAGCCCGAGCGCGATGCCGAGGACCCCGCCGAGCAGGCCGTTGACGAGCGCCTCACCCACCACCTGGCGGGTGACCCGGCCGCTCTTCCAGCCGAGCGCCTTGAGCGTGCCGAACTCCCGTACCCGGCGGCTGACGGCCGACGAGGTGAGCAGCCCGGCCACCAGGAAGGCGGCGACGAGGACCGCGATCGACAGCCACTTGCCGACGTTGGTGGCGAGGTTGGAGGCGGTGGAGAGGGAACCGGAGACGGTGTCCGCGAGATCGGCGGACGTGGTGACCGTGGTGCCCGGAACGTTCTTCTGGATCGTCGACTTGACGCCGGAGATCTTCTTCGAGTCGGCGGCCTTGACGTAGACCGTGGTGACCTTGTCCTTGGCGTCGGCCAGCGTCTGGGCCTGCTTCAGCGGGAGGTACAGATTGGCGGCGGCGTCACCGCTGTCGGGGGTCGCGATGCCCACGATCTTGTACTTCACCGAGGAGATCGTGACGGTGCTGCCGACCTTGAGCTTCTTCTTGTCGGCGTACGAGGAGTCGGCGACGGCGACCTCGGCGTCGGTCTCCGAGCTGGTGAACGTACGCCCCGAGGTGATCTTCGAGGAGGTCAGCGGGCCGAGGCCGAGGTGGGCGACGTCGGTGCCGAACACGGTGTAGGAGTCGACGTCGAAGTTGGCTCCGCCGCCCTGGACCTCACCGCGCGGGGCGCCGGTGGAGCCGCCGCGCCGACCGCCCTCGCCGGTGTCGCCGCCGGGCTGCTGCTTGTACTCGCCGCGCTTGAACTGCCCGTTGACCTTCAGCACGTTCAGGCTCAGCCCGCCGACGGCGCCCGAGACGCCGCTCTGCGTACCGACCTTGTCGACGGTCGACGAGGCCAGGGTCTGGAAGCCCTGCACCATCACCCGGTCGCTGCTCTGCTTCGTGTCGTCGCTGTTGCCCTTGGCGCCGAACTCGAACTTGGGCCGGGCGTTGCTCCCGGTGGTTCCGGCGGGCGCCTCGGCCTTGGTGACGGTCATGTCCGTACCGAGGCCGTACAGCGACTGAAGGACCTTGTCCTGTGCCTGGCCCATCCCTGAGGAGACCGAGCTGACGACGATGACCAGCGCAATACCGAGGGCCAGCCCCGAGGCGACGACGAGCGCCGCCTTTCTGCGTCGGCGCAGCTCGCGCCGGAGGTAGGTGAAGAACATGGCGTGAAAGTACGAGCCGCCGGTGATGGCTGGATAAGGCCCGGGTGAGAGACCGATGAGAAGAACCGGGCCCGGGAACGCCGACAGCGGCCCGTCCACAGAGGGGGACGGGCCGCCGTCGTACGGGGGCGGGGTGGGTCCGGCCTTGGTCAGGCGGCCGGACCCGGCCTTCGGTCAGGCGGCCGAACCGGCCTTCCACGCCGACCAGTTCAGGTTCCAGCCGTTGAGGCCGTTGTCGGGCTGGATCGTCTTGTCGTTGGAGTTCTTCACGACGACCACGTCACCGATGAGCGAGTGGTTGTAGAACCACGAGGCCGCGGTGTTGGGGTCGTTCGCACCCTTGGTGTCGGAGAGCCCCACACAGCCGTGGCTGGTGTTGGCGCTGCCGAAGAGGGACTTGGCGCCCCAGTAGTTGCCGTGGATGAAGGTGCCGGAGCTGGACAGCCGCATGGCGTGCGGGACGTCCTTGATGTCGTACTCGCCCTTGCCGTCCGCGTTGGTGAAGCCGACGGTCGAGCCGTCCATCCGGGTCTGCTTGTACTTCTCGGAGATCACCATCTGGCCGTTGTACGTGGTGTGGTCCGGGGAGCCGGCCGAGATCGGGATGGTCCTGATCGTCTTGCCGTCCTGCATGACCTTCATCGTGTGCGCGGCGGCGTCCACGACGGAGACCTGGTTGCGGCCGATCTTGAAGGTGACCGTCTTGTCCTGGACACCCGTCACTCCGCTGGCACCCTCGACACCGTCGAGGGCGAGCTTCATGGTGACGGTCGAGCCTTCCTTCCAGTACTGGTCCGGGCGGAGGTCCAGCCGGGTGGGGCTGAACCAGTGCCCGACGACTTCCTGGCCGCTGCTCGACGTCACCTTGACGGCGTCCTCGACAGCCTTCTTGTTGGTGATCGCCTTGTCGAAGTTGATCGACACCGGCATGCCCACGCCGACGGTCGAACCGTCCTCGGGCGTGAAGTTGCCGATGAAGCTGTTGGTCGGCGAGACCGTGGTGAACGACGAGTTCTCGTGTGCCTGACGGCCCTTGGCGTCGGCGGCCGTGACAGCGATCTTGTACGTGGTGGAGCGGTCGAGCTGGGCGTCCGGCTTCCAGCTCAGGCCGTCGGCCGCGATGGTGCCCTTGACAGCCGTGCCGCCCGCCGTGGTCATCGAGACCTGGGTCAGCTTGCCCGAGGTGACGGCGACCTTCGCGTCCTTGTTGATACCGGCGTTGTTCGCGCCGTTCTTGGGCGTGATCGCTATTCGGGCGTCGGAGGTGTCCTTCGCCGCGGCCTCGTCGACCGCGCTCTGCGAGGACTTCTTCGAACTGTCCGCGGCACCGGCCTTGCTGTCGCCTCCACTGCAGGCCGACAGCACCAGTACGCCGCCGAGCAGTGCGGACGCAGCCATCAGGCCCTTGCGCCGCCTACTTTCCGTCATCACACGCTTCTCCATCGTTGCCGAATACCCCGAAAATCCCCGAGCAGGTCGCGAGCGTGCTGCGTCCCTGCACCCTGTTAAGAACATCTGTACCGAAGTGCCGGTTCCACATCAGGTGAAGATGTGTGAAACAACACTCGTTCCCCGGCGAGGTCCCAGCGGGATCCCGAAGAGATCCCGAAGAGATCCCGGAGAGACCGCCGCGGCTCCGCAGCGGACCCGCAGCCCCGGGGTGCGGTACCGCACCCCGGGACGCGTCGCTCCGTACACGCCTTGTCGCGTAACGGAGTTACGGTGTCACATCCGCGTCGCCGTCCGGCACATCTTCCTCGTCCAGGTCCCATTCCAGCGAATCGGGGTCGTAGTCGATCTGCTCACTCGCCCAGCCTGCCTGGACGAGCTCCACTCCCGGCAGGTCCCCGATCAGGTCGAGCGGGTCCACCAGGTGTGCGACCGCCTCTGCGGCGTCTTCCCTGACCGCCGCCTCGGCATGCGTCCTGTCCTCGCCCAGCATGCCGGGCTGGAGCCCTTCCGCGTCGTCCGCGATCCGTTCGAGCGCCGCTTCGCAGAGCGCCGGGGCGTCGTGCACCTCCAGCACCAGTTCCACCTTGAGTCGCACATATCGGGATGTTTCTTCGTTGGCCATGCGACGGAGCGTAAGGCTCCGGGCCGCTGCGTCTTTCCCGCGACCCGCTGCTTTCACTAGCATCGGCGCCCAACGGGGCCAATTCGCCTGTGCAGCAAGGGAGATCGATCCTGTGTCCACCCGCCGACCGCTGTTGACCGCCGTTGCCGCGGGAACCGTGCTCTGCGCCCTGTCGTTCGTCCCCTCCGCGCACGCCGAGGACGGCCCGCGAGCGGCTGCGCCGGCGCACGCCCGGCAGCACACGACCGCACCCCGGGACAGCGCCGCCCCGGGCGACGATGCCCCGGGCGGCCCCGCACGTACTGCTCCGCTGCCATAAGACGCCTGACGCCAGGCGTCAGGCGTCAGGCGTCAGGCGTCTTGTCGCGTCAGTCGTCAGTCGAGCGGACCCGTCACGGTCTCCGCGGCCCTGACCAGGCCCCCGTCCCTGACGAAGGCGTCGGCGGCGGCGAGATCGGGTGCCAGGAAGCGGTCGGGTCCAGGACCCTCGACGCCCGCCTTGCGCACGGCCTCGATGACCGCGCTGCTGGCCGGGGCGGGCGACAGCCCCGCGCGCAGCTCGACGGCGCGGGTGGCCGCGTACAGCTCGATCGCGATGATCCGGGTCAGGTTGTCGACGGCGGTACGCAGCTTCCGCGCCGCCGACCAGCCCATCGACACATGGTCCTCCTGCATCGCGGAGGACGGGATCGAGTCGACGGACGCCGGAACCGCGAGCCGCTTCATCTCGCTGACCAGCGCGGCCTGGGTGTACTGGGCGATCATCAGGCCCGAGTCGACACCGGCGTCGTCGGCCAGGAAGGGCGGCAGCCCGTGCGAACGGTTCTTGTCGAGCAGCCGGTCGGTACGGCGCTCCGCGATGGAACCGAGGTCGGCGGCGGCGATGGCCAGGAAGTCGAGTACGTACGCCACGGGCGCCCCGTGGAAGTTCCCGTTCGACTCGACACGGCCGTCGGGCAGCACCACGGGGTTGTCCACGGCGGAGGCGAGTTCGCGCTCGGCGACGGTACGGGCGTGGTCGACGGTGTCCCGTCCCGCGCCGTTGACCTGCGGGGCGCAGCGCACGGAGTAGGCGTCCTGGACGCGCGGGGCGTCGTCCTGGTGGTGGCCGGTGAGCCCGGACCCGTCGAGCACCTTCAGCATGTTGGCCGCCGCCGCGCCCTGGCCGGGGTGCGGGCGGATGGCGTGCAGTTCCGGCGCGAGGACCTTCTCGGTACCGAGCAGCGCCTCCAGCGACAGGGCGGCGGTGATGTCGGCCGAGGTGTAGAGCTTCTTGAGGTCGGCGATGGCCATGACGAGCATGCCGAGCATGCCGTCGGTGCCGTTGAGGAGGGCCAGGCCCTCCTTCTCGCGCAGCTCGACGGGGGCGATGCCCGCTGCGGCGAGCAGCTCGGCCGCGGGCCGCACCTCGCCGTCGGGGCCTTCGGCCTCGCCCTCACCGATCAGGGTCAGCGCACAGTGCGAGAGGGGGGCCAGGTCGCCGGAGCAGCCGAGCGAGCCGTACTCGTGCACCACGGGGGTGATTCCGGCGTTGAGGATGTCGGCCATGGTCTGCGCGACCTCGGGCCGTACGCCGGTGTGCCCGGAGCAGACGGTCTTGAGCCGCAGGAACATCAGCGCCCGCACGACCTCGCGCTCCACCCGCGGGCCCATGCCGGCGGCGTGCGAGCGCACGATGTTGCGCTGGAGCTGGGCGCGCAGCTCGGGGCTGATGTGCCGGGAGGCGAGCGCACCGAACCCGGTGGAGACGCCGTACACCGGCTCGGGCTTGGCGGCCAGCGCGTCCACGATCTCGCGGGCGGCGGCGAGGGCGGTACGGGCCTCGGCGGAGAGCTCGACACGGGCGTTGCCGCGGGCGACGGCGAGGACGTCGTCGGCGGTGGTGCCGGACGTTCCCACGACGACTGTATGCATATCCATATTCAGAAGCCTACGTACTGAATCCCAACCTGTCACCACTGCTGCGTGGGGGCGCCCCTTACACACATCAGCCCCTCCGGCGATCGAGGACACCTTCAAGCCCCTCCGGCGATCGAGGACGCCTCAAGCCCCTCCGGCGATTGAGGAGCGGGGGTCCGGGGGCGGAGCCCCCGAGGCCGGCCGCACCCCCGCCCGCCTCAGGACCGCTTGCCCCGTATCCGCCGCCGGTCCCCCGTCGGCGAAGGCGTGTCCGCCAGCCGCACCACCGCTCCGTCCCGCCCCGCCACCACCGGCCTCGACGACCGGGCCGCCTTCGCCCGGTACTGGGCCGCGTCCGCCAGCCGGAAGAGCCTGCGGGCCGAGCGCAGCGGGCCGATCGGGTCTCCGGTGGACGCGACCCCGCAGGCCACCCCGTCGCCCGGCTCCAGCTCGCCCGCCCGTACACAGAGCTCCTCCGCGACCCGGATCACCTCGTCCGCCCCCGGCCCCACCGCGAGCAGGCAGAACTCGTCGCCGCCCAGCCGCGCCGCCAGCGCCCCCGGGAGCATCGCCCCGCACACCGAGAGGACCGAGCCGAAGCGTTCCAGGAGGCGGTCGCCGACCGCGTGACCGTGGGTGTCGTTGACCTGCTTCAGTCCGTTGAGGTCGCAGACCATGAGGCTGACCACGGTGCCGTCCGCCCGGAAGCGCTCCACCGCGGCGTCGAGGCCGATGTCGACCGCCCGGCGGTTGGCGAGGCCGGTCAGCGGGTCGGTGAAGGCCAGCTTCCTGACCTCTTCCAGCCGTTCCGTCTGCGCGAGGCCCGCCGCCACCACCGCGGCCAGCACCGTCGCGAAGTCCGCGTCGTCCCGGTCGAAGACCGGCACCCCCACCGGCCTGGCCACGTACAGCTCGCCCCAGGCCCGGCCGCGCAGCACTATCGGCGCGACGACACAGCTGCCGCGCCCCCGCCTGCGCAGCGCGGCCACCCGCTGGTGGCAGTAGCCCGCCGAGCCCTCGGCGGGGCCGTCGGCCGTCTCCACCCAGGCGTTGGGCTCGCCCCCGCTCGCCCACCGCTCGTGCAGGAACTCCGCGATCTCCGGGAAGTGATTCACCGGGTAGGTCTCGGCCTCGGGGAACTCGGCCTCGCCCGCGGCCCGCTCGCCCACATTGGCCAGCACCTTCAGCTGCCCCAGCTCCCGCTCCCAGACGGAGAGCGCGGCGAAGGTCCCGCCCAGCGCGTCGCACGCCCCCGCCGTGGCCGCCCGCCAGGACGCACGAGGGGTGTGCGCCGAGGCCATGGCCTGCGCAAGCGTCACCACGGCCCGCAGCCGCACATCGTCACCCATTGCTCCAGCTTAAGTACGATGCACGGCTTTTGAGCAGTTATACGTCACAGAACGTGACATGCCGGACTCCAGACCCGGCCACCCCTCCGGCCACCCCTCTCGCAACTCCTCCGGGCACTCCTCCCGCAACCCCTCCGGCTACTCCCCCGGCCACTGCGGCGTCCGCTTCTCGTTGAAGGCCGCGACGCCTTCCGCCCGGTCCCCGGAGAAGGCCACCGAGCGCCAGGCCGCGTCCTCGACCTCCAGACCGGCCCGCAGGTCCAGCCCGTGCCCCAGCCGCAGCGCCCGCTTGGCCGCGCGCAGCCCGACCGGTGAGTTCGCCGCGATCCGGCCCGCGAGCTCCAGCGCCTCCGTACGGGCGTCCTCGGCCAGGATGTCCACCAGCCCCAACTCCCTTGCCTCGGCCGCCTGTACACGCCGGGCGGTGAAGACCAGCTCGGCCGCGCGGGCCGCACCGACCCGCCGGGGCAGCAGCTGCGTACCGCCACCGCCGGGGATCACCCCGACCGACACCTCGGGCAGCCCGACCACGGCCGTCGCGTCCGCGACGATCAGATCGCAGGCCAGCGCCAGCTCGAAACCGCCGCCGAGTGCGAACCCGTGCACGGCGGCGACCGTCGGCATGGGCAGTTCCAGTACGCCGGTGTACGCGGCACGGGCCGTGGGCCGCTGCCGCACCAGCTCGGCGTCGGTGAAGGAGTTGCGCTCCTTGAGGTCGGCGCCCACGCAGAAGGCCCGGTCGTGGGTGGAGGTGACCACCACGGTCCGCGCCGAGCCGTCCGCCGACAGCGCCGCGCAGGCCACCGCGATGGACCGGGCCATCGCGGTGGACACCGCGTTCATCGCCTTGGGCCGGTCCAGGACCAGTTCGGCGACGTGACCGTGCCGGCGCACGGCGACGAACTCGCCGTACCGCTGCTCCGCGCCCGTCTGCCCCGCGCCTGTTTCAGTATCTGAGATCTCAGAGGTCATCCGCGCACGATAGCCAGCCCGTACCGCCAGCGTCAGGCCCCGTGCCGCAGACGTCAGACCCGTACCGCAGGCGTCAGGTACTGCGGCGGGTCAGCAGCCACGGCTCGACCACGCCCAGCCCGCGCACCGGCCGCTGCCACATCGGCTGGAGTGCGAAGCGGTACGAGGGCGCCTCCTCGCCGTTCTTCTTCGCGCGTTCGGCCTCGGCCGCCGCCTCCGCCTCGGAGACCGGCGCGTCCGCCGTGCGCCCCAGCTCCTCGGCGAACGCCCCGTCCACCAGCACCGTGTCCTTGGGCGCTATCGAGGTCAGCCTGCTGGCCAGGTTCACCGTCGTACCGAACACATCGCCCATCCGGGTCGTGACCGTGCCGAACGCGATACCGACGCGCAGCTCGGGCATCGTCTCGTCGTTGCCCATGGTCTCGATGAGCCGCAGCGCGATCTCGGCGGCCGTACCGGCGTCGTCCGCCGCGTACAGCACCTCGTCGCCGAGGGTCTTGATGAGCCGGCCGCCGTGTGCGGCGACCAGGTCGGCGCAGGTCGTCTCGAACGCCTCGACCAGCTCGCCCAGCTCCTCCTCCTCCAGCCGGCGGGTCAGCCGGGTGAAGCCGACGAGGTCGGCGAAGCCCACCGCCAGGCGGCGGTCGACCATCTCCTCGTCGTCCGCGGCCTGCACCACCCGCCCGGTCGCGGCGGCGAGCTGGCGCCGCCACACATAGCGCAGGAACTCCTCCAGCTCCGGCAGCAGCAGCTCCACCAGGGGGTACGTGACCTCGGTGCGGGTCATCCCCGGCTCCGGCGGCTCGGTCAGACCCGCCAGGAAGGAGTCGATCTGCCACTCGGCCAGCCGGGCGGTGGTCTGCCCGGTCGACCGGGCGACCTGCACGGCCATCGGCTCGCTCAGCAGCCCGGCCTCGACGAGTCCGGCGAGGCGGCGCAGCGCCAGTACGTCCGCCTCGGTGAGCGCCTTGGCCTGGCCGATGTCGGCGAAGCCCATGGCCCGCCAGAAGCGGGAGGCCAGCTCCATCGAGACACCGGCCGTGCGGGCGGCCTGGAAGGGGGTGTAGCGGCGGTCGGCGCCGAGGATCAGCTGTTCGAGCCGGATGGCCAGCGGATCGTCGGAGGGCTCCGCGGTGTGATCGACCTCATGGTGCGGAGTGCGGTACGGAGAAGAAGGGGGCTCCTCACCCGCGCCGGACGAGTTGTCGTCGACGGTCACCTGCCGCCTCCTGCCCATTCCCTGCGCACTGCCCTGCCGATCTGGCTGTCGCGGCGCTGATCTGCCGCGGATCGCCTCAACCATACGGCAGGTGTGCCGTAGCTCACGTGCCTGTCGCTCTCAGACCGGTCGCAAGTGCACGATGTCACCCGCACCGACCGCCTGCATGCCGTCCTCACCGGCCACCACGAGCCTGCCGTCGCCGTCGACGGCGACCGCTTCCCCGACCAGTTCGGTGTCACCGGGCAGTTCGGCCCTGACCTTGCGGCCCAGCGTCGCGCAGCCCGCCGTGTACGCCTCCTGGAGCCGGGAGTCCCGCGGGTCGCCGCCCGCCGCGCGCCAGTCGCCGTACCACTGCTCCAGCGAGCGCAGCACGGCCCGCAGCAACGGGTCCCGGTCGGTGGAGACCGCCCCGGCCAGGGCCAGGGAGCCCGCGGTGGGGACGGGCAGTTCGTCCTCGCGGAGCGAGACGTTGAGGCCCATGCCGACCACGACGGCGTCGTCCCCGGCGCGCTCGGCGAGGATGCCGCCCGCCTTGCGCTCCGTGCCGCCGACGGTGACCAGCAGGTCGTTCGGCCACTTCAGCGCGGTGTCGACGCCCGCCGCCCGGGACAGTCCGGTGGCCACGGCGACCCCGGTGAGCAGCGGCAGCCACCCCCAGAGCTGGAGGGGCACCTGCGGTCCCGGCCTGAGGAGTACGGAGAGGAAGAGCCCGGAGCGGGCGGGCGCCGACCACTGCCGGTCCAGCCGTCCGCGTCCGGCGCTCTGTTCCTCGGCCACCAGGACGGCGCCCTCGTCGAGCTCCGCCGCCCGGCCCGCGAGGTCGGAGTTGGTGGACCCGGTGGTGGCGACCACGTCGAGCGAGGTCCACAGCGACCCGGGCCGCACCAGCGCACGGCGCAGGGCGGACACGTTCAGCGGCGGGCGCTCCAGGTCCGACCAGCGATTGTCAGGTACATCCGATGACGTCATGCAACCCACAGTAGGTGTGGCAAACGACGCACTGCCGAGGCGCACCAGCGCCGATACGCTACGTGCCAGTAGCCGAACACCCCGCCAGCCGCCCGATTCCCAGGGAGCCGCATCCCGATGTCCGAGCCGGAAGAGATCAACGTCCACACCACCGCGGGGAAGCTCGCGGATCTTCAGTACCGCATCGACGAGGCGACGCACGCCGGGTCGGCGCGCGCGGTGGAGAAGCAGCACGCCAAGGGAAAACTGACCGCCCGTGAGCGGGTGGAACTGCTGCTCGACGAGGGTTCCTTCGTCGAGCTGGACGAGTTCGCCCGGCACCGTTCGACCAATTTCGGCATCGAGAAGAACCGGCCGTACGGCGACGGCGTGGTCACCGGGTACGGCACGGTCGACGGCCGTCCGGTCTGTGTGTACTCGCAGGACTTCACCATCTTCGGCGGCTCGCTGGGCGAGGTGTACGGCGAGAAGATCGTGAAGGTCATGGACTTCGCGATGAAGACCGGCTGCCCGATCATCGGGATCAACGACGGCGGCGGCGCCCGTATCCAGGAGGGTGTGGTGGCGCTCGGCCTGTTCGCCGAGATCTTCCGCCGCAATGTGCACGCCTCCGGTGTGATCCCGCAGATCAGTCTGATCGTCGGCCCGTGCGCCGGCGGCGCGGTGTACTCCCCCGCGATCACCGACTTCACGGTGATGGTCGACCAGACCTCGCACATGTTCATCACCGGCCCGGACGTCATCAAGACCGTCACCGGTGAGGACGTGGGCTTCGAGGAGCTGGGCGGCGCCCGTACGCACAACACCACCTCCGGGGTGGCGCACCACATGGCGGGCGACGAGAAGGACGCCATCGAGTACGTCAAGTCGCTGCTGTCCTACCTCCCTTCGAACAACCTCTCCGAGCCGCCCGTCTTCCCCGAGGAGGCGGACCTGGAGACCTCGGACGAGGACCGCGAGCTGGACACCCTCATCCCGGACTCCGCGAACCAGCCGTACGACATGCACACGGCCATCGAGCACGTGCTGGACGACGCCGAATTCCTGGAGACCCAGGCGCTGTTCGCGCCGAACATCATCACCGGCTTCGGGCGGGTCGAGGGGCATCCCGTCGGCATCGTCGCCAACCAGCCGATGCAGTTCGCGGGTTGTCTCGACATCGACGCGAGCGAGAAGGCCGCCCGCTTCGTGCGGACCTGCGACGCGTTCAACGTCCCGGTCATCACCTTCGTGGACGTGCCCGGCTTCCTGCCGGGGGTCGACCAGGAGTACGGCGGGATCATCCGCCGGGGCGCCAAGCTGATCTACGCGTACGCCGAGGCGACCGTCCCGCTGATCACGGTGATCACCCGCAAGGCCTTCGGCGGCGCGTACGACGTGATGGGTTCCAAGCACCTGGGCGCCGACCTCAATGTCGCCTGGCCGACCGCGCAGATCGCGGTGATGGGCGCACAGGGCGCGGTGAACATCCTGCACCGCCGCACCATCGCCGCCGCCGAGAACGCCGAGGAGACCCGCGCCGAGCTGATCTCCGAGTACGAGGACGCCCTGCTCAACCCGTACGTCGCTGCCGAGCGCGGCTACGTCGACGCGGTGGTCATGCCGTCCGAGACCCGGCGGCACATCGTGCGCGGGCTGCGTCAGCTGCGGACGAAGCGGGAGTCCCTGCCGCCGAAGAAGCACGGCAACATCCCGCTCTAGGACCTCGCGTCCGGTCCGTACTCCACCGATTCCACGGAGGGCTCGATGATGATCAAGGTCGTACGGGGCAACCCGACCCCGGAGGAACTGGCCGCCGCCGTGGCGGTGGTCCAGGCGCGCGCCGCCGCGGCAGTGGACCCGCCGTCCGGCGCGCCGGTGCCGCCCGAGGGGTGGTCCGACCCGGCGCGGATCGGCCGCGCCCGGATACCGCAGCCGGGTCCGCGCGCCTGGGCGCGTACGTACTGGCCGGGCTGAGGCCCTGTTCCAGGAGTTGCAGATGTGCCGGGTGGGCCGCCCGGGAAGTCGCGGGCGGCCCACCACCGGGTGAGGCCGTGCGCGGCGCCGGGACACCGGCGACCGAGCCGGACATACCGCCCGGCGCCGGACCTGTGACAATGAGGACCGATCCACTGCCGCTCACGTTTGGCCGCCATGACCTTCCGTATGTCCCAGGGTGTTCTGGCCGTCGGCTCGATCGGAGTCCTGATCAACATCGCGGACGCCATCGGGTCGGGACGGCTGGAGCCCCACCACGCCTTCGCTCCATGGCTCGCACTCGGTGCGGGTGCCGACCTGCTCAAGGACCGGCGGCCCAAGGCCGCGCGGGCGCTGCACATCACCGCGACGGTGTTGCTGATGGTCGCCGGATCCGTCGCGGGGTACCGGGCGTGGACCGCACTCCTCACGGGAGCGGGCCATGACTGGCTCGACCTCGCGCTCGGAGTGGCGGTCGTGCTCTACGTCGTCGTCTCCGCCGGCCGGCTGTTCGCCCGTCGGTCCCGCAGAGCACCGAAGTCCCGTAGCGATGCCGACATGATCAGCGGATAGCGCCGAGCGAGGACACCCGGTAGCCCGCGCCGCCGTGCCTGAGTACCCGTACTCAGGCGCCCTCGCGGTGTCCGGCCGCACTATCGACTTCATGCTGTGGTCCGACCCGGAGGACAAACCCCCCAAGGAGCTGCGGGACGTGCAGGCGATGATGCGTCGCGCGGGCCTGGTTCTCGCGCTGGCGATGATTCTCGCGATGGCCGTCCTGGGCCTGCGCTGACCGGGCGCCGCCGCACCACAGTGGCGGGCGGCCGGGCCCCGGCGCGGTCATACGATGGCCCCATGACTGCTCAGCGCCGCCTCGTTCTCGGTTCCGCATCGCCCGCCCGCCTCGGCCTGCTCCGCACCGCGGGGCTGGCCCCCGAGGTGATCGTCAGTGGAGTGGACGAGGACGCACTCAGCGCACCCACCCCCGCCGAACTGGCTCTCGTCCTGGCCGAGGCCAAGGCGGAGTCCGTCGCCGCCCGGGACGCGGCGGCCGGGGCGCTCGTCATCGGCTGCGACTCCGTGCTGGAACTCGACGGCGAGGCGCTGGGCAAGCCCGCCGACGCCGAAGAGGCCACCGCCCGCTGGAAGTCGATGCGCGGCCGGGCAGGCGTCCTGCAGACCGGTCACTGCGTCATCGACACGGCGACCGGCCGCCGGGCCTCGGCCACCGCGTCCACCACGGTCCGCTTCGGTGAGCCGACGGACGCCGAGGTCGCGGCGTACGTGGCGAGCGGCGAACCGCTGCACGTGGCGGGAGCGTTCACCCTCGACGGCCGCTCCGCACCGTTCGTCGACTCCATCGAGGGCGACCACGGCAACGTCATCGGCCTCTCGCTGCCGCTGCTGCGCCGGCTGCTGGCCGAACTGGGCGTGTCCATCACGGACCTGTGGGTCTGAGCCCCGCCCCTCAGGCCGCGGCCGGGGCGCCGTTCGCGCTCACCGGGCGCTCCTTGTCGTAAGCCAACAGCGTCAGCACGAGCAGGCCGAGCACCACCACCATGAAGACGAAGGCGGGCCAGCCGACCAGGGCCCAGGTCAGCGCGCCCAGTACGCCGTGCACCACCGCGCAGGTGATGAGCAGGACCCGGCCGAAGCGGCCGGCCGGCCGGTCGGTGAGTCCGGTGCGCAGCAGGAAGAACGCGCACAGCAGCAGGTAGAGGCCGAAGACTCCGCCCGCGACCCAGGCGCCGGTGCTTATCGCGCTCGGATCCACGCCCGCCATGGACATGTGCTGGTTGTCGGCGACCTTGCCGAGTATCAGGTTCACGAACGCGACGCCGAACGCCTCCAGGAAGAGAACGAGCGCTGCCACGAAGGCCACCGGCCTGCGCGCCATGACCCCACCCCCTGGTCCGATACCGCTTGTTACCGCAAGTACGTGCGACATCGCGGAGGCTACTAACTGGTAGCCGCCGGGACAAGGGGTCGGAACGGACAGCAAAGAATCATTCGGCCATTCGTAGGGACTCGACAAAGAATCACGAGTCCGGGCGGCCCCGAGTGACAGAGACCTGGACCGCACCGCAGAGCTACTGTGGGCTCGGGCGGCCCTCCGTACCGTGGTACGACAAGGGACTTCACGATGCGGGCGACGTTCGCGTCACACCGTGTGTGGGGAAGCTCACCCATGGGGACAGGTCGAAACGTCGTGTCGGTAGTCCCTAAACTCAGCATGTTTCAGCGAATTCTTCGGCACGATGACCTGCCGAGTAAACCCGGCTCGGGTGTGAGCGGGGAAAACAGCAAGGAGGGAGCCATCGTGCACAAGGTGCTCATCGCCAACCGTGGCGAAATCGCTGTCCGTGTCGCACGGGCCTGCCGGGACGCCGGAATCGCGAGCGTAGCCGTCTACGCCGATCCGGACCGGGACGCTCTGCACGTACGCGCGGCCGACGAGGCATTCGCCCTGGGCGGTGACACCCCGGCCGCCAGCTATCTGGACATGGCCAAGGTGCTTCAGGCCGCGAAGGATTCGGGTGCCGACGCCATCCACCCCGGGTACGGCTTCCTGTCCGAGAACGCCGAGTTCGCCCAGGCCGTCCTGGACGCGGGCCTCACCTGGATCGGCCCGCCCCCGCAGGCCATCCGCGACCTGGGTGACAAGGTCGCGGCCCGGCACATCGCGCAGCGCGCGGGCGCGCCCCTGGTGGCCGGTACGCCGGACCCGGTGAGCGGCTCGGCCGAGGTCGTGGCGTTCGCCGAGGAGAACGGCCTGCCGATCGCGATCAAGGCGGCCTTCGGCGGCGGCGGGCGTGGCCTGAAGGTCGCCCGTACGCTCGAAGAGATCCCGGAGCTGTACGACTCCGCGGTGCGCGAGGCCGTCGCCGCCTTCGGGCGCGGCGAGTGCTTCGTCGAGCGTTACCTGGACAAGCCGCGGCACGTCGAGACGCAGTGCCTGGCCGACCGGCACGGCAACGTGGTCGTGGTCTCCACCCGTGACTGCTCGCTCCAGCGCCGCCACCAGAAGCTGGTCGAGGAGGCCCCCGCGCCGTTCCTCTCCGACGCCCAGAACGCCGAGCTGTACGCCGCGTCGAAGGCGATCCTCAAGGAGGCCGGGTACGTCGGCGCGGGCACCGTCGAGTTCCTCGTCGGCACCGACGGCACGATCTCCTTCCTGGAGGTCAACACCCGCCTCCAGGTGGAACACCCGGTCACCGAAGAGGTCTCCGGCATCGACCTGGTCCGTGAGATGTTCCGGATCGCCGACGGCGAGGAGCTGGGTTACGGCGACCCCGAACTGCGCGGGCACTCCTTCGAGTTCCGGATCAACGGCGAGGACCCGGGCCGCGGCTTCCTGCCCGCCCCCGGCACCGTCACCGTCTTCGCGCCGCCGACCGGCCCGGGTGTCCGTCTCGACGCGGGCGTCGAGTCCGGCTCGGTCATCGGCCCGGCCTGGGACTCGCTGCTCGCCAAGCTGATCGTCACCGGCGCCACCCGTGAGCAGGCGCTCCAGCGCGCGGCCCGTGCGCTGGACGAGTTCAACGTGGAGGGCATGGCCACGGCCATCACGTTCCACCGCGCGGTCGTCGCCGACCCGGCCTTCACGTCGGACCCGTTCACCGTGCACACCCGGTGGATCGAGACCGAGTTCGTCAACGAGATCCCGCCCTTCGCCGCCGCTCCGTCGGACGCCGACGAGGACGAGTCGGGCCGCGAGACGATCGTCGTCGAGGTCGGCGGCAAGCGCCTTGAGGTGTCGCTGCCGTCCTCGCTCGGTATGACCCTGGCCCGTACGGGTCTGGCCGCGGGCGCCAAGCCCAAGCGCCGGGCCGCCAAGAAGGCCGGCTCCGCCGCCTCCGGCGACTCGCTCGCGTCCCCGATGCAGGGCACGATCGTCAAGGTCGCGGTCGAGGAGGGCCAGGAGGTCAAGGAGGGCGACCTCGTCGTCGTCCTGGAAGCGATGAAGATGGAGCAGCCGCTCAACGCGCACCGCTCCGGCACCGTCAAGGGCCTGACCGCCACGGTCGGCGCGTCCGTCTCCTCCGGCGCGACCATCTGCGAGATCAAGGACTGACCGCAGCAGCACGGTAGTTGATACGGGTGTGGCCCCGCCGGACGAACCGGCGGGGCCACACCCGTATCAACTGCCTTACGGGCTGCCCGTATCAACTGCCGTACGGGCTGTCCGTACCAACTGCCGTCAGCGGCGGCGCATTTCGGCCACCCGGGCCCGTTCGCCCGCCTGCTGTTCGGTGAGGGAGGCCGTGGCGGCGCTGCGCAGCTGCGGCCCGGGGCCGTGCGTACGGCGCTGCCCGGGGAGCGGCATGTCACGGCGGGGCTGACGCCCCGGAGGCCCGTTCTCACCACTCGGGCCAGCGGATCCGGCGGTGGAACCCGCCACCGCGATCTGCACGCCCTGGTCGGCCAGCGCCTGCAACTCCGTTGCCGCGCGGTCGTCCTGGGCGGACGGCTCGTCGGTGACCAGCCGGGTGATCACGTCTGTGGGCACCGTCTGGAACATGGTGTCGGTGCCGAGCTTGGTGTGGTCGGCGAGGACCACGATCTCGGCCGCCGCCTGCACCAGCGCCCGGTCGACGCTCGCCGAGAGCATGTTGGACGTGGACAGACCGCGCTCGGCGGTCAGCCCGCTCCCGGAGAGGAAGGCGCGGGAGACCCGCAGCCCCTGGAGGGACTGCTCAGCGCCGCTGCCCACCAGGGCGTAGTTGGAACCGCGCAGCGTACCGCCGGTCATCACCACCTCGACCCGGTTGGCATGGGCCAGCGCCTGGGCCACCAGCAGGGAGTTGGTGACCACGGTCAGCCCGGGGACGCGGGCGAGCCGGCGGGCCAGCTCCTGCGTGGTCGTCCCCGCGCCGACGACGATCGCCTCGCCTTCTTCGACGAGTCCGGCGGCCAGGTCGGCGATGGCCGTCTTCTCCGCGGTCGCGAGATGGGATTTCTGCGGGAAGCCGGACTCTCGCGTGAATCCACCCGGCAGTACCGCACCGCCGTGACGGCGGTCGAGGAGTCCTTCTGCCTCCAGCGCCCGCACGTCCCGCCGTACGGTCACTTCGGAGGTCTGGACGACACGGGCGAGCTCACGGAGCGACACGGCCCCGTTGGCACGCACCATTTCAAGGATCAATTGGCGACGTTCAGCAGCGAACACGAAACTGACAGTAACCTGAGCGGCCGATAGTTCTCAGCAGTTTGCGTCGAATAGCAGAAGTTGTGCACGGATTGGGTCAGCGGGTGGTATACGGGGCGTACCCACCCACTGGTCCCTCGCCGCCGGACCGCGTCAGCCTTCGCCCGACGTCTTCCGGGTGTGCAACTGCCGTGCCACTTCCGCGATCGAACCCGACAGGGACGGGTAGACAGTGAAGGCGTTTGCGATCTGTTCCACGGTCAGGTTGTTGTCGACCGCGATCGAGATCGGGTGGATCAGTTCACTCGCACGGGGTGAGACGACCACACCGCCGACCACGATGCCGGTGCCCGGACGGCAGAAGATCTTGACGAAGCCGTCCCTGATCCCCTGCATCTTGGCGCGCGGGTTGCGCAGCAGCGGCAGCTTCACCGCGCGGGCGTCGATCTTGCCCGAGTCGACGTCCGCCTGGCTGTATCCGACCGTGGCGATCTCCGGGTCGGTGAAGACGTTGGACGAGACGGTCTTGAGGTTGAGCGGCTGCACCGCGTCGCCGAGGAAGTGGTACATCGCGATCCGCCCCTGCATGGCGGCGACCGAGGCGAGCGCGAAGACCCCCGTGACGTCGCCCGCGGCGTACACGCCGGGGGCGGTCGTACGGGACACCTTGTCGGTCCAGATGTGACCCGAGTCCTTGAGCCGGACCCCGGCCTCCTCCAGACCCATGCCCGCACTGTTGGGGATGGCGCCGACGGCCATCAGGCAGTGGGTGCCGGAGATGACCCGGCCGTCGGCCAGCGTCACCTCGACCCGGTCACCCACACGCTTCGCCGAGGCGGCGCGCGAGCGGGCCATGACGTTCATCCCGCGGCGGCGGAACACGTCCTCCAGGACCGCGGCGGCGTCCGGGTCCTCACCGGGGAGCACCCGGTCACGGCTGGACACCAGCGTGACGCGCGAGCCCAGCGCCTGGTAGGCACCGGCGAACTCGGCACCGGTGACGCCGGAGCCGACCACGATGAGCTCCTCGGGGAGCTCGTCCAGGTCGTACACCTGCGTCCAGTTCAGGATGCGCTCGCCGTCCGGCTGCGCGTCCGGGATCTCGCGCGGGTGGCCGCCGGTCGCGAGCAGGACGGCGTCGGCCGTCAGCGTCTCCTCGCTGCCGTCGGCGGCGGTGACGATCACCTTGCGGGAGCCGTCCATCGCCTGCTGCCCGGCGAGCCGGCCACGGCCGCGCATCACCCGGGCGCCGGCCCGGGTGACCGAGGCGGTGATGTCGTGGGACTGGGCGAGCGCGAGCCGCTTCACCCTTCGGTTCACCTTGCCGAGGTCCACGCCGACCACCCGTGCCGCCTGCTCCAGCGACGGGGTGTCGTCGGCGACGATGATGCCCAACTCCTCGTACGAAGAGTCGAAGGTCGTCATCACCTCGGCCGTGGCGATCAGAGTCTTGGACGGTACGCAGTCGGTGAGCACGGATGCCCCACCGAGACCGTCGCAGTCCACGACGGTCACCTCCGCGCCGAGCTGGGCGCCCACCAGGGCGGCCTCATATCCGCCGGGTCCGCCGCCGATGATCACGATCCGGGTCACGAAAAATCCGCCTCGCGTTGTCACCCCGGCCGCACTGCCGCCCCGGCCGGGGGTCCGGGGGGAGCCCCCGGGGAATGCAGTACGTGCTTCATTGTCCCGCACTCTTCAAGATGCTTCACCCCGGGGGCTCCCAGCGGGCCCCCGGGGGCCCGTACGGCGAAGTGACCTCGGGTTCCCGAACGGCCCGTACGACGAAGCGGCCCCGGGTCCCCGGACACCCGTACGGCCAAGTGACCGAGGCCGTCGGGGATCCCGTACGGCGAAGTGACCCGGCCACAAAATGCCACTGTCGTACCCTCGACACCATGTCGCTCTACGCCGCGTACGCCGGCAACCTCGACGCGCGGCTGATGACGCGCCGCGCCCCGCACTCCCCGCTGCGCGGCACCGGCTGGCTCAACGGCTGGCGGCTGACCTTCGGCGGGGAGCAGATGGGCTGGGAAGGCGCACTCGCCACCCTGGTGGAGGCCCCGCGTTCCCAGGTCTTCGTCGCCCTCTACGACCTCGCCCCGATGGACGAGGACTCGATGGACCGCTGGGAGGGCGTCGGGCTCGACATCTACCGGCGGATGCGGGTCCGGGTGGACACCCTGGAGGGCGAGGAGCCCGTCTGGATCTACGTCCTGAACGGGTACGAGGGCGGGCTGCCGTCGGCGCGCTACCTGGGCGAGCTGGCCGATGCCGCCGAATCCGCGGGCGCACCCCACGACTATGTGATGGAACTGCGCAAGCGCCCCTGCTGAGCGCGGACGGCCACCCCCGCCGCCCTCCGCGGCGGCTCTTCGTCGGAAACGACAAGACAACGATCGCAACTCCGTTCACCGAGACATCTACGCGCGTAGGGCGAGAGCGGTTACCCTCATCGGCGTGAACGCTTCAGTTAATCCGGACATCAAGGGCGACCCGTACGCCGCCGCCGACGCCGCCGCCACGCGCCTGCGTGAGCTCACCGGCGCAGAGACCCACGACGTCGCCCTCGTGATGGGCTCCGGCTGGGCCCCGGCCGTCGACGCGCTCGGCACCCCCGAGGCCGACTTCGCCGTCACCGAGCTGCCCGGGTTCCCCCCGCCGGCGGTCGAGGGCCACGGCGGCAGGATCCGCTCGTACGCCATCGGCGACAAGCGCGCGCTGGTCTTCCTGGGCCGCACCCATTACTACGAGGGCCGTGGCGTCGCCGCGGTCTCGCACGGCGTCCGTACGGCGGTCGCGGCAGGCTGCAAGACGGTCGTCCTGACGAACGGCTGCGGCGGCCTGCGCCCCGGCATGCGCCCCGGCCAGCCGGTCCTCATCAGTGACCACATCAACCTGACGGCCACCTCGCCGATCGTCGGCGCGAACTTCGTGGACCTCACCGACCTGTACTCGCCGCGGCTGCGCGCGCTCTGCAAAGAGGTCGACGAGACGCTGGAAGAGGGCGTGTACGTCCAGTTCCCCGGCCCGCACTACGAGACGCCCGCCGAGATCAACATGGTCCGGGTGATGGGCGGCGACCTGGTCGGGATGTCCACGGTGCTGGAGGCGATCGCCGCCCGCGAGGCGGGCGCGGAGGTGCTCGGCATCTCGCTGGTGACGAACCTGGCGGCCGGGTTGAGCGGCGAACCGCTCAACCACGAAGAGGTACTGCAGGCCGGGCGCGACTCGGCCGTGCGGATGGGGTCACTGCTCGGGCGCGTGCTGGAGCGGATCTGACCCGTCCGGACCGGGGCTCCGCCCCTGACCCCGCTCCTCAGACGCCGGAGGGGCTTGATTCCGCGCTTGAGAAGCGGGGGCCGGGGGCAGAGCCCCACCCCACCGCCGTGAGGAACGAAAGGCAGACCACCGTGCAGCAGCAGGACCTGATCGCCCGTGCCAAGACCTGGCACGCCGAGGACCCCGACAGCGACACCCGCGACGAGCTCGCCAAGCTCATCGAGACCGCCTCCTCCGGGGACACCACCGAACTCGCGGCCCGCTTCGGCGGCACCCTCCAGTTCGGCACGGCCGGCCTGCGGGGCGAGCTGGGCGCGGGTCCGATGCGGATGAACCGGTCCGTGGTCATCCGGGCCGCCGCCGGTCTCGCCGCGTACCTCAAGGCCCAGGGCCAGGCGGGCGGCCTGGTCGTCATCGGGTACGACGCCCGCTACAAGTCCGCCGACTTCGCCAGGGACACCGCCGCCGTCATGACCGGCGCGGGCCTGCGCGCCGCGGTACTCCCCCGCCCGCTGCCCACCCCCGTACTGGCCTTCGCCATACGCCACCTCGGCGCGGTCGCGGGCGTCGAGGTCACCGCGAGCCACAACCCGCCGCGTGACAACGGCTACAAGGTCTACCTCGGCGACGGCTCCCAGATCGTGCCCCCGGCCGACCTCGGGATCGCCGCCGCCATCGACGCCGTACGGAGCCTGCACGACGTGCCGCGCCCGGAGAGCGGCTGGGAGACCCTCGGGGACGACGTCCTGGAGGCGTACCTGGCGCGCACGGACGCGGTACTGACCGCCGGGTCCCCCCGCACCGCCCGCGTCGTGTACACGGCGATGCACGGGGTCGGCACGGAGACGCTGCTCGCCGCGTTCGCGCGGGCGGGCTTCCCCGGGCCGGTGCTCGTCGCCGAACAGGCCGAGCCCGACCCGGCGTTCCCCACCGTCGCCTTCCCCAACCCGGAGGAACCGGGCGCGATGGACCTCTCCTTCGCGACCGCCCGCCGCGCCTCGCCCGACCTGATCATCGCCAACGACCCGGACGCCGACCGCTGCGCCGTGGCCGTTCCGTACGACGGCGACTGGCGGATGCTGCGCGGCGACGAACTCGGCGCGCTGCTCGCCGCGCACCTGGTCCGCCGGGGCGCCACCGGCGTCTTCGCCGAGTCGATCGTCTCGTCGTCCCTGCTGGGCCGGATCGCCGACGCGGCCTCGCTCCCGTACGAGGAGACGCTGACCGGTTTCAAGTGGATCGCCCGCGTCGAGGGCCTGCGGTACGGGTACGAGGAGGCGCTCGGCTACTGCGTCGACCCCGACGGCGTACGCGACAAGGACGGCATCACCGCCGCCCTGCTGGTCGCCGAACTGGCGTCGGAGCTGAAGGCCGAGGGCCGTACGCTCCTCGACCTGCTCGACGAACTCGCCGTCCAGCACGGACTGCACGCCACCGATCAGCTCTCGGTACGCGTCGACGACCTGTCGGTCATCACGGACGCGATGCGCAGGCTCCGCGAGCACCCGCCGACCGAACTGGCCGGACTCACGGTCATCACGGCCGAGGACCTGAACGAGGGCACGGAACAGCTGCCGCCCACGGACGGGCTGCGCTACCACCTGGACGGCGCCCGCGTGATCGTCCGCCCGAGCGGCACCGAGCCCAAGATCAAGTGCTACCTGGAGGTCGTCCTCCCGGTCGCCGACACCGCCGGGGTGGCGGAGGCCCGTACGCACGCGGAGACCATCCTCGCAGCGATCAAGACGGACCTGTCGCGGGCGGCGGGGCTTTAGGACCTGCCCGTCCCCTGACGGGTCCGTCCACCCGTCCGGGGCCGGGCAGCCGACGTCGGGAAGGCCGGGCAGCGGGGGCCGGTCAGCTGTCGTCTCGCAGCCCCTGCTGCGGGGGCTGCCGGTCAGCCACCGTCCAGCAGCCCCCGCCCAGACTGCGCGTTGATCACGGCCAGCCGTTCCCGCCACGGCCTGCGCTGGGGTGACGCCCCGGCAACAGCCTCCGTCCGGGGATGCCGCTGCTGAGCAAGCGCGGCGGCCCGGCGGCAAGCGGGGCATACGGTCTCGCCGCCCACCGGGCGGAAGGCGTGGTCATCGCCTGGCCCTTCGCAGGTGATCAGTCCGGCGGAGGCCTGGGGCACGCCGGAGGCGACCGGCGGAGAGGCGTCGGGGAGTTTCTGCACCAGACGGTGACGCAGGAAGCCGACCGCCGAACGCACGCCGTCCGCGGGGAGTTCGGCGAGCAGGACGCGTCGCAGGTCCGATGCCGGAACTCCGCGCAGCAGCCACTGGGCGGCATCGGCCGCCAAGGCGCGGGCCTCGCGCACACCCAGGTGCAATTCACGGTTCGAGTGCCGCAGCGAAAGCAACACAGCCTCGGCAGCGGCGAGTTCGGGACCTGGTACGGGAGCAGGCTCCTCCACCACAACCGGCCTTCCGGCCGCAACCGCTTCGGAGGGTGGGTGGGGAGTGGTCTTCTCACAGTGTTCTTCTACTGGTTCATAGCCACCGGCCACCCGACCCCTCGGCGCACCGACGGCCGGAATGTGCGCACTCGGAGCCGCCGGGCCGGTGACCGGCGCATCGTCGGCCTCTCGTAAGCCCAATGCCTGATGCGCCGTCAACGGCAGGTTGGTCAGGAGCTGTTCGGTGACCCAGCGCCCTCGATCGTTCTGGCTGCGCCACTCATGGACGTAACCGTGCTCGACCAGTTGGCCCTTGGCCTTCTGGAAGGCACGACCCTTGATCCCGAGCCGCTGCGCGAGTTCACCGAGGGGCTGATGGGCGGCACCCTCGGGGAGGCCCTGGATGTACAGGAGCAGAATCTTCGCGTCGCTGCTCAGACGCGGATGACGTACGACGTCGTGCGACGCCTTCGTGTAGCGCCCGGACGGCGCGATAACATGCCGAAGCATTTCCGGTGGGTCCACTTCCACTGGTAGTGAAGGCCCTCGGTTGGTGTTGTCGCACCGCCGGGGGCCGCCTCGCGCAACAGCTGCGTGCGCGGAGCGTGATGACTCCGTCACCGTACCGCACGCGGGGGTCCGCACCCTTGTGTCAAGCGGAAACAGATCGTTCCCGGCCCGGACCGTCCCGGTCAGCCCCTGCCCCTACGGCCGAAGGCCATCCGCTTCCGTCGAACTCACCTACAGGACACGAGCCTTGACGGCTCCGACGAATGCGCTCAGAGCACCTCGGTCGAACAGGACCGCCGGCCCGTGGGGGGCCTTGCTGTCGCGGACGGCTATGACCTGCTCGCGGGCATCGACGATGCCGCACCGCCACCGTAAGGGGGAGGAGCTCCCTGACCGGAAAAAGGACCACAACAAGTCCCACAAGCAGGTCCGCGCCCGAGTCGAGCATGCCTTCGCGCGTATGAAGACCTGGAAGATCCTGCGCGACTGCCGCCTGAGCGGCGAGGGCGTGCACCACGCAATGCACGCGTCGCCCGCCTACACAACCTCGCTCTCACGGGATAACCCCGCCGCATGCGAGATCTGAGAGGTCCACCGGAGACGGTTCCCCGCCTACCAGTCTCGGAGGAGACTCAGTCGAGGCAGAACTCGTTGCCCTCAAGGTCCTGCATCACAATGCAGGACTCGTTCTCGCCGTCGGCACGCATCGTTCGCACATGTACCGCGCCGAGCGCGACCAGTCGTGCGCACTCGGCCTCAAGTGTGGCAAGGCGCTCCTCACCCACGAGCCCGATACCGGCCCGCACATCGAGATGCAGCCGGTTCTTGACAACCTTGCCTTCGGGAACTCGCTGGAAGAGCAGGCGCGGACCCACAGCCGAGGGATCAGTGCACGCGAAGTAGATCACCTGCTCCTCGGACGGCAGCGAGCGGTGGTACTCCTCCCACGTGGCGAAACCCTCCGGGACCGTCGGTACGACGTACCCCAGCACCTCAGACCAGAAAGCGGCGAGGCGCGCAGGTTCCTCGCAGTCGAAAGTCACTTGGAACTGCTTGATCGTTGACATCGGCGCACCGTACCAAGGGTGTCTCGCTGCCCTTTCCCCAGGTAGATCCCCCGCGCCGTCGAGATATCGAGTCAACCCCGCCGAAACCTGGTTTGGGATCGGATGCAGAGGGCTGCGGTGAAGCCGAGGAAGGCCAAGTGGTTGCCTGGTTGGCGTTCATAGCGGGGGCTGAGCACCCGTTACGGGGCCCGGGACCACGTGCCCGGGACAGCAAGCATGGGCCTACGAACCTTGATCCTTGCTGGGGGCGACCGGGAAGGATGCCTCGTCGCGGCCGGTGCCGTCGGTGATCCACCATCTGTCCTCGCCGAGAAGGGCCAGCTCTGCGCGGCCGTCGCCGTCCCAGTCGTGGACGGCGAAGAGCATGCCGCCATCGGGGCCGTCGTCACCCGGCACGGACCGCTTGGTGGAGTGCCAGGGTTTCGATCCGAGCCCGTGCTCGGAGCCGCCCCGCAGCACCTCGATCCGCGCGTCCCCCGCCTCCTTCTTCTTGGTGAGCTGTACGGCCAGGTCGTCGCAGCCATCGCCGTTGAAGTCCCCGACGGCGAGCCTGGCGCCGAAGCCTTCCTTGAAGTCGCCGCCTTCCATAGTGACCCACTTCGCCGGCTCCTTCCCGTAACGGACGCTGACCTGGCCGCGCCGGTGGGGTGTGTCGACCTCGTCGTAGCTGTCGACGAAGCTCCGACCGATGGCGATGTCCTGGCGCCCGTCGCCGTCGAAGTCGCCGAAGACGATGTTCTCGCCCTCCGGCAGCCGCTCGGGTTCCTTGCTCAGGCCGCCGGCGGTACGGGCGCCGCCGGTGAACAGCAGGGGCGGATCCCACGGAGAGCCGTAGAGCGCGAGATCGGTGGAGCGGTCGTCGTTCGCGTCCCCGGCGACCAGTACGGGTGACGCGCCCTCGTGGACCGGGCTGGGGATCTCCACGGTCCTGACCGGGGCGCCGGAGCGCTTGAACGGTCCCTTGAGGACGACCAGTTCCCGAGCCTCGTTCGAGTCCCTGAACACCGCGAGGTCGCTGTGGCCGTCCCCGTCGAAGTCGCCGGCGACCGGCGCGGTGTTGTATCCGGTGCCCGGCAGTGGCACACGCCCGTGCGCTCCGCCGACCTGCGGGCCCTTGGGGCCTCCCCACAGGACCTGGGCGGCGCCGCTCACGACGAGGTCGGCGTGGCCGTCCTCATCCAGGTCGGCGACCGTGGGCTGCAACGGGTCGTCGCCCGTCTGGACGTCGTGCGGCACACCGAGGTCGTCGTGGGCGAAGACGGTCGTGCGGTCGGGGTCAGGACCGTGCTCGGAGCCGGGCACGACGAACAGGTCGAAATTCTCCGTCTCGGAGATCTCGTGCACCAGATCGATGAAGCCGTCCCCGTCGAGGTCGGGGGTCGCGGGCGTGGCCTCGCGCGCCGAATCGACTGCCCGACAGGGGCTGTTCGGGACCGCACGCGCGCCGCCGGACGGCCGAAGGACGAGGAACGCCACCACCGCCACTGCTACGAGGGAGGCCGCCACGGCGTGCCACATGCGCAAGTGGCGGAAGAACGGACCGCCTGCTGTCGGAAAGTGCATCAGCCCACTTCACGGGCGTGGACGCGGCCCGCACAAGGAAGCGGATCATTTCGTTACGGGGGTGATGCACGAGGGTCCTCCCCCCCCTATTCCGGCCCACGGGTACACGGCGCTCGTCGCCGACGCCGGGGCCGACGCGGTCGTCAACGCCCCGGGCCGGGCCCGGAAGGCCGACGATACGGATCTTCATCAAGGGGCAGTACGTCCTGTCAGATACGGACGTACTGCCCCTTCGCGTCGGACTCTCCGCGGCCAACACCCACGACAGCCTTGCCCTGAAGCCGACGCTGTCCCATGTCCACATGGGATACGAATCCCACGCGGCCGATTCCAAGCCTCAACGTCTGCACGCGGACACGGCATACGATGTGCCTCACCTGCGACGATGGTTATGGGGCAAACGCATCGGCGTCCGCATCGCCCGCGAGGGCATCGAGTCCGGCGAACGATTGGGCCGCCGCAGGTGGGTCATCGAGCGGACCATGTCGTGGCTGACCGGCTACCGCAGACTCAACCACCGCTACGAACGCCACCCCTCCAACAACTACCTGGCCTTTCTTGGGCTGACAGCCGCACCGTGCTGCCACAAACGCTTCCGCCAACTCGCCATGTTGGACGCGGACTTATCCGAGTACCCGGTGACGGTCGTTGGATGCGATCGATCTGAGTGGTGAATTCGAAGTCAGATGTACTCTTTCGATTGCTGGAGGTTTCCACGGCCAAGGGCTACTGGATCAGCGTCTACCACACCATTTCCGACCCCGACAATGGTCTCGCTGCCGTATCGAGACCTGGTGATGCAACAGCTGCAGAATGAAGGGCCCTTGGGACCCTGCCGCCACACCCTGACGTGTGCTGAGACAGCGAGAAGCCCCACCACGCGTCACACGCGCGATGGGGCAGCCCTGATGCGGTATGGGCCGGGCCAGGCGGTCAGACGGCGCTGAACTCTTCGCCCTTGACGCCCGCCACGAAGGAGGCGAACGCGCCGGTAGGGACGTTCAGCACGGGACCGCTCGGGTTCTTGGAGTCACGGACGGGAACCACGCCGCGCGAAGCGATGAGGTTGACGGCGGCCTCAACGCAGTCGCCGCCATTGTTGCTGTAGGAAGACTTGAACCAGCGGGGGGATTCGTCGGTCGTCACGGGGTGCCCTTTCGTGCCTCGTTGATCATGGCCACGGACGCCGCTTGAGACAGCGCTTCGCCCTGCAGTTGATGGTAGGCCGTCAACATGGGCAGCACGGACGTGCTCTCGCGGTCCAGGTGCCCCTGGGATTGGGACTCGGCGTAACAGATCACGGACCGGTCCGGCAGCGTCAAGAGGTTGACGGGCAGGTCGAACGTACGACGCTCACCTATCCCTACGGCGCCACCTGCAACAGTGTGTTCGGCAGTTCGGCGAACTCGACCAGACTCGCCAACTGGGCGTTCATGACGGCCGCCCCGCCGACAGGACGACGGATGCAGCTCTCATCCATGGTCACAAACAGCATGGGGGGCCGGGGCCGCACCAGCGCCGCCTGTCGATCCGCCAGGAACGAGACACGTTCATCGGCTTGTTGGGGTGTGATGGCACCCCGCCGCACGGCACTGTCCGCCAACACCCGTGCGTACTCGGGCGTCTGCAACAGGCCCGGAACGATCCCAATGTTGTAGAGCCGGAACTCGACGGCCCTGCCCTCATGCCCCACGTACTCCGGAAACCCCTCCAGCAGCGAGCCGTGCCGCATCTCGCGCCACTCGCGCTCGAACGCTTCGACAGAACCGGTCGTGCTGAATGCCAGATCGAGCTTGAGCGAAAAGGGGAGGGTCGGCGGCTTTCGGGCAGTTTCAACAGCCGAAATATGCTGGCTTGAACACCCCAGCTTCTCGGCCAGATCATCCTGGTTCCAGCCGTGCTTCTCACGCAACCTGCGCATACGGGCCCCGTAGGCCGCTCGCGGGCTGCTCTCCGGGTCTAATTCCTTGCGGTTGACCATGCCGCCACCCAGTCCTTCCTTCGCTTCTGATTACTTGAAGGCTTTCTGACTGTAGGCCCCTCTAGGTGCTCCTGGTAGTGGAATGACTACGGAGAGGAGCGGACGTTGCCCTGGGAGCGCACTCCGCCCAAGCCACCTATCGAGCAACTCACCTTTGAAGCAGACCAGTTGGATGCCCCGATATCCGCTGACGGGTTCTGGCGGCTGGCCCCGGACTGGGTGCCGCGCACCGGATACGCACCCCTGACGAAGGGCCTCTTCCGTGAGGTCGCCGCTGGACTGGAAAGGCAGTTGGACCGCATGGACGAGCAACCCGAATTCGAAGTCTCCGTACTGAAGTGGCCGCCCTGCCGGTGCGGCCGGCCGGTGTGTCCCGACGCCCCGAAGGCCGACGCCGATGCCGCCGAGTCGCCCACGATGGCCCGACTCGGCACCCGGCTTACGGCCTGGGATATCTGCCGCCCCCCAGCTACCGCGCTCCTGCTGATCGCGTGGGGACACCTGCATGGCCTCGTCGCCCTTGAGGTGTTTCGGCACACCTCTTCCCTCGGTGACCACCGGACTGAAAGCTTCCGCACAGCGATGCGGAACCTGCTTGAGGACATCCACCGCCGGATCGCGGTCGCGCTGGCGCCACGCCCTTGAACCGGGCTGAAACTGCCAGGTCGAATTACTCACTCGAATGAGTGATGAAGCTTTGGTGTCGGCGCCCGGGAAGGGGAACGCTGCCACCCTGAGCTCACGAGTCATTGCTCGTGGACCGGGTCGCGGTGGGTACTCGATTCGCCCACCGCACAAGGAAACTCGAGGTCTTCGCATGCCGGAAAGATCCATTATCCACAGCAAGGCCCAGCATTACTACAACGTGTTCCATCACGAGCGCGACGGGTGGGTCGGCGTAACCGACGTGTACGCCTGGGTGGGCCGCACGACGCAGGAATTCAAGCTCACGCCAGGAACCGCCCCCGCCAGCGCGCTGCAGAGATCCCTTCTGGAGTACTGGAAGAGATTGTTTGTCCCTATGGACGCGGACGGGGACGGCGTCGTATCACGCGACGAATTCCTGGCCGGGTTCGTCAGCCTGGGGGACAAGCCGGATGACTACGCGCGGATTGTCACGCCGTCCGCCAAGGTCTTCGTGGCCACCGCCGACGTCGACGGAGATGGCGAACTCGACAAGTCCGAGTTCAAGCGCCTGTTTCAGTCCTCTTTCGCGCTGAGCGACGAAGACATCGACGTGTCGTTCGCCGACATCGACACCGACAGCTCCGGCTCCATCTCAACTGACGAGCTGAGAGCGGCCATTCGCGTGTTCCACAGCAGTACTGATCCGAACGACCGAGGTCACCGCCTTCTGGGACCCCTGCGTTCCTGAGCCGACAGAACTGGACAGCGTCATCTCGTCCAGAGCCCCTCGCCGTCGGGTGCTGATTCCACGCGGCACCGGCGGTCAGAGGGGCTCCGCCGGTCCCGCATCGAGCCGCGCTCAGGAACAACACGCCAGGAGAGACGACCGTGACCTCCCATCTGCGGACAACCAAGGCCCCGCTGGTGACAGCGCGCGCCAAGCACATCGTGGCCGAGACCGGCGTCCTGAACAATCCGTACTTCCGAACGCTGGTAGACGGAAGCATGTCACTGGAGAGCTTCCGCACAAGCCAGGAGCAACTAGGTTTCGCCGTCACCTACTTCGCCCGTCCGATGGCGGTACTGGTGTCCCGGATCGAGCACCCCGCGGATCGCGTCGGCATCCTGGGCAATGTCGTGGAAGAACACGGCGGATTCCGCTCCCAGGAATTCCATCACGAGACCTTCCGCGGATTTCTGGCCAGCATCGGCAGCGACACCGTACGGCTGAACAGCCTGAAGATGATACCGGCCGTCCACGCGTACAACAGCGTTCTCAGTGCGGTGTGTACGTGGGAGGACCCGCAGGTGGGAATTGGCTGCATGGGCGCGATCGAGTACGCATTCGCCTCGGTATCGGCCATCACGGGCAGCACGGCTGTGAACCGCGGTTGGGTCGCTCAAGCCGACCTGATGCACTACGGCCTCCACTCCGAAATCGACGAACAACACGCAGAGGACTTCTTCCTGCTGCTGGAACCCCACTACCGAGACCCAGCCGCACGACTCCGAATCGACCAGGGCCTCGGCCTGGGCGCGTACGCGCTGAACCGCCTCTACAGCGATCTGTCCGAACTGGGTCGTTCACAGCAGAACTGATCACGGACGGGAAGGTCAGGCCCCGGACGCTCCGAGGAACCGCAGCACGGCCAGGACGCGGCGGTGGTCCGCGTCGGCCACGGGCAGGTCAAGCTTGGCGAAGATGTTGTTGATGTGCTTCGCCACGGCGCCCTCGCTGACCACCAGCGCCTGCGCGATGCCGGCATTGGAGCGCCCCTCGGCCATCAGGCCGAGCACCTCCCGTTCGCGGGGGGTCAGCCGCGCGAGCGGGTCGCTGTCGCGCCGCAGCAGCAGCAACTGGGCGACGACCTGCGGGTCCAGGGCCGTGCCCCCGTCCGCCACTCGCCGGACCGCCGCCACGAAGTCGGCGACATCGGCAACCCGCTGCTTGAGCAGGTAGCCCACACCGCTGGTGTTCGCAGACAGCAGGTCAGCCGCGTACCGCTCCTCCACGTACTGTGAAAGCAGCACCACCGGCGTCCCCGGCCAGCGCCGACGGATCTCCATCGCCGCCCGCACCCCCTCGTCGGTGAAGCCGGGCGGCATCCGGACGTCGATCAAGGCGAGTTCGGGCCGGTGCTCCGCCACTGCCGCCAACAGCCCCTCCGCGTCGCCGGCTTCCGCGACGACCTGGAACCCGCCCGTCTCCAGCACCTTGATCAGGCCGACCCGCAACAACACCGAATCCTCGGCGATCACCGCGCGCACGGCAGCTCCGCGGTGATGGTGGTGGGCCCGCCAACGGGGCTGCTGACGTGGAAGGCCCCGTCGAGGGAGCCGACCCGCTTGGCCAGCCCGGTCAGCCCCGTACCGGCGGCGGCGTCGGCACCGCCCAGCCCGTCGTCGGTAACGCGCACGCGCAGCACCTCGCCGACCTGACGCACGATCACCTCTGCACGCATCGCGTTGGCGTGCTTCGTTGCATTGGTCAGCGCCTCAGAGATCACGAAGTACGCGACCGACTCCACGTTGGGCGCCACCCGCTCCTCCAGATCGACCCGCAGCCGCACCGGCAGGGGCGTGCGGGCAGCCAGCCCGGACAACGCCGCGTCCAGACCCCGGTCTTCGAGCACGGCCGGGTGCAACCCCCGCACCAGATCGTTGAGTTCGGAGATCGCGTCCTTCGCCTCCAGGTGCGCTCCCGCGATCACTTCGCGGGCATCACTCGGCAGGTCCGGGCGGGTGGTAATGGCCAGACCCAGGTTGACCGCGAGAGACACCAACCGCTGCTGGGTGCCGTCGTGCAGGTCCCGCTCGATCCGGCGGCGCTCCGCGTCGACGGCCTCGATCAAGTCGGTCCGGCTCACGGCCAGCTGATCGACCCGCTCCTGGAGCCGCTGCGCCCGGCTCGGCCCGAGCAGGCCCGACGCCAGCCGCGCCTCGGCCCGGGTTACTGCCCGCGCGGTCCAGAACAGCGCGCACAGGAGGAGGAGTCCAGCCGCTGTGTAAGCCGGCAGCTGGGTCAGGTAGCCGAACCAGTCCTGGCGGACTCCGGTGGGCAGCGCCCATGACCAGGCGTAGGCGGAGACGCCCGCCAGGCACGCCGCTGCCACCGCGAGCACCAGCATCTCCAGCAGCGCGAGCAGCGGGCCCAGCAGGAGGTGGTAGCCGATCTTGCGCCAAGGCCGCGTCGCCGCGAGCCACCGGGCGGTCGAGGCCCACGTCCATTGTTCCGGCGCGGTGGGGGTGAGCCGGGGGACGTCCACACCGATGAGTACCCGGTAGCGAGCCCGCTGAACGGCCGTCAGCACCGGGGTGCCGAGCAGGACCAGGGCGGCCGATATGGAAACCGTAAGAAGCCAGTTCCCCGTCCTGGCGGTAGTCGTCGCCGCCCAGGACCACACGGGCACCAGCGCCAGGTGCGGCAGCACACCAGCGGCAAGAAAGCCGGTGTCCCGCCGCGCCCGGAGGACCGTGCGTCTCAGTCCAGCTGGAATCGTCATAGCACGACGCTAGGGCACCGCAGGAGGACGGTGCCATGAAACCTGTACCCGATCTCATGGTGAACCTAGTACTACTGTGGGCGGACAGCATCTCGGGTCGGTAGGCCGGCTTCTGCGGGCCGCTGACAGATAGACCGGGCCCGGCGGAACAGGCAGGCACTATGCCCCGACGAGCATCGTCATCAAGTTCTTCGTGGCACCGGACGCCGAAGCTGCCGCTGCTGTCGCGGAGGGTGGTCCCGACGGGGTCTTCGAGTCCCCGACCTTCGGCAACTTCGATGTCGAGGAGGCTCTGATCGAGTGGAAGGGCATCTTCACCGGTCGGAGCTTTGAGGAAGTCCTTGACGACGATGTTCCCGAAGGGCTGATCGCGGAGGCTGCGAGGCGGGCGAGGTGGACCTGTCCCTGGTCAGCATCGACTCAACTACCGTGTGGGCCCACCACGACGCCGCCGGGATGCACCTGGACCCAGGACGTCATCACCGCGCTGGAGGAGGCTGCCGCCGAGGAAGAGAAGGCCGGGTCATAGGGGGCGCCTGCGAAGCACAAAGCGGGCAGGACGCCGAACCCGATCCCGAGCGGGACGAGCGACAACGCATCCGACGTCGGCAAAAGCTCCGACTGAAGGCCGCCCTCCCCGGACGTTCCAGGGGCGGGCAGACCAGCAAGGTCCACCTCGCCGCCGACCGCAAGTGCCGCCCGCCGGCGTTCGTCCTGACCCCTGGACAAGCCACTGACAGACCGCAGTTCATCCCAGTGCTGAGAAGGATCCGCGTCCGCGGTCCCGTCGGCCGCCCCCGCACCCGGCCGGACGCGGTCGCCGGGGACAAGGCCTACTCGTCCCACGGCAACCGAGCCCACCTGAGTGAACGGCACATCAAGGCAGTCATCCCGGAGAAGTCGGACCAGGCCGCCAACCGGAAGAAGGGAGGCTCCATGGGCGGCCGGCCCGCCAGCCAGCCACGACGCCGACCTCTACAAGGAGAGGTACACGGTCGAGCGCCTGATCAACAAGCTCAAGTCCTGGCGGGGCATCGCCACCCGATACGACAAGATCCCGGACAGCTACCTCGCCGGGCTGCACCTGCGCGCCTCGATGATCTGGATCAAAGATCTCACCCGAGGCACCCCTTGATCACAGCCCTGTCGCGCCCTAAGGGCGGACGTAAGGCCGAGTCATGACCTCCATGTTGTGACCGTCCGGGTCGTCGAAGTAAGCGCCGCGACCGCCGAATAGACGGTTGATCTGGCCGGGTTCGGTGTGGCTGGGGTCGGCGTAGTAGGTGACCCCGACCACCTCCAGACGGGTGATAACGGCGTCGAACTGCTCGTCAGGGATGAGGAAGGCATAGTGCTGCGACTGGATCGGCTCGTCCCTCTTCTCGTAGTAGTCGAGCGTCACGCCGTTGCCGAGGTCGACGGGCAGGAACGGTCCAAACGGGGTGCCGACCTTCAGGCCCAGGACCACGGCGAGGAACTCGGCAGACAGGTGCCGGTCGCTTGCGTAGACGGCAGTGTGGTTCAGCTGGACGTCGGCCGTCGGCCGCGCGGATTCATGCGGGTACTGCTGGTCATAGGACATCGGTGGTGTGTCTCCGGTCTTGAGATCCGCTGGAATGCGGCGCCGTATGCGGGCGCCGGGAGCTAAGACGCGGAGAAGTGGGCGGGCCTCTTGCCCGCCTCGTGCTCACGCCGAGGCCGGGAACCTCACTCGTGCGTGGCCCATGGCCGACCCGGCAGTCACCCGATTGACCTTAGTAACCATCACAGATGGGGGCAACATCGTTTCTTGGCCATGCCCGGCTGCGGACGAGCCGCCGTTGCGTCACAGCGGTTCGTCACGGCTCGGCTGATCACGACCCGATACGCGCCCTGGCCGCCATTGGCGAGCACCACCGCCAGATCGATGGCGATAACTATCGGCGCTGACATGGACCCTGGGACGCAAACCCCACACTCGCCCACTACCGCTACGGCGAGCCGCCCGCGACCGAGGCCGTCCCGACGCGTATCCCGTCCTCCTCGACCTTGAAGCAGATGTGCAGCTGCTGGGGAACGGTTTGGTCAGGCCATCTCGGAGCCCGATAGCCGTCGACCCGTTGAAAACCGATCAAGAGTCCCTCCTCACCGTTGAGACCGGCGAAGTCGGCGTCCGACTTCGGGTCGGGGTCGACGCAGGTGGCTTGCTGATAGAACGCCGCCCAGCCGCGTCAGAGAGGGTGGAGTCAGTCCAGGCTTCTGTCGGCTCGGGCGTAGAAGGACTCGACACCGCGCCAGGGCGAGGGGCCGCCCAGGGATCGGTCGAGGTCTTTTTGAGACGCTTCCAGGGAGTGCCGTGCCGCATTGACGAACTTCAGGTGTGCCTCGCCCAGCGCCGTATGGATCGGCCGCAGTTCCTCGAGGTCGGTCGGCTGACGGCCGTGGAACAGGATGGTGTAGTCCTCCAGGACTTCACAGAGCTGCTCGGCTGCTGCGCTGGTCGCTGAGTCAGCAACGAGGCTGACCGAGTGCTGGGCAGCCACGAAAGGCCCCCAGTCGACGGCCGGCCTGCGCTCGTCGAGGAAGGCCTCGCGCAGCTCCGCCTCAACGGCCCCGAATGCCTGCAGGAACTTCTCGTAGGCGACGGTCTGCGTTCCCTGAAGCCATTGCCGGTTCTGGCTTCGGCGCCCGACGACACCGCCCGCGATGACACCCACGACGGTGGCGGTGACACCACCGGCGGTCGATATCAGCAGGTCCCATGAGACAGTCACGCCGTATCTCCTCACGATGGATGAGCAGGGCGCCCTCGGGCGGCCCGGCGCCGGACGCCATCACCGCCGGAGCGAGCGTCAATTCCCGCTGAGCGTCGATGAGATGCACGGTCTCAGTCTTCTGCTTCGCCCTGTCCGGGCGCCACCGGCTTGTGGTGCGCGCCGGAGGATCAGGCCGAAGCGCCCGCGCTCTGCAGGAGTCCGGGCTTCACAGCAAGCCGCGCGATCACCAGGGAGCATCGGGGCGGATCACAGGCATTCTCCGGCGCCCGGTCGCGCACAGCTGGACGCCCCATGCGCACCGGAGCGCGCCCCGGCCTGATCGGCTGCACCATGAGAAGGGACGCGGTCCGGTTACCGGGGCGGGCGGTCCACAGGGAAGCAATGATGGGGAAATGACCGCCAGTTCACGTGCCCATTCGTTCAACACGGCCGCCGGCCAGTACGCGGCCAGCCGGCCTTCGTATCCGTCCGCGCTCTTCGATCTCATCGAACAGTTCACGGGTCGGCCCCTGGCAGGTGCCCGCGTCGCCGATGTCGGCGCGGGCACCGGAATCGCCACTGCTCTGCTGCGTGAGCGCGGAGCTGACGTGATCGGCGTCGAGCCGGGCGACGCCATGGCCGCACAGTTCCGCACCGCGCTCCCGGAGGTGCCGATCGTCAGAGGTGACGGCAACACCCTCCCCCTCGCGGACGCCTCCCACGACCTCATCACCTACGCGCAGTCCTGGCAGTGGACCGACACCGGCCGCTCGGTCCCGGAGGCACTCCGGGTCCTGGTTCCGGGCGGGGCGCTCGCTGTCTGGTGGAACACCACCGCGTTCGACGTGCCGTGGATCGGTGCACAGCACGAGCGGATCGCGGACCACTGCGGAGTGAAGCCGACCTCTCGGGTGCGGCCGGACGACAGCGACGCCGTCCGGCTGGCGGGCCTGTCGGGGCTCCGCGTCGCGCGCCGCCACGTGCGGTGGAGCCGTACGGTCTCGCTCGACACGCACCTCGCCAACATCGGCAGCCGCTCGGCGTTCCTCGTCCTTGCCGAGGACGACAGGCGTGCCTTTCTCTCCGAGGAGCGCGGGCGACTCCGCGAGGCGTTCCCCGACGAGACGGTGGAAGAGACCTATGTGGTCGATCTTCTGATGGCCACTCGCCGGTGACCTGCCGGGTGTCCTGGGGCTGCGGCGCCCGTCGGGGACAGACGGGCCCTAACCGGCATAGGGGTTGCCGCCGAGCCAGGTGGCACCGTCGACCAGTTCGCGGACCGCGTCCACGTGGCCACTGTGGCAAGCGACTTCGGTGAGTACGTGGATCAGGATGTGCCGCACGTCGGGCAGCCGCCAGGTCGGCCAGATCTCCACGGGCCAGGCGGCGGGCTCCTGTTCGGGCGTGGCGGTGGCGAGCACGGCGTCCGCGCGCGAGATGGCCGTCCGGTAGTCGGCGAAGACCTCCTCGACGCTCATCCCCTCGGGTACGTACCAGTGCGCCTCCGCGCCCGTCGTCAGCTGTCCGGCCACATCCGGCTCGCCCGCGATCACCCCGGGGAACCAGAAGCGTTCGACATCCAGGGTGAGGTGGCGCAGCAGCGCCAGGCAGCTCCAGCCGCTGGGCAGCACCGGCCGCCGCAGGTCCTCGTCCGAAAGCCCTTCGAGGATCCCGAGGACGTGCTCGCGCTGGCGGTCCAAGGCATGCCGGAGCGGGGCGAGTTCGGCGTTCACCGAGCGGCGCACAGTTCGGCGAGGCGTTCCAGGGTGCTCGCCATTTGTGTCTGCCACCAGGCGCGCCCGCTGTCGACCTCCGCGCGTCTGTCCTCCGGCATGCGCGAACCGTCGAAGACCTCGGTCACCACCGTCGCCCCGTCCCCGTCCGGGAGCAGGTCGAAGATCCACCGGTGGCCCCACGCGGCCCCGGGCGCGGTGGCGTCCGGGTGCCCGCGACCGGGCCTCGGCTCCCAGCCGATGCGGCGGTCCCGCTCGTACTCGACGACGCGGTTGTGCATCTCGTAGTCGCCGTACCGCTCGTAGTACATCCGCATCACGAAGACGTCCCCGACGCCCGAGACCACGGCGCCGGAGACGCCACCGCGCAGCATCCCGGAGCCGTCGAGGTCCCGGTGCCGTCCTGGGTCGGCCAGGATCCGGAAGATGCCGTCCGCCGGGGCCTCGATACGCCGGGACACCCTCACCACGGGCTCGCCATTCGTACTCGTCATCCGCGCGCCTCCGTCAACCACAGAGCATGAGTCCGACTTCGGCCCGGACGCTACACCCGGGGTACGACAACGCCTGTCCGCGCACGTAGCCATCCGCTGCTCTTCGACCACGCCACCGGCGCAGCAGAGGCCCGCGTCAGCCGATCTGTTCGGCCAGGGCGACGATGATGCCTGCGGGGCCACGGAGGTAGCAGAGCCGGAAGACGCTCTCGTACTGGGCCACCTCGCCGAGGAGTTCGGCGCCGTGGGTACGCAGCCGGGCGATGGTGGCGTCGATGTCGTCGACGGCGAACATGACGCGGTGCAGACCCAGCGTGTTGGGCGGCGGGTTCTCCGGCACGGGGGCGGACGCCGTGGGGGCGTGGTACTTGGACAGCTCCAGCTTGCTGTGGCCGTCCGGGGTCCGCATCATGGCGATGTCGCTCCGGACGCCGTCGAGTCCGACGGTGTGGTCCGCCCAGACGCCCTCGACCTGCGCGGTTCCTTCCAGCTCCATGCCGAGGTCGGTGAAGAACGCGACAGCCGCTTCCAGGTCGTCGACGACGATGCCGACGTTGTCCATGCGCTGAATGGTCATGCCGCCGAGCATAGGGAGCGCGGTCGGACGCCTGAGGATGAGACACGTACGCAGTTGAGCGATGACCGGGACCGGCGCCAGGGTCAGTGGGCCGGGGCCGGTGGGCCGAGGCGGGTGCACCGGGGCCTGGCTCAGCGCACCGGGAAGCCGAAGGTGTAGCCCTGCTCCTTGAGCTTGGGGAGGATGCGGCGCAGTGCCTCGATGGTCTGGGTACGGTCGCCGCCCGCGTCGTGGAAGAGGAGCGTCGGCCCGTTGGGCAGCTCCCTGTCGACCGTGGCGACGATGGCGTCCGTACCCGGGCGCTCGAAGTCCTTGGTGTCCACGTTCCAGCCCAGCGGGCGCATGCCCCGGGAGGCGGCGAGCTTGCGGCTGTACGGGGTGAAGGCCCCGCCGGGCGCCCGGTAGTACATCGGCCGTACGCCGCCGGACGCCTTGATGATCATGCGTTCGGCGTCGAGTATCTGCTGCGACTGGTACGCCTCGGACTTCTTGTCCATGCCGGTGTCGTGCGCCACCGTGTGGTCGCACAGCCGGTGCCCGGCCGCGACGACCTTCTTCACCATGTCCGGGTAGGCCTGCGCCTGCGTCCCCACCATGCAGAACGTGGCCTTCACCCCGTACTCCCGCAGCAGGTCGAGCACTTGAGGGGTCCACCTGGGGTCGGGGCCGTCGTCGATGGTGATGTTGACGCCGTGCGTCCCCGCGTCCGAGGCGTGCGCGATGGTCACTCCGACCGGCTTGCCGTCACTGCCCTGCGTGACCGAGGCGGTCGCCTTGGGCGGCGCATCGGCCGCGGTACCGGCCTGCGCCGTCCACACCGAGGCACCGGCTGCGAGCATCGTCACCCCGAGCCCCGCCCCGAGCACCTTGCCGTACCAGCCCCGCCCGCTGCTGTGCCGTGCCATGTCCGCCCCTTGTTCCGCTTGTTCCGCAGTCCTCGCCGATCCCGGTCACCGTGCGACCAATGGGAAGGACGAGGCGCGTGGGCGGAAGGATGCGCCCGTTACCGATCACGGACAATTTCGGAGGAGTTCGCGGACAACCCGCCGCGAGGAGCGGCCGGCGGCGGTGGCGTAGCGGTCAGCGGCGGTGACGCAGCGGTGGCGTAGCGGTGGTTCGTCTCCGGACCGGCACCGGGCGCCCGACGGGTCGTTAGTGACGGTGGTGGGCCCCCGGCCCTGCGGCCCCGTGGCCCCGTGGCCCCGTGGTCCCGTGGCCCTGTGCCGGGTGAGGAGGCGCGCTGCCTGCCGCGCCGCCGGGGTCGCGGTCTCGTACCGGCAGCGCGATCGAAGAGATCGAAGGGGAGGTAAGGAAATGCCGGAGAACGAGGCGTCGTTCATCGATTCGCCCGAACTCAGTGCGTCCTACGCGTGGTGCGCAGCCGAGATCAGGCAGTTCCTGACACCGATGTGGAAGGCGGCCGAGGTGCTGCCCGCCGGGCTGCGCCCACACGTCCTGGCCGTGTGCGGCTTCACGGTGCACAGCGACCGCATCGCTGATGAGGGAGGAACGCAGCAGGTCCGCGCGGAACGGCTCGCCCGATGGCGTTCCGACACCCTGGAGGAGTTGCGCACCGGGCGCAGCGGGCATCCGTCACGGCGAGCGTTCGTGGACACGGTGCAGCGGTGGGACATCGGCCACGCCCTGGTCGAGGAGTTCCTCGACACCTTGCAGGACGACTGTGCCTCTCCTCCCTTCTTCGAGACGTTCGCGGAGCAGCGGCGCTACTTGCGGGGAGTGGCGGGGACGAGCAACGAGATGTGGATGTCGCTGCTGGACCCGACCGGGCCGGAGGCGTTGGCGCTGGCCTCGGTACTGGGCGAGGTGTGCCAGCTGGTGGACACCTTCGAGGACCTGCCGATCGATCTCGCCGCCGGCCGGTGCTATCTGCCGCGCGCCGACCTGCGGCAGCTGGGGCTGGCGGTCGGCGACCTCCGGAGCGGTGAACAGCCGGACGTCCTGGACGAGTTGGTGGACATCCAGCTCGGGCGATGGCGTGACCTGCTGGAGCAGGCGATGCCAGTGGCCGAGATGGTGCGTCCCGAGTGCCGGCCCTTCCTGCACACGATGCTTCTGGGCTCGTGGATGCAGTTCGACGAGGTCACCCTCCGGAAGTCCCGGGTCTTCACCGACGGCATGGAACCACTCACGTCGACCGGTGCGGAGCAGCGCCGCCCGCCATGGCCGGTGGTGAATGGGGCGCCCGCCCATGTCGGGGTGATCATGGACGGCAACCGGCGGTGGGCCACGCGGCAGACCCTGCCGGTCTCGCGGGGCTATCAAGCAGGCGGCCAGGCCGCGATGCGCCTGGTCAACGCCGCCCTGCGGCTCGGGGTCCGACACCTGAGCATCTATGCGTTCTCCACCGAGAACTGGGACCGCTCCCAGGAGGAACTGGCCGTCCTGTTCGACACCATGGCCGACGGGATCACCCAGGGCACCGAGTGGCTGCACGAACGGGGCGTGTGCGTGCGCTGGTGCGGACGGCGGGACCGCATCGATACGTCGCTCGCCTCCGCCCTGACGCTGATGGAGAGCCTGACGTCGAACAACGATGTGCTGACGCTGACCCTGTGCGTCGACTACGGCGGGAGGGACGAACTCACCCGCGCCGCACGCGCGTTGGCCGCCGAGGCGGTCGCGGGGACGATCCGGCCCGAGGACATCGGCCCCGCCGACCTGGCCAGGAACATGTACACGCCCGGCCTTCCCGATGTCGATCTGCTGATCCGCACCTCCGGCGAGCAGCGCATCAGCAACTTCCTGCCCTGGCACCTCGCATACGCCGAGCTGGTCTTCGACCCGACCCCCTGGCCCGACTTCGGCCTGGCACAGCTGCGGGAGGCCCTCGCCACGTATGCCGGGCGCCAGCGGCGCTTCGGAGGCTCCCTTCCCGGCTCTGCCCGACCGGTGGTGCCGGCTCCGGCTCCCTGAGCCGGAACCGGCACCACCGCGTCGTTACTTCGGCGGGGTGTACACGCCCTCCGCCGTCACATGCGCCAGCACCGTGTCGGCGGTGATCGCGGGCGTGCCGAAGGTGGCGGTGTACACCTCCAGCACCTCGGGGGTGGGGTGCAGCGGCACCTTGTTGATCCGGACCTTCAGCGGCTGGCCGACGGGCGTGTTACCGGTGGTCAGCAGGCCCTCGGACAGAGCGCACCGGAATGCCGAACGGTGGCTGACGTCTACGCCGTTGACCACGCATTTCCCCGACGCCAGTCCGTCCTTCAGGATGCCCTGCACATGGACGACCTGAGCGGTTCCCGTGGGCGTGCGCACCGTGATCCCGCCGTCGAGGACACCGTCACCCGCTGCCTCCGGCAGGCTCTTCAGCGAGGGATCGCCCGTACCCGACCGCACGGGGAACCGCACCCCCGGACCACCGCCGTCCTTGACCAACTCGGCCGGAGCCACCGCCTCGACCACGGCGCCCAACCGGTTCAGCTCCGCCTGGACCTGTTCGGTCCACCGGACCTCCACCCAACCCTCGGAAATCGTGCCCCACTTCTCGTCCGCAGCAGCCGACGTGGTCCCCATGAACTGGGCCAGCAAAGGCGCGGCCAAGGCCGCACCCAGAACCGTTCGACGATTCGTACTCATCGATGTGCCCCCATTCCTTCCCCGGGGCCGCGATACGCGACCCCGGGGGGAGTCTTCCGCCCGCATGGATTCCCGGGCCACGGAACTGCCCGGCTGACACCCGGAAGAGGGACAGGCCGTTTGATCCTCGATGTTCGGCTCGGATCAGCCCGACCACGGTCACCGAGTTGTTCAGCCGCTCGTGCGGCACGGCACCTTGCCGCAGGCCGGGCGGTTCAGCCCGTCTCCGTGCAAAGGTCGTTGTCCATGGACAACGCCGAACGCCTGGCGTACGGGGAACCCGCGGACGAGCGCTACGCGGGTGCGGTGGCTGACGCGGAGCACGCGTTCGCGCTGCTGGAGAACGGCTTGCGCGACCTGTTCCGGTGAAGAGGAACCGAAGCCGCCCCCTCCCGCGAATAGTTCAGCCCTCCACATCCTGCGGATACCAACGGAGTTCGACCGTGTTGCCGTCCGGGTCCTGGACGTAGACGGACTGCGCCGAGCCCCGGGCGCCGAAGCGGCCGACGGGGCCTTCCCGTACGGCGAGGGTGCCCGCGTCGATGACCTCCTGCCAGTCCAGCGGCTCGACGACCAGGCAGATGTGGTCCACGTTCGACTCGCCGCGCGGGCGGCCGAGCAGGTCGATGATCGTGGTCGGGCTGACCCGCACCGAGGGGAACGGCACCTTCCCGGCCCGCCACTCGTCCACCCGGACCGGCTCCAGGCCCAGCGGCCCGCAGTAGAACTCCAGGGCCCGCTCGACGTCCTGGACGTTGAGCACCAGGTGATCGAAATCCTTGACTCGCACGTGCGCTCGCATGGAACAACCTCTCGGTGATGACGCGGATTCGGTCGTTTCAGGTCCGGGTTCCGGAATGCCACGACCGTAAGACCTCAAGTCACCTTCAGGTCAAGACCCGGCCTCCGAGCCACTCGTACCGGCCGCCTTACCGGAGTCGGCCGACGGAGGCGGAACCGGGCGTGGTGAAGTTTCCCGGAAATGGTCGCAACCCCCGTGGGTTCCGTACGTCTGGTGGGTTGAAGGCGCCCTTCAGCTGATGTTCCAGACCGTCTTTCCCTCACTTACTCGGGAGAACCCCATGTCCTCGCACGTCAAGCGGAACTACCGCCCCCGCACCCGGGTCCTGGGTGCTGTCACCGGCATCGCACTGCTGGTGGGCGGCGGCTTCGCCGCGCAGGCCGTCGCCGACTCCGGCTCGCCGAAGGTCACCACCACCGGGAACTCGGCCTCGCAGCCCGACTCGAAGCCGAGCGTCTCGAAGGCCGGCGACTCGAAGTCCGCCGGTACCCCGAAGGTCGTCCACCCGGGCACGTCGGGCAACGCCCCGAAGGTCGTCCACGCGGGCACGTCGGGCAACGCCCCGAAGGTCGTCCACGCGGGCACGTCGGGCAACGCCCCGAAGGTCGTCCACGCGGGCACCTCCGGCAACGCCCCGAAGGTCATCCACGGCGGCACCTCCGGCGACGCCCCGAAGGTCGTCCACCCGGGCACCGGCGGCGGGCACACCCCGGCCGGAAACGCGCCCAAGGTGATCAACCCGGGCAGCGGAGTCCACAAGTAGCAGCGCAGCAGTAGCGGCAGCACCACGGGGCGGGCGGGCCCGTTCGCAGGCCCGCCCGCCCCTCCCGCAACGGATCGAGGCCCATGCAGTACGCCATACCCGCAGCGACACCCTGGTGGTCCCGGCTGCTCTCCCGCATGTCACGGACCGAGGACGTGCCCGTACGGGGACACCGGCTGCGGGCAGTCCACACGCCGTACGACGACGAGCCGCCGCCGCCCACGCTGACCGACCTGTACCAGGCGCGACGGCTCGACATGGTGCGGCTCGCGCTCTTCCTCGTCGACGATCTGCAGACCGCCGAGGACGTCGTCCAGGACGCCTTCGCCGCCGTCTTCCGCAGACACGGCACCTCGCTGGACGGGCTCCAGAACCCGGGGGCCTATCTGCACACCGCCGTCGTCAACGCGGCCCGGTCCGTACTGCGCAGACGCCGCACCGCCCGCGCCTACACCCCGCCCCACGAGGGCCACGGGCCGCCCCTCGACGAGGGGCTGCTGCTCGCCGAGGAACACCAGCACGTCCTCGACGCCATGGCCCGACTGACGCAGCGCCAGCGCGAGGTGCTCGTACTGCGCTACTGGTCGGAGCTGTCCGAGGCGCAGATCGCGGAGACCCTCGGGATGTCACGCGGCACGGTGAAGTCCACCGCGAGCCGCGCGCTGGACGCGCTGGAGAAGACACTGGGAGCAGACCGATGAGACCGACCGCCGAAGACCGCCGGTCCGCCACCGAGGACCGGCTGCGTGCCGCGCTGGCCGCCCGCGCCGCCCTCGTCACCTACGGCGACCTGCGCCGCGGAGCGCCCCCGCAGGGACGCAGCTGGGGAGTGCGCCGGGTACGCAGGACCGGCTTCGCCGTCCTCGGAGCGGCTGCCGCCGTGGTGGCCGTGTGCCTGCTGGTCCTGCTCCCCGGCAGCCCGCTGAACCCGGCCCCGGCGCCGCCCGCCCACGCCCCGCGCGTCACGGACCCCCCGCAGCCCACCCCCACCGGCCCGATCCGCCCGTCCGTCGTGTCTCCCGGGGTGACGGAACATCCGTAGGCCGGTACGGACCGTGTCCGGTAAGGGGCGCCCGCCCGGGACCGGGACCTCCGCCCGGGGGCCCCGCCGACGGCCCGGGGCCCCCGGCCGTTGCGTCCCCGCCACAGCCTTCAGGCAGAATCGGACACATGAGCCCTGAGCGCCCCACGCCGCAGTCCCCCGACACGGTCTACGCGGACCGTGTCTTCCGGTCCCTCGGCGGGATCGCGGGCGGCGTCCTGCTGCTCGCCCTCGCCTGCTGGCTGGGCATCGACGCCCTCATCAGCGGCAGCGGCAACGCCCCGTGGCTGGCCCTCGCCGGGCTGCTCTTCGTGATCCCGCTGGTGATCGCCTTCACCCTGCGGCCCGCGGTGTACGCGAACGACGACCGGCTCCGGGTCCGCAACCCGTTCCGGACGATCGTCCTCCCCTGGGCCGCCGTCCAGGACGTCCGGGCCGGTTACTCCAGCGAGGTCTTCACCGAGGGCGGGAAGTACCAGCTGTGGGCCGTGCCGGTCTCGCTGCGCCGCCGCAAGAGGGCCAACGCGCAGCAGATGCGGGCCATGGCCACCGGCGAGCCGACCGCCAGGTCCCGTAACCCGCTCTCCTCCCGGTCCTCCGTCACCGGAATCGCCGGAACCGAATCGGGACTCGCCCCTTCCGACCAGACGGTCAACGACCTGCGGGAACTCGCGGAGCGCGGCGCGTCCCGGCCGACGGCCCAGGGCACGCCGGAGATCCGCTGGGCGTACGAGATCATGGCGCCCTGCGCCGCGGGTGCGATCCTGCTGGCCGTGCTGCTGGGCATCGGCTGACCCGACGGCCGGACCGGGGCCTGATCCGACGATCGGCCGTAGCGACCTCTGCGGGGACCCGTCACCATCCGGTGACCTGGTCCCCCTGTACAGGTCGCTACGCGCGTAGATATGCTCCTCTGGTGACCATGCCCACCACCGCCCCCGCATTCGCTGACGTGACCACGTCCGACAGCGCGCTGCGCCGCTTCCTGCACGGACTGCCCGGCGTGGACGCCGTCGGCCTCGAAGCGCGCGCCGCGTCCCTCGGTACCCGCTCGATCAAGACCACGTCGAAGGCGTACGCCATCGACCTGGCCATCTCGATGATCGACCTGACGACGCTCGAAGGCGCGGACACCCCGGGCAAGGTCCGGGCGCTCGCCGCCAAGGCCGTCCACCCCGATCCCACCGACCGCACGGCCCCGATGACGGCCGCCGTCTGTGTCTATCCGGACATGGCGGCCATCGCGAAGGAAGCCCTGCACGGCGCCGATGTGAAGGTCGCCTCGGTCGCCACCGCCTTCCCGGCGGGCCGGGCCGCGCTGCCGGTGAAGCTCGCCGATGTGCGGGACGCCGTCGCCGCGGGGGCGGACGAGATCGACATGGTGATCGACCGGGGCGCGTTCCTCTCCGGCCGTTACCTCTCGGTCTTCGAGGAGATCCAGGCCGTCAAGGCGGAGTGCGTGCGCCCCGCGGGAGTTCCCGGGGAAGGCACGGCCGCCCGGCTGAAGGTGATCTTCGAGACGGGCGAGCTGTCCACGTACGACAACATCCGCCGCGCCTCCTGGATCGGCATGATGGCCGGTGCCGACTTCATCAAGACCTCGACCGGCAAGGTCGCGGTCAACGCCACCCCGGCCAACACCCTGCTGATGCTGGAGGCGGTCCGCGACTTCCGCGCGCAGACCGGCGTCCAGGTGGGCGTGAAGCCCGCGGGCGGCATCCGTACCTCCAAGGACGCGATCAAGTTCCTCGTCCTGGTCAACGAGACCGCCGGCGCGGACTGGCTGGACAGCCACTGGTTCCGCTTCGGCGCCTCCAGCCTGCTGAACGACCTGCTGATGCAGCGCCAGAAGCTCAGCACCGGCCGCTACTCCGGCCCCGACTACGTGACGGTGGACTGATCACCATGGCACTCTCCTCCGCATTCGAGTACGCACCGGCCCCCGAGTCCCGCTCGGTCGTCGACATCGCCCCGTCCTACGGGCTGTTCATCGACGGCGAGTTCACCGAGGCGGCCGACGGCAAGGTCTTCAAGACCGTCAGCCCCTCCACCGAGGAGGTCCTCTCGGAGGTCGCCCGCGCGGGCGCCGCCGATGTGGACCGGGCCGTCAAGGCCGCCCGCAAGGCCTTCGACAAGTGGTCCGCGCTGCCGGGCTCGGCACGCGCCAAGTACCTCTTCCGCATCGCCCGGATCATCCAGGAGCGCTCGCGCGAGCTGGCCGTCCTGGAGACCCTCGACAACGGCAAGCCGATCCGGGAGACCCGCGACGCGGACCTCCCGCTGGTCGCGGCGCACTTCTTCTACTACGCGGGCTGGGCCGACAAGCTCGGCCACGCCGGCTACGGGGCGAACCCGCAGCCGCTGGGCGTCGCGGGCCAGGTCATCCCGTGGAACTTCCCGCTGCTGATGCTCGCGTGGAAGATCGCCCCGGCGCTGGCCACCGGCAACACGGTGGTGCTCAAGCCCGCCGAGACGACCCCGCTGAGCGCGCTCTTCTTCGCGGACATCTGCCGCCAGGCGGGGCTGCCGAAGGGCGTCGTCAACATCCTTCCCGGGTACGGGGACGCGGGCGCCGCGCTCGTCGAGCACCCGGACGTCGACAAGGTCGCCTTCACCGGTTCGACCGCCGTCGGCCGGGCCATCGCCCGGTCCGTCGCGGGCACGGACAAGAAGGTCACCCTGGAGCTGGGCGGCAAGGGCGCGAACATCGTCTTCGACGACGCCCCGATCGACCAGGCCGTCGAGGGCATCGTCACCGGCATCTTCTTCAACCAGGGCCAGGTCTGCTGCGCGGGCTCACGCCTGCTGGTCCAGGAGTCGATCCAGGACGAGCTGCTGGACGCGCTGAAGCGCCGGCTGGGCACGCTGCGCCTCGGCGACCCGCTCGACAAGAACACCGACATCGGCGCGATCAACTCCGCCGAGCAGCTGGCCCGTATCCAGAAGCTCGTCGACGCGGGCGAGGCGGAGGGCGCCGAGCGCTGGTCGCCCGCCTGCGAACTCCCCACGTCCGGTTACTGGTTCGCGCCCACGCTGTTCACCGGCGTCACCCAGGCGCACACCGTCGCGCGCGACGAGATCTTCGGCCCGGTGCTCTCGGTGCTGTCGTTCCGTACGCCCGACGAGGCCGTCGCCAAGGCCAACAACACCCAGTACGGCCTGTCCGCCGGCATCTGGACCGAGAAGGGCTCGCGCATCCTCGCGGTCGCGAACAAGCTCCGGGCCGGTGTGGTGTGGGCCAACACGTTCAACAAGTTCGACCCGACCTCGCCCTTCGGCGGCTACAAGGAATCGGGCTACGGCCGTGAGGGCGGCCGTCACGGCCTGGAGGCGTACCTCGCCCCGTCGAGCCCGGAGGGCAAGCGCTGATGAGCACCGTCGAGCAGCAGAACCGGCTGAGCGTCTTCAAGACCTACAAGCTGTACGTCGGGGGCAAGTTCCCCCGCTCCGAAAGCGGGCGCGTGTACGAGGTGACCGACTCCAAGGGCAACTGGCTGGCCAACGCCCCGCAGTCCTCCCGCAAGGACGCCAGGGACGCGGTCGTCGCGGCACGCAAGGCGTTCGGCGGCTGGTCGGGCGCGACGGCGTACAACCGCGGGCAGATCCTCTACCGCATCGCCGAGATGCTGGAGGGCCGCCGGGACCAGTTCGTACGTGAGGTGGCGGACGCCGAAGGGCTGTCGAAGTCCAAGGCGGCGGCCGTGGTGGACGCGGCTGTCGACCGCTGGGTCTGGTACGCGGGCTGGACCGACAAGATCGGCCAGATCGCGGGCGGGGCGAACCCGGTCGCGGGCCCGTTCTTCAACCTCTCCACGCCGGAGCCGACGGGTGTCGTCACCGTTCTCGCCCCGCAGGACTCGTCGTTCCTGGGCCTGGTCTCGGTGATCGCCCCGGTGATCGCGACGGGCAACACGGCCGTGGTGATCGCCTCCGAGAAGTCCCCGCTGCCCGCGCTCTCGCTCGGCGAGGTACTGGCCACGTCGGACCTGCCCGGCGGTGTGGTCAACGTGCTGTCGGGGCGCACGGCGGAGATCGCCGCCCCGCTCGCCGCGCACCAGGACGTCAACGCGATCGACCTCACCGGGGCGGACGCCGAGCTGGCGCGCGACCTGGAGATCGCGGCGGCGGACAACCTCAAGCGGGTCCTGCGCCCGCAGCCGGCGGACGTCACCGTGGACTTCACGGCCGATCCCGGTACCGGGCGGCTGACGGCGTTCCTGGAGACCAAGACGGTCTGGCACCCGACGGGCGCCCTGGGCGTGTCCGGCTCTTCGTACTGAGACCGACCGGCCATCGGGGCGGCGTCACAGGAACGGAAGCGTCACAGGAACGGCCCCCGTCACCGCGGATCCGCGGTGACGGGGGCCGTTCCTGTGACGGCCGTCCCGTCCAGCTGTCGTCCTGTCCGGCCGTCCCGGTCGACCGCCGCGGTATCAGGACCGGGCGGCGCCGGGCAGCAGGTCCTTCAGGGCCCCGCCCCCGGTCAGCGGCGCGGTGAGCGCCGCAGTGGAGAGCGGCTTGAAGTCGGCGACCTGCGTGCCCACCGCGTTGTCGAGCGGGTCGACACCGGTCTTGGCGAGCGGGTCGAGCTGGAGGCCGGCGACCGGCGCGACGGCGTTGGCGACCGCGCCCGTGAGGACCTTGACCGGCGACGGGCCGAGGTCACCGAGCACCGCGGAGGGCCCGCCCGCCCCGGTGCTGATGGGTGTCGCCGCCTGCGCCGCCGCACCGCCCGCACCGAGCGCCGCACCAGCCACCGAGATGGTCAGGCCGATGCGCAGCAGGGAGGTCCGCCGGGGCTTGGGTGCTGCATGAGATGCCATGTGATTCCTGACTGTGATTCCTGCTCGTAGAGTAAGCATGAGCGCACTCAGCGTAGTTGAGATGCGGCGCACACTTCAAAGACCCGGCAAGTTGCTCTCCTGGGATTACCGCGGCCCGGCCGATGCGGGAGAATGGTTTCCCGTGAGTTCACCCCAGCCCATACCGACCCGCGTCGTCCTGCTCGCGGGCCCCTCCGGATCCGGAAAGTCGTCCCTCGCGGCGCGCTCGGGCCTGCCCGTGCTGCGCCTGGACGACTTCTACAAGGAAGCCGGGGACCCGACGCTTCCGCAGGTCGCCGACAGCACGGACATCGACTGGGACTCCCCGCTGTCCTGGGACGCGGACGCGGCGGTCGCCGCGATCGACGAGCTGTGCCGTACCGGCCGTACGACCGTCCCCGTGTACGACATCTCCGTGAGCGCGCGGGTGGGCAGCGAGGCGCTGGACATCGGCGGGAGGCCCGCCTTCATCGCCGAGGGCATCTTCGCCGCGGACATCGTGCGGCGCTGCGAGGAGCTGGGCGTCCTGGCGGACGCGCTCTGCCTGCGCGGGCGGCCCTCCACCACGTTCCGGCGGCGGCTGGCGCGGGATCTGCGCGAGGGACGGAAGTCGGTGCCGTTCCTGCTGCGGCGGGGGTGGCGGCTGATGCGGTCCGAGCGCGGGATCGTGGCGCGGCAGTCGGCGTTGGGTGCGTACGCCTGCGGCAAGGGCGAGGCCCTGACCCGGCTGGCGGCGGCCTCCGGCCACCGGGAGACCGCCCGTTCCTCGGCCGCCCCGCTCGCCTGAGGTCCGGAACTCCCGGGCAGGACCCGTCCCGCACATGCGGACGGGGCCGAACAGGCCCCCCCGGCCCGTCCGACCCCGCTCCGCTTCCCCCGTGCTCCCCCGTGCTCCCCCGTACCCCCCGCAGGCCCGCCGTCCCCCCGAACAGCGGCCCCCCGATCCCTCAGGCGACCAACTCGCCGAAGGACTCCTCCTCGTCACGGCCGAAGCTGAGGACCTGGTCCTCGCGCAGCCGGCGCAGGGAGCGCCAGATGCTGGACTTCACCGTGCCGACACTGATGTCGAGGATCTCCGCGATCTCCGGATCGGTACGACCCTCGTAGTAGCGCAGCACCAGCATCGTGCGCTGCGGTTCGGGCAGCCGGGCCAGTGCCTGCCAGAGCACCGCGCGCAGCTCCGTGCCGCGCATCGCGTCCGTCTCGCCCGCCGTCTCCGGAAGCTGCTCGGTCGGGTACTCGTTGAGCTTGCGCCGGCGCCAGGCGCTGATGTGCAGATTGGTCATGGTGCGGCGCAGGTAGCCGCCGACCGCCGCCTTGTCGCTGATCCGGTCCCAGGCGCGGTACGTCGAGAAGAGCGCGCTCTGGAGCAGGTCCTCGGCCTCGAAGCGGTCACCGGTCAGGTGGTAGGCCGTGGCGTACAGGGAGGCGCGGCGTTCCTGTACGAAGGCGGTGAACTCCGCCTCCGACAGCGACGGCTGTTCCCCCGTGGTCTCCCCGTACGCCGCCGGAGGGGTGGAGACCGGCGCCGCCGGCCTCATGGGTGCGTCGACGACCGCCATGTACGACGTGTGCTGACGCCCGGTACCGCGAGAGCACCCCCGCCCTCCTGCGGCACCGGACTTCTCGGTGTTCCGTGCGGCCACCACGTCGTGGAGCCGCGTGATTACTGCGCTGGAGTTTTTGCTGTGCAGTGCGTTCATCTCGCGCCCCCCGTCGTGGAGTCGTGCTTCGGTCTGTGGTGAAGAGCTTGCCGCCGCAGTTTCATGGGGTTGTCTGCCGACTGTCACAGGCGCGTCACAAGGGACGTCTGCCGAGATCCGCAGAGAACAAAGCAGCGAACAAGCAGAGCAGAAGAAGCAGAGAAGGAGCGGAGAAGCCGCAGGCGAGGGGCGTGGAAGCAGGGCGGAAGGGGTCCAGAGGTCGAACTCCCCTGCCCCATGGGCCAGAATGGCCCCCGTGCCTTTCCTGTTGCTGATCGAGGACGACGACGCCATCCGTACGGCTCTTGAGCTGTCTCTGTCACGCCAGGGGCACCGTGTGGCCACAGCCGCCACCGGCGAGGACGGTCTTCAGCTGCTGCGCGAGCAGCGGCCCGATCTGATCGTGCTGGATGTGATGCTGCCCGGAATCGACGGTTTCGAGGTGTGCCGGCGGATCAGACGCACCGACCAGTTGCCGATCATTCTGCTGACCGCGCGCAGCGACGACATCGACGTGGTGGTCGGACTGGAGTCCGGCGCCGACGACTACGTGGTCAAGCCGGTGCAGGGGCGGGTGCTGGACGCCCGGATCCGGGCCGTACTGCGCCGCGGGGAGCGGGAGTCCACCGACTCGGCGGCCTTCGGCAGTCTGGTGATCGACCGCTCCGCGATGACCGTGACCAAGAACGGCGAGGATCTTCAGCTCACCCCGACCGAGCTGCGCCTGCTGCTCGAACTGAGCCGCAGGCCGGGACAGGCGCTGTCCCGGCAGCAGTTGCTGCGGCTGGTCTGGGAACACGACTACCTCGGTGACTCCCGGCTGGTCGACGCGTGCGTGCAGCGACTGCGGGCGAAGGTGGAGGACGTACCGTCCTCGCCGACCCTGATCCGTACGGTCCGCGGGGTCGGTTACCGGCTGGACACGCCTCAGTGAGTCGTACGTTCTTCCACGGACTGCGCTGGACGAGTCTGCGGCTGCGGCTCGTCGTCGTCTTCGCGCTGGTGGCGCTCACCGCTGCCGTCTCCGCCTCCGGTATCGCGTACTGGCTCAACCGCGAGGCGGTACTGACCCGTACGCAGGACTCCGCGCTCAAGGACTTCCGGCAGGAGATGCAGAGCCGGGCCGCCTCCCTGCCGTTGGGGCCGACGCAGAACGAACTGCAGACGGCCGCCGTGCAGATAGCGGGCAGCAGCAACCCCGGTTACAGCGTGCTGCTGGTCGGTGAGCGGGCGAAGGGCAAGCCGGTCGTCGGCTATTCGAACCTGGACACCTTCACGCTGGCCGACGTGCCGGAGCCGTTGCAGAGGGCGGTGGCGAAGCAGCAGGAGATCGGCTCGGGCAACCACTACCCGTACCACCTCTTCTGGCAGCGCATCACGCTGCGCGGCAAGCCGTACCTGGTGGGCGGCGCGAAGATCATCGGGGGCGGCCCCACCGGCTACATGCTCACCTCGCTCGCCCAGGAGCGGGAAGATCTCAACTCCCTTGCCTGGTCGCTGTCCATCGCCACGGCGCTCGCCCTGATCGGCTCGGCGCTGCTCGCGCAGGCCGCGGCGACGACGGTGCTGCGGCCCGTGCAGCGGCTCGGTGACGCGGCCCGGCGGCTCGGCGAGGGCAAGCTCGACACCCGGCTCAGGGTCTCGGGCACGGACGAACTGGCCGATCTGTCCCGGACGTTCAACAAGACGGCCGAGGCGCTGGAGACGAAGGTCAGCAACATGAGCGCGCGGGAGGAGGCGAGCCGCCGCTTCGTCGCCGACATGTCGCACGAACTGCGGACGCCGCTCACCGCGATCACCGCGGTGTCGGAGGTGCTGGAGGAGGAGGCGGACAGCCTCGATCCGATGATCCGGCCCGCGGTGCAGCTGGTGGTGAGCGAGACCCGCAGGCTCAACACCCTGGTGGAGAACCTGATGGAGGTCACCCGCTTCGACGCGGGGACGGCCCGGCTGGTGCTCGACGACGTGGACATCGCGGACCAGATCACCGCCTGCATCGACGCCCGCGCCTGGCTGGACGCGGTGGAGCTGGACGCCGACCGCGGCATCATGGTCCGCCTCGACCCGCGCCGCCTCGACGTCATCCTGGCGAATCTGATCGGGAACGCGCTGAAGCACGGCGGTTCGCCGGTCCGGGTCGCGGTCCGGATCGACGGGGACGAGCTGGTCATCGCGGTGCAGGACCACGGTCCCGGTATCCCCGAGGACGTACTCCCCCATGTATTCGACCGCTTCTACAAGGCGAGCGCGTCCCGGCCGCGCTCCGAGGGCAGCGGGCTCGGCCTCTCCATCGCGATGGAGAACGCACACATTCACGGCGGCGACATCACCGCGGCCAACGCGAAGGACGGCGGAGCCGTGTTCGTACTGCGGCTGCCGCGCGACCCGTCGGACCCGGCCGATCCGTCGGACACCGCCGGTCCGGCCGGGACCGGCCAGGAAGGCGACGGCGCATGAGAGCGGGACGACTCACGGCGGCGGTCATGGGCGCGGCAGCGCTCTGCGCCCTGACGGCCGGCTGCGGCATCCGGGACACCTCGGTACCGGTGGACGCGGGGGCCGCGCCGTCCCGCGTGCCCTGCGACCTGCCGACGGACGACTCCGCGCCCCAGGCGCTGCAGGACGTACCGGTTCGGGTCTACCTGCTCTGCGGGAACCAGCTGGTCTCCGTGGACCGCACGGTGCAGATCGTGTCGGGCCGGCCCCTGGGCGACGGGCTACAGGTCGCGGAGAAGCTCCTCGACGAGCTGCGGCAGACCCCGAGCGCAGCCGAGAAGGAGGCCGGGTTCTCCACGGACGTGCGCCCGCCGCTGTCCGTGGGCCCCGGACGCCGGGACGATCCGGCCGGCGCACTGCGGCTGAGCAGCGAACCGCAGGACCTGCCCGCCAACGCGCTGGCGCAGATCGTGTGTACGTACGCGGGGAGCGCGGCGTCGGAGACGGACGGCTCGGTCGTGCTCGGCGGACCGGGCACGGACCCGCCACGGGCGTACTCCTGCACCCAGAAGCTGAAGACGCGGCCGGGCTCGGACCCGATCCTGGGCGACCTGCGCCGCTAGGGCCTCTCGTTTGGATCACGCCGGGCTCGCGGGGGCTGCCGTACGCACCGGGCTCCGGGCCGGGTACGTACCCGGTCGCGGGGCTGTCGTACGCCCCCGGGGCCCAGGGACCGGATACGTACCCGGTCGCGGGGCTGCGGGGCGCGGTGACCACACGGTGACGGCACGGTGACAAAGTCGGCGGAACCGATCCCACCGGTCGTGGCGTCTTGGAAAACGTGCGTCAAGGAATGGGCGGTAGCACCGTCATCCGTTCACGCGTCGTGGGGATACTCCTCCTCGCCGCGCATCTCCTGGTCGTCGCCTGGCTGACGCTGCGTCCCCTGGACGTGATGTGGGTGACCGCTTCGAACTTCACCCCGTTCGCCGGAATCCGGGCCGATCTGGCCCTCGGTGCCTTCGAGGCGACCCGCCGGATCAGCAAGGGCCTGCTGCTGCTCGCGCCACTGGGCGTACTGCTGCCGCTGGCGGGCGGGCGGCTGCACGTCTCCTCCTGCGCCTCGCTGGCCCGTACGGTCGCGGCGGGCTCACTGATCTCGCTCGCCATAGAGCTGCTCCAGACCGGAGTGCCCGGACAGGTCGTGGATGTGGACTCGCTGCTGCTGAACACGGCCGGAGTGGCCCTCGCGCACGTCGTCGTGGTGCCCGCCGCCCGGTCCCGGCTACGCCGCAGGCAGGAGCACGCGGGGCACGCAGCCGTCCGCGCGGAGGAAGCCGGACACGGTCCTACCCCGAGCATTCCCAGGGTCGGGATCGCCCCGTAGGGCGATTCGCTCCGGCGCCGCTCCGCGCGACCATGGAAGTACCGGGAGAGCCGAACGGAAGTCTCCCCCCGAACGCTTCGCGAAGGAGCCCCTCATGTCCGCAGCACTTGCCCGCCCGCGTGAAGGCCGTGTGCTCGGTGGAGTGTGCGCGGCGCTGGCCCGCCGCTTCGGCACCTCCGCCACCACGATGCGCGTGATCTTCATCGTCTCGTGCCTGCTGCCGGGGCCGCAGTTCCTGCTCTATCTGGCGCTGTGGATCCTGCTGCCCGGCGAGAAGCCGGCGTCGGCGGCCTGGTGACCAGGGCCGGTCCCTGACACACCGACGGGGCGCGCACCCAGGGGGATGGGTGCGCGCCCCGTCGGCGTGTACGACGTGCTCAGCGGCCGAGACCGGGCACCGCTCCGGTGGGGAGGCCGCCGAGGAGGCTGCCGACCTGGCCGGCTGCCGCGGCACCGGGCAGCACGGTCGACACCGCGCCGGCGACGGTGGACGGCAGGGTGGCCGCCTGGCTGCCGAGCACGGTCTTCCCGGTTTCGACGGCCCGACCGGCCCCGGCGGGCAGCTTCGACGTGACGCTCTCCAGGGGGAGCGTCCGCGTGACGGAGTCCAGCGTGCCGTTCACGTCCGGGGTGGCCGGAGCGACGGCCGCCGAGGCGGAACCCGCGGCGGCAGCGGCGAAGGCCGCACCGACGACAGCGACACCGAGGGTCTTGGCAGCAGACAGCTTCATGAGGAAAACGTCCTTGCGACGGGGGGAAGGTGAGCGGCTACGCAAGGTAGCCACCCCGTCGCACGGCCCGCAAACACCCGACAGCGGCCGGAAATCGGAATCCCCGGCCGCCGGTGCGCACCTGCTGTCAGCCTGCGGTGACCGCGGAACCACTGGTCACGACGGTCTGCCGGAACAGCCACTCCGCCTTCAACTCCGCGTATCCGGGCTTGATCACATCGTTGATCATGGCAAGTCGTTCATCGAAAGGGATGAACGCGGACTTCATCGCGTTGACGGTGAACCACTGCATGTCGTCGAGCGTGTAGCCGAACGCCTCGGCCAGGTGCTCGAATTCGCGGCTCATGCTGGTCCCCGACATGAGCCTGTTGTCCGTGTTCACGGTCGTCCTGAAGTGGAGCTTGCGCAGCAGCCCGATCGGGTGCTCGGCGTACGAGGCCGCGGCACCGGTCTGGAGGTTGGAGGTGGGGCACATCTCCAGCGGGATGCGCTTGTCCCGTACGTACGAGGCGAGCCGCCCCAGCCGCACCGTGCCGTCGTCGGCGACCTCGATGTCGTCGATGATCCGCACTCCGTGTCCGAGCCGGTCGGCGCCGCACCACTGGAGCGCCTGCCAGATCGACGGCAGCCCGAAGGCCTCGCCCGCGTGGATCGTGAAGTGGTTGTTCTCCCGCTTCAGGTACTCGAAGGCGTCGAGGTGACGGGTGGGCGGGAAGCCCGCCTCGGCACCCGCGATGTCGAAGCCGACGACGCCCAGATCGCGGTAGCGGTTGGCGAGTTCGGCGATCTCCAGGGCGCGGGCCGCGTGCCGCATCGCGGTGAGCATCGCGCCGACCCGGATCCGGTCGCCGTTCTCGCGCGCCAGCCGTTCGCCCTCGCGGAAGCCCTCGTTGACGGCCTCGACGACCTCTTCGAGGGTGAGTCCGCCTTCGAGGTGCTGCTCGGGGGCGTACCGGATCTCGGCGTAGACGACACCGTCCGCGGCGAGGTCCTCGGCGCACTCCGCGGCGACGCGCACCAGCGCCTCGCGGGTCTGCATGACGGCGCAGGTGTGCGCGAAGGTCTCCAGATAACGCTCCAGCGAGCCGGAGTCGGCCGCCTCGCGGAACCAGATGCCGAGCTTGTCGGCATCCGTCTCGGGAAGGCCCTGGTACCCGTTCGCGCGGGCGAGCTCGATGATCGTGCCGGGGCGCAGGCCCCCGTCGAGGTGGTCGTGGAGCAGCACCTTCGGAGCTCGGCTGATCTGGTCCGTGGTGGGTGAGGGAATGGTCTGGCTCGTCATCTGTGCACTTTAGCCCCTACGCGCGTAGATCGCGCCTGGTCGATATGTAACAGTGACCGTTCCGACGGGTGGAGTACACCTCGGCTTCTGAGACTGTTCCGTCATGGCACAGCAAGCACCAGCCCTGCCGGAGGCCCGGCTGGGACGGGCAGTTGGGGCAAGCGGAGCGCCGGTCGCGGTCAGCGGTGTGGTGCTGCTGCTCCCCGACGGCGACCCGGTCTCCAGACGCCGTTCCTCCGCCCTCCCGTACGCCGCCCTGCAACGCACCGCCCGCCGGCTGGCCCGCGCGGCCCGGGACGACGGGCTCGCGGCGCATGTCGTCCGCTACCGCTTCCGCGGCTGGAACGGCACCGACGCGCACCTCGCCCGGGACGCGGCCTGGGCGGTGGACGAGGTGGTGCGGCGGTACGGCGACGTCCCCGTCTGCCTGGCCGGGCACGGCATGGGCGGCCGGGCCGCGCTGCACGCGGCGGGCCACGACGCCGTCACGTCCGTACTGGCCCTGGCCCCCTGGCTGCCCGACGAAGACCTGGCGGCGGACCCGGAGCCGGTGAAGCAGCTGGTGGGCCGTCAGGTGCTGATCGTGCACGGCACCACGGACGCCCGCTCGGACCCCGAACTCTCCTACCGGCTGGCGGAACGCGCGAAGAAGACCAACCGCGACACCTGCCGCTTCGAGGTCCATTCGGACGGCCACGGCCTGCGCCAGCACCGGGCCGAAGTCGTGGCGCTGGCAGCGGACTTCGTGCGGGGGGCACTGTTCTCGCGGGCGTACGCGAGACCGGTCGCCGACGCGTTCGCCGCGCCGCCGCCGCTGGGGCTGCGGATGCCGCTGGCCGCAGGGTTCGGGCGGACGCTGGGACGGTAGGCGCCGGGGCCCGCCGCTCGATCACCGCCCCTCGATCGCCGCCCCTCGATCACCGCTCCCCGATCGCCGCCCCTCGATCACTGCTCCCTGGTCGCCGGTCCCTGGTCGCCGGAGGGGCGGTTCCTCACTCCGGCAGCAGCTTCCCCCGCCGCGACAGCAGGAACTGCTTGAAGGCCGCCACCGGGGCCGTGTCCGGATGCCCGTCCAGCCACGCCACCCCGATCTCCCGTACGGCCCGGGGTGCGGTCACCGTCAGCTCCACCACCCCGGGCCGCGCCACCGCCGGCGGTGGCAGCAGCGACACCCCCAAACCCGCCGCGACCAGGCCGCGCAGGGTCTCCGCCTCCTCGCCCTCGAAGGCGATCCGCGGGGTGAACCCGGCCTCGGCGCACAGGTCGTCGGTGATGCGCCGCAGTCCGTACCCCGGCTCCAGCGTCACGAAGGTCTCCTCGGCGGCCTCGGCGAGCCTGATCCGTCTGCGGGCGGCCAGCCGGTGGTCGTCGGGGACCACCAGACGCAGCCGCTGTTCGTCCAGCCGCCGCCCGACGAGGCCGGGCGCGTCGGGGACCGGCGAGGTGAGGCAGAGGTCGAGTTCCCCGGCACGCAACCGCTTCAGCATCGCCTCGCCGTAGTTCTGCACGAGCTGGAAACGCACCCGCGGATGGTCCGCCCGGAAGGCCCGGATCAGCCCGGGAACCGTCTCGGACCCCAGCGTGTGCAGGAACCCGAAGGCGATCCGGCCCGCCGTGGGATCCGCGTCCGCCCGTACCGAGTCGGCGGCCCGCCCGACCTCCGTGAGCGCCCGCTCGACGGTGCGGAGGAACGTCCGGCCCGCGGGTGTCAGCGAGACCGTACGGCCCCTGCGGGCGAACAGGGCCACGCCCAGATCCGCCTCCAGCCTCACCATGGCGCGCGAGAGGGTGGACTGCGGCACCGACAGTTCCTGCGCGGCCCGGGTGACGTGTTCGTGCCGGGCGACCGCCTCGAAGTACGCGAGGCGCGGCGCGAGCAGGCGGCGGATGTCTTCCTCGTCACTGATGTCTTCTTCGTAACTGCTGCGTGACAGCCGGGCCCGTGACCTCTGCTCATGCACCATGGGAACGATTATCGCCGGTCCATGCATTGGACGCATGAAGGGACCCGGCCTACGTTCGCCGTATGCCTCCTGCCAGTACCGGGGCACTCACCACCGTGAGTGCCTCCGCCGCGCCGTCCTCTCCCCCGCAGCTCCAGCTCGCCCCGGGCGGGCCCGGCTACCGCCGGATGAGCTTCGCGCTCTTCGCCGCCGGAATGGCGACCTTCGCCCTGCTCTACTCCACGCAGGCGCTGCTGCCCGCGATCAGCTCCGACTTCGGCGGGGCGGCGAGCCGGGCGAGCTGGACCGTCTCCGCTGCGACGGGCGGTCTCGCCCTGTTCGTCCTGCCGCTGAGCGCCCTGTCCGAGCGGTTCGGACGGCGGACGATGATGACCGCCTCGCTGACGGTCGCGGTGGCGATCGGGCTGCTCGTCCCCTTCGCGCCGAGCCTGGGCTGGCTGATCGCGCTGCGCGCCGTGCAGGGTGCCGCGCTCGCCGGGCTGCCCGCGTCCGCGATGGCCTTCCTCGCCGAGGAGGTACGGCCGAAGGCGCTGGTCGCCGCGATCGGACTGTTCGTCGCGGGCAATTCCATCGGCGGCATGAGCGGGCGCATCGTCGCCGGGTGGGTGGCCCAGGCCTGGGGATGGCGGGCGGCGCTCGGGGCGATCGGGCTGATGGCCGTGGTGTGCGCGGTGGTCTTCCGGCTGCTGCTCCCCCCGGCCCGCAACTTCCACCCGGCCCCGCTGAACCCGCGCGCACTGGGCCGTACCGTCGCCGCCCACCTCGGCGACCCGCTGCTGCGCAGGCTGTACGCGATCGGCGCGCTCTTCATGACGGTCTTCGGCGCGGTCTACACGGTGATCGGCTACCGGTTGGTGGGCGAACCGTTCAACCTGCCGCAGGGACTGGTCGGTTCGATCTTCCTGGTCTATCTGGTCGGTACGGTCTCCTCCGCCGCGGCCGGCCGGCTCGTCGCCCGGCTGGGCCGCCGGGGCGCGCTCTACCTCGCGGTGTCGGCGACCACGGCGGGCCTGCTGATCTCGCTGGCCGACGCGCTCGCCGCGGTACTGCTGGGGCTCGTCCTCATCACGGCGGGCTTCTTCGCCGGGCACGCCGTCGCCTCCTCGTCCGTGAGCCGTACGGCGAAGACGGGCCGCGCCCAGGCGTCGGCGCTCTACCAGTCGGCGTACTACCTGGGCAGCAGCCTGGGCGGCGCGCTCGGCGCTGTCGCCTTCCACTCGGCGGGCTGGGCGGGCACGGTGGCGCTGGGACTGCTCGCAGTGCTCGGTGTCGTGTCCGTCACGCTGTACGGGTCGTACAGCGCCCGAGCCACCCGGCGGATGCCCGCCACAGCAGGGCACTGAGCGGTACGCGGGGCGGGACGGCGTACGCGGGCGCGGCCCGGCCGAAGACTGTTTCCCCCCGGGGTGCAACGGTTGCCCCTCTTCGTCCGTCTCCTTCACAAGACGCGCGGTTCGCGCGGCACCGGGGGAATCAGCATCCGGGCACCAGCACCTCGGGAATCCACCCGGGTGAGGGGCGCCCGGAAAACAGGGGACGGAACGCATGGGACACATACGACGGAGAGGCGCCGTGGCCGCCGGGATCACCGCTCTGGTGGTGCCGCTGACCATGGCCCTGGGCGGGGCGACACCCGCACAGGCGGCCTCGTGCACGACCAGCACGGGTCCGTACCAGAAGCAGGCGGAGAAGTTCCTGGGACGGCCGGTGGACGGCAAGCAGTCGGCAGCCGACTGCACGGCGATCCGCTCCTTCCAGAGCGCGCACGGCATCACCCCGACCATCGGCTACGCCGGGTCGGTCACCTGGGGCGTGATGAAGGTGGTGGCCCAGCAGCAGGCCGCGGGCAGGACTCCGAACAAGGCGGGCACGTGCCCGGTGAACAAGGGGCGTATCGCCTGCGTCGACCTGACCCGGCAGCTGAGCTGGATCCAGGACGGCAAGAAGCTGGTGTACGGACCGGTGCCGGTACGCACGGGCCGCAACGGCTACGAGACCCGGACCGGGCTCAAGAAGGTCTACTGGCGGGACAAGAACCACGTGTCCTCGCTCTACGACGTGGCCATGCCCTACAGCCAGTTCTTCGACGGCGGCCAGGCGTTCCACTCGGTGGGCGTGAGCATGTGGAACCAGCCCGGCTCCCATGGCTGCGTGAACATGACCAAGACCAGTGCCGCGAAGTACTGGTCCCTCCTCAAGAAGGGCGACGAGGTCTACGTCTACGGGCGCAAGCCGGGCACCTGACGCCCGGCGTACGACCGTTGGCCGGACAGCGACTGTCAGTGGCCCCCGGTAGTTTCTGAATCGCTGGTGCGATCAGGATTCCGAGCAGGGGGCACACCCGATGAGCGACCTCGCGGCGACAGATCTCGACGTGCGCCTGGAGGGGCACAGGACCGAACTGACGGGCTACTGCTACCGGATGCTCGGTTCCCCCTTCGAGGCCGAGGACGCCGTACAGGACACGATGGTCCGCGCCTGGCGGAGCTACGACCGCTTCGAGGGACGGTCCTCGCTGCGGTCGTGGCTCTACCGCATCGCGACCAACGTCTGCCTGGACATGCGAGCCGCGGGCAGCAGACGGGCCCGCCCGATGGATCTGTCGGCCCCGCAGGCCCAGACCACGGCCGTGCTCGATGAACGCTCCGAGGCCACCTGGCTCGAACCGGTCCCCGACGGACGGGTGTTGCCGTCCACCGCGGACCCGGCCGAGGCGGCGGTGGCGCGGGAGTCGGTGCGTCTCGCCTTCGTGGCCGCGCTCCAGCACCTGCCCGCCAAGCAGCGGGCGGTGCTGATCCTGCGCGAGGTGCTCGCCTGGCGGGCGAGCGAGGTGGCCGAGCTGCTCGACACCACGGTCGCCTCGGTCAACAGCGCGCTCCAGAGGGCCCGTTCGACGCTGTCCGCGACGGAGATCAGACCGTCGGACCCGGCGGATCCGCTCGACGAGGACCAGCGAAAGCTCCTCGACCGGTACGTGGCGGCCTTCGAGGGGTACGACATCGCTTCCCTCACCGCGCTGCTCCACGAGGACGCGGTGCTCTCGATGCCGCCCTTCGACCTGTGGCTGCGCGGCCCTGCCGACATCGCCGCCTGGCACCTGGAACAGGGCATCGGCTGCAAGGGGTCACGGCTGCTGCCGACCGTGGCGAACGGCACCCCGGCGTTCGGCCAGTACCGGCCGGGCGCGACGGGCCGCGGTCACGAGCCGTGGGCGCTCCAGGTGCTCGAAATATCCGGCGGGAAGATCATCGGGCTGAACGCGTTCCTGGACACGGCACGCTGGTTCCCGCTCTTCGGCCTGCCCGCCCGGCTGGACGGCCGGGACCTGCTCTGAACAGGTCCCGGCCGGTCCGCACGGGACCTCAGGCGGTGGCGATGCGGTCCAGCACGATCGGGCTCGCCGTGAACGCGGTGTCCGCAGGGGCGATGTCGTACGCGCCGGGCAGCGACCGGAGCGCGTAGTCGAACTTCTCCGGGGTGTCCGTGTGCAGGGTCAGCAGCGGCTGGCCCTCGGTCACGCGGTCGCCGGGCTTGGCGTGCAGTTCGATGCCCGCGCCCGCCTGCACCGGGTCCTCCTTGCGGGCCCGGCCCGCGCCGAGGCGCCAGGCGGCGACGCCGATGTCGTAGGCGTCGAGGCGGGTCAGCACACCGCTCGACGGGGCGGTGACGACGTGCTGCTCGCGGGCGACCGGGAGGGCCGCGTCCGGGTCGCCGCCCTGGGCGGAGATCATCCGGCGCCAGCAGTCCATCGCCGTACCGTCGGCGAGGGCCTTGGCCGGGTCGGCGTCCTTCAGCCCGGCCGCGTCCAGCATCTCGCGGGCCAGCGCGAGGGTCAGCTCGACGACGTCGGCGGGGCCGCCACCGGCGAGCACCTCGACGGACTCGCGCACTTCGAGAGCGTTGCCCGCGGTGCGGCCCAGCGGGGTCGCCATGTCGGTGAGCAGCGCGACCGTACGGACCCCGTGGTCGGTACCGAGGCCGACCATCGTCGAGGCCAGCTCACGGGCGTCGGCCAGGTTCTTCATGAAGGCGCCCGAGCCGACCTTGACGTCCAGCACGAGGGAGCCGGTGCCCTCGGCGATCTTCTTGGACATGATCGAGGAGGCGATCAGCGGGATGGCCTCGACGGTGGCGGTGACATCGCGCAGCGCGTACAGCTTCTTGTCGGCGGGGGCCAGCCCGTCGCCCGCCGCGCAGATGACCGCGCCGACCGAGTCCAGGACGTCCATCATCTCGGTGTTGGAGAGCAGCGCCCGCCAGCCGGGGATGGACTCCAGCTTGTCCAGGGTGCCACCGGTGTGGCCGAGGCCCCGGCCGGAGAGCTGCGGCACGGCGGCGCCGCACGCGGCGACCAGCGGGGCGAGCGGCAGCGTGATCTTGTCGCCGACGCCGCCCGTGGAGTGCTTGTCGGCGGTGGGCCGGGAGAGGGCCGAGAAGTCCATCCGCTCACCGGAGTTGATCATCGCAGCGGTCCAGCGGGCGATCTCCGTACGGTTCATGCCGTTCAGCAGGATCGCCATGGCCAGCGCCGACATCTGCTCATCGGCCACCTCGCCGCGGGTGTACGCGTCGATGACCCAGTCGATCTGCTCGGGGCTCAGTTCGCCCCGGTCCCGCTTGGTGCGGATGACAGAGATGGCGTCCATGGAGTTGGCGTTCCTTCCGGCGAGGGATACGTGAGGGAGTACGTGACAGGTGTACGTGACGGGGCTACGTGAGGGTGTTCGTGACGGGGTACGTGACGGGAGGTGGCCGTGCGCGTATCGCGCGACTCTACGCGCATAGAGAGAAGGGGTGTCCGTGGCCCTCCCACCGCGGTGGGAGGGCCACGGACACCGCGTCAGTTCAGATGCTGTGGGCCGAACGCCTGCGGCAGCATCTCGGAGAGCGGCAGCACCCCGTCCGGGGTTTCGAGCAGCAGCTCGGGTCCGCCGAACTCGTACAGCAGCTGGCGGCAGCGCCCGCACGGCACGAGTACCGCACCCGCACCGTCCACGCAGGTGAAGTGCGTCAGCCGGCCGCCGCCGGTCGCCTGGAGCTGGGAGACCAGACCGCACTCGGCGCACAGCCCGATGCCGTACGAGGCGTTCTCCACGTTGCAGCCGACGACCGTGCGCCCGTCGTCGACCAGGGCCGCGACGCCGACGGGATACTTCGAGTACGGGGCGTACGCATGGGACATCGCGCCCCGCGCGGCCTCCCGCAGAACATCCCAGTCGACCTGTGTCACTTGCCCTGGCCCTTCCGGTAGCGCATGCCGTCCGCCTTGGGCATCCGCAGCCGCTGCGCGGAGAGCGAGAGCACCAGCAGGGTCACGACGTACGGCGTGGCGCCCACGAAGTCGGACGGGACATCATCGGTCAACAGGTACCAGACCAGGATGAGTACGGCCACGACCGCGCTGATGACGCCCTGGAGCATCGCCTTCTTGTACAGCTTCCAGACGGCGAGCAGGGCCAGGAGCACCACGATGAGCAGCAGCAGCGCGTGGACGGTCTCGCCGCCGTTGCGCAGCTGGAGCGCGTCGGAGAAGCCGAACAGGCCCGCGCCCATGGCGAGTCCGCCGGGACGCCAGTTACCGAAGATCATCGCGGCGAGACCGATGTAGCCACGGCCGCCGGTCTGGTTCTCCAGGTAGATGTGCGAGGGGACCATCGCCAGGAACGCGCCGCCGAGCCCGGCCAGTCCGCCGGAGACGGCGACGGCCGCGTACTTGTACGTGTAGACGTTGACGCCCAGCGACTCCGCCGCGATCGGGTTCTCACCGCAGGAGCGCAGCCGAAGACCGAACGGGGTCTTCCACAGCACCCACCAGGTGCCGACGAAGAGCAGCACGGCCAGGATCGTCAGCACCGAGACGTCGGTGACCAGGCCGCCGATGATGCCGGCCAGGTCGGAGACGAAGAACCAGTGGTGCTTCTCGATGGACGACAGACCGTCGGAGAGCCCGGGGATCGTGACGTTGGGCAGCGAGTCGACCGGTGGGGACTGCTTGGGGTTGCCGCCCGCCGCCACCGCGTCGCCGTGGTTGAAGAAGATCTTGGCGAGGTACTGGGTGAGGCCCAGCGCGAGGAGGTTGACCGCCACACCGGACACGATGTGGTCGACACCGAAGGTGATGGTGACGATGCCGTGCACCAGCCCGCCGAGCATGCCGAAGGTGATGCCCGCGAGGAGTCCGAGCCAGGGGCTGGACTGCCAGCCGATCCAGCCGGCGCCGAAGGTGCCGAGGATCATCATGCCTTCGAGGCCGATGTTGACCACACCGGCCCGCTCGGACCACAGACCGCCGAGGCCCGCGAGGCCGATCGGCACGGCGAGCCCCAGCGAGGCGCTGATCTGGCCCTCGGAGGTGAGCTGGTCGGCGCCGGTGATGATGCGTACCAGCGACAGCAGGATCAGAGCGCCCGCGATGATCAGCAGGACCTTCGGGAGCGAGAGCTTGGAACGGCCGGACTTGGCGTTCGCCGCCCGGGGAGCCGCCGGAGGCGGGGTCTTGGTCATGGTCGCGGTCATGCCGTCACCTCCTGCTGGTTCGAGTGGGCGGCGGCCTGCGCGGCGAGTTCGGCGCCGACCTTCTGCTGCTGGCGCTTGAGCCCGTAGCGGCGCACGACCTCGTAGGCGATCACGACGCACAGGACGATGACGCCCTGGATCACGCCGAGGATCTCCTTGTCGTACCCCTTGAACTCAAGGTGGTTGGTGGTGCGCTCCAGGAAGCCCCAGAGGAGCGCGCCGAGCGCGATGCCGATGGGGTGGTTGCGGCCGAGCAGCGCGATCGCGATACCGGTGAAGCCGATGCCCAGCGGGAAGTCGTTGCTGTACATGTGGCTGTCGTTGAGCAGCGTCGGCATACCGATCAGACCGGCCATCGCACCAGAGATGATCATGCTGGTGGCGATCATCTTCTTGACGCTGACGCCGCTCGCGGAGGCCGCGGACTCGGACTGGCCGACCGCGCGCAGGTCGAAGCCGAAGCGGGTACGGCCCAGCACGAACCAGTACGCCACACCGGCCAGCGCCGCGATGAAGATGAAGCCCCAGAGCGTGCCCGCGGGGCCGGTGTCGATGGAGAAGAACCAGGACGACTTCGGCAGCGGCTTGGTGGAGACCAGGGTGCCCGCGTCGTCGAGCTGGCCGAGCCTGCCCGGCTGCATGAGGTACCCGATGATCGCGGTGGCGATCGAGTTCAGCATGATCGTCGAGATGACCTCGCTGACCCCGCGGGTCACCTTCAGCACACCGGCGACACCGGCCCACATCGCGCCGACCAGCATCGCGGTGACGATCATCAGCGGGATCTGGACGGCGCCGGGCAGCGTCAGCGCGCCGCCGACGACCGCGGCGAAGAAGGCGGCCATCCGGTACTGGCCGTCGACGCCGATGTTGAAGAGGTTCATCCGGAAGCCGACGGCCACCGCGATACCGGCGAGGTAGTACGTCGTCGCCTTGTTGAGGATGTAGATCTGGCTGTCGCTGGCCGAGCCGTACGTCAGCATGTCGCTGAACGCGGCGAACGGGTCCTTGCCGGTGGCCAGGATGACCAGCGTGGTGACGACCAGGGCCGCCACCACCGCGAGCAGCGGGGCCGCTATCGCGAGGAGCAGCCGCTCCCGGTCGATGCGTGCGGTGAGCTTCTTCATCGGTCCTCTCCCCCAGCCTCTGCACCGGTGGCGCCCTGGCCGGCGACGTCCTCGTCGTGGTCCAGGTGTCCGGTGGCGGCGCCGGTCATCGCGGAGCCGAGTTCCTCGGGGGTGATCGTGGCGGGGTCCGCGTCGGCGACGAGCCGGCCGCGGTACATCACCCGCAGGGTGTCGGACAGGCCGATCAGCTCGTCCAGGTCGGCGGAGATCAGCAGGACGGCGAGCCCGTCGCGGCGGGCCTCCTTGATCTGGTCCCAGATCTGCGCCTGCGCGCCGACGTCCACACCCCGGGTGGGGTGCGCGGCTATCAGCAGCTTGGGGCGGTGGCTCATCTCGCGGCCGACGATCAGCTTCTGCTGGTTGCCGCCGGAGAGGGAGGCCGCGGTGACGTCGATGCCGGGCGTACGGACGTCGTACTCGGTGACGATGCGCTCGGTGTCGGCGCGGGCCGCCTTGGCGTCGATCAGGCCGTGCCGGGAGTTGGGCCGCTCGGTGACATGGCCGAGGATCCGGTTCTCCCAGAGCGGGGCCTCAAGGAGCAGGCCGTGCCGGTGCCGGTCCTCGGGGATGTAACCGACGCCGCTCTCCCGGCGCTTGCGGGTGGGCGCGTGCGAGATGTCGGTGGTACCGAGGGTGATGACCCCGCCGTCCGGGTTCCGGATCCCCATGATCGCTTCGACGAGTTCGGCCTGGCCGTTGCCCTCGACGCCCGCGATGCCCAGGACTTCGCCCCGGTGGATCGTGAACGAGATGTCGGAGAGCACCTCGCGTACGACCCCGTCGGTGTCGACGGCGGTGAGCTGGAGGCCGTCGAGGTCGAGCATCGGCTCGTCGGTGACCGTCGACTCGCGGGTCTCCGGCGAGGGCAGCTCGCTGCCGACCATCAGTTCGGCCAGCTGCTTGGTCGTGGTGGTCGCCGGGTCGGCGGTGCCGACCGTCGTACCGCGCCGGATGACGGTGATCTCGTCGGCGACGGAGAGCACCTCGCCCAGCTTGTGCGAGATGAAGATGACGGTCAGGCCCTCGGACTTGAGGCCGCGCAGGTTGTCGAAGAGCGCGTCGACCTCCTGCGGGACCAGGACCGCGGTCGGCTCGTCGAGGATGAGGGTGCGGGCGCCGCGGTAGAGGACCTTGAGGATCTCCACGCGCTGGCGGTCGGCGACCCCGAGGTTCTCGACGAGGGCGTCGGGGCGGACGCCGAGACCGTACGCGTCCGAGATCTCCCGGATCTTGTTACGGGCCTTGGTGCCGATGCCGTACAGCTTCTCGCCGCCGAGAACCACGTTCTCCAGGACCGTGAGGTTGTCGGCGAGCATGAAGTGCTGGTGCACCATGCCGATGCCGCGGGCGATGGCGTCGGCGGGGCCGGCGAAGACGGCCTGTTCGCCGTCGACGGTGATGGTGCCCTCGTCCGGCTTCTGCATGCCGTAGAGGATCTTCATCAGGGTCGATTTACCGGCACCGTTCTCACCGCACAGGGCGTGCACGGTGCCCTTGCGGACGGTGATGTCGATGTCGCGGTTGGCTATGACACCGGGGAATCGTTTGGTGATGCCGCGCAGTTCGACGGCGGGAGGGCTGGACGCGTTGATGACGCACTCTCCTCGGAGAAGGAGCGGTGGGGGCGGAGGGGCCCCGGCGGAGGCGGGGGGTGCGGTGACGCTAACGCGCCAACTGCACGCTACACGCGTAGAGTTGACACATCGTTATGGGCCCGGCGGGGAGACAGCGATCCCCCGCGCCGGGCCCACGTGACGGGACAGGTCAGGGAGTGGTCTTGACCTTGACGGCGCCGTCGATGATCTTCTTCTGGGCCGCGTCGAGCTTGGCCTTGATGTCATCGATGAAGCCACCGCTGGTGGCCAGCGAGACACCGCCCTCGGCGAGCGAGTAGGTGTTGGTGCCGGTGATCGGCTTGCCGGCACGGACCGACTTGACCAGGTCGTAGACGCCGATGTCGACGTTCTTGACGACCGAGGTCATGATCGAGTTCTTGTACTTCGCCAGCGAGGCGATGTTGTACTGGTCCGAGTCGACGCCGATCGCCCAGGCGCCCTTCTTGCCGTTGACGGCCTCGATGGCGCCGTTGCCGGAGGAGCCCGCCGCCGTGTAGACGACGTCCGCGCCCTTGTCGAGCATGCCCTGCGCGGCTTCCTTGCCCTTGTCGGGGCTGGCGAAGCCGGAGGTGTCCGAGCCGTGGCTCAGGTACTGCCGGTCGATCTTGATCTTGCTGTTGGTGTCCTGGACGCCCTGGACGTAGCCCGCCTCGAACTTCTTGATCAGCGGGACGTCCACACCGCCGATGAAGCCGACGTGGTCCGTCTTGGTCTTCAGCGCCGCGGCGACACCCGCGAGGTAGGAGCCCTGCTCCTCGGTGAAGACGATGTTGTCGACGTTCTTCGCGTCGACGACCGAGTCCACGATGCCGAAGGTGACCTTCGGGTACTTCGCGGCCACCTGCTTCATCGAGTTGGCGTAGGCGTAGCCGATGCCGACGATCGGGTTGTAGCCCGCGTCGGCGAGGTCGGTGAGCCGCTGGACGCGGTCGGCCTCGGTGTCGGTGGTCTTGGCGGTCAGTTCCTTTATGTCGCCGCCGAACTCCTTCTTCGCCTTGTCCATGCCGCGAGCGGCGGAGTCGTTGAAGGAGTGGTCGCCACGGCCGCCGACGTCGTAGGCGACGCCGACCTTGACGCCCTTGGACGACGACTTCGACGACGAGTCGGAGTCGTTCTGGGTCGAGGTGCTGCCACAGGCAGAGACGGAGAGAGCGAGGGCTGCGGTGGCTATGCCCGACGCAGCGATCTTGGTTACCCGGCGCAAGAGGAGGTCCCTTCAAACCAAACCTGGAGCGCCTCTTCCGGCGCTGGTTTTCGCCAGGATCGTAACGCGCGTAGATGTCAGGTAAAGGCCTGTTCGGAACCTGTTATCGGATCGACGCGAACGGGAGCCGACGTGGCCGGTTACGAACGATGTACGTCCAGCAACGCAGCGGCGGTGAAAAGCTCCACGCCGACCTCGATCGCGGCCTCGTCCGGGTCGAAATCCCCCCGGTGCAGGTCGCCCCGGGCGCTGTCTCCCGGCGTACGCACCCCGAGCCTGGCCATCGCGCCGGGCACCTGCTCCAGGTACCAGGAGAAGTCCTCGCCGCCGAGGCTCTGCTCGGTGTCCTCGATCGCGTACGGTCCGCGGCGCGCGGCCATGGCGTCGCGCAGCAGCTCGGCCACGGCGCCGTCGTTGACGACCGGCGGCACCCCGCGGACGTAATTGATCACGGACTTGGCCCGGTGCAGATCGGCCACCTCGGCGATGGCCTCGTGCACCAGATCGGGCGCGGACCGCCAGGCGTCCAGGTCGAGGCACCGTACGGTCCCGGACAGCTCGGCGTGCTGCGGGATGACGTTGCAGGCGTGCCCGGCGTCGATCCGGCCCCAGGTCACGGCGAGCCCGGACCGCGCGTCGATCCGCCTGGCCAGCAGCGCGGGCACGTCGGTGGCGACCTTCGCGGCGGCGGTCACCAGATCGGTGGTGAGGTGGGGCCGCGCGGTGTGCCCGCCGGGCCCGTCCAGGCTGACTTCGAGACGGTCGCAGGCGGAGGTGATGGGCCCGGCCCGCAGCCCGATCCGCCCGGCGTCGACCTTGGGGTCGCAGTGCACCGCGACGATCCGCCCGACGCCGTCCAGCACCCCGGACTCGATGGCATCGGGGGCACCGCCCGGCAGCACCTCCTCGGCGGGCTGGAAGATCAGCCGCACGGGGTACGGAAGCTGCCCGGCCTCGTGCAGCCGGGCGAGGACGAGCCCGGCGCCGAGGACGACGGTGGTGTGGATGTCGTGCCCGCAGGCGTGCGCCATGCCGGGGACGGTGGAGCGGTAGGCGCAGGCGGTCTTGGTGTCGGGGATGGGGAGCGCGTCGATGTCGGCGCGGAGGGCGAGCACGCCGCGCGGGGCTTCGGCTGCACTCCCGGCGTCCCCGCTGTTCCCGATGTCACAGATGAGCCCGGTCCCGATACTGAGCACCTGCGGCGCGAGCCCGGCCTGCTCCAGCCGCGCCTTGAGGGCCGCGGTCGTGCGGAACTCCTGGTTCCCCAGCTCGGGGTGCATGTGCAGGTCACGACGGAAGGCGATCAGCTCGTCCCGCAGCTCGGCGGGGAGCACACCGACGAGCGGGGCGTCACCGGCCGGACCGGTGTCACCGGCACAGGCGGGCAGGTCGGAAGCGTCGGGCTCACGGGACATCAACTGGTTCACTCGTTGAAGGGTAGGCCCCTTCATGGCCCAACTAGCCATCGAACAGCAAAAGTTCAGCCGCTTAGGCGAAAGAATCATGGTTCGCGGCGTATGCGGGGCGGGTGTGATGGGTACTGTCATTGGCCCCCGATCCCCGGTCGAGTCACTCTCGGTCCCCGGTCAGGCCATCCCGTAGAGCGCGGCAAGGTCCACGAGCAGAACATCGGGGCGACGCGCGGCGATTTTCACGAGGTCGGGATAGAAACCGTGCAGCGAGTAGAGGGCGAGTGTGGTCCCCCCTGTGTCGTAGCCCTGTTCGGCCAGCAGCGCGCGGATATGTTCCAGCCGCTCCAGATCACCGGTTCCCCGAGGGGCCGCAGTGGCTTTCGCCTCGCCCAGGAGCGCGATGCGGGCACGCGGCGACTGAGGGCGCTCCCCCAGGGCCAGGGCCATGACGTCGACTTCATGCTTGGTACGAGCGGCGGGGTCGGCCACCTCCGTGGTGCCGACCGGTCCCGGGAGTCCGTCGGGAAGAACCGTGTGAGCGAAGCGCCGAGTCCAGTCACGCGCAAGGTCTTCGAAGTGAGGACCCAGGATCTTGGAGTGGAAGGTGGGGGCGGACGCCTGCCAGATCTGCTCGGCGAACCCCTGCTCCACCGATGCGGCCTGCGGGAGCGTGATCAGCTGGTTGAAGCGGATGACCGGATCCGCGAGCGTGATGACCGGATGTGGACCTGCCCCTCTCTGCACGGCCCATAACACCGTCAGCGTACGGCCCGAACGGCTGACTGACGACGCGACGCCACTCGAACTGACCTTTCTGTGCCGCTCACTTGAGGTCCGCCTTTCGCCAGACCCCGCGCCCACAGTCCCAGCGCAATACTGGGTGATGCGTCAGGGGCGACGGGCCGAAGCGAAGAATCAGCCGCTACTGGGCGAGTGGCCGCCGGTCAGAGCGAAGCGGACGAATTCTGGATCCTTTCGCCCTCCCCGTCCAACTCACAGGGTGTGGCCAGAGCCCATGCACCGGCCGCACCGCCGCACCAGCCGCACCAGCCGCACCAGCTACAACGGGATCGGCATCTCGTTGAGGTACATCAGGTCGATGTCGCCCCCGTCGGTCACCCCGGTCCACACCCGCACCGCATCCACCAGGCCCGCCGTGGCATCGCCGGAGGAGCCGTCGGGCGTGCGGCCCACGCCTACGGTGAAGTCCCCGGTGGCCTGCCACGGTGAGTCGAACGTGACGGGGGCAGTCTGGCGGACCCCGTCGACGTACAGCAGGAGTTGATGGTGCGCTCCGTCGTAGACGCCGGTGACCAGTGTCCAGTCGTCGCCGGGGTCGACCAGTTGCGCGCCGGCAATGCCTGTCGGTGCGGTCACCGTGGTGGCGCCGGGGGTGTCCGCATCGGTCCGGCCGAACGCCCACATGCCCTCGGACATACCGGCCGGCTGGGTGTACCAGAGTCCCCAGGAGTCCTGGTTGCCGCCGCTCTGACCGGCGATTCGCATCGTGTGCTCCACGCTCGTGTCACTCAGCGCGGAGGCGTCGAGCCTCACCCAGGCGGCGATGGTGAAGTCACCCTGTCCGTCGACCAGCGGGCCGCTCGCCGAGGCGTGGCCCGAGGTTCCGTCCAGCGACAGGACACCACCCTTGCCGCCGTCGTTGTCGGTGGCGAACGCAGCGCCGGAGGAGAGGGCGGCGGTGTGCCCGTAGCCGGAGGAGTCGGTGGCCGCGCTGCCCGAGGCCTCGTTCAGCTCCCAGTCGGCCGCGAGGGCCGGACGCGAGTGGCCGGTCTCCGGATCCACCTCGGCCTCCAGGTCTGCGGTTTCCTTCGGCGAGAGCGCGCGGTCCCAGGTCTGGATCTCGTCGATCTGACCGGGGAAGTAGCCGCCGTACGCGGCGCCTGACCGGCCGCGGCCGATCTGCAGGTCGCCGCCGGCCTGCCAGGAGGGGGTGAAGGAGACCGGGGCACCCTGGGCAACGCCGTTGACGTACAGCTGCACTGTCCGGGACTGGGCGTTGTACACGCCGGTCAGGTGGGTCCAGACCCCCGGTACAGGGGTTGCCGTCGAGACGGAGCGTACGACGGTCGAGGCGGCCGAGTCCGAGGTGTCCCGGCTGAAGACCCAGGCGTGCGAGGCAGCCGAGTAGGAGAGCGCGAACGCCGAGCCGTCGGCGCCCGCCTCGGACACCGCCACCGCGTCGTGCGTCAGGCCGGTCGGGCGGGCCCAGGCGGAGACGGTGAAGGAGCGGGACGTGTCGGGTCCCGCGCCGGCCGCCGAGGCGTAGCCCTGCGTGCCGTCGAGGTCGAGGGCCTTCCCCAGGCGTGCGTGGCTGGACCAGGACGCGCCGCCCACGAGTGTCGCGGGGTGCGATCCCGCGCTGTCCGCCGCCGTGCTGCCGCTGCCTTCGTCGAAGGACCAGCCTCCGGTGGCCGGGGCGTTCGGCGCGACGCTGAAGTAATAGGTCGCGGTCGTCGATGCGTCGCCCGCAGCGTCCCAGGCCGTTACGGCGAGCTGGTTCAGCCCTCTCTGGTCCGGTGCGAGGGTCACGGTGGTGCTGGTGGTTCCTGGCGGGACCGTCTTGGTGACCTCAAGCGTGTTGTTGAGCGAGTAGGTGAATTTGACGACGTCCGTGTCCGACGTGGTGAAGGTGAAGGTGCCCGGCACATCCACACCCCCGGACGAGGCGCACCCGTCCGCTCCGCACTCCGGGTAGTCGTCGGAGGAGATCGTCGGAGCGTCGAGCATCCGACGGTCACGGACCGGTTGAGTACCTTGCACGGAGCCGGCGGACCGGCTTCCGGGACGATGCCCGTCGGCCTGTGCCGCTGTGGCGGTAACACCCCCCGCCACCTGCACCAACAACGCCGCGCACACCAGCCACACCCCGCGTGCCGACGTGCGTCTGCCACTCCCCCTGGATCGCCTCACGGCTTGCCCCACCCCTTGTACGCCAAACAAGTTGGCCCCCACACCTAACGATCAAGGAGCCTGCCAGCCGCCCGGCCAAGGAAGGGCATGGGCCTGATCAAGAGGAGGTCATGTGCAGGTCGTGCACCCGTCAGGAATTGAATATTCACATCAAGTCTCAGCGGGCACACATCTGCTTCACGCGCCCCCGGCCGCCGCGTTCATCGGTCCCAGCCGCTGCACGTCGCGGGCCGTCCCCGTCACCCCCGCCAGGAAGCCCTGTGCGCGCGGGGATGCCGTCTCCGTAAGCCAGTTGGGGTCGATGTCGCAGACCGCGACGCGTACCTCCGTGCCCACCAGGGCCAGCGGGAGCGTGTGCACCACCGTCGACGGGAAGCTGACGATCGTGCGGCCGATGGGGCCCCTGCGGGCGATGAGTTCCAAGGGGAGGTCGGGGCGGACGATCTCCAGGCCCGTCTCGGCGTGCAGGCGGTGGAGCTTCTCGGTGGACTCGCGGCGGTGGGCGAAGTAGCGCGTCACGTTGTGGGCGCGGGCCAGCGCGGTGACCGCCGCGATGTAGCGGTCGCAGTCGACCACGCCCGTCTCCACCAGGGAGGTGCCCACCAGGTCCGAGGTACGGGTGATTCTCGGCGGGCCGAAGCGGGACCGGGTCCAGGCGAAGTCGTTGGCCGTCACGGTCAGTCCGGGCGGCGCGTCCCGGACCGGCATCGAGCTGAACACCTCGACCGTACGGCTGCCCGACGGGGTCAGCCTGCGGCGGGCCGCCGACGACATCGGGGCGAAGAGCAGGTCCCGGGGGCTGCGCCGGCCGCGACGGTGCCAGCGGACCAGCGGTTCCTTCGCGGCGAGTTGGGCGATGAACTCCATGGTGGCCGTGCCGTCGTCGACCACCGTCAGATCGCGGGCGCCGGTGATCGTGAGGAGGAGTTGCACGTACCGGGAGAACGGGTCCCCGATGACGATCCGGTCGGCCCGGCGCAGCATCGGCGCGAGGCCGCCGATCGTCTTGAAGGGCGCCGCCACGCCGCCACGCGCCTCCTCCCACCGCACCGTGACCCCTTCGTCGCGGGCCAGTTCAGCCACCCGGCGGAGTTGCCCCCGGGACATGGGGTCGAGCGGTGAGAGGACGACCACGGTCAGGTCCGTGGTCGCCGTGTGGGCCCACTCCAGCAGGTTCAGCAGCTGGACGGGGCTCTCCACGAAGGCGAGCGTGGCGGGGGCGCTCTTCACTGTGGCGGGTCTCCTGCTGGTCAGACGGACGCGGGCTCGCGGTCCGCGCCTTCGGCGACGACACCGGCGACCCGGCGCAGCTTCTTCATCGGGGCGAGCTCCGAGTCGTAGACCTTCTTGACGCCGTCGCCCAGCGAGGCCTCGATGGTGCGGATGTCGCGCACCAGGCGCTGGAGGCCCTGCGGCTCGACGGAGGCCGCCTGGTCGGAGCCCCACATGGCGCGGTCCAGGGTGATGTGGCGCTCGACGAAGGCCGCGCCGAGCGCTACGGCGGCGAGGGTCGTCTGGAGGCCGGTCTCGTGGCCGCTGTAGCCGATCGGGACGTTCGGGAACTCCGCCTGGAGGGTGTTGATGACGCGGAGGTTGAGCTCCTCGGCCTTCGCCGGGTACGTCGAAGTGGCGTGGCAGAGCAGGATGTTGTCGCTGCCCAGGACCTCGACCGCGTGGCGGATCTGGCGCGGGGTGGACATGCCGGTGGAGAGGATGACCGTACGGCCGGTGGCGCGCAGCGAGCGCAGCAGCTCGTCGTCGGTGAGGGAGGCGGACGCGACCTTGTGGGCCGGTACGTCGAACTTCTCCAGGAACGCGACGGCCTCGGTGTCCCACGGGGAGGCGAACCAGTCGATGCCGCGCTTGGCGCAGTGCTCGGAGATGGCCTGGTACTCGGCCTCGCCGAACTCGACGCGGTGGCGGTAGTCGATGTACGTCATCCGGCCCCAGGGGGTGTCACGCTCGATGTCCCACTGGTCGCGCGGGGTGCAGATCTCCGGGGTGCGCTTCTGGAACTTGACCGCGTCGCAGCCCGCTTCGGCGGCGGCGTCGATCAGGGCGAGGGCGTTGTCCAGCTCACCGTTGTGGTTGATGCCGATCTCGCCGGTGATGTAGACGGGGTGGCCGGGGCCCGCGGTCTTGGTGCCGAGGGTGCGGAGGCGGGTGGTGCTCATGAGGGTTCTTCCTTACGTGACGGACGAGTTGGGGTGATGTCGATGTGTGGTGCGGGGTGTTGCTCGGCTTCGGGGGTTACTTGACCGATGGGTCGGGGGTGTGGGGAGTGTTGAGGTCGGGGCCCAGCAGCCAGGCGGCGATCTCGCGGATCGCGCCCTCGCCGCCGGGGGTGGTGGTGACCGCGCGGGCGGCGCCGCGTACGACGTCGTGGGCCTGGGCGACCGCGACGGGCCAGCCGACGAGGTCGAAGCACGGCAGGTCGTTCACGTCGTTGCCGACGTAGAGCACCCGCTCGGGTGCGACGCCCTGCTCGTCGCACCACTGCTTGAGTGCGAGGTCCTTGCGGTCGATGCCGTGCAGCACGGGCAGCCGCAGTTTGCGGGCGCGGGCCGCCACCACCGGGTTCTGTTCGGTGGAGAGGATCAGCAGCTTGAGGTCCGTACGGTCACGGAGGGCGGCGATGCCGAGGCCGTCCCCCCGGTGCACGGCGACCAGTTCGCGACCGTCGGAGTCGATGAGGACCCGGTCGTCGGTCTGGGTGCCGTCGAAGTCCAGGACCACGGCGTCGATGTCGTCGCGGCCGGGCAGCGTACGGGTGTCGAGGAGCGGCGCGAGGGCCCTGGCGCGGGCCAGGTCGTGCGGGTCGTCGATCTCCAGGACGCGGGCCGGGTCGGTACGGACGAGGGCGGTGCGGCCGAAGAAGCGGTGGCGGGCGGCGCGGAAACCATCGGCGTCCATCGCGTACGCCGCTCCGGTCTCCAGGTAGTCCTGGGGCCGGTCCTGGCGGCGGGGGCGGAACGCCTTGTCGTGGTTGACGCCGGTCGTTCCCGTACCGCTGCGGGCCTCCTCCGCGCTCCCGCCCGTCGTCTCCACGCCCTCGCGCCAGAGGAAGCCGTGCGAGGGGGCGACGGTCAGCGCGGTGTCGGCGCCGTCGTGGGCGACCGCCGCCGTGACCCCGTCGATCTCCTCGCTGGTGAGGAAGGGGCTGGTGCACTGGACGAGCAGCACCACGTCGGTACCGGGGTAGGCGTCCAGCGCGTGCAGGATCGCGGCCTCGCTGGTCGCGGTGTCCCCGGCGATCTCGGCGGGGCGCAGCACCACATCGGCGCCCGCTTCGCGCGCCGCCGCCGCGATCCGCTCGTCGTCGGTGGAGACGGCGACATCGGTGACGAGGCGGGCGCCCAGGCAGGCCCGGACGGCGCGGACGACGAGCGGGACGCCGCCGATCACGGCCAGGTTCTTGGCAGGTACGCCCTTGGACCCACCCCGGGCCGGGATCACGGCCAGCACCTTCGCGGGCCGCGCGGGCGTCGCGGCGGGCGCGGTTCCGTCGGTTACATCGGTCCGGTCGGTCCGGTCGGTCTCGGTGGGCATCACAGTTCTCCCATGCGGCGGATGACAGGGGCCACGCGCTGTACGCCGTGGCGGTACGCCCCGCGGGCCGCGTCGCGTACGGCGTCGCGCACCACCCGGCGTACACCGCCGACTTCGGCGACCGGCGCGGCATCGAGGCGGTAGCGCGCGAGGATGCCGGGGAGGTATCCGGGCGCGGTGGCGTGGGTGTAGTAGGGGGCGAGCGGCGGGAGCCGGTCCCGGTCGGCGACGAGGCGGGCGACCCGTTCGCGTACGGCGTCGAAGGCCGTCGCGTACGAACCGTCGGCTGCCACGCCCTGCCGGGCCAGCCACGCCGGGTCGGCCTCCGGGCAGTCACCGGCGTCCAGTTGGTCCCAGGAGGCCAGGCAGCCGGAGCCGATGAAGTGGTGGTTGCCGAGCGCTTCCCGGATGCCGAGGTCGGTGAGGATCACGGTGGGAATCCGGCGGTGCAGGGACTCCAGGGCGGCGGTCGACGAGACCGTGACCAGCAGGTCGGTGCGGTCCAGCACCTCGCCCATGTGGCCGTACACCAGGCGGAAGTTGGACGGCAGACCGCCCGGAATCCGCTCGGCCAGTTTCTGGTAGGGCAGTTCCTCGATGTGCGTGGTGTGCTCGCCCGGCTTGGAGCGGAGCTTCAGCTGCACCTCGCGGCCGGGGTGCAGCCGGGCGTGCTCGACGAGGCGGCGCAGCAGGTACGTACGGCCTTCGCGCGACTCGGGTACGGAGGGCTGCGCGGCGAAGACCACCGTCCGGACGTCCCGCCGGTCGCCGCTGTAGGGCGTGCCGCCGAGGAAGGGCAGCGCGGCCTCGGTCACCGCGGACGCGTCGGCGCCCACCCCCTCGTACACCGCGCGGAAACGCTCCGCGTCGTGGCGGGAGTTGGCGAGTACGACATCGGCGCCGTGCCGCAGCAGCAGGCCGTCGGCGAGCTTCTCGTAGACGACGCCGACATAGCCGGTGACGACGACGGGCCGGCGGCCGAGCGTGGCCAGTCCGTGCAGCATCGCCTGGACCGCCCCGCCGACGAGCGCCAGGACGACCACGTCGTAGCTTCCCTGGGGGGAGCCCTGCTCGACGGCCCGGAGGAATTCGGCCCCGGTGACCTCACGTACCTCTGCCGTGGTCACCCCGGCCCCGACCTCGGCGAGCTGGCGCGGGGTGGGCGTGGCCCGGCCGCGCAGCAGGAAGCCGCTGAGGTGGGCCTCCCCGGTGGAGAGGCGGCGTGCGGTGAGCGCGCCCCATTTCCAACGGGTGTCGGAATCGGCGATCACGGCAACGCGGAGAACATCGCTGGTACTTGCTGGCACAACGACGAAGGTAGAAAGGCATTCGGTTCGGCGGCCCAACTCAACAGCAACAAACGGTTAACAGCGGGCCGACGGAGAGAGAATGAGCCCGGCCCGCCGCCCGGTTCACTGTTCCGCCATATTCAGTTCACCCGCCATATCACCGGGCTTCAGGCCGAATGCCGGGGAGCCTCTTAGCGTCACGCGGGTGGTTAAGCTCTCCGTCATCGTGCCGTTCTTCAACGTGCAGACATACGCCCCCGACACCCTCAGAAGTCTGCGCGCGAACGCACGCGACGACTTCGAGTTCCTGCTCGTCGACGACTGTTCGACGGACGGGACCCCGGAGATCCTCGAACGTGCGGAGCGCGAGCTTCCGGGGGCGGTCCTGCTGAGACACCCCAAGAACGGAGGACTCGCCACCGCCCGCAACACCGGGCTGGACGCCGCGCGCGGCGAATACATCACCTTCCTCGACGGCGACGACTGGCTCGCCCCCGGGTACTACGCCCACCTGCTCGCCGCCATGGAGGGATTGGGATGCGACTTCGTCCGTACCGACCATGTGCAGTGCACGGGCAGCGCCCGCGCGGTCCAGCGGGTCCCGTACGGCAGGCGCGGCGAGGTGCTGAATCCGCGTGACGTGATCCTGCCCGCCGACCGGTCCACGCCCGTCGACTACGCGTTCGCCTGGGCCGGCATGTACCACCGCAGGCTCCTGGACCGCGGGCTGCTGCACTTCACGGACGGGCTGCGCACCGCCGAGGACCGCCCGTGGATCTGGCGGCTGCACCGCGAGGCGGAATCGTTCGCCGTGCTCGGTCTGCTGGGAATCTTCTACCGGCGTGGGGTCGCTTCGTCCCTGACGCAGATCGGCGACGTACGCCAGCTCGATTTCATCCGCGCTTTCGACCAGGTTCTCGACGACACCGCGAAGGACCCGGATGCCGATCTTCTCCTTCCCAAAGCCGTCCGCACCTATTGCGCGATCATTTCGCACCACTTGGGTTCCATCGAAAGGTTCGAACCGGCCGTGGCACGTAAATTGCGGACGCTGAGCGCCGCCGCGCTGAAGCGCATGCCGCAGGATCTGCTGACCGACGCGCTCGACTCGATGGACACCCCGCGTGCGTCCCGGCTGCGCAGGCTGCGCCGCCGCCCGGCCGCGCTGACGGCGGAGGTCGCGGCATGACGCGCCCCGCCTCGACCTCGGTGTTCCCCGCACTGCCCGGCGCGCGGACGACGCAGATCTTCTACGTGTCCACGCTGTACGGAGCCGCCACCGTCGCCGCCGCGATCGACAGCGGCTGCTTCGACGGAGCGGACCGGCGGCTGCTGCTGGTCAGCAACAACGCGGCGATCCCGGAGACCACGCCCGCGCTCGACACGATGCCGGGCTTCGAGCAACTGCGCGACCGGTTCGACGGGGTGCTGTCCTGGAACGACACCATCGCCCCGCTCCATCCGGGCGGCTGGTCGCCCCGCCCCGACGACATCCCGCTGTGGGAACGGCAGTTGAGGCTGCTCTGGGGGCTCGGTGACGACCGGGTCGAACTGGCCGTCGAGTCCATCCAGGTCAACCCGGCGCAGGCGCTCGCCCTGCTCTTCCAGGACGCGCCGGTGACGGTGTACGCGGACGGGCTGATGTCGTACGGGCCGACCCGCAACAAGATCGATCCGCTGATCGGCACCCGGGTGCGCAGGCTCCTCCACCTGGACCTGGTGCCGGACCTGAAGCCGCTGCTGCTCGCGGAGTTCGGGGTGGAGCCTGAGATCGTGCCGGACGCCGCCTTCCTGAAGGTGCTCGGCGAACTGGCCGGTTCGGCAACGGGGTTGCCCGAGTGCGCCGAACCTCCGGCGCTGCTGCTCGGCCAGTACCTCTCGGCGCTGGAGATCCTCACCCCGCAGCAGGAGGAGGACCTCCATGTGCGGATGCTGCGCGGCGCGGTCGCGCGCGGTCACCGTACGGTCGTCTTCAAGCCCCACCCGACGGCCCCGGCCCGCTGGTCCCGGCTGCTGGAGCGGGAGGCGGACCGGCTGGACGTCGAACTGACCGTCGTGGACACGCCGTTGCTCGCCGAGACGCTGTACGAGCGGATGCGTCCCGCACTGGTGGTGGGCTGCTTCTCCACCGCGCTGCTGACGGCGAGCGCGTTCTACGGCATCCCGGTCGCCCGGACCGGTACGGAGCTGCTGCTGAACCGGCTGGCCCCGTACCAGAACAGCAACCGCGTCCCGGTGACCGTCGTCGACGCGCTGCTGCCCGACCTGGAGGACCCGGAGTCCGCGCCGGCCGACGATCTGCCGGGACTCGTCGCGGCCGTGGGCTTCGCGATGCAGCCGCTGCTGCGGCCGGACCTGCGTCCGGCGGCGGAGGCGTATCTCGCCCGGCACCTGACCGAACACACCTGGCGCTACTTCAAGCGGCGCAGGCTGACGGTGCTGGGGCTGCCGGGCGGGGTGCCTTCGCAGCTGGCGTTCATCCCGCGCAACGCGACGGTACGGCGGGTGGCCCGGCGGGCCCGTTCCCTCAAGAGAGTTGCCCTCGGATGACCTCCACGCCCGCACCCCCGCAGACCGGTCCGGGGGCCGGCCCTGGATCTGGTTCCGGGACCGGTCCCGATAGCACCCTTGGTCCTGGTGCCACTGGTCACGGCACCCCCGGGCACGGCGGTACCGCTCCCGGCAGCCCCGCCGCCGGGGCCGGGACGCCGATGCCGCCCGTGCTGCCGGTACCGGCGGCGGCCCCGGCGGCCCCCGCCGGCCGGCCGCCGCGCGCGGGCGGTCGGCTGCGGGCGCTCGACGGCCTGCGGCTGGTCGCCGCCCTGATGGTCGCCGCGTACCACTACGGCGGCCGGGGCGGCGAGATCAGCCGGGCCTGGGGCGGCTCACCACGTCACCAGTTCCCCACGCTCTCCGAGTGGTTCGCCTACGGCTGTCTCGGCGTGCAGATCTTCTTCGTCATCAGCGGCTTCGTGATCTGCATGAGCGGCTGGGGCAGACCGCTGCGCTCCTTCTTCGCCTCGCGCGTCTCACGGCTCTACCCGGCGTACTGGGCGGCGATCGTCCTCGTCACGGCGACCTTCGCGCTGCCCTGGGTCGTGTACGAGACCGTCTCTCCGAGCGACGCACTGGTGAACCTCACCATGCTCCAGCAGCCGATCGGCGCCGACCGGGTGCTCGGGGTGTGCTGGACGCTCTGGGCCGAGCTGCGGTTCTACGCCCTCTTCGCGCTCTTCGTGGTGCTGCCGGGCGCGAACCGGCAACGCGTACTGATCTTCTGCGGGGTATGGACCCTCGCCGCCGCGATCACCGACGCGGTGCACCAGCCGCTGCTGTCCACCGTCCTGATGCCCGAGTACGCCCCGTTCTTCATCGGCGGTGTCGGCCTCTACCTGCTGCACCGCGACCGGCGGGACGTCATCGCCTGGGGCGTGGTCGGCGTCAGCTGGGCGATCGGCCAGCACTACGCGGTCACCGGGCTGTGGCACCGGGCCGACCCCGCGTTCTTCTCGTACCGGCACACGTCCGTGATCATCGCGATCGTGACGCTGGGCTTCGTCCTGGTCGGCGCCATCGCCCTGGGGTACTTCCGCTGGGCGAACTGGCGCTGGCTGACGATCGCGGGAGCGCTCACGTACCCCTTCTACCTGGTGCACGAACACCTGGGCTGGGTGGTGGTGGGGGTGCTCCACCGTCACCTGGGCATCCCCTCGTACGCGACGCTCGTCCTCACCGTACTGTCGATGCTGGGGCTGGCCTGGCTGCTCAACCGCTACGTCGAGAACCGGCTGACACCGCTCCTCCGCGGCGCCCTGTCCCGGGTCATCGCTCCGGCGTCGCCCCGCTGACACCCCGCGGCCGGTACACCGCCTCGATCCCCGCGACCACCAGCCGCAGGCCCTCCTCGAAGCGCCGGTCGAAGTCGGTGAACATCTCCCGGCCCGCTGCGGCGGCGAGCGGGTAGTCGGCGAGCCGCCGCGCCCGCTCCTCGACGTCGTACCCCGCGCGGCGCTCGTCCGGCATGGGCTGGACACCCTGCTCCTCGGTGACGAAGCCCAGCGTGAACGCGTACGCGGTGGTGGTCGCCCGCACCGCCTGCGCCAACTCGAAACCGCAGCCGACCATCATGCGCAGATGCTCTTCCAGCGAGTCCGCGTGGTCGATGCCGGTGAGGCGGGTGCCGCTGTAGACCCTGGCGCCGTCCCGGTGGCGCAGCAGCATGGCGCGCAGGGCCCGGTTGTAGGCCAGGATCCCCTGCTGCCAGTCACCGGGGGCCTCCGGCCGGTCCCGCTCCCGGTCCTCCCGTTCCGGCCCGCCCCGTTCCGACCCTTCCCGTTCCGGCGCGGAGACCCGTGGCAGGTCCTCGGCGAGCATCTGCCGGTACATCACCGTGGCCATCTCGTCGAGCAGCGCCTGCTTGTCCTTGAAGTGCCAGTAGAGGGCGGGCGCCTTGACGTCCAGCTCCTTGGCGATGGCGCGCAGGGTCAGCCCGTCGAGGCCCACCTCGTTCAGCAGCCGCAGCGCGGTCGTGGCGACGCGCGCCCGGTCGATCTTCGTCGTTCCCACCTTGACAATTTAACAGCGTTAAGGGCATCGTCGGAAACATGCAACTTAACAACGTTAAGGGCACGGGCACGGGCACGGAAACACGGGTGGAGACGGACGTACTGATCGTCGGCGCGGGCCCCACCGGCCTCACCCTCGCCACCGATCTGGCCAGGCGCGGGGTGCGCACGGTCGTGGTCGAGAAGGCAGACGGCCTCTTCCCCGGCTCCCGGGGCAAGGGCCTCCAGCCCCGCACGATGGAGGTCTTCGACGATCTCGGGGTGGTCGGAGCGGTGCTGGCGTCGAGCGGACCCGCACCGCTCCTGATGAGGTGGAAGGACGGCGAACGGCAGGGCGAGCGCTCCATGTTCGACGCCTCGGAACCGACCCCGGACGCCCCGTACGCGGGGCAGCCGCGCATCCTGCCGCAGTGGCGCACCCAGCAGATCCTCTTCGACCGCCTGACGGAACTGGGCGGACGGGTCTCCTTCTCCACCGCCCTGACGTCGATCACCCAGGACGCGTCCGGGGTCACCGCCGGGCTCTCCACCGGCGGCAGCGTGCGCGCGGCGTACGCGGTCGCGGCCGACGGCGGTCGCAGTACGGTCCGCAAGGCGCTCTCCATCGGGATGACCGGCGAGGCCGTCGATCCCTCGTCCATTCTGGTCGCCGATGTCCTCGTCCCCGCCCTGGACCGGCTGAACTGGCACGTCTTCCCGGGGGACGGCGGATTCCTGACGCTCTGCCCCCTGCCCGGCACGGACGCCTTCCAGCTGGTCGCGCAGTTCCCGTCCGGCAAACGCCCCGACCTGTCCATCGACAGCATCCGCACCGAGGTCGCCGCCCGCACACATCTCGCCGCCGACGCGGTCACCGAGGTGCTCTGGGCCTCGGACTTCCGCCCGCGCGCGGCGCTGGCCGACCGGTTCCGGGAGGGCCGGATCTTCCTGGCCGGGGACGCCGCCCACGTCCACTCACCGGCCGGTGGCCAGGGCCTCAACACCAGCGTCCAGGACGCGTACAACCTGGGCTGGAAGCTCGGCCGGGTACTGCGCCACGGCGCCCCCGAGGCCCTGCTCGACTCGTACGAGCAGGAGCGGCGGCCCAACGCGGCCGAGATGCTGGGGCTCTCCACCCGGGTGCACCGCGGAGAACAGCGGCGCGGCGCGGCCACCCAGCAACTGGCCATCGGGTACCGCGGCGGCCCCCTGTCCACCGGCCGCGCGGGCGCCCTGGAAGCGGGCGACCGGGCACCGGACGGCCCCCTGGGCGAGGGTACGTTCCTCGACGCCTTCCGCGGCCCGCACTTCACCCTGCTCACGGTCGGCACCGACGCACAACTGCCCCCGCTGGACAGCGAGTCGGTACATGTCCACCGCACCGACGCGTACGCCCCGTACGGCAAGGGCCTCTTCCTCGTCCGGCCCGACGGCTACATCGGCTGGGCGGGCGAGGACCCGGACGGACTCCTGGCCTACCTCACACGCTGCTGAGCGAGAGCTTCACCGCGAAGCCCAGGAAGAGCGCACCGGCGGCGGTCGTCATGCCCGCCGAGAGGCGCCTGCGGCGGCGGAAGGCCGCCGAGAGCCGGGTGCCGCTGAATATCAGCAGGGTGAGGTAGAGGAAGCTCGCGATCTGGGCCAGCGCGCCCAGGACCATGAAGGAGAGCGCCGGATAGGCGTAGTGCGGGTCGACGAACTGCACGAAGAAGGAGATGAAGAAGAGGATCGCCTTCGGGTTGAACAGACTGACCACCAGGGCCCGGCGGAAAGGACGTTCCGCCACGGAGCCCTCCGGAGCCGCGGAGCCCGCGGAACCCGCGGAACCTGCCGAACCCGCGGGGCTTTCGGCAGCGGCCCTCTCCGGCGCCCCGCCCGCCGAACGCTCGGCGCGCTCCTGCCGGTCGCGCCAGAGCGACCGGGCCGTCCGGATCATGCCGACCGCCAGGTAGGTGAGGTACCCGGCGCCCGCGTACTTCACTATGCCGAACAGCAGCGCGTTGCCCTGGAGCAGCGAGGCGACCCCCGCCGCGGAGAGGGTCATCAGGACGGTGTCCCCGCAGAAGACCCCGGCCGCCGCCCGGTAGCCGGTGCGCACCCCGCGCCGGGCCGCAACGGAGAGTACGTACAGCGAGTTGGGGCCCGGCAGCAGAACGATCAGCACCAGGCCGGCGAGGTAGGTCGGGAGATCAGTGACGCCGAGCATGGACCGAGTCTCGCACGCGGGTACGACATCCGGTCCCGGCGTGCGAACGATGGACCCCGGCCTCTCCTCCGGCCCTCGCTTCCGGCCTCCTTCCGGTCTCGCCCCGGGCCCCGCCCCCGCTCCGGAACAGCCCGTCAGAACACGTCGGTCGGCACGTACGTCCCCCACACCTCGCGCAGCGCGTCGCAGACCTCGCCGACCGTGGCCCGCGCCCTGAGCGCCTCCTTCATCGGGTACAGCACGTTCTCCGTACCCCCGGCCGCCTCCCGCAGCGCGGCGAGCGCCGTGTCGACCGCGGGCTGGTCCCGGTCCGCGCGGAGCGCCGCCAGCCGGGCGGCCTGCTGGGCCTCGATCGTCGGGTCCACGCGCAGCGGTTCGTACGGTTCCTCCGCGTCCAGCTGGTAGCGGTTGACGCCGACCACGACCCGCTCACCGCTGTCGGTCTGCTGGGCGATGCGGTACGCGCTGCGCTCGATCTCGCCCTTCTGGAAGCCGTTCTCGATGGCGGCCACCGCACCGCCCATGTCCTCGACCCGCTCCATCAGCGCCAGGGCGGCCTCCTCGACGTCGTCCGTCAGCTTCTCCACCACGTACGAGCCCGCGAACGGGTCGACGGTGGCGGTGACGTCCGTCTCGTAGGCGAGGACCTGCTGGGTGCGCAGCGCGAGGCGGGCCGACTTGTCGGTGGGCAGCGCGATGGCCTCGTCGAAGGAGTTGGTGTGCAGCGACTGCGTACCGCCGAGGACGGCGGCCAGTCCCTGCACGGCCACCCGCACCAGATTGACCTCGGGCTGCTGGGCCGTGAGCTGGACGCCCGCGGTCTGGGTGTGGAAGCGCAGCATCAGCGACTTGGGGTTCCTCGCGCCGAACTCCTCGCGCATCACGCGGGCCCAGATCCGCCTCGCCGCACGGAACTTGGCGACTTCTTCGAGGATCGTCGTGCGCGAGACGAAGAAGAAGGAGAGCCGGGGCGCGAAGTCGTCCACCTCCATCCCGGCCGCGACGGCGGTCCGTACGTACTCGATGCCGTCGGCCAGCGTGAAGGCGATCTCCTGCGCGGGCGTGGCACCCGCCTCGGCCATGTGGTAGCCGGAGATCGAGATGGTGTTCCACTTGGGGATCTCTGCGCGGCAGTACTGGAAGATGTCCGCGATCAGCCGCAGCGAGGGCTTGGGCGGGAAGATGTACGTGCCGCGCGCGATGTACTCCTTCAGCACGTCGTTCTGGACGGTCCCGGTGATCCGGTCGGCCGGTACGCCCTGCTCCTCGCCGACCAGTTGGTACATCAGCAGGAGCAGCGCGGCGGGGGCGTTGATGGTCATCGAGGTGGAGACCTTGTCCAGCGGGATCCCGTCGAACAGCACCCGCATGTCGTCGAGCGAGTCGATGGCGACCCCGACCTTGCCGACCTCGCCCGACGCGATCGGGGCGTCGCTGTCGTGGCCCATCTGCGTGGGCAGGTCGAAGGCGACGGAGAGGCCCATGGTGCCGTTGGCGATGAGCTGCTTGTAGCGGGCGTTGGACTCCACGGCCGTGCCGAACCCGGCGTACTGGCGCATGGTCCACGGCCGGCCGGTGTACATCGACGGGTAGACGCCCCGGGTGTAGGGGTACGCGCCGGGCTCGCCCAGTTTCGCGGCGGGGTCCCAGCCGTCCTGGGCGTCCGGTCCGTACACCGGCTCGATCGCGAACCCGCTCTCGGTCAGCCGGTCACTGCCGGTTTCGCTCGCCATCTGCTGCTGCCTCCCGCTGAGAAGTTACCTGTTGGTAGGTCCCGGTCCTCGCGACGGACTGTAGCGGGGGGTGTGCGGCGGGTGGAGTCGCACACGCTGGGACCTTGCTCACAGCCGTGGCCTTCTCCTGGCTTTCGCAACCGCCCGGAGCGGGAATCAGTCCCAGGGAACACCAGGAACACCAGGAGCGCCGAGTGGCGCCGAGTGGCCCGAGTGGCACCGGAGAGACGAGGGGGCGTAGATGCAGAAGATGTTGCTGTGCAGAGCAGTTGCCGCTGCGGCGGTGGTGGCCGTGACGGCGAGCTGTTCCGTGGAGACGGCGAAGACGGCGGACGCGGGCGACGGGAAACCCGGGGGTGCGGGCCGGACCACGGCTTCCGGGTCACCGGACGCCCCGGCCACCCGCTCGCCGGGCAGCGCCGCACCCAAGCCGAGACCCACCCCATCAGCGTCCGAGACGTCCGGGACGCCCGCGAAGCCCACGCCGCCCCCGCCCGGCAGGACGCTGATGGCGAGCGGCGCCACCGGCAAGCAGGTGCGCGAACTCCAGGCCAGGCTGCGGCAGATCGCCTGGTTCGGCGGGACGCCGACGGGGACGTACGGACCGGTGACCGCCGCCGCGGTCAAGGGCTTCCAGGACAAACGGGGCCTCGCCGCCACCGGCGCCACGGACACCGTCACCTGGCAGAAGCTGCTGACGATGACCCGGACCCCGACGCGCGACGAGCTGAACGGCACGAAGGGCAGCGTTCATCCGGCCAAGCTCGATCCGCGCTGCCTGAAGGGCCGGGTGCTCTGCATCAGCAAGACCAGCCGCAGCCTGAGCTGGGTCAACGACGGCAAGGTGCTCTCGACGATGGATGTGCGCTTCGGCTCGCAGTACACGCCGACCCGCGAAGGCACCTTCCACGTCGACTTCAAGAGCAGGCACCACGTCTCGACGATCTACCACACGGCCATGCCGTACGCGATGTTCTTCAGCGGCGGCCAAGCGGTGCACTACTCGTCGGACTTCGCGGCGCGCGGCTACAACGGCGCCTCGCACGGCTGCGTCAACGTCCGGGACGAGGCGAAGATCGCGTCGCTCTTCGACCAGGTGCGGACCGGCGACAAGGTCGTCGTCTACAGGTGAGGAGCGCCCGGAGGAGCCGGAGGAGTTGGGGGCGCGGGTGGGTCCGGGGGAACGTAACCCACCCGCGCCGGTTGCGCGGAGCCGAAGGTACGGGGGGAACCCCGGCTCACACGCGGCCGATGACCAGTCGGCTCACTCTGTACTGCGCCGGACGCTCGGAAAGTGTCACACCCGGGTCCCGTCCGGCGCTGATCCGCCGGACAAGCTCCGCGCGCCTACGAGTCGCTCGAGCCCGCGGAGGCCTTCCCGCCGCCTCCGTCACCCGGCTGGGGTGTCACCGGAAGGCTGGCCGAGGGCGAGGGTGACGGAGCGGGGCTCGCGGAGGAGAGGGGCGGCGCCGGCACGTAGGAAATGGGGTGGTCGGGTCCGCGGCCGGGGCCCAGCAGCCGGTCGCAGAACTTCGCGACCTTCTCCGCCCCGCGGGCCTCCGACTCCAGTCTCCGCCTGCGCTCGCTGTCGACGTGTCCCGCGCGGTAGTCGCGGCAGGCCGAAGCGAGCCTGCGGTAGACGTCCCCGGAGGTGTGGTTGTTACCGCCGGCGGGTGCCCACTTCTCCTTGCCGTCGGCCTTGCCGCTGCCCTTACCGTTCGCCTTGCCCTTGCCGCCTGCGCCAAGACCCTTGCCCGCGTCCTCGGCCCGGTCGGTGTTCCCGCTGTGCCCGCCGTCGTCGTCCTCGTGTCCGGCGGGCGGCGCGGTCCGGCCGTCGGGGGCGTCGTCGGCCGGTGAGCCGGTCCCGGGACCCGGCGACGCACCCGTGGCGTCGTCCGTCGGCGATTCGGAGATGAGCGGGCTGGGTGTCGCGACCCCGGACACCGAGGAGGCGGGCATGGGTTCGCTGCGGCCGAAGGGCGAGGGCAGCAGGCCCGTCCCCGCGGCGACCGCGACCCCGCTCAGTGCACATCCGGCCACCACGGCGGCGATGCTGAACCGCACAGGTCCGCGCAACCGCCCCCCGACCCCGGCCCCGGTCCCGACCCCGACCGCTGAGCCGAGCCGTACCCGCCCCAGCGTCCCCGGCTCGTCCCTGGCCAGCCGGAACGCCTCCAACGCACCCTTCTCACCGGGGAGTTCACCGATCTCGGGGTACGTGGCCGGCCGGGCCGCACTGTCCAGCGCGGCATACAGCCGCGCGGCCCGCGCCCTTGCCTGATCGTCGACGGCACCGACCGGCTCACCGCGCAGCAATCGCTCCGCAGTGTCCTTGTCAAGCCATTCACACCGCTCGTCGGCCATCACATGTCCTTCTGCGTCCACGGACGCGAATGCGTCACACCGACCGCGGCCGCCGCGCCCTCGCGCGGGGGGCGCTCGGCGATGCCCACGGACGCGCCGTCGGGTCCGTGCGGGTCGGCGTCCGGGCCCAGGAGTTCGGCGAGCCGCTTCAGTCCGCGGTGCGCGGCGGTCCGCACCGCGCCGGGCCGCTTGCCGAGCGTCCTGGCCGCGGTCTTGGCGTCGAGCCCGACGACGACCCGCAGGACGACCGCCTCGGCCTGGTCCTGCGGGAGCTGGGCGATGAGCCGCATCGTCCGGCCGGTGGCCAGGGCTTCGATGGCCTCGCCCGCGGTGTCCGCATCGCCGGGCTCCCCCGCGAGTTCGGACTCGTCACCGCCGGTGGCGGGGCGCCTGCCCCGCATCCGTATATGGTCCAGCGCGCGGTTACGGGCTATGCGCGCCGCCCAGCCGCGGAACCGGTCCGCGTCACCACTGAACCGCTGCAGGTCGCGGGCGATCTGCAGCCACGCCTCCGAAGCGACGTCCTCGGCGTCCGGGTCGCCGACCAGTGTCCGTACATAGCCGAGCAGCCGCGGGTGCACGGCGCGGTACACAGTCCGGAAGGCGTCTTCGTCCCCGTCCTGCGCCGCGAGCACCGCGGCGGTCAGCCCCGCGTCGTCCCCCAGCACTTCCTCAACCCGTCCCGCCGCACTGCTCCCCGATCCGCAGCTGGTCGCCACTGCCGCGCTGCCTCGCGCGATCCGTCACGCTACGGCCTCGCCCGGCCTTCGTCCACGACTTGTACAACCAGCAACAGCTCACTGACTCTGCGCGGTGTGACAGAAAACGCACGCCCGGCGCTGAAAGGTATACGGGACCGTTCCGCGGCTCCCGCGGACGGCGACCGGGGCCTCTCCTGTGGGGGGTGGCGGCCCCGGTCGTCTCCCGGTCCCGGACATCGCCGGTGGAATTCCCCGTGGCGGCACAGCAGTGCGCCACGAGCGGGACCACTCGTGGCGCACCGATGTCACCTCATGTCACCTCGACGGTCAGCGGTGATGGCGCCCCCAGCTCTCGGTGTCCGTGATCCGGCCGCGCGCGTTGCGCAGGGTCGCGGTGTCCCCGGCCCGGTCCCAGATCGAGGCGTGCCGGTTCTGGTAGACGTCGCGCCCGTTGTCACGGCCGGTGCCGGTGTGGACCTTCACCGACTTGTGGGCGCCGAGACGCAGCGCGTGGAAGCGGTAGGAGTGGTGCTGCGCGTCGCTCAGCGTCCAGCCCTTCAGCTCCACCGGCCTGCGGGAGTTGTTCGTGACCGTGACCCACTCGGCGTCCAGGCCCTGGCCGGGGCGGTGGCCACGGCCCGGACCGTTGAAGTGGACGGCGCCGAGCGCGACCACGGACCGCTCGGGGTGCGGTGCGGGGTGGTTGTGGTGATGGCCGGTCGCCGCTGCCGGGAAGGCGGCGGCGAGCAGGGCCCCGGAGGCCAGCACAACTGCGGCGAGACGGGAACCCGAAGACAAAGACGACATGGAACCCCCAGATCAGGGCATGCGTACGCCGGTCGGCCCACGCATGGTGCAGATGAACTTCCGGCTCTGCGCCGGACATCCACACTCTGAACCGCACCGGGCAGGACAGCCGGAGAAACTTCGCCGCGTTACAGAAAGCGGACAAAACACACTCCGTCAGGTCATCCGGCGCACACGCCCCCGCGCATCGGACCCCACCGCGCACGCTTCCACACCGGCCCCCCGGGACCGCACCTGGACGCCGGAACCGGCCGAGCCTCGCACGACCCGCGAGCGCACCCAACTGCCGTATTGCGCCCCCCTGTCGCAAAGCCCCCCGCAGAACGTGACCGATCAGCTACCTTGCGTGATACAGCCCAATCGGGCCTCAGTACACAAGGGGACCTTGAGTGAACCGAATTCGCACCGTTCTCGCCGCGCTCACCATCACCGCGGCGACCGTGGTGGCTCCCGCTGCTGCGAGCGCCGCTCCGCCGCCCCCGCAGCAGGCGGACCGGACTCCGGCCGTCGCGCAGCGGCACGCCCCCTGCTCCGGGGAGTTCCACGGCGACTCCCGGCTCGGGCCGCAGTGGCTGCCGACGAAGCACGAGAAGCCGGTGGGCCCCCTGCTCAAGGGGTACAAGCGGACCGGGCAGCTGTCCCCGTCGGCTTTCCTGGCGAAGTACTGGGAGGGACCCGCGGACACGGGCAGCTGGAAGTACCCGCCGAACGACGGGTTCAAGGAGGTCAACGGCCAGGTGGACAAGGAGCCTTCGAAGCTCCGCACCGGCGAGCGTCTGGACCGCTTCGGTTCCGAGTACGGTTCGTACCTCGCGCCCGCCGGTGACTCGTACGCCAAGCGGGCGCTGCCCCCGCAGAGCCTCAACACCCGTGACGCCACGATGCCCTGCGACTATCACGTCTACAAGGTCACCAAGCCGTTCTGGGTGTGGCAGGGCGGCATCGCCCCCTGGTTCGAGCAGCCCGGCGGCGGGCAGCAGATCAAGCTCGACCAGGTGTTCCTGAACCCGGGCGAGGGCCAGCGGCTGAACGTGAAGTGGCTGCTGGACCATCACTACCTCGGGTACGCCACCACGACCGGCAAGTAGGACGCCCATGGACCGCCACGAACTGCACGCCGCACTGCGCACGGCGGGAGTGCCCGACGGCTACTACCGCATCGAGGGGGTCCATGAACCGGTCCCCACGCCCCCCGACTTCCTCTTCCTGCGGAGGACTCCGGACGGCGGGGCGTGGGAGACCGGCGCGTTCGAACGGGGCCTGTACGAGATCATCGGCCGGTACGCGACCGAACCGGACGCCTGCGCGCACCTGCTGCAACTGCTCGTCTGACGGGTGCCGGAACGCTCCCCCGGGTCACCCCGCAGCCCCTCAGCGGTCGCCCACGTCCCGCCGGTTCGACAGCGCCGACTCCGCGAGGGTCGAGAGCCCTTCGACGTAGACCTCACCGCCGGACCCGGGCCGCACGACGAGCCAGCCGCGTGCGCCGAGGCTGCGCACCTGCGCCCGTACGTCGTCGCCGAGTTCGGCCGCGAGTTCGGCCTCGCCGGGCCTGTTGCCTGCGTGCAGGTGCTCACGGATACGGAGGAGCAGCGCTTCTTCCTCCGCGGTGATGTTGAAGTCCATTCTTGGACGCTACGACGCGCGGGGCGCTGACGCCCGCCGAGTGACGAAGCCCACCCGCACACCCCCGGACACCCGTCACCGGTGACCGCGAAGGCGCGGGGCACCGTCGGACGGCACCGCGGGCCCCGCTCATGCGTGGTCCGGACGGCGGGTCAGAAGAGCGGGTCAGGAGAGCGGCAGGCCCGGGGCCGCGGGCAACTGGGGCACGCCGGGCACCTTGGGCAGCGTCGGCAGGGCCGGCAGGTGGGCGGCCGGGAGGCCGCCGCCGAGCACGATGGAGGCGAGGACGTTCACCTGGGCGGCCACCACGGCCTGGGCCGCGGCGGTGACTTCCGCGGGTTTGCCGCTCGTGGACGCCTTCACCAGGGCGTCGACCTTGGCCCGGAGACCGGCCGCCGCCTTCGCCTTGAGCGCGGCACCCGGGTCCGGCGCGGCCGGTGCGCTCGCCGCGGGCGGTGCGCTCGCTGCGGGCGGTGCGCTCGCTGCGGGCGGTTCGCCGACGGCCGCGTACGCCGCAGGCCCGGCTGCGCCCAGGGTGAGCGCGCCGCAGGCGGCGGAGGTGACGAGGAGGCCGGCCTTCGGGGACATTCGCATGGAGAACGTTCCTTTCGGAGCCGCGAGAGGTACTCCCGCCACCTTGCGAAGGCCACCTGCACCGCGCAATCGCCACCTCACTCGGAGTAGCGCCTGCCTGCCCGGGAAAAGCGGTCCTGACCTGTGTGTCTCCGCCACCCCGGCAGAACGGGCGGATACCTCCGTAGGGGTGAGCGGCCCCGGCACCGCGTCCGGACACCGCGGGCACCTCACCCCGGAGTCCCACCCCGGCGGCGCACCCGGATCAGCCCACCTTCGCCGCCAGCTTCCCGAACTGCGTCCAGGTCAGTTTCGGCTTGTCCGGGTCCCACAGCTTCTGGGCCGTCGCCATCAGCGGCATCCGGATGCCCGCGGCGACCTGCGCCGGGGTCTGCGCGTTCGCGATGTCGCCCCACACGGCGAACCGGCCGCCCAGGATGAGGTGCGAGTACTTCGACGGAACCGGTGTCGTGCCGCGCATGACCAGCGGGGTCCACTGCTCGTAGATCCGCTTGCCCGTCGGGTAGGTGAAGTCGTTCGGCTGGCCGAGTACGTAATAGAGGTACTCGTCGTTGAGGTTCATCATCTTCCGGCCGGTGCTCAGATAGTCGACGGGCGGCCGGGCCCCGTACTCCTTGCCCGTCCAGTACTCGGCCTCGATGGCCGGGTTCGCGGCGACCGAGACGCCGCTGTAGAAGCCGTCGTTCCAGGCCTTGGGCGTCTTCTTGTCCTTGATGACGACCGCCGCCCGGTCGTTCAGCCAGCCGGTGGCCAGGTCCTTGATCGTGCCGTTGGAGCCGTACTTCTTATGGGCGGCCTGGGCCAGCTGCGGATAGGAGGCCTCCGGGTTCTTCGCCATCAGCGCCTGGTACTCGTCGCCGCCGAGGTGCCAGTACGCACCGGGGAAGAGCCCCTCGTACTCATGGATCAGCTGGTCGACGACGCGTCCCGACTCCGGGTTCGAGATGTCGACCGCGCCGGGCGTGGCGACGCCGTTGACGTTCTTCAGCTGGATGCCCGGATGCGCCTTGATCACGGCGCCCAGATGTCCCGGCGAGTCGATCTCCGGGACGACCGTGATGTGCAGGCTCGACGCGAGAGAGACGATCTTGGTGACCTGGGCCTTGCTGAGGTGGTCGGGCGAGACCACCGCGGGGTCGGAGCTCGACGCGATGCGGAAGCCCTGGTCGTCGGAGAAGTGCAGGCACAGCTGGTTGAGCTTGAGGTCGGCCATCTCCCGCACCCGGTCCTCGATCCAGCTCGCGCTGTAGGGCTTGCGGGCGATGTCGAGGTTCAGCCCGCGCTGCGGCCGGTCGGGCTGGTCGTGCACGACGCCCTCCGGCACCTGACCGTCCGCCAGCACCGACTGCTTGACCGTGCGGGTGCCGTAGAAGACACCGGCCTCGTCGGGCCCGGTGATCTTGACCTGCTGGTCGCGGGCGGTGAGGGTGTACGACTCCCGGGGCGCCTTCGAGTCCGGCGCCAGGGCGAGTTCGATGTCACCGGCGTGGGCCTTGCCGCCGTACGCGTAACCGAGTTTCAGCTCGTGCGCGAGGAGCTTGCCCTCGTCCGTGAGTCCCTTGCTGCCCTCGGCGACCAGTACCCGGGAGTCCTTCTGCGGGCGCCACCCCGGACCGCGTGCCGGGCCGTGCTCGCGTACCGAGGGGATGGTGCGGGGCGCCGCGGAGAGCGGATACGTCCGCGCCGACGCGGAGCCGGACGCGGAGGAGTCCACCGCCGGTCCACGGCTCGCGGGCCCGCTCCCGCCGTACGTGTCGTCGTCCGGCCAGACCGCGACGGTGAGCAGCGCGGCAGCAGCCACGACCCCCACCCCTACGGTCAGGGGCACCGATCCTTTGATTGTCTTCATGACTCAAAAACCTCCCATTCACTGCGAAGGTAGGGCGAAACGCCAACCAAATCGTCCACCACGCGCCTTGAAACTCTCCCTTCCGGGTGAAATTCGTGCATCCGTCGGACACTCGACACCATGCATCGATAGCGTTGCGGCTCTCTCACCACCCGCCACCCGACCTTTCTGTCATGCCTGTCGTGTTCGAGGAGTCCACGCTGTCCAGCGATTCCCACGCCGGCGCTCCGACGCGACCGCCGACACTCCACCACACCACGCGCACTCCGGCCCGCACCGCGATACCCGCACAGCACCAACGGCTGCCCGGTCTCGACCGGTTCAACTCGGCACCGGCGGGCGCCGCCGAAACCGCGCTGCTCGCCTGCTGCGGCAGCCACCGGTGGGCCCAGCGGCTCGCCGCACACCGCCCCTACCCCGATCTGGCCGCTCTGTTCGCCGCATCCGACGAAGCCGGCTACGACCTGTCCCCCGCCGACCTCGCGCAGGCTCTGGCCGCGGGGCACTCCCCACTCGGCCTCCCCTGGGAGGATCCGGTGTCCGCGCTGCTCCACGACAGCGCACCCCGAGCCGCGCGCACCGCGCTGCGGGCCGCGCACGCCGCGTACGAGAGCCGCTTCGGTCACGCCTTCGTGATCTGCCTCGACGACATCCGGCCGGCCGAACACCTCGACCAGGTACTCACCGGGATCCGCACCCGGCTCTCGCACGAGCCGGACGAGGAGAGAGCGGTCGCGGCGGACGAGCTGCGCCGACTCGCCCGAGGGCGAATCGCCCGTCTTATGGCGGATACAGGCCATGCCGGTAGCCCGTCCGTGGCTGTTTGATTGCCTGTTTGATCACACCGCAGGCCCCGGCGCGAAGGAACCGACAAGTCGTCGCTACGATGGCCGGGGCCGGTGGACCGTACCCGGCCGGGCCAGACCGACACAGCTCCTCCCACCGGGAGAAGCTGGCGGCATGACCCCCGTCCCCCGCTCCCGGAGGGTTTTTCCGTGCCGGCTGGAACGCTGTACCGCGGCCGGGAAGGTATGTGGTCCTGGGTGGCTCATCGAGTCACCGGCGTCCTCATCTTCTTCTTCCTGTTCGTACACGTCCTGGACACTGCTCTCGTCCGTATCTCCCCCGAGGACTACGACAAGGTCATCGCTACCTACAAGACGCCGATCGTCGGCCTTCTTGAGTACGGCCTTGTCGCAGCGATCCTCTTCCACGCTCTGAACGGCCTGCGCATCATCGCCGTGGACTTCTGGTCCAAGGGCCCGCGCCACCAGAAGCAGATGCTGTGGTCCGTCGTGGGCATCTGGGTCTTGCTGATGATCGGGGCGCTCTACCCCGTACTCGGCCACGCCGCACGCGAACTGTTCGGGAGCTGAGGACTGAATGTCTGCTGAGACCTCTGCCGCTGTCGGCCCCGTCGAGGGCGTCTCCCTCTTCGACGTCGACAACCCCGCGCCGCTCATCGAGCCCCCGCGCGCACGGACCAAGAAGACGCCGAAGTCCACTCGTGGCAACTTCGAGATGTACGCCTGGCTCTTCATGCGCCTCTCGGGCATCGTGCTGGTCGTCCTCGTCCTCGGCCACCTGCTGATCCAGCTGGTGCTCGACGGCGGTGTGGCCAGGATCGGCTTCGCCTTCGTGGCGGGCCGCTGGGCCTCGCCGTTCTGGCAGGGCTGGGACCTGCTGATGCTCTGGCTGGCGATGCTCCACGGCGCCAATGGCCTCCGTACCGTCATCAATGACTACGCGGAGCGTGTCAACACGCGCCTGTGGCTCAAGGGCCTGCTGTACACCGCCACGGTGTTCACCATCCTGCTGGGCACGCTGGTGATCTTCACCTTCGACCCGAACATCTCCTAGAAGCCCGGGACCGAGGCGCTTTCATCATGAAGATCCATAAGTACGACACCGTCATCGTCGGCGCCGGCGGCGCCGGAATGCGCGCGGCCATCGAGTCGACCAAGCGCAGCCGGACCGCCGTGCTGACGAAGCTGTACCCGACGCGCTCCCACACCGGCGCGGCTCAGGGCGGCATGGCCGCCGCCCTGGCCAACGTCGAGGAGGACAACTGGGAGTGGCACACCTTCGACACGATCAAGGGCGGCGACTACCTGGTCGACCAGGACGCCGCCGAGATCCTGGCGAAGGAGGCCATCGACGCGGTCCTCGACCTGGAGAAGATGGGCCTGCCGTTCAACCGGACGCCCGCCGGGGAGATCGACCAGCGCCGCTTCGGCGGTCACACGCGCAGCCACGGTGAGGCCCCGGTCCGCCGTGCGTGCTACGCCGCGGACCGCACCGGCCACATGATCCTCCAGACCCTCTACCAGAACTGCGTCAAGGAGGGTGTGGAGTTCTTCAACGAGTTCTACGTCCTGGACCAGCTGCTGGTCGAGGTCGACGGGGTGAAGACCTCCGCGGGCGTCGTCGCCTACGAGCTGGCCACCGGCGAGATCCACGTCTTCCAGGCGAAGTCCGTGATCTACGCGTCCGGCGGCACCGGCAAGTTCTTCAAGGTCACGTCGAACGCGCACACCCTGACCGGTGACGGCCAGGCCGCCTGCTACCGCCGCGGTCTGCCCCTGGAGGACATGGAGTTCTTCCAGTTCCACCCGACGGGCATCTGGCGCATGGGCATCCTGCTGACGGAGGGCGCCCGTGGTGAGGGCGGCATCCTCCGCAACAAGGACGGCGAGCGCTTCATGGAGAAGTACGCGCCGGTCATGAAGGACCTCGCGTCCCGTGACGTCGTGTCCCGCTCCATCTACACGGAGATCCGGGAGGGCCGCGGCTGCGGACCCGAGGGCGACCACGTGTATCTGGACCTGACGCACCTCCCGCCGGAGCAGCTGGACGCCAAGCTCCCGGACATCACGGAGTTCGCGCGTACGTACCTGGGCATCGAGCCGTACACCGACCCGATCCCGATCCAGCCCACCGCGCACTACGCCATGGGCGGCATCCCGACGAACGTCCAGGGTGAGGTCCTCGCGGACAACACCACGGTCGTTCCGGGCCTGTACGCGGCCGGCGAGGTCGCCTGCGTCTCGGTGCACGGCGCCAACCGGCTGGGCACCAACTCGCTGCTCGACATCAACGTCTTCGGGCGCCGGTCGGGCATCGCCGCCGCCGAGTACGCCGCGAAGAGCGACTTCGCCGCGCTTCCCGAGGACCCGGCGTCGCTGGTCGAGGCCCAGGTCGAGCGGCTGCGCAACGCCACGGGTGACGAGCGGGTGGCCACGCTGCGCCTGGAGCTCCAGGAGTGCATGGACGCCAACGTGATGGTGTTCCGCACCGAGCAGACGATCAAGACGGCGGTCGACAAGATCGCCGAGCTGCGCGAGCGGTACCTGAACGTGTCCATCCAGGACAAGGGCCGACGGTTCAACACCGACCTCCTCGAAGCCATCGAGCTGGGCAACCTGCTGGACCTCGCCGAGGTCATGGCGACCTCCGCCCTGGCGCGCAAGGAGTCCCGCGGCGGTCACTACCGCGAGGACTTCCCGAACCGCGACGACGTCAACTTCATGCGCCACACCATGGCGTACCGCGAGGTGGGCGACGACGGCGCCGAGTCGATCCGGCTCGACTACAAGCCGGTCGTCCAGACCCGCTACCAGCCGATGGAGCGTAAGTACTGATGGCTACCCCCACCATGGACAAGGCGGACGCCGCCGAGGCCGGCTTCGCCGACACCCCGTTCATCACGGCCACCTTCCGGATCCGCCGGTTCAACCCGGAGGTCTCGGACGAGTCGCAGTGGCAGGACTTCGAGGTCCTCATCGACCCGAAGGAGCGTGTCCTCGACGCTCTGCACAAGATCAAGTGGGAGCTGGACGGCACCCTGACGTTCCGCCGTTCCTGTGCGCACGGGGTCTGCGGTTCGGACGCGATGCGGATCAACGGCAAGAACAGGCTCGCCTGCAAGACGCTGATCAAGGACATCAACCCCGAGAAGCCGATCCTGGTCGAGGCCATCAAGGGCATGACGGTCCTCAAGGACCTCGTGGTCGACATGGACCCGTTCTTCCAGGCGTACCGCGATGTGATGCCCTTCCTCATCACCAGCGGCAACGAGCCGACGCGCGAGCGTCTGCAGTCCGCCGAGGACCGGGCGCGGTTCGACGACACGACGAAGTGCATCCTGTGCGCCGCGTGCACCTCGTCCTGCCCGGTGTTCTGGAACGACGGCCAGTACTTCGGCCCGGCCGCGATCGTCAACGCGCACCGTTTCATCTTCGACTCGCGTGACGAGGGCGGCGAGCAGCGCCTGGAGATCCTCAACGACAAGGACGGCGTGTGGCGTTGCCGCACGACGTTCAACTGCACGGACGCCTGCCCGCGCGGTATCGAGGTCACCAAGGCGATCCAGGAAGTGAAGCGCGCGCTCATCACCCGCCGCTTCTGACACACCGGCACCACCGCATGCGCACTGCCGCACCGGCACTGCCGCATACGCACGAGGGCCCCGCACTCCCGGTATCCGGGCGGCGGGGCCCTCGTGCGTCGCGCTGTGCCAGGATCTCCCTGACGTACGCCACAGAACGGGGAGCGGGATGAGTGACCAGAATCCGTACCAGTGGGGCCCGGAACCACCCTCGGGGCCGCCCGTGCCGGGGTACGGCTACCCCGCCGCGAGCCCCGGGTACGGCTACCCGAACGCGGCTCCCACGTACGGCTACCCGGCCCCGCCGAACCTCCCGGTACCGGCGGGCGGCGGCGCCCCGCTGATGACGCTCGGCGACATCACCGTCGTACCGGACGGCATCATCACCCCGGCGGGCACGCTGCCGCTGCGGGGCGCCGTCTGGAACGCGACGGACATGTCCCGTACGGAGGAGAAGATCCCGACGGTCGCGGTCGTGCTGGCGATCGTCTTCGCCCTGTTCTGTCTGGTCGGTCTGCTCTTCCTCCTGATGAAGGAGAAGAAGACGACCGGCTTCATCCAGATCTCGGTGACCAGCGGGGGCCGCCACCACACGACCATGGTCCCGGCGTGGGGCCCCCAGTCGTTCCAGCAGGTGATGGGGCAGCTCAACTACGCGCGGTCGCTGAGCAGCATGTAACTCCCCGCCCCTCCCTGCCACCCACTTCTGTCCGCCCCCGCGGTCCGGCTCCGATGCCGGACCGCGGGGGCGGACTTCGTCGTGGACGGACCCCGCGCGTTGAACGTGTTCAAAAGGAGCGCTAGAGTCATGACATCAGCTTTTGAACGCGTTCAAGGGAAGGTGGGTCATGGACCTCACCGTTGTCTCGTACCTCGTCTATCTGGTCATCGCCCTGGCACTGACCGTCTGGGTGGCGCGGACCCTCAGCCGGAACGGCCGGGTGTTCCTCGCCGATGTGCTGCACGGGAACGAGAAGCTCGCGGATGCCGTCAACCACCTGCTGGTGGTGGGCTTCTACCTGGTCAACCTGGGCTTCGTGGCGCTGTACCTCCAGGACGACACCACCATCGGTGACACCCGGGGAGTCTTCGAGGCGCTGTCCAGGAAGCTCGGCGTCGTGCTGCTCGTCCTCGGCGTGATGCACCTCGGGAACGTCTACGCGCTCAACAGGTTCCGCCGGCGCGGCATCCAGGAGCGCGAGCAGACCCCGCCGGTGGCACCGCAGGGGTGGGTCAACCCGGCCCACCCGGTCAGCCCGTTCACGAAGGCCTGAACGGCCGTGACCGCCGTCCCCGTCAGGAAACTGACCGTGCTGTACGACGCCCGGTGCCCGCTCTGCGTCCACCTGCGGCACTGGCTGCGCGGGCAACGCCAGCTCGTGCCGCTGCACATGGTGCCCGCCGGGTCCGCCGAGGCCGTGGAGCGCTTCCCCGGGCTCGACCACCGGGCCACCCTGGAGGAGATCACCGTGATCGGCGACCAGGGCCAGATCTACCGGGGGCCCGCCGCCTGGATCGTCTGCCTGTGGGCGCTGGCCGAACACCGGCCCAAGGCCCACTGGCTGGCCACCCCCGCGGGCACTCCCTTCATCCGGGTCGCGATGCTGTCCGCGGCCAAGTACCGGAATGTCACCGCACCGCCCTGCGGTGACCGGTGCGAGGTCCCCGGTTAGGCTCATCCACCGTGACTGCTGCAAAGGCCCCCAAGAGCGAACAGACCCGTACGCTCATTCTCGAAACCGCGCTCCGGCTCTTCCAGGAGCGCGGTTACGACAAGACGACCATGCGGGCCATCGCCCAGGAGGCCGGAGTCTCCGTCGGCAACGCGTACTACTACTTCTCCAGCAAGGAACACCTGGTCCAGGGGTTCTACGACCGGATCGGCGCCGAACACCAGGCAGCGGTGCGCCAGGTGCTGGACAACGAGACGGATCTGGAGACCCGGCTGGCCGGGGTGCTGACGGCCTGGATCGATGTCGCCGCGCCGTACCACGAGTTCGCGGCGCAGTTCTTCAAGAACGCCGCCGACCCGGAGAGCCCGCTCAGCCCCTTCTCCACCGAGTCGGAGGCCGCCCGTGAGGCGTCCATCTCGATCCACCGGGAAGTGCTGGCGGGCACCAGAGCGAAGGTGCCCGCGGAACTCGTCGACGTCCTGCCGGAGTTGATGTGGCTGTCCCAGATGGGACTCGTCCTGTACTGGGTCTTCGACCGCTCCCCCGGTCGCGAGCGGAGCCGGCGGCTGGCGGGGCGGGGAGCGCGGCTCACCACCCGGGGCATCTCGCTGGCGAGGTTCCGGGCGCTCCGGCCGCTCGTCCACGAGGTGCACGAGCTGTTCACCGACTTCCTGCCGGGCATGGCCGAGACGGCGACGGCCCGCAAGCGGTCCTGACGGAACGGAACAGGCCGAACGCAACAGGCCCCGGAACTCCCGTGTCGTACGGGGAGTTCCGGGGCCTGTCCGCGTGAGCGGGCTACCGGCTGGGGCCTACAGCCAGCCGAGTTCCCAGACGCGCCAGACACCGCTCCCGTCCGACAGGTACTGACCGCCGGACACGTCGTTGTTGGCCAGCACGTAGTCCTTGCGCTGCCAGAGCGGGATCATCGGCACGTCGTGGGCGATGGCGTCCTGCATCGCCTTGAAGTCGTCGGCGGTGCGGCCACGGTCGGTGAACTGCTGGGTCTGGCCGATGAGCTTGTCGACCTGCTTGCTGCTGTAGCCGTTGTAGAGCGTGTTGCCGGTGCCGACGAGCGTCTGCGAGTAGTTGTCGGCGTCCGGGTAGTCGGCGATCCAGCCGACGGCGTACGCGTCGTACTTGCCCTTCTTGTAGCCGTCCTGGAACTTCTGCCAGACGGTCTCCCTGACGAGCTTGACCTTGAACAGGCCACCCGTCTCCAGCTGCTTCTTCAGCAGCTGGGCCTCCGCGTCGGTGACGCTGGTGCTGGAGTACCCGTAGGTGAAGCTCACCGGGGTCTGGACACCGGCCTCCAGCAGCGACTGCTTGGCGGCCGACACGTCGACCTTCGGGTAGGCGTCGAAGAACGCGGTGCTGTGGCCGGTGAAGCCCTGCGGGATCTCCGAGTACAGCGGCTCCACGCTGCCCTTGTAGACCTGTTCGGCCAGCTGGGCGCGGTCGACGAGCGACGCGGCGGCCTGCCGCACCCTCATGTCGGCCAGCGGTGCGGTCTTGCGCACGTTGAAGACCAGGTTGCGGATCTCGCTGCCGGTGGACTCGGTGACCTGGGCGTCCGGGTCGCTGGGCGAGAGCTGGGCCAGCATGCCGGGCGGCAGGTCGCGGTGCGCGACGTCGATGTCCTTGTGCTTCCAGGCGGCTGCGAGCTCGTCCGGCTGCTTGAAGTAGCGGATCTCGACCGGCACGCCGGTCTTCTTGACCGCGCCCTTGTACTTCGGGTTCGGTTCGAGCGTCGCGCTGACACCGGCCTTGTAGGACTTGAGTACGTAGGGTCCGGACCCGACGACCGAGTTGCCCTTGCGCCCCTTGTGCTCGGGGTACTCGGTGTGGTCGACGATCGCGCCACCGCCGGTGGCGATCTTCGAAGCGAAGGTCGCGTCACGGGACTTGAGGTGGAAGGTGACCTTGTCACCCGACGCCACCACGCTCTTCAGCAGCGGATACAGCGTCGCGGGCCCGTTGCCGTCCTTCATGTGCAGCACGCGGTTGAAGGAGAACGCCGCGTCCTCGGCGGTGACCTTGTGACCGTTGGAGAAGGTGAGGTCGTCACGCATGGTGCAGGTGAAAGTGCGCAGCGCGTCATCGGTGAACTTGCAGTTGCTGGCCGCGTCGGGCACCGGGGTCGACGAGCCGACGTTGAAGGTCATCAGCGACTGGTAGAGCGTGCTGTAGAGCGCCCAGGAACCGGCGTCGTACGCCTCGGCCGGGTCGAGCGAGGAGACCACGTCGGTCGTCCCGATGACGAGCGGGGTCTTCTTCCCGCCGCTGTCGGGCAGCAATTGCCAAGCGCCGATACCGGCGCACGCCAGAACGACGCATATCGCCAGAATCCGCATTCGGATCGAACGCATTGTGCTGTTCCCCTCAACCCACCCTGTGGACGCGCGGATCGCGCGCGTCAGACCCAAGTCGGCGCCAACCCAACCACACGAATTTCACAAGTGAAAGAGAAAATCTCCACATGAGGCCAAGTCGTTAGATGGCACCCTCACGCAGTCGTCGGACGACGTCCTCACACATCGGACGCGACGTCCCTGCGCAGCGCACGCAATCCGCGGAACCCGATCGCACCCACCGCCGTCCCCAGAAGGAAGGACGTGATCGCGAGCAGCAGATGGATCCAGAAATAGGCGGTCGGGTCACCCGCGTCGTCGAAGGCGAGTCCGCTGCCGTCCTGCCAGAGATTCTTGACGAAAGTGATCCAGATGAACCAGCTCCACACCCCGAAGGCGAGCAGGAACCAGGAGACGGGTCGGCTGAGCTTCATAGGCCCATTATCGACTCCGTACTTCACACCGTTCCGTCAGGGTGGCCGCGCGGAAGGCCCGGTCCGGCAGTTCCTACCCGCGGTGTCGGGCCGTCCGGACAAGCCCTGTACGTTCACCCCCGTGCCCGCCGTGAAAAAGATCGCATTGTCGGTCCTCGCCGCCGTCTGCCTGCCCGCCTTCTGCGCCGTGCCCGCATCGGCCGCGACCGGCGCCGATCCGAAGCCGCCCGGCCACATGTCGAAGGTCGGCGGCGCCCGGCTCGGGCAGTCGGGTACGCAGGTGAACCTCGGCGCCGGCGCCCCGGTGCTGCCGAAGGACCTCTCCGGACGGTCCTGGATCGTCGCGGACGCCGAGTCCGGCTCGGTGCTGGCCGCGCACAACGCGCACTGGCGGCTGCCCCCGGCGTCCACGCTGAAGATGCTGATGGCGGACACGCTGCTGCCGAAGTTCCAGCCGACCGAGACCCACAAGGTGCTGCCGTCCGACCTGGCCGGCATGGGCGCGGGCAGCAGCCTGGTCGGCATCAAGGAGAACCTCACCTACACGGTCCACGACCTGTGGCTGGGGGTCTTCCTGCGCTCCGGCAACGACGCGGTGCACGTGCTGTCCGCGATGAACCACGGGGTGGCCGCGACCGTCAAGGACATGCAGGAGCACGCCGACGACCTCCAGGCGCTCGACACCCATGTGGTCTCGCCGGACGGCTACGACGCCCCGCACCAGGTCTCCAGCGCGTACGACCTGACGCTCTTCGCCCGCAGCGGACTCCAGAAGAAGGCGTTCCGCGAGTACTGCTCGACCGCCACCGCGCAGTTCCCCGGCATGAAGAAGAAGGGGAAGAAGCGCGAGACCTTCGGCATCCAGAACACCAACCGCCTGCTGACCGGTGCCGACGGCGTCACCCAGTACAAGGGCATAGCAGGCGTGAAGAACGGCAACACCACGATGGCGGGCGCCACGTACACGGCCGTCGCCGAGCGCGACGGTCATGTGCTGCTCGTCACCGTCATGAACCCGAGCTCGACCGAGAGCCACGCCGTCTACAAGGAGGCCGCGCGGCTCCTCGACTGGGGCTTCGCCTCGGAGGGGAAGGTCACGCCGGTCGGTGAGCTGGTCGCGCCGAAGTCCGCCCTCGCGACCCCGCAGCCCACCGCGAGCGCCCCGGGCGCGGCGGGAGCGAAGGGCAGCAAGGGTGCGGCGCGGACCACCGCGGCCCCGGCGGGCGGCGGTTCCGGCGGCATGGGTACGGCCCTCGCCATCAGCGGTGGCGTGTTGCTCCTGTTGGCGGCCGGGGTGTTCCTGGTGAACCGGCGCTGGCCGCTGCCGGATCTGGTACGACGTTTTCCACGTCACTGACCGGTTCCTCGTCGGTGTGCCCCGTCGCGGTCCAGGCCGCGCAGTACAGCAGCAGTTTCACCGTGAAGCTGATCCACAGCAGCAGCGCGACGGGGACACCGAAAGCGCCGTACATGCTCTTCGAGGCGACGCCCCGCATGTAGCCGCTGAGCAGCACCTTGAGCAGTTCGAAGCCGAGCGCGCCGATCAGTCCGGCGGTGATCAGCCGGTGGCGTGCCGGTTCCACGCCGGGCAGCAGCGTCAGTACGTACAGCAGGACCAGGAAGTCGGCGAGTACCGCCAGCACGAAGGCCACGCCCTGGAGGAGCGCGCCGCCCCAGCCCGCGTTTTCGAGGCCGACCCGGTCGGCGGTCCAGTTGACGGCGCTGGTGCCGACGGCCGACGCGCCGAACGAGACCAGTACGGCGCCGCCCGTGCCGACCAGGATCCCGCCGTCCTTGAGCTTGCGCACCACGAAGTTGCCCTGGTCGGCGTCGTCGATCTCCCACACCGCACGCAGGCAGTCCCGCATCGAGCCGACCCAGCCGATGCCGGTGAACAGCAGCGCGGCCCCGGCGACGACACCGACCGTGCCCGCGTTCGCGACCAGCGAGCCGATGTCCAGCTGGTCGGAGATGCCGGGCACCTGCTGGGCGAGCGTGTGCTGCATGGTGTTCAGCTGGGCGGTGCTGAGCAGCGCGGCGCCGATCGCGGCGGCCACGGTGATGAGCGGGAAGAGCGAGAGGAAACTGACAAAGGTGATCGCGGCGGCGAGCCGGGTCCAGCGCACCCGGTCGAGGGTCTCGTAGGAGCGCCAGGCGTGGGTGCGCATGAGGCGGGCCAGCCAGGGGCCGATCACGGGAAGTTTCGTCAGCCGGTCCATGGCGTACGCCTACCCTCGCCGCCGAAGACCAGCGTCCTCGTCCCCCAGAAGCGCAGACCGGTGGCGAGCCCCATGCCGATGACCGCGCCGGAGAGGGTGTCCGCGCGGGCCGAGGTCAGCCCCAGGCCGTAGTGCGACACGGTGAGGCAGAGCAGTTGGAGGAGGGCTCCGGCGGCGTTCACACCGAAGAAGACGGTGTACTCGCGCCAGCCGACGTGCCTGCCCCGGTACGTGCCGAGGGCGTTGCCGAGGTACGCGACCGTGCACCCGGCGAGGAACGACACGGTCTTGGCGGCGAGCGGGTCCCAGCGCAGGAATCCGCGCAGCCAGAGGAAGAGTCCCAGGTCGGCGGCGTACGCGAGGATCCCGGCGAGCGCGAAACCGGTGACCTCCCGGCGGCTGACACCCATGGACCGGCTCCCTCCCTACAGGTCGGCGATCGCGAGCACGTACACGACGATCCATCCGGCGCCGATGACGGTCAGCGCCCTGTCCCGCAGGATCACGTCCTCCGGGGCGCCCGCGGTGCCGCGGTCGGCGAAGACGGCGTACCGCAGGATGAAGAGGATGAACGGGACCATCGACAGCTGACGCCACGGCAGCAGTCCGCTGTCGGGCGGGCCGCCGCTCTCCATCGCCCAGAGGCAGTACGCGAGGACCGCGACCCCGGCCGCCAGCTGCCAGACGAAGCGCAGGTATCCGGTGGTGTACTCGGAGAGCAGTGCCCGGGTCGCCGCACCCCCCTCCATCTGGACGGACTCGGAGTAGCGCTTGGCCGCGACCATGAAGAGCGCGCCGAACCCGGCGGTGATCAGGAACCAGCGCGAGAGCGGGATGTCGAGGGCCACTCCGCCGATCATCGCCCGCATCAGGAAGCCGGTCGTGACGACGACCAGGTCGACGACCAGGATGTGCTTCAGGCTGACGCAGTAGGCGAGTTGCATGGCGATGTACGCGGAGAGCAGCGCGGCGGTCATGTCGTTGCAGAACACGACGGCGCCCGCGGTCGTCAGTACGGCGAGCAGGGCTCCAGCGGCGTACGCGACGGGGACGGGGACTTCTCCCGCGGCCACCGGGCGGTGGCACTTGACGGGGTGCGCGCGGTCGGCCTCGGCGTCCCGGGCGTCGTTGACGAGATAGACGGCGGAGGCGGCGGCCGTGAACAGGACGAAGACGACGGCGAGTTGACCGGCGGTCTGGCGCGACACCAGCTGACCGGCCGCGACGGGGGCGGTGACGACCAGGACGTTCTTGATCCACTGACGGGGGCGGGCGGTCCTGAGCAGCCCCAGCGCCAGGCCCGCGGCCCCGCCTCCGGTCAGGGACGGCGGGGGGCGTGGCGGTTCCTGGACGAGCAGGGCCGGTTCCGGAACCCCGGACACCGCCGGTACGCCGGGCACTTCGGAGACTTCAGACATGGGTGCCTCGCATCCACCGGTCGCCGAGCCCGGCGGTGAGCCCACCGAGGAGGGCGCCCGCGGCGACATCGGTCGGATAGTGGACCCCGACGACCAGCCGGGACACGCACATCGCGGCGGCGAGCGGGGGTATGAGGCGGCGGCCCACGGGGCGCAGCGCGCCGAGGGCGACGGCCGCCGCGGCTGCGGAGGCCGCGTGCGAGCTGGGGAAGGAGTGGTGGCCCGCGGTCCGTACGAGGGGCTGCCGGTCGCCGAGACCGGGGCGCGGGCGGCGTACCACCCGCTTCAGACCCATGCTCGCGAGGTGGGCCGTGCCTATCAGGGCGGTGGCGCGCAGCCAGGCGCCGCGCCGTTCCCGGTCGGTGAGCGCGCCGGTGAGCCCGGCGGCGAGCCACAGCACGCCGTGCTCACCGCTGCGGGACAGGGTCCGGGCCACGGCGCCCACCGGCGGACACGCGCCGCAGTCGCGCATCGCCGAGAGGAGCCGACGTTCGGCCTCGGCGGGCCGTATACCGCCACCCCTGGCCGGCCGGGAGCCTCCCGGCCGACGGCAGACCGGAAGAACACTCTTATGTGACATATCTCGATCATCGCGTCCAAACTGATTGACACCACTCCAATCACCCATTTCCCCGTGTATATGGGCGATACGGTCTACTCCATGTCTGCCGAAACCACCACGTCCGTGTCGGGCTGGGGCCGCACCGCCCCGACGACTTCGCTGCTGGTCCGCCCGCGCACGTACGAAGAGGCGGCGGCAGCGGTGCGCGGGTGCGGCGCCCGCGGCTCGATCGCCCGCGGCCTGGGCCGTGCGTACGGGGACGCCGCGCAGAACGCGGGCGGCGCGGTGCTCGACATGACCGGCCTCGACCGGATCCGCTCCATCGACGCGGACACCGGGGTCGTGGTGTGCGACGCGGGGGTGAGCCTGCACCGGCTGATGGAGGTACTGCTGCCGCTGGGCTGGTTCGTCCCCGTGACGCCGGGCACCCGGTACGTCACGGTGGGCGGCGCGATCGGCGCGGACATCCACGGCAAGAACCACCACGTGTCGGGGGCGTTCTCCCGCCACGTCCGGTCGCTCGACCTGCTGACCGCGGACGGCACGGTGCACACCACGGCGCCCGGAGCCGCGCTCTTCGACGCGACGGCCGGCGGGCTGGGGCTGACCGGCGTCATCCTCTCGGCGACGGTCCAGCTCCTGCCGGTGGAGACGTCGTCGATGTCGGTGGACACCGAGCGCGCGACGGACCTCGACGACCTGATGGCCCGGCTGACGGCCACCGACCACCACTACCGCTACTCGGTGGCCTGGATCGACCTGCTCGCCCGGGGGGCGTCGACGGGGCGCTCGGTACTGACCCGAGGGGAGCACGCCCCACTCGACGCGCTCCCCGCCCGCGCCGGCCGCGCACCGCTGTCCTTCCGCCCGGGGAGGCTCCCCGCGCCGCCGTCCTTCCTCCCCGACGGGCTGCTCGGCCGCACCTCGGTCGGGATCTTCAACGAGCTCTGGTACCGCCGGGCGCCCCGGCTCCGGCGGGGGGAGATCCAGCGGCTGACCACCTTCTTCCACCCGTTGGACGGGGTCCCGCACTGGAACCGGATCTACGGGCGGGGCGGTTTCGTCCAGTACCAGTTCGTCGTCGGGTACGGGCAGGAGGAGACCCTGCGCCGGATCGTGCGGCGCATCTCCGCGCGCGGCTGCCCGTCGTTCCTGGCGGTGCTGAAGCGCTTCGGCGAGGCGGACCCCGGCTGGCTCTCGTTCCCGCTGCCCGGCTGGACCCTGGCCCTGGACATCCCGGCGAACCTGACCGGACTCGGCACCTTCCTCGACGAACTGGACGAGGAGGTGGTGGGCGCGGGCGGCCGGGTCTACCTGGCGAAGGACTCCCGGCTGCGCCCGGACCACCTGGCGGCGATGTACCCGCGCCTGGACGACTTCCGCGCGCTGCGCGCCGAGCTCGACCCGGGGTCCGTCTTCACCTCGGACCTCTCCCGCCGCCTCGGCCTCTAGGGCGGGTACGGGGGCTGCCGGACACCGCCCCCGGACCTGCCCGCCGGTCCTGCGACCGGCCCCGCCACCGAACTCGCCACCGACCTCGCCACCGACCCCGCTGACGACCCCGTCGACGACCCCGCCGACGACTCAAGGAGACGTACCCGTGAAAGACGCATTCGGTGCCCCGCAGTCCCTGCTGATCCTCGGCGGTACGTCCGAGATCGCGCTGGCCACGGCCCGCCGTCTGGTGGCCCGCCGGACCCGTACGGTCTGGCTGGCCGGGCGCCCGTCCCCCGCGCTCGACGCTGCCGCCGCCCACCTGCGCACGCTGGGCGCGGAGGTCCGTACCGCCGACTTCGACGCCCTGGACCCCGCCTCCCACGAGGTGACGCTGGGCAAGGTCTTCGCGGAGGGCGACATCGACATGGTGCTGCTGGCCTTCGGGATCCTCGGCGACCAGGCCAGCGACGAGAGCTCCCCGCTGTCGGCGGTCCGGGTCGCCCAGACCAACTACACCGGGGCGGTCTCAGCGGGCCTGATCTGCGCGAAGGCCCTCCAGGGCCAGGGCCACGGCTCCCTGGTGGTGCTCTCGTCGGTGGCGGGCGAACGCGCCCGGCGCGCCAACTTCATCTACGGGTCGAGCAAGGCCGGGCTGGACGCCTTCGCCCAGGGTCTGGGCGACGCGCTGTACGGGACGGGCGTGCACGTGATGATCGTCCGCCCCGGCTTCGTACGGTCGAGGATGACGGCGGGGCTGCCGGAGGCGCCGCTGGCCACCACACCCGAGGCGGTGGCGACGGCCATCGAGACGGGGCTGCGCCGCCGCTCCGAGACGGTCTGGGTACCGGGCACGCTGCGCGTCGTCATGTCCGCGATGCGCCACGCGCCGAGGCCGCTGTTCCGGCGGCTGCCGGTGTAGGACAGGGTGCGGCAGCGGACCGGGAGGGCCTTACGGCAGGGACGACGCCGGGGCCTCGCGGTACACCGCGGGACCGGGCACACCGCCGCCGCCTCCGAACGCGTACTCCCGCAGCTTGCGCCACACCGCGTCCGCCCCCTGCTCGTACAGGGCGAAGGATCCGCAGGTCCACATCGCCTCGAACGTCGACAGCGCTTCGTACGCCTGGTCCATCGCCTCTTCGGAGATGCCGTGGGCGACCGTCACATGCGGGTGGTACGGGAACTGGAGCTCGCGCACCAGCGGCCCGGACGCGTCCCTGATCTGCTGCTGGAGCCAGGAGCAGGCCGATCCGCCCGTCACGACCTGCACGAAGACGACCGGCGAGAGCGGGCGGAACGTGCCCGTCCCGTACAGCCGCATGGGAAAGGCCCGGTTCGCGGCGGCGACCGAGGAGAGGTGCGCCTCGATCGCGGGCAGCGAACCGGAATCGGCCTCGGTGGGCGGGAGGAGGGTGACGTGCGTGGGGATGCCGTGCGCGGCAGAGTCCCCGAAGCCCGCGCGCTGCTCCTGGAGCAGGCTGCCGTACGGCTCCGGGACCGCGAGCGAAACGCCGAGCGTTACGGTCCCCACATCGATCTCCTCAGCTGTCGGGTCACCGGACGTTCCGCCTACCTGCCGGACGTCTATGTGCAGTGTGGCGGGCCTGCCCTCGCTCTGACCAGAGTCCAAGGTCACAAGCTCGGGCCGGCGCCTGTCAGTGCTTCGCGGGCAGGAATCCCAGCCGCTCGTACGCCTGCGCCAGGGTCTCCGCGGCGACCGTGCGGGCCTTCTCCGCACCCTTGGCGAGGATGCCGTCCAGCGTCTCGTGATCGTCCAGGAACTCCTGGGTGCGGGTCCGGAAAGGCGTGACGAAATCGGCGACGATCTCGGACAGATCGGTCTTGAGCGCGCCGTACATCTTGCCCTCGTACTGCTGCTCCAGGTCGGCGATGCTCGTCCCGGTGAGGGTCGAGTGGATCGTCAGCAGGTTCGAGACACCGGGCTTGGCCGCCAGGTCGTAACGGATCACCGTGTCGGTGTCGGTGACCGCGCTCCTGACCTTCTTCGCGGAGACCTTCGGCTCGTCGAGCAGGCTGATCAGGCCCTTGGGCGAGGCCGCCGACTTGCTCATCTTGGCGGTCGGGTCCTGGAGGTCGTAGATCTTCGCCGTCTCCTTGAGGATGTACGGCTCCGGGATCGTGAAGGTCGTGCCGAACCGGGTGTTGAAGCGCTCGGCGAGGTCGCGGGTCAGCTCGATGTGCTGGCGCTGGTCCTCACCGACGGGGACCTGGTTGGCCTGGTAGAGCAGGATGTCGGCGACCTGGAGGATCGGGTACGTGAAGAGCCCGACGGTCGCGCGGTCCGCGCCCTGCCTGGCCGACTTGTCCTTGAACTGCGTCATGCGCGAGGCCTCGCCGAACCCGGCCAGGCAGTTCATGACCCAGCCGAGCTGGGCGTGCTCGGGCACATGGCTCTGCACGAAGAGGGTGCAGCGCTCCGGGTCGATCCCCGAGGCCAGCAGCTGGGCGACGGCGAGCCGGGTGTTGGCCCGCAGCTCCGCGGGGTCCTGCGGGACGGTGATCGCATGCAGGTCGACCACCATGTAGTACGCGTCGTGCGACTCCTGCAGGGCTACCCACTGGCGCACCGCGCCGAGGTAGTTGCCGAGGTGGAACGAGCCTGACGTGGGCTGGATCCCGGAGAGCACCCGGGGACGATCAGAGGCCATGTTCATCATTCTCTCAGGTGCGGAACCGATCTCCGCCGCGCGGTGTATGAAAGGTGTGAGAACGCGGGAGGGGAGCCACGCCGCTGTTGCGGACGAGGCTGATGTGATCGCGCGCGTACGGGCGGGGGACGCCCAGGCGTACGCGGAGCTGGTGCGTGCGTACACGGGAATCGCGTTGCGCGCGGCGGCGGCTTTCGGTGCGGGTGCGGACGCCGAGGACGTGGTGCAGTCGGCCTTCTTCAAGGCGTACCAGGCGCTGGGCCGGTTCAAGGCGGGTGCGTCGTTCCGGCCGTGGCTGCTGCGGATCGTGGCGAACGAGACCAGGAACACCGTGCGCTCCGCCGTGCGGCTGCGGTGCGCCGCGGGGCGCGCGGCGGCGCTGACGGAGGCGGAGCCGCTGATACCGGAATCGGCGGACCCTGCGGTGGCCGCTCTGGAGGGCGAACGCCGGAGGCTGCTGCTCGCGGCGCTGGACCGGCTGAGCACCGAGCAGCGGCTGGCCGTGACGTACCGCTATCTGCTGGACATGGACGAGGCGGAGACAGCGGAGGCGCTGGGCTGGCCACGGGGCACGGTGAAGTCGCGGCTGAACCGGGCGCTGAAGAAGCTCGGCAAGCTGCTCCCCCTCCCGGACGGCGCTCCCGGCAGCCCGGCCGGCGAGAGAGCCGAGGGACACCGTGGAAGCAGAAGAGGCGGAAGCAGGAGAAGCAGAGCAGACGAGGGAGGCGACGAGCATGGGTGACGGGGACGACGGGCACCTTCCCGGTGAACTGCGCGCGCTGGGGCGCGGGCTGGGCTCCGGGAAGGCCGCAGACATCGGCTGGGGGTCGGCCGGGGACTCGATGGCCGAGCAGGTGCTGGCACGGATCATCGCGGAGGCGGTGCCGATTCCCGTTCCGGTACGGGCGGAGCCGTCAGGCCGCTTCGCGCGCATACGGGCCTGGGCGCGAGGGCGCCGACGGGCCGGGGTGGCGGACCGGTTCACCCCCGGCGGGTTCGAGGTGCGATACGCCCCCGCGGTGCGTGTGCCGGAGGCCGATGCGCCTGCGCGGGGCCGGACGGACCCCGGCACGCCGGACGACAAGGTTTCTTCCCGCCCGCGGTGACCGACGATAAGAAGAGGCGCACGACAGCCCGCCCGCCACAGGACTGGCGCCCCCAAGGCCCGTACGCCGTAAGGCAGTACGCCCAGCACGCTGTAGGAACGGAGAACCGGTGTCAGTTACGGAAACATCGATCGAGTCCGCCGAGGCGCACAGCGCGCACAACTACCATCCGCTCCCCGTCGTCGTCGCCTCTGCGGACGGCGCGTGGATGACCGATGTCGAAGGGCGTCGCTTCCTCGACATGCTCGCCGGATACTCGGCGCTCAACTTCGGCCACGGCAACCGCCGGCTGATCGACGCGGCCAAGGCCCAGCTGGAGCGCGTCACGCTCACCTCCCGGGCCTTCCACCACGACCGGTTCGCCGATTTCTCCACCCAGCTCGCCGAGTTGTGCGGGATGGAGATGGTGCTGCCGATGAACACCGGGGCGGAGGCGGTCGAGACCGCCGTGAAGACGGCCCGCAAGTGGGGTTACAAGGTCAAGGGCGTACCGGACGGACAAGCGAAGATCGTCGTCGCGGAGAACAACTTCCACGGCCGTACGACCACGATCGTCAGCTTCTCGACGGACCCCGAGGCGCGGGCGGACTTCGGCCCGTACACCCCGGGCTTCGAGATCGTTCCGTACGGCGACCTGGCCGCGCTGGAAGCGGCCGTCGACGAGAACACGGTGGCCGTTCTCCTCGAACCGATCCAGGGCGAGGCCGGGGTCCTGGTGCCGCCGGCCGGATATCTGCCGGGCGTACGCGAACTGACCCGCGCCCGGAACGTGCTGTTCATCGCGGACGAGATCCAGTCGGGACTCGGCAGGACGGGCCGGACCTTCGCCTGTGAGCACGAGGGTGTCGTGCCGGACATGTACATCCTGGGCAAGGCGCTCGGCGGCGGGGTGGTGCCGGTGTCGGCCGTGGTGTCGTCGGCAGAGGTGCTGGGCGTCTACCGCCCCGGCGAGCACGGGTCCACCTTCGGTGGGAATCCGCTGGCGTGCGCCGTCGCCCTGGAGGTGATCGCGATGCTGCGCACCGGTGAATTCCAGCAACGGGCCACGGAGTTGGGCGACCACCTCCACCGCGAACTGGGCCTGCTGGTGAGCGGCGGCGCGGTCGAGGCCGTGCGCGGACGGGGTCTCTGGGCGGGGGTGGACATCGCGCCCTCGCTCGGCACCGGCCGGGAGATCTCCGAGCGGCTCATGGATCTCGGGGTGCTGGTGAAGGACACCCACGGCTCCACGATCCGGATCGCCCCGCCCCTGGTGATCAGCAAGGAGGATCTGGACTGGGGCCTCGCCCAGCTGCGGACCGTCCTGAACGGCTGACACCACAGCGGCCGACCTGGGCCGGGCGAGGCGGAGCCAGGCGCGGGGCAGGGGCCGGACGAAGCGGGGCCAGGCGCAGGACAGGGGCCGGGCGAGGAGGAGGCGCTCAGAGGATTCAAAGGATGACGTGGGGCAGGAAGCGGGCGTACTCGTCCGTCACCGGCCCCACGGACTCCCGGATGCCGAGCCCCGCCGCCTCGTCCTCGACCACCCACGCACCGAGCACCACACGGTTGCCGTCGAAGTCGGGCAGCGGGGCCAACTCCTGGTAGCAGCAGACCTCGTCGGTCCGCAGGACCGCGGCGGTTCCCGCTCCGGCCTCGTGGAGCACGACGCCCGCTCCCTCCCGGCCCAGGAGCGGCTTGGAGACATAGCCCTTGGATGTGGGCAGGGCGAGCTCGCGCGGGCCGTCCAGATAGGAAGGCAGGAGATTCGGATGTCCCGGGTACAGCTCCCACACCACGGCGAGCAGCGCCTTGTTGGAGAGCAGCATCTTCCACGCGGGTTCGATCCAGCAGGTGGAGCCGGTGGACCCGCCGTTGTCGAGGGTGTCCAGGACGTGCGGACCGAAGCTGTCGGTCGTCAGCCACTCCCACGGGTAGAGCTTGAAGCAGCTGCGGATGAAACGCATCCGCTCGTCGACGAACCGCCCGGACAACGGGTCCCAGCCGATCTGCTCCACGGAGAGCGCCTCGGTCTCGATCCCCGCCTGCTGGGCGGTCTCCCTCAGATACGCGACCGTCATCAGGTCCTCGCCGAGTTCGTCGGCGTCGGAGTGCGCGAAGTGCAGCGGTCCCGGCGGCAGCAGCGGGGCCTGTCGCCGCCAGGCTGCGACCAGTCGCTCGTGCAGCGAGTTCCACTGGTCGGCGCCGGGAAAGCGGTCCTCCATCCAGAACCACTGCGGGCTGGCCGCCTCCACCAGGGAGGTGGGCGTGTCCGCGTTGTACTCCAGCATCTTGGCCGGGCCGTCGCCGTCGTACCGCAGATCGAACCGCCCGTACACGGACGGCAGTTCGTCCCTCCGGTGCCAGGATTCGGCAACCAGCCGGGCCAGCCGGGGGTCGGTGATCCCCAGGTCGGCCAAACGGTCGCGGGCGACGATGTGGGCGGCTGCGGCAAGGCACATCGCGTGCAGTTCCTCGACGACCTCCTCCAGCGCCTCGACCTCGGGGAGGGAGAAGGAGTAGTAGGCGCTCTCGTCCCAGTACGGGCGCAGCGAGTCGTCCGGGTAGCGGGTGAGCGGATAGATCAGCCCCTGCTCCTCGACGATCTGCTGCCAGCCGGGGCGGGGTTGGACGGCGTGACGCTTCATGGTGTCGGTCCGGGCCCCGGGTCAGCCGCCGCTGGAGTGGAAGCCGCCGCCGAAACCGCCCCGGTGCACCGACGACTTGTTGAAACTGCCGCCCGAAACCTTGCCGTTCTTCGAGGAGCCGCCGTAGTAGTACGTGCCGTGGCCGCTGCTCTTGCCGCACTCGTACTTCGGCAGCTGCTTGTAGGTCACCGGGTCCACACACCGCCGGTCCACATCGGAACCGCAGGCGGTGAGCGTCGCCGCCAGCATCCCCATGCCCCCGAGCACCACGGCGCCCGACCTCATCTTGCGCATGCGTTGTCCTCCCCCGTTCTTCACAGACACCGTCATCACAAACATCGTCGTCACAGACACCGTCATCACGGACACCGTCATCACGGACGCCGTGCCAACAACACCGGTCGTCACAGACGCTGTGCCACAGACCCGGCGCCACAGACGCCGTACAGCTGTACGGCAAGTATCCCGTGTCTGACGGTGTACAGACTAGATGTCGGCCTCCGTCCCCGGTGAGCAGGTGGGACGCTCCCCGGTCGGTGCTCACCCGTAGAGTCCTTACGTGCTCCTTGGAATGCTCTGCGCGCTCGGTTCAGCGGTCTGCTTCGGTACGGCCTCCGTGTTCCAGGCCGCCGCCGCCCGTGCCTCCGCCCCCGGGACCGGCTCGGGGGTCGACGCGGCGCTGCTGTTGCGCGCCCTGCGCCAGTGGCGCTACATCGCGGGGCTCGGCTTCGACGCCGTGGGCTTCGTGCTGCAGATCATCGCGCTGCGTTCGATCCCGATCTACGCGGTCGGCGCCGCGCTCGCCGCGAGTCTCGCGGTCACCGCGGTGGTGGCGGCCCGGGTCCTCGGCGTGCGGCTCACCGGCACCGAATGGGGTGCGGTGGGCGTCGTCTGCGCGGGACTGGGGATGCTCGGCCTCGCCTCCGGTTCGGAGGGCAGCACCGCGGGATCGGACGCCCTGCGCTGGGCCATGCTCGGAGTCGCTCTCGCGGTCCTGCTGGTGGGCGTGGTCGCCGGCCGACTCAAGGGCAAGGCCCGCGCCCTGGTGCTCGGCCTCGGCGCGGGCGTGGGCTTCGGCGTGGTCGAGGTGGCGGTCCGGCTCATCGACTCCGTCGACTTCACCAACCCGGCGCTGTACGCACTGCTCGTCGGCGGCGGCTCGGCCTTCCTGCTGCTCACCTCGGCCCTGCAACGCGGATCGGTGACGACGGCCACGGCCGGCATGGTCATCGGCGAGACGATCGGCCCGGCCCTGATCGGCGTGGTCTGGCTCGGGGACCGTACGAGGGACGGTCTGGCCCCGCTGGCGATTGCCGGGTTCGCGGTGGCGGTGGCCGGGGCGCTTGCGCTGGCACGGTTCGGCGAGGCTCCGGCAGAGGCCCCGGCGAACGAGGCGATGGACAGCAAGGTCTGACCGGCGAGCACGGCCTGGTCCGACTCCCCGCCGAACACCCCGAATCCCCCACAACGAAGCCCCGTTGGCGTACGCGCCCCTACGGGAGCACCCGGCACAGCGCGTCCAGCGCCCCCGTCCACGCGCTGTCCGGTGGCGTCCCGTATCCGACCACCAGCCCGTCGCGCCCCTCGCCCGCGTCCGGGTGCCGGAACGGACTGAGGCCCCCCAGCGCGAGCCCCTGCCAGGCCGCCGCCTGGACCACCGACTGTTCGGTGCCCGGCGGCAGTTCGAGTACGGCGTGCAGCCCGGCAGCGATCCCGGTGACCCGGATGTCCGGCGCGCGTTCGGCGAGCGCCGCCACCAGCTGGTCGCGGCGCCGCCGGTAGCGCAGCCGCATCGCGCGGACATGCCGGTCGTACGCCCCGGAGGCGATGAACTCGGCGAGCGTCAGCTGCTCCAGCGCACTCGTCATCCAGTCGGAGTGCCCCTTCGCCGTGACGACATCCGCCACCAGGCTCCCGGGCAGCACCAGCCAGCCGATCCGCAGCCCGGGGGCGATGGATTTGCTGGCGGTGCCGAGGTAGACGACCCGTTCGGGATCGAGTCCCTGGAGCGCACCGACCGGCTGCCGGTCGTAGCGGAACTCCCCGTCGTAGTCGTCCTCCAGGATCAGCCCGCCCGTGGTCCGCGCCCAGTCGACGGCGGCCGACCGCCGGTCGGGGTGGAGCGGCACCCCCAACGGGAACTGGTGCGCCGCCGTCAGCAGCACCGCACCTTCGCGCCGCAGCGCACCGGTCTGCGAGCCGAGTGCGTCCAGAGGGAGAGCGGGGGTGCGCAGCCCCGCGTCGGTGAGCAGGTTCCGGTGCAGGTCCAGCCCGTACGACTCGACCGCCACCTCCCGCACCCGTCTCCCCCGCAGCACCTTCCCCATCAGCATCAAACCGTGTGCGAACCCCGAGCAGACGACGATCCGGTCCGGGTCGGCGTACACCCCGCGGGCCCGTGCCAGATAGTCGGCCAGCACGGTCCGCAGCTCGGGCCGCCCACGCGGGTCCCCGTATCCGAACGCTTCGTGGGGAGCGGCGGTCAGCGCCTTCCGTGCGGCCCTGAGCCACTCGGCGCGCGGGAAGGACGCGAGGTCGGGCGAGCCGGGCAGCAGGCTGTACGCGGGGCGCCGCGGCTGCGGCGGCCGTACGGTGACGGGCGGGGCCGCCGCACGCGGTACGGACCGGGCTGCCACCCGGGTCCCCGAGCCCTGCCGCGCGGTCAGCCAGCCTTCCGCCACCAGTTCGGCGTAGGCGTCGGCCACCGTGTTCCGGGCGATTCCCAGGTCGGTGGCGAGGGTGCGCGAGGACGGCAGCCGGGTCCCCGGCGTCAGCCGCCCCGTGCGCACGGCCTTGCGCAGCGCGTCCGTGAGCCCCACCCGCAGCCCGGTACCGGTCAGCTCCAGGTGCAGGTCCACACCGAAAGTGGCCCAGGAATCCGTCATGGAAATGGACCATACCCCTGCGCCACACACCACGTAGCGTCGTCTCCATGACGACGAACGAGACACCCCGGACGACCGACGAGAGCACGGGCTTCCTGCCCGAGCACACCCCCCGGCTCCACATGGCCAAGCTCGCCCCCGAGGTCTACAAGGCCATGATCCAGCTGGACGTGGCGGCCCGTCGGGGCGTGGACCCGGCCATTCTCGAACTGGTCAAGATCCGCGCCTCGCAGATCAACCACTGCGCCTTCTGCCTCGACATGCACACCAAGGACGCCCTGGCAGCGGGCGAGTCGGTCGAGCGGATCGTGCAGCTCAGCGGCTGGGAGGAGTCGAAGCACTTCTACACCGCGAAGGAGATCGCGGCGATCGAGCTGACCGAGGCCATCACGGTGCTCACCGACGGCTTCGTGCCCGACGAGGTGTACGCACACGCCGCCGAACAGTTCGACGAGACCGAACTCGCCCAGCTGATCGCGGCGATCACCGTGATCAACGCCTGGAACCGCATCTCCGTCACCGCCCGCATGGTCCCGGGTCACTACACCCCCGGCTCCACCGCCCACCGCCACTGATGGGCCCGCTGATGACCGACTTCCGCAGCCTGCATCTGGGCCGCTCCCCCGCCGACCCGCTGGTGCTCCCGGGCCCCTGGGATGCCGCGAGCGCCCGGGTCTTCGCGGAAGCCGGCTTCCCGGCGCTCGCCACTCCGAGCGCCGGGGTGGCGGCCTCGCTCGGATACGCGGACGGGCAGACCCCGGCCGAGGAGATGTTCGCCGCGATCGCCCGTATCGTCCGGGCCGTCGAGAGTTTCGGCGTCCTCGTGTCGGCGGACATCGAGGACGGCTACGGCCTGCCGCCGAAGGAGCTGGTGGCCCGGCTCGCCGACACCGGCGCTGTCGGCTGCAACCTGGAGGACTCCACGGACGGCGTCCTGCGCGACGCCGGTGAGCAGGCCGACCGGCTCGCGGAGGTGCGGGGGGCGGCGGGCGGCGCGCTGTTCGTCAACGCCCGCGTGGACACATATCTCCGCGGGGTGCGCGATCCGGCGCGGACCGTCGTCCGCGCCCGTCAGTACCTCGCGGCGGGCGCCGACTGCGTCTACCCGATCGCGGCGCCGCCCGGCCAACTCCCCGAACTGGCGGCCGGGATCGGGGCTCCGCTCAACGCGCTCTGCGTACCGGACGGGCCGTCACCGCGGGAACTCGGCGAACTCGGCGCCACCCGCGTCACCTTCGGGCCCGGACTGCACCACCGGGCGCTGGCCGCGGTACGTGACATGGCCGGACAGCTCTCCGGCGGCACCCGGTAGCCGGGCATCGGGGCCCTTCACCACGAGAGGGGCTCTTCACCACGAGAGGGGCCCCTTCACCACGAGAGAGGGCCCTTCCCTACGAAGAACGCGCAGAACGCCACCACCACCGAACAGAGCACGACGGTGGCGGCCGTCTCCATCGTGCGCTTCCAACCGGTGGCCGGCGGCAGCGTGGTGGCGTGCTCGGGCCGGTCCGCGACGTAGTAGACGGTCACGATGTCGCCGCCGATCCTCGTGCTGGGCCCGTGCTGCTCCTCAAAGGACACGGGCCGCCCACCGGGCGGCGTGAACTCGTACGCGTGGTGCCGGGTCGTGGACCTGCCGGAGTCCTTGTCGTACCTGGTCGTCGTGTAGGTCCGCAGGCAGGTCGCCCGCGCCGTGAGACCGCTGCGCCAGGCCGCCCGCATCCTCAGCCGCGCGCGGACGGCCTGGAGCGCTATGCAGACGGCGCCGACGGCGATCAGCGCCGGCACCACGTAGAACAACGCATCGGACATGTTCGACCCCCGTGTCGGTTCTGCCCACGCAGACGCCCCCCGCAATCCATTGGTTGCGGGGGGCGTCGCACGGGACGGAGAGGTCGCCGCGTGCCGGGGCACCGAACCGTCCGAACTGTCCGGACGGTCCTCGCCGTACGGCTCAGATCAGGCCGAGCTCGCGCACCGCGTCGCGCTCCTCGGAGAGTTCCTTCACCGAGGCGTCGATACGCGCGCGGGAGAAGTCGTTGATCTCCAGGCCCTGGACGATCTTGTACGTGCCGCCCTCGGTGGTGACCGGGAAGGACGAGATGAGGCCCTCGGGAACACCGTAGGAGCCGTCCGACGGGATACCCATCGAGGTCCAGTCGCCGTCCGCCGTGCCGTTGACCCAGGTGTGCACGTGGTCGATGGCGGCGTTCGCGGCCGAGGCGGCCGAGGAGGCGCCGCGCGCCTCGATGATCGCCGCACCGCGCTTGGCGACGGTCGGGATGAAGGTGTCGGCCAGCCACTGCTCGTCGTTGACGGTCTCGGCGGCGTTCTTGCCCGCGACCTCGGCGTGGAAGATGTCCGGGTACTGGGTGGCCGAGTGGTTGCCCCAGATGGTGAGACGGCGGATCTCGGAGACCGGGACGCCCGTCTTCTGCGAGAGCTGCGAGATCGCGCGGTTGTGGTCGAGACGGGTCATCGCGGTGAAGCGCTCGGCCGGTACGTCCGGGGCCGAGGCCTGCGCGATGAGCGCGTTGGTGTTGGCCGGGTTGCCGACGACGAGGACCTTGATGTCGTCCGCGGCGTTGTCGTTGATGGCCTTGCCCTGCGGGCCGAAGATGCCGCCGTTGGCCGCGAGCAGGTCACCGCGCTCCATGCCCTTCGTACGCGGGCGGGCGCCGACGAGCAGGGCCACGTTGGCACCGGCGAAAGCGACGTTCGGGTCGTCCGTGATCTCGATGCCCTGGAGCAGCGGGAAGGCGCAGTCGTCGAGCTCCATCGCGGTGCCCTCAGCGGCCTTCAGCCCCTGCGGGATCTCCAGGAGACGCAGCTTGACCGGCACGTCCGAGCCGAGCAGGTGGCCCGAGGCGATGCGGAAGAGCAGCGCGTAGCCGATCTGGCCGGCCGCGCCGGTGACGGTGACATTCACAGGAGTGCGGGTCATGGCGTTCTCCGTAAGACAGCTGGCGGTGGGGGTCCCTGCCCCTGGTGCGGGAAATCTCGGAGGCTCACACCGCGAACTGAATCTTGATGTGAAGAGACTTCCGACGTCAGGCTATCCGACCCTGCGGCCGACCGACTCCCGCCCCCGTGTGGCACGCCGCACACGGACCCGCGCACGCCCCGGCGTACGGAACCGTGTTGGCCCGTACGCACTCCTGAGGTCCGCCCCCTGCAACGACGGTGGCCGCCCGCGCCCAGGGGGGGTGAGGCGCGGACGGCCACCGCCGGGTGCAAGCACCCGTGGGGGGATAACACTCGCTTGCCCCGTGAATCGCGGGGCATTCCCCCTCAACGTTTTTTCTTTTCCGCCAACCGGGAACTGCCGGGTCCGCCGCCGGAAACTGCTCTGCCGACGGGAACTGTCGGGCCGTCAGCCCCCGCCTCCCGTCGGCACACGGCCCTCGTCAGCCCACCGTGAACTCGTCAGCGCACCGTGAAGTGGACCAGATCCTCCAGGAACGGCAGTTCCAGCCACGGCTGGGGCTGCACCATCAGCGCGAGCAGCGTGATCACGAGGCCCAGTACGCCGTACGTCACCGTGTCCGTGAACCGCGAACGCACCGCGAGCATCCCGACCGCCCGTACCCACCAGCGCATCGCCGCGCCCGCCATCAGTGCGACGCCGACGAGCAACAGCCCCACCCGGGTCACGTCGAAGGCGACCAGCAGCAGTCCCGCGGCGACCGCGCCGAGCACGGTGAGCAGCGGCCACTGCCGGGCGGGCGCGGGGGCGTCGCCGGGGGCCGCCCGGCCGCCGCCCTCGGGGCGGGCGGTGTCGCGCGTCACCGAGGGGAAGCGCCGGGTCGAGCGCACGGGCTCCCCGTCGGGACCCGGAGCGCTGACCGCGTCCTCCCCCTCGGGCTCGTCCTCGGCTCGGACCTCGCCGGACGCCCCGGACTCCGCCGTCTCCTCCGACTCCGCAGCCTCTTCCGGCTCCGCAGCCCCCTCCGACTCGGCAGGCGCCTCGGACTCCGCCGGGGCTTCCGGCTTTCCGGGTTCCTCGGCCCCCTCCGACTCGGCAGGCGCCTCGGACTCCGCCGGGGCTTCCGGCTTTCCGGGTTCCTCGGCACCGTCCGGCGTCTCGGACCTGCGGGGCCCCTCGGGACCGCCCGCCGCCTCCGGCGCGGCGCCCCCGTCGGATCCCGTACGACTCCCGGATCCCGAACGGCTCGCAGAACCCGAACGGCCGTCGGCCCCCGAGCGCTTGGCGAACCCCGGGAGCCCGGCGGACCCGCCCGGCTCCTCGGGCCCCGTACGCTCCACCGCGTCAGCCGACACTGCGCTCCGCCGCCTCCACGACGTTCACGAGCAGCTGAGCACGGGTCATCGGGCCCACGCCGCCCGGGTTCGGGGAGATCCACGCGGCCACGTCGGCGACACCGGGGTGCACATCGCCGACGATCTTGCCGTTCTCGTCCCGGCTGACGCCGACGTCGAGAACGGCCGCGCCCGCCTTGACGTCCTCGGGGTTGATGATGTGCGGGACACCGGCGGCGGCGACGATGATGTCGGCCTGCTTGAGCAGCGCGGGCAGATCACGGGTGCCGGTGTGGCACTGGGTCACTGTCGCGTTCTCGGACTTACGGGTCAGCAGCAGCGGGATGGAGCGGCCGACCGTGATGCCGCGCCCGACGACCACGACATGCGCCCCGTTGATCTCCACCCCGTGGTGGCGGAGCAGCTGGATGATGCCGTACGGGGTGCAGGGCAGCGGGCCCGTCTCGTTCAGTACGAGCTTGCCGAGGCTGGTCGGGTGCAGCCCGTCGGCGTCCTTCTCCGGGTCCATCAGGCTCAGGACGCGGTTGGTGTCGATGCCCTTGGGGAGCGGCAACTGCACGATGTAGCCGGTGCATTCGGGGTTCTCGTTGAGCTCCCGGACGACCGCCTCGATCTCTTCCTGCGTTGCGGTGTCGGGGAGTTCACGCTGGATCGACCCCATGCCTACCTCGGCGCAGTCACGGTGCTTGCCGTTGACGTACCAGCGGCTGCCCGGATCGTCACCGACCAGCAGTGTGCCGAGACCGGGGGTGATCCCCTTCTCCTTGAGGGCCGCCACGCGGGCGGTCAGATCGGACTTGATCGCGGCTGCGGTGGCCTTGCCATCGAGAATCTGGGCTGTCATATGAGCCATTCTTGCAGGGGCGCCATGATCGCCCAAGTTGCACTTGCACAACACATACGGAATGCGACTGGACAAACTTACGTGGCGTTTAGAAGCATGTTGCCCGCAGTGCCGCGGGCAGTGTCGGGGGGCTAGACCGCTCAGTCGATTTATGTACCAATCCTCCGCTCGAACCGCGTCGTCCCCGCATGAACCAACGGAGGAAATCAGCCATGAGCTTCGGCGATCCGAACCCGAACCCGAACAACCCGTACGGCCAGCCCCAGCAGCCCGGCGGCTACCCGCAGCAGGCCCCGCAGGGCGTGCCGCAGCAGCCCGGCTACGGCTACCCGCAGGCGCCCCCGGTCCAGGGCTACCCGCAGGCGCCCGGTTACGGCGGCCAGCCCCCGCAGTTCGGTGGCTGGTGGCGCCGGGTCGGTGGCACCATCATCGACGGCCTCATCTCCGGTATCCCGTACGGCGTGCTGGTCGGGATCGGCGGCTCGATCGGTGGCGGCGCCGGTTCCGCCCTCGTGATCGTCGGACTCCTCGTCGCCATAGCCATCTTCCTGTGGCAGCTCTACAACGAGGGCACCAACGGGCAGACCATCGGCAAGAAGGCCGTCGGCATCAGCCTGCGGCGCGAGAGCGACGGACAGCCGATCGGCTTCGGCATGGCGTTCGTCCGTAAGATCGCCCACTTCGTGGACAGCATCGCCTGCTACCTGGGCTGGCTGTGGCCGGCGTGGGACTCCAAGAAGCAGACGTTCGCCGACAAGCTCTGCTCCACCGTGGTGGTCCGGGTCGACTAGGACCTGCCGCACGCACCTGAGGGCCGTAACTCCGCGCATTCAGCGAGGAGTTACGGCCCTCGGGCGTTCCGGGGGCCGTCAGCGCGGGCGGCCCCCGGTACCGGTCCCGGGCAGGTCCTAGTGGAAGAAGTGACGCGTCCCGGTGAAGTACATCGTCACGCCGGCCTTCTCGGCGGCCTCCACGACCAGCTCGTCACGGATCGAACCGCCCGGCTGGACCACGGCCTTCACCCCGGCGTTCGCCAGGATCTCGAAGCCGTCGGGGAACGGGAAGAAGGCGTCGGAGGCGGCGTACGCACCCCTGGCCCGCTCCTCGCCCGCGCGCTCCACGGCGAGCTTCGCCGAGTCGACGCGGTTGACCTGACCCATGCCGACGCCGACGGACGCGCCATCCTTGGCGAGCAGGATCGCGTTGGACTTCACGGCGCGGCACGCCTTCCAGGCGAACGACAGCTCGGCGAGTTCGGCCGCGCCGAGCGCGTCACCCGATGCGAGCTTCCAGTTCTCCGGGTTGTCGCCGTCGGCCTGGAGCCGGTCGGTGACCTGGAGGAGTGCGCCGCCGTCGATCTGCTTGACCTCGACCGGGGCCGACGGGGCGTCCGGGCAGCGCAGCACCCGGATGTTCTTCTTGCGGGCCAGGATCTCGACCGCGCCGTCCTCGTACGCCGGAGCGACGATGACCTCGGTGAAGATCTCGGCCACCTGCTCGGCCATGGCCGTGGTGACCGGACGGTTCACCGCGATCACGCCGCCGTACGCGGAGACCGGGTCACAGGCGTGCGCCCTGCGGTGCACCTCCGCGAGGTCGGTGCCGATCGCGATGCCGCACGGGTTGGCGTGCTTGATGATCGCCACACAGGGCTCGGCGTGGTCGTACGCGGCCCGGCGCGCGGCGTCGGTGTCCGTGTAGTTGTTGTACGACATCTCCTTGCCGTGCAGCTGCTCGGCCTGGGCGAGGCCGCCCGTGCCGCTCACGTAGAGCGCGGCACCCTGGTGCGGGTTCTCGCCGTACCGCAGGACGTTGCCGCGCTCGTACGTCGCACCGAGGAAATCGGGGAAGCCGCTGTCGTCGGCCGCCGCGTAGTCGTCGGCGAACCAGCTCGCCACGGCCACGTCGTACGCGGCGGTGTGGCGGAACGCCTCGGCCGCGAGACGCTTGCGCGCGGCCAGGTCGAAGCCGCCGCCGCTGACGGCGGTCAGCACGTCCGCGTAGCGCTCCGGGCTGGTGACGACCGCCACCGACGGGTGGTTCTTCGCCGCGGCCCGGACCATCGACGGGCCGCCGATGTCGATCTGCTCGACGCACTCGTCGGGGGTGGCGCCGGAAGCGACGGTCTCCGTGAAGGGGTAGAGGTTCACGACGACCAGGTCGAAGGGCTCCACCCCCAGCTCGGTGAGCTGCTTGCGGTGGTCCTCCAGGCGGAGGTCGGCGAGGATCCCGGCGTGCACCCGCGGGTGCAGCGTCTTGACCCGGCCGTCCAGGCACTCCGGGAAGCCGGTGAGCTCCTCGACCTTGGTGACCGGCACACCGGCAGCCGCGATCTTCGCCGCGGTGGATCCGGTGGAGACGAGCGTGACGCCCGCCCCGTGCAGCCCGAGGGCCAGCTCCTCCAGGCCCGACTTGTCGTAGACGCTGATGAGCGCGCGCCGGATGGGCTTAACGGTGTCCGTGTTCTCGGTGTGCACCGACCTGTACCTTTCGTCCCTCAATGCGGTAGCCGTTACGGGCCAGACGCCCCACGACATCGACGAGCAGCCTTCGCTCGACTTCTTTGATGCGCTCGTGAAGAGCGCTTTCGTCGTCCTGCTCCCGGATCTCGACCACGCCCTGCGCGATGATCGGACCGGTGTCGACGCCGTCGTCGACGAAGTGGACGGTGCAGCCGGTGACCCTGGCGCCGTACGCGAGCGCGTCGCGTACGCCGTGGGCCCCGGGAAATGCGGGCAGCAGGGCCGGGTGCGTATTGACGAACCGGCCGCCGAAGGCCGCGAGGAAATCCTTCCCCACGATCTTCATGAATCCGGCCGAGACGACCAGGTCCGGCGCGTACGCGGCCGTGGCCTCGGTCAGCGCGGCGTCCCAGGCGGCACGGTCCGCGTACTCCTTCACCTTGCATACGAAGGTCGGCAGCCCGGCGTCGCGGGCGCGGTCGAGTCCGGCGATGCCGTCGCGGTCGGCGCCGACCGCGACGATCTCGGCACCGTAGGCGGCCGGATCGTCACCGATGGCGTCGAGCAGGGCCTGCAGATTGGTTCCGGAGCCGGAAACCAGCACGACCAGGCGGGCGGGAGGGGGCGGGGAGGCCACAGCGGGGCCCTTTCTGGATACGACTTGTGCGGTCGTACGAATCGATCGCATCTCCCGATACGGGGAACTCTACGAACGCGCCGACCGTCGGCAACGATACCGGCACACGGAGCGGCCCCCACGGGACGGGGGCCCGGCCGAGAGGTAGCGTCTGGGGACAGGATCCGTCTCCCGGACGGGAACCGAATGAGGGGAAGACGTTCACCAGATGCAGGACCGACGCCACCGCGCGACTCTCCGCACCCCACGGCACGGGCAGGACTCAGTGCTGCTGCTGCGGGAACGCCGGCCCTCTTCGACGGAGCCCGACGACAACCCCTTCGCCCCGCCACCGGAGGGCCGGCCGGACCAGCCGTGGCAGCCGCGGCGCCCGGCCAACGGGGGCGACGAGGGCAACTCCGGTCATTCCGGCAACGGGGGTGACGGCAGCGGTGACGACCAGTCGCCGCCTCCCGGCCGGGGCAGCCAGTGGAGCCCGGTTCAGCCCGGCCGCCAGGGCGGCGGCTGGGGCGGCGGCCCGCAGCGGCCCCAGGGCGGCCCGAACGAACCCGGGAACGGCCGGGGCGACGGCCCGAAGGGGCCGGGCAACGGGCCGGGCGGTCCGGGCGCGGGCCTGCGCTGGGACCCGAAGGACCCGGCGCAGCGGCGGGCGCGATACGCCCTGCTCGCCGGAATGTGGGCGTTCTTCTTCGTGCTCTTCAATCTGCCCGAGGTCAGCCTGCTGCTCGGGTCGCTCGCGTTGTACTGGGGTATCAGCTCGCTCCGGGCGAAGCCGCAGCCGGTGCAGCACGACACCCGCGGGGCCACGGCGCTGACGACCCAGCCGCCCCCGGCCGCCCCCACCGACGGCCGGCCGGCCGCACCGGGAGCGCCGCCCGCACCGCACGTGCCGCCGGCGCCCGGTCCGTACGCAGGCTCGTCGAAGCCGCAGATCACGGCGGCGGTGAGCGGTCTGGTGACGGCCGGAATGGCACTGGTGATGGTGGCGCTGGTCTTCACCTCGCACCTCGTGTACCGCGACTACTACACGTGCGTGGACGACGCGTTGACGAAGCAGGGCCAGATCGCCTGCAACAAGCTGCTGCCGGGCTCGCTGGTCCCGGTTCTCGGCACGAAGGAGTAGGGACGAGAGATGAAGGGGTAGGGGCGAGGGAGTAGCACGCGGCGCGCGGCGCGCGTCTGCGAGCGGGGCGGCCCGGGTTCCCGCCCCGTTCGGCGGTGCGCGGCTGTCAGTCCCCGTCGGTGTACGACATCGGGGGCCAGGCGCTGCCGATGCCCGGACCGGCTCCGGGTTCCGCGCGGGGTCCGGCCTCGGCGCCCGTTTCCGGCGGGGCGGGCGGGGCCGGGGCTGTGACAGGCACGGCAGGCACGGCAGCCGGTACGTCGTTGTCGCTTCCCGGGCTGCTTGTGCCGTCAGTGCCATCGGTGCCGTCCTGGACCTCCGTACTGCCGGAGTCGCCGGGGCCGTCGGGGCCATCGGGGCCGTCGGGGCCATCGGGGCCGTCGGGGCCATCGGGGCCGTCTGCCCTATCCGTACGGTCCGGGCCGGGCTGAACGACAGCAGGACCGTCACCGTCCTCGCCGTCCTCGCCGCGCGCCCCGTCATTGTTCGCAGCGGCGTCCGCATCCCCCTGATCCGCGGCAGCACAGCCATCGGCCTGGTCACCGGACTGGTTACTCGGCTGATCACCGGCTTGGTCAGCGGGCTGGTCACCGGGCTGGGGAATCCTGGCCTTCAGTCCCGCCGACGCCGCCCGAAGCGCAGCCCACCGCGCCACCCTGGCCCCGCTGTCGTGCCACTCCGGTTCCCCGGCGGCTTGCGGGACGGGTGCGGCAGGCCGGTTGCGCCGGAGGACCCGCCAGCGCCGGACCAGCGCGACCAGCAGCCCCGTTCCCACTGTCCAGACCAGCGCTGCCGCACCCGTGCGCCACCACACAGGGCCGAAGGACGCCAGACTGCCGGTGCCCAGCGGCCCGCCCGCCAGGGCGGCGAGGCCCGTCATCGCCGCCGCGCACCCCACGGCCGCCGACACAGCGGAGAGCACGGTGCCGCCCAGCGGGATCGGCCCGGCCTTCTCCCCTCCCCGGACGACGAACCAGCCGAGCACCACGCCCGCCGCCAACGGCACGGCCGCCACCGCCCAGCCGAGCGGAGAGCCCCGGCCCTCCCCGGGCACCGCGGTCAGCAGGGGGAAGTGCGGGAGCACGGTGTTCCCGGTCACCGCGAGCGGCGTCACCGTGGTCCCCGTACCGAGGACGAAGCCGGGGCCGAGGGCGTACGAAGCCCCCCAGACAGCCGCGTTCGGCACCAGCGAGACAGCCAGCAGCAGAACCGTGAACCGGCCCGACCAGGCACCGGTGAGCTGGAGGAACGACTGCTGCGCCGCGCCCGCGTGCCACACCAGCGCGCCCCCGACGAGCAGCGCCCCGCCGCCGGTCAGCACCATGACACCGGCGGCAGCGGCCCTCAGCGTGTCCGGCATCCCGGGCCGGGCGAGGGCCGCACGTGCACCCTTCGGCAGGATCCACCGCACCGGGCGGGGCAACGGTCCGCCCGGACATCCGCGCGCCCGCCACACCCCGGCAGCCGCCGCAGCACCGACGGCGAGCGGCAGATGCCAGAGCGCACTCAGCGGCTCCGCGGGCAGCGTCCCGCCCGCCGCGTACAGCGCCACCGCGACGGCAACCAGCAGATAGCCGCCGGTGACCGCGCACAGGGCACCTCGCGACGACGGTCCGGGACGGCCGTTCGCCGGGTCGAGCGCGTCGTGCGCGGCCCGCTGGACCAGCCAGACAGGCAGAACGACCAGCAGTATCGGCACCACACCCAGCGGAGCGGGAACGCCGGAGAGGGTGTCCTGCCTGGTCAGCTCCGTACCGTGAGCCAGCAGCCACAGTGCGGCGGCGACGTGCAGCGCCCCGCCCAGGCCACTGTCGGGGTACGGCGAGCTGATCCACAGCAGCATCACCAGGACGGTGAGCACGCTGAGCCCGAACCCTGCCGCGACCGCACCGCGCAGCACGCAGTCGGACAGCGCGGCGGTACGGGTCCGTACGGGAACGAGCGACAGGCTGCGGTCGGTCATCTGGGTCACGCGGGCCATGCTGCCAACGACACGCGCTTTCGCCGCGTAACAGGCAAAGGCCGGTCGTGTCACTCAATATACGTTTATGTACTTTTCGGACTGGCGCACTGCCATGAGCAGCGCTGGGGGTATCTCATGACGGATCTCCCGCCCCCGAAGGAACGGCGTCGGCTGCGCGAGGCGAAATCGCTGAGCGTGAAGCAGCTCGCGGCCACGATCGGGGTGACACCGGCGACCGTACGGTCCTGGGAGTCCGGTCGTACGAGCCCGGAGGGCCACCGGCACGCGGCATACGCGAAGGTACTGGCGCACGGGCCGACGCCGCAGCCCGTCCGGGAGCCGGTCCCTCAGCCCGTCCGGGAGCCCGTCCCGCAGCCCGCCCTCCTGCCGGAGCCGGAATCAGCACCGGCATCGGCATCGGAGCCAGAACCGGAATCGGCATCGACGTCGGCATCAGAGCCGGCATCAGCCTCGGTGGCGGAGTCGCAGCCGGCTCCGGGCAACCGCGACGAGCCCCGGCCGCTCCACGACGCCACCCCGGCCGAAGCCTTCGACCTGCTCTACGCGCGGGCCGCGCCCCGCCTCGTCCACCAGACGTACGCCCTCACCGGCCGCCGTCATCTCGCCGCGGAGTCCGTCGAGCGCGCGTTCCACCTGGCCTGGCAGCGCTGGCCGGAGGTGGCGACCGACCGGGACCCCGCCGGATGGGTGCGCGCGGCGGCGTACGAGTACGCGCTGTCGCCCTGGCACCGGTTACGCCGCAGCCACAAACGTCTCGACCGGCAGCCCGCAGACCCGGACCAGGGTCCGCTGCGCGACGCGGTCCTCGGCCTGCCGCCCGCGTACCGGCGCACCCTGCTGCTCTACGACGGTCTCGGTCTGGACCTCCCGGACACCGCGGCCGAGACCGAGGCGAGCACGCCCGCGACCGCGAACCGTCTCCTGTACGCGCGAGCGGCCGTCGCCGAGCAGGTGCCGGAACTGGCGGATCCCGAACTGCTCCAGGAGCGGCTCGCCGCGCTCACATCGACCGGTCCCGAGGTGAAGCTCCCCGAGGCGCGGGTGGTCAGGACGGGAAGCGAACACCGGATCAGGTTCTGGACGCGGCTCACGGCCGGGTTCGTCGTCCTGCTCACCGCGTCGACGGGCTACACCCTGGCCACGGCCCCCACGTACTACGCCAGACCGACGGGTGCCCCGCACCGCGTCGAGGGCGTCCCGCCGCGTGGCGGCCCGCAGCGACTGACAGCGGAGGACGTGAAGCTGCGGCAGAAGCTCCGTACCGAACCGGCGAACGGTCCGGGTCGTCTGGTGCCGTCGACGGACTGAGACCCGCCGGACTGCGACCTGTCGTGGTCCGGCCGGGCCGGACATGCGAACGGGCCCGCGCTCCCCGGAAGGGGAACGCGGGCCCGCAGCGCACCTGCGTAACTGCTACGCGGCGGCCAGGATCGCGCGGGCCAGCTTGGCCGTCTCGGTCGGCGTCTTGCCGACCTTGACGCCCGCAGCCTCCAGCGCTTCCTTCTTCGCCTGCGCGGTACCGGAGGAGCCGGAGACGATGGCGCCGGCGTGGCCCATGGTCTTGCCCTCGGGAGCCGTGAAGCCCGCGACGTAGCCGACGACCGGCTTCGTCACGTTCTTCGCGATGTAGTCGGCCGCACGCTCCTCGGCGTCGCCGCCGATCTCGCCGATCATCACGATCAGGTCGGTCTCGGGGTCCGCCTCGAACGCCGCGAGAGCGTCGATGTGCGTCGTGCCGATGACCGGGTCGCCACCGATGCCGACGGCCGAGGAGAAGCCGATGTCACGGAGCTCGTACATCATCTGGTAGGTCAGCGTGCCGGACTTGGACACGAGACCGATGCGGCCGGGCTTGGTGATGTCGCCCGGGATGATGCCGGCGTTGGACTGACCGGGGGTGATCAGACCGGGGCAGTTCGGACCGATGATCCGGGTCTTGTTGCCCTTCGAGCCGGCGTACGCCCAGAAGGCGGCCGAGTCGTGGACGGCGATGCCCTCGGTGATGACGACCACGAGGCCGATCTCGGCGTCGATCGCCTCGATGACGGCGGCCTTGGCGAAGGCCGGCGGCACGAAGACGACGGACACGTCGGCGCCGGTCTGCGCCATCGCGTCGGCGACGGAGCCGAACACGGGCACGGCGGTGCCGTCGAAGTCGACGGACGTACCGGCCTTGCGCGGGTTGACGCCGCCGACGATGTCGGTGCCGTCAGCGAGCATGAGCTTGGTGTGCTTCATGCCGGTGGCGCCGGTCATCCCCTGGACGATGACCTTGCTTTCCTTGGTCAGGAAAATAGCCATGGTGTTGGTGACCTGTTCCCTTACTTCGCAGCCGCGAGCTCGGCGGCCTTGTCGGCCGCGCCGTCCATGGTGTCCACGCGCTGCACGAGCGGGTGGTTGGCGTCCGACAGGATCTTGCGACCCAGCTCCGCGTTGTTGCCGTCGAGGCGCACGACCAGCGGCTTGGTGACCGCTTCGCCCTTGGACTTGAGGAGCTCAAGGGCCTGGACGATGCCGTTGGCGACCTCGTCGCACGCGGTGATGCCACCGAAGACGTTGACGAACACGGACTTGACGTCCGGGTCGCCGAGGATGATCTCCAGGCCGTTCGCCATGACCTCGGCGGAGGCGCCGCCACCGATGTCGAGGAAGTTGGCGGGCTTCACGTTGCCGTGGTTCTCACCGGCGTACGCGACGACGTCGAGGGTGCTCATCACGAGACCCGCGCCGTTGCCGATGATGCCGACCTCGCCGTCGAGCTTGACGTAGTTGAGGTTCTTGGCCTTGGCAGCAGCCTCGAGCGGGTTGGCTGCGGCCTTGTCCTCCAGCGCCTCGTGCTCGGGCTGGCGGAAGTCGGCGTTCTCGTCGAGCGAGACCTTGCCGTCAAGGGCGATGATCTTGCCGTCGCCGGACTTGATCAGCGGGTTGACCTCGACGAGGAGCGCGTCCTCCTTGATGAAGACGGTCCACAGCTTCTGCAGGACGTCGGCCACCTGACCGGCGATCTCGGCCGGGAACTTCGCCGCGGCGACGATCTCGGCGGCCTTCTCCGGGGTGCACCCCTCGTTGGCGTCGACCGGGATCTTCGCCAGCGCGTCGGGGTTCTCCTCCGCGACGACCTCGATCTCCACGCCGCCCTCGACGGACGCCATGGCGAGGAAGGTGCGGTTGGTGCGGTCGAGGAGGAAGGAGACGTAGTACTCCTCCGCGATGTCCGCGGTCTCGGCCAGCATGACCCTCTGGACCGTGTGGCCCTTGATGTCCATGCCCAGAATGGCGTCGGCCTTCGCCACGGCGTCGGCCGGGTCGGAGGCGAGCTTCACGCCGCCGGCCTTGCCTCGGCCGCCGACCTTGACCTGCGCCTTGACGACAGCCTTGCCGCCCAGACGCTCGGTCACCTCGCGCGCCGCCTCAGGCGTGTCGATGACTTCACCGGCCAGCACCGGTACACCGTGCTTGGCGAAGAGGTCCCTCGCCTGGTACTCGAACAGGTCCACGCGCGTCCGTCTCCCTTTGCTTTAAATCGTCGTCGCAGTAGTGATCGCGGTTCCTTGTCTGCGTGGGCGTGCCGCGAAGGGCAACGTGACTGCGCTGTCACTAGGGAGGCGTAGACGGTGTCCGAGTACGCGGCATGTCCGTCTCGCAGGTTATCCCCGTGGGCGCTAGGTCCCTAAATCGCAGATCACACCTGCGCGGTGATTACTGTCACAACTCACCCACCCGAACCGGACGTCGGCCCGGTGGCCGGGAACCCCCCGGTGAGCTGCGCCGATGCACCCTGTGGACCTTCGGTGGGCGCGCCGAGGCCGGGTGGTGAGGGGGTCGGCCGGACGGTCCGGGGTGACCGACGACACAGTTGACGCGGACCCGTTCACGGCGTGTCCGGTACCACGGGTTCACGCGCTTCAGGCCCCTCAGGCCGTACGGTCCGGGCTCGGAGGCAGGGGTCTCTTCTCCACCGCTGCCGCCATCACTTCTGGAAAGTGGTCCGGTGTGCAGGCGAACGCCGGTACGCCCAGGGCCGCGAGGGCCGCCGCGTGGTCGTGGTCGTAGGCGGGTGTCCCCTCGTCGGACAGCGCGAGCAGCGCCACGAACTGCACACCCGATGCCTTCATCGCCGCCACCCGCTTGAGCATCTCGTCGCGTATGCCTCCCTCGTAGAGATCGCTGATCAGTACGACGACGGTGTCGGCGGGGCGGGTGATCTGCGACTGGCAGTACGCGAGCGCCCTGTTGATGTCGGTGCCGCCACCCAGCTGGGTCGCGAAGAGAACGTCCACCGGGTCGTCGAGCTGGTCCGTGAGATCGACCACGGCCGTGTCGAAGACGACGAGCCGCGTCGCGAGGGACCGCATCGAGGCGAGGACCGCGCCGAACACCGAGGCGTAGACGACGGAGGCCGCCATCGATCCCGACTGGTCGATGCAGAGGACGACTTCCTTCTTCACGGACTGCGAGGCGTGGCCGTACCCGACGAGCCGTTCCGGAACGACGGTGCGGTGCTCCGGTAGGTAGTTCTTCAGGTTGGCGCGGACGGTGCGGTTCCAGTCGATGTCCCGGTGGCGCGGCCTGCTGATCCTGGCCGAACGGTCCAGCGCCCCGGTGAGCGTGGCCCGCGTCCGTGTGGCGAGCCGCTTCTCCAGGTCCTCGACCACCTTGCGGACAACGGCGCGAGCCGTCTCCCTGGTCGTCTCGGGCATCGCCTTGTTGAGCGAGAGCAGCGTCCCGACGAGGTGGACGTCCGCCTCGACCGCCTCCAGCATCTCCGGCTCCAGCAACAGCGCCGAAAGTCCCAGCCGTTCGATGGCGTCGCGTTGCATCACCTGGACGACGGAGGCCGGGAAGTACGCACGGATGTCGCCCAGCCAGCGCGCGACGGACGGCGCGGACGCGCCGAGCCCGGCCGTGCGGTCGCCACCGCGTCCGGCGCCCTTGCGGCCGTTGCCCTTGCGCCCGCCGCCGTACAGCGCGCCCAGTGCTGCGTCCATCGCCGCGTCCCGCCCGTCGAGCGAGACGCCGGTGCCCTCCGCCGCGTCACCCCCGAGCACCAGCCGCCAGCGCCGCAGCCGTTCGTCCGCCGTGTTCATCCCGCCACCCCCATCAGGCCGTTGTCGTACGGACCGGTGCCCGCAGGACCGGTTCCCTCAGGGCCCCTTCTGCCCGGGATCCCTCCGCCGCCCGCGGTTCCTCCGCCGCCCGCGGTTCTTCCGCCGCCCGGGGTTCTTCCGCCGCCCGGGGTTCTTCCGCCCGGGTCGCGCCTGTCGGGGCCGTGCCTGTCGGGGTCGCCGTGCCCGAGGAGCAGCCGCAGGACCGGAAGCACCGCGTCCGCGCGCTCCGTGTCGAGCCCGGTACCGAACCCCGGCGCTGCCGCCTCCGGTGTACGGGCCGTCCCCCGGCCGGCCCCGGTGCCGCGCCGGACCAGCTCGCCGAGGGTGCGGCGTACGCCCGGCTCATACGCCGAGAAGGTACGGCGCAGCAGCGGCAGTACGCCGGTGAACGCGTCCGGCGGCACACCGGCCAGCCAGGCATCGACCAGCCCGAGCAGCCGCTCGTCGTGGACCAGGAGCATGCCTCCCCCGGAGACCCCGCCGACGAAGCCCTCGATCCAGGCCGCCGCGTCGGCGGGCAGCGCGCCCGGCGACAGGGCGAGGCCCATGAGCAGGGCCGCCTCGTCCTCGGCGAGCCGTCCGTCGTCGAGGAGGAGACGCACGGCCCGCCCGCGGATCAGCCCGGCGACCGGGTCCCGGCCGGCCAGTCCGCGCAGCACACCGGCCCATCGGTCGCGCAGTCCGGTGTCCGGCAGGAGACCGATCGCGGTGTGGACACCGTCCAGTTGTCCGCGTCTCTCGCCGGCACCGTCCGCGTCGAGCCCCGTACAGGCCGGGGGCAGCCCGACACAGATCCGCTCCGCGATCCCGGACGCCACCTCACCGAGCGCCGTGGTGTCCGTGGACCGCACATCGCCGTACCGCAGGGAACGGGCCAGGGCGGGCAGCGCCTGCGCGAGGTGACCCACGTCCGTGTCCAGCGCGGCACGGTCGGCGAGCGCCCGCATCACCACCGGGAGCGCGTCCGGCAGTTCGGCCAGCAGGCACTGCTCGGCGAGGGCGGTGACCTCGCCGAGCACGGTGGCCGACACGGCCTGCGCCGCGGCTTTCGCGGTGGCCGCGGAGAGCACCGTCGTCCCCCACATCCCGGCCTCCGCGACCCGCACGGAGAGCTCCGGCTCCCAGCGCAGCCGCCAGCTCTCCCGGAAGGTGCCCGTACTCCCCCGTCCGTCGGCCGGCTCCCCCCAGCCGACCCCGAGGAGCCGCAGCCGGTGCAGCAGCCGGGACCGTGCGGCGTCGGTCTGCTTGCGCAGATCGAGGTCCGCCTCCCGCTCCGTCGCCTCCGGCTGGAACCGCAGCGCGCGCTGTGTGCGGGTCAGGTCACGCTGGAGCGGTACGGCCGGGGCGGTGTCCGGGACCTCCCCGAGCACCTCACCGACCACCAGCCGGTCCTGGACGAGCGCGAGCGGTACGTCGGAGCCCTCGCACATCACCGCCCGCACCGCGTCGGTCGTCTCGGCGAGCCCGGGAAGCGGGCGTCCGCGCAGAGTGGCGAGGGTCCCGGCGAGCCGGACCGCCTCGATGACATGGGCCGAGGAGACCATCCGGTCCTCGTCCCGCAGCAGCCGTGCGGCCTTCGTCATCCAGCGCTCCACGGGGCGGTCGTCCGCGCCGAACAGATGGGCATACCACCCGGGTGATTCGATGCCGGCGCCGTAGCCACTGCGCCGGGCGAGCCTGCGGTGCGTCCAGGGCACCCAGGTCATCTCGGTCTTCACCTTGGGGAGCCCCTTGAGCAGGGCGCGGTCGGCGGTGACCGTCGTCCTAGCCGCCAGTGCGGGGACATGCCAGGCTCCACAGACCACGGCCACCGAGTCGGCGAACTCCCTTCGGGCCGCGCGCAGTTGGATGCGCATATGGGCCTCGCGGATGAGATCACGGGGGAATCCGCCGTCGCCGTACGTGTCCCGCAGCGCCCCCATGGCTTCGCCGAGCGCGGCGAACGGAGCGAGCGCGTCCGCCGTCCCGGGGCCCCGGTGCTCGACGACGTCCTCCCACCAGCGCTCGGCGTCCTCGTATCCGGCGGTCGAGGCCAGAACCCCGATCGGATCGACCCGTACCGCAGCCGCGTCGTCGGGTCCTTCGCACTCTTCCTCGGTCATCGCGAGCGAGTGGGCGGCGGGCAGATCGATGAACCGAACAGGCACCCCGCGCCGGAGCGCCCAGCGGATCGCCACCCATTCCGGCGAGAATTCCGCGAGCGGCCAGAACGCCGCCCGGCCCGGGTCGTCCACGACATGGGCGAGCAGGGCGACCGGAGGTTTCATCCCCGGATCCGCCGCGAGCGGCAGCAACGCGTCGCCCTCGGGCGGCCCTTCGATCAGTACGGCCTGCGGCGCCGCGGCGTCCAGCGCGGCCCGCACCGCACGGGCCGACCCCGGGCCGTGGTGGCGCACGCCGAGCAGCAGCGGCCCGGCCGCCGGGCCGGGCGCTCGGGCCGGCGCCGGGGGTGCTGTCGCCGGGGGTGCTGTCGCCGGGGGTGCCGTCATACCGACACCTCCCGGCAGGCCCGGTAGAAGCCCTGCCAGCCGTCCCGCTCCCGCACCACCGTCTCCAGGTACTCCTGCCAGATCACCCGGTCGGCGGCCGGGTCCCGCACGACCGCGCCGAGCAGTCCGGCGGCCACATCGGCCGGGCGCAGCACCCCGTCGCCGAAGTGCGCGGCCAGAGCGAGGCCGTTGGTGACGACCGAGATCGCCTCGGCCGTGGAGAGCGTCCCCGACGGCGACTTGACCTTGGTACGGCCGTCGTCGGTGACTCCGCCGCGCAGCTCGCGGAAGACCGTGACGACCCGGCGGATCTCGTCCAGGCCCTCGGGCGCGGCGGGCAGATCGAGCGAGCGCCCTATCTGGTCGACGCGCCGGGAGACGATGTCGACCTCCGCTTCGGCCGTGGCGGGCAGCGGCAGGACGACCGTGTTGAAGCGGCGGCGCAGCGCGCTGGAGAGTTCGTTGACCCCGCGGTCGCGGTCATTGGCGGTGGCGATCAGATTGAACCCGCGGACGGCCTGGGTCTCCTGGCCGAGCTCGGGGATCGGCAGCGTCTTCTCGGACAGGATCGTGATCAGTGTGTCCTGGACATCGGCGGGGATACGCGTCAGCTCCTCGACCCGCGCGGTCATCCCGTCGGCCATGGCCCGCATGACGGGGCTGGGGACCAGGGCGTCTCGGCTGGGGCCGTGGGCGAGCAACTGGGCGTAGTTCCAGCCGTACCTGACCGCTTCCTCGGGGGTGCCCGCGGTGCCCTGGACGAGCAGCGTGGAGTCACCGCTCACGGCCGCCGCGAGATGCTCGGACACCCAGGTCTTGGCCGTGCCGGGCACGCCGAGCAGCAGCAGCGCGCGATCGGTGGCGAGCGTGCTGACGGCGACCTCGACGATGCGGCGCGGTCCGACGTACTTCGGCGTGATCACCGTGCCGTCGGGCAGGGCGCCTCCCTGCAGATACATGGCCACGGCCCACGGCGAGAGCTTCCAGCGCTCGGGGCGCGGGCGGTCGTCGGCGGCGGCGAGTGCCGTGAGTTCGTGGGCGAAGGCGACTTCGGCGTGCGGCCGCAGAACCTCTGCTCCGGTGTTTTCGGGCGCGGTCATGGATCCCCCTCCAGATCGTTCCAGCTCGTTCGACCGGATGTGATTCCACGGTGCACCATGCCACTGACAATCGGTCGTTTCCGCAGGTTGGAGCCGATTGTCAGTGGTGGCACGTACCTTCGGAGCCATGAATCAGCAGGGGGTGCGCTGGACTGCGGATCAGGTGCTGGCACTGGCTCCTGACGCAGCGTCACGCAGAGCGGGAAGCAGGCTGGGCGGCTCGGCCGAGCCATGGTCGGAAGCGGGGTTCGGGGGCGGCTCGGGTGCCGTGTGGGGGCAGTGCAGAGGAAGCGGGGCCCAGCCGTACCGGACCGTGGTCGACACGGCCGGGGTGGCGTACACGTGCAGTTGTCCGAGCCGGAAGTTCCCGTGCAAGCACGCGCTGGGGCTGCTGCTGCTCTGGGCCTCCGGGGACGGAGCGATGGCGGAGACGGAGACACCGCCGGAGTGGGCCGGCGAGTGGCTCGACGCGCGCCGGAACCGAGCTGCTCAGGAGGGGAGTTCGGCCCCGGCATCGGCGAAACCGGCCGACCCCGAGGCGGCCAGGCGCAGGGCGGAGCGTCGGGCCGCCCGGGTCACCGCGGGCGCGACAGAGCTGGAGCAGCGGCTCGACGACCTGCTGCGGGGCGGTCTGGCCGGGGCGGAGCAGGCGGGGTACGGGCTGTGGGAGGAGACGGCGGCCCGCATGGTGGACGCGCAGGCGCCGGGACTGGCCGGGCGGGTGCGGGAGTTGGGAGTCATACCGGCTTCGGGTCCCGGCTGGCCGGTGCGGCTGCTGGAGGAGTGCGCGATGCTGCATCTGCTGGACCGGGCCTGGCTGGGCCGCGAGCAGCTGCCGGAGCCGCTGGCCGCGACGGTCCGTACGCGCATCGGGCTTCCCGCGACCACCCAGGGGCCGCCCGTCCGGGACCGGTGGTTGGTGCTCTCCCAGCACGACTCCTCGGACGGCAGACTCACCACGCGTCGGATCTGGCTGCTCGGCAGCCGGTCCGGGCGAACGGCGCAGCTGCTGGACTTCGGCGCTGCGGGCAGGGCGCCGGGGATCGCCCTGCCGGTGGGACTGACGCTGGACGCGGAACTGACGCCGTATCCGGGGGCGGGCCAGTTGCGGGTCTCGCTGGGAGAGCGGTTCGCCCCGCCGGGGCAGGGCGGCGGTCCGCCGGTGGGCATGTCGACGACCGAGGCCGTCACCGCCTACGGGCAGTCGTTGCGGGACGATCCCTGGCTGAGCGCCTGGCCGGTGACGCTCGGATCCGTCGTACCGATACCGGGCTCCGGGGGGAGCAGCGCGGACGGTGGCGGGGAGCACACCACCAATGGCTGGCAACTGGCCGATACCGAGGGGGACTTCGCACTCCCCATCACCCCGGAGGCGTCCGCGCGGGCCGGGCTGTGGAAGCTCGTCGCGCTTTCGGGCGGGGGGCCCGTGACCGTGTTCGGCGAATGCGGCCATCGCGGCTTCACCCCGCTCACGGCCTGGGACCCGGGCACGTGCGACGCCGTGCCGCTGACGGGCGGCGGCCACTGGCAGGACCAGGCCGTGAGCTGAACGTAGCGGCGGATCCTGTCCGGCCACACATGTCCTGGACCGGGTCGAACCCGGCGGCAGAGCCGCATCCGAACCAATCGTGGAGGGAACCGATGACCAGCACCGTCACCTGGGAAGAGCTCGTGGCGTCGGCTCTGCTCGGCACCGATCGGCGTCCGCCGCCGGCCGGTGCGCCCGCTCTTCTGGATGCGGCAGCGCTGCACACCGTACGGCGCCGGGCGGGCCTGCTTCCCGCACCGGCCGGTGCGCGGCCCGCCCCTTCCGCGCCCGATCCAAGACCCGAGCCGCCCCTGCCCGCCCGGCACAGGCTGGCCCAGCTGCTCGCCGACCGGTCGGGGCCCGCGGGTTCGGGAGGCAGGCGCGGCGCGGCGCCGGACCTCACCGAACTGCTGCCCCAGTGGCTGGCGGCAGCGGCGCGGCACGGCTACCGCGCTCCGGCCCCGCTCCTGGACGCGTTGCTCGACGCGGCCAGGGCGCGTACGGATCTGCGGCCACAGGCGCTGGCCTTCGCGGGGCCGCGCGGGCTGTGGCTCGCCGGGCTCAACCCGGAGTGGAGATTCGCACTGCGCGGCGCGCCGGGCGGTGCGGTGCTGCCCCGGCCCACGGACGCCCGGTCCGTTCAACACCTCTGGCAGGAAGGCCTGTTCGCCGAGCGGGTCGCACTGCTGTCCGCGGTACGGGCCGAGGCGCCAGGGGCCGGGCGGGAGCTGCTCGCCGCCACGTGGTCCACGGAGCGGGCCGAGGACCGGCTGATGTTTCTCGACTCCTTGCGCACCGGGCTCACGCCCACGGACGAGCCGTTCCTGGAGCAGGCGCTGGCCGACCGAAGCCGCAATGTCCGCGCCACCGCAGCCGAGTTGCTCTCCGCACTGCCCGGGTCCGCGCTGGCCGGGCGGATGGCGGAGCGCGCGGTGACCTGCGTCAGCCTGGACCTGGCCGAGAGCCTGACCCGGATAGCGGTCGAGGCACCGCACGAGTGCGATGCGGCGATGCGGCGCGACGGGGTGTCGTCGGTTCCCCCTGCGGGGCGGGGCGAACGGTCCTGGTGGCTGGGGCAGTTGGTGGAGGCGACTCCGCTCGCCGTCTGGACCACCAGGCTCGGGGGCCGTACCCCTCACGAGATCGTCACGCTGCCGGTGGCCGACGGCTGGAGCGAGGAACTGCATGCCGCGTGGTGCCGCGCCGCGGTGCGGCAGAAGGACGCCGAGTGGTCCCGCGCACTGCTCGCCGGGCCCGGAACCACATCACTGGCCGAGCGCGCGCGACTGCTGGCCACACTGCCGGACGAGGAACGGGCGCGCTGGGTGGCGGAGTTCGTTGCCGGGCACGGGCTGTCCGAGGCGTTCCAGTTGCTGGGGGTCTGCGAGACCCCCTGGGCCGGGCCGCTGGGCCGGGCAGTGGTCGACGCACTGGAAATCGCACGGGACGCGGGGAGCTACCCGTGGAGTTTCAGCGGGGTGATGGGTCTGGCAGAACGCTGCCTGGACCCTGCGGAAGCGTCCCGGCTGGTGGCGCTCACCGCGATACCGGACGAGACGGAGGGAGCGTCGCCGGGAGCAGCGGGGTACTGGTCGGAGGCGTTCCAGCGGCTGGTCTCGACGTTGCGGCTGAGGGCCGCGATGGAGACGGAGCTGGCGGGACACCCGAGCCCCCCGGGCACCGGATGAGGGATACCGGACGAGAGCTACCGGACCGGGGCTACCGAGTGAGGGCTACTGGGTGAGGAATGCCGAGTGACGATTGCCGGGCGAGGGGACGGCGGGGTCCAGCCCGGCGGGGTCCAGCCCGGCGAGGTCCAGCCCGGCAGGGTCCAGCCCGGCGAGGTCCAGCCCGGCGGGGTCCGGCTCGGCAGGGTCCAGCCCGGTGGGGTCCGCTCGGCGGGCCCCCGCCCGTACCCGCCCACGGCGGCCCGACCGGACACCCGCGCCCCGGACACCGGTCCGGTCACGCGCCCGCAGGCTGCCGTACGTTCGCGTGGACCCAGTCCACGATCGATGCCGTTGTCGCACCCGGGGTGAAGATCGCAGCCACGCCCAGCTGCTTCAGCGGCTCGATGTCCGCCTCCGGGATGATCCCGCCGCCGAAGACCTTGATGTCCTCCGCATCGCGCTCCTTCAACAGTTCGAGCACCTTCGCGAAGAGCGTGTTGTGCGCCCCCGACAGGATGGAGAGCCCGATCGCGTCGGCGTCCTCCTGAATGGCGGTGGCCACGATCTGCTCGGGCGTCTGGTGGAGACCGGTGTAGATGACCTCCATACCGGCGTCCCGCAGCGCACGCGCGATCACCTTCGCCCCGCGATCGTGCCCGTCGAGACCCGGTTTGGCGACCACTACGCGGATCGGACCGACCACACCCATCACTGCCTCCATGCACGATGTGAACGAACGTTATCGACAGCATCCCGCAACCGGTCGTTTCGCGGTGGTCAGGGAGGGGGAAATCACACATGGGACACATTCACTACGCGTCACGCCCCGCGCCGGTCGGCTCTGCGCCGCACCGGCCTCACCGGGGGTCGGCGCACCGGGAGCCGCAGGCGAGAGGGCCGCACCACCCGTACCATCGGCTGCACGGTGGATGGCACGGTGACCGATATATCGGTTGTATCGGTCGAATCTCATCCGTGGCACCCATGAGTGCGTACGAGGACAAGGTCGCCCCCGTACGCCGTTCGGGAGGTCACCCCATGAAGGCCCTGCCCGTATTCCTCTCCCCGCAGTGGCTCGTGCGCCGCATCCAGCTCTCGTCCGTGCCACTCAGGGCCACCGCCCTCGATCTCGCGATCCTCGCCGGGCACCTGCTCCTCTACCCGTCCGGCATCATCGACGAGCACCCGGACGTCACCCCGCTCGACGGGCCGGACACACCGCTCGAAGGCCCCATCGGCACCCTCGCCGCCGGGCACTTCCCCGCGCCGGGCCAGGACCGTCCGCCCGTGGTCCTGCTCCACGGGTTCGTGGACAACCGCTCCGTCTTCGTCCTGCTGCGCCGCTCCCTGCTCCGGCACGGCTGGCGGCACCCCGAATCGCTCAACTACTCGCTGCTGACCTGCGACATCCGCGCCGCAGCCGAACTGCTGGGGCGCCACATCGAAGAGATATGCCTCCGGACCGGGCATCACGAGGTCGACATCGTCGGGCACAGCCTGGGCGGACTGATCGCCCGCTACTACGTACAGCGACTGGGCGGTGACACCCGGGTGCGCACCCTGGTCACTCTCGGTACACCGCACGCGGGCACCCAGGTCGCCCAGTTGGCGAGCGCCCACCCCCTCGGCCGGCAGATGCTCCCGCACTCCGACGTGATCGAGGAACTGCGCAGGCCGGCGGCCGGGTGTCGTACGCGGTTCGTCAGCTTCTGGAGCGACCTCGACCATCTGATGATCCCGATCGAGGCGGCCTGCATCGATCACCCCGACCTGCTCGTGACGAACGTCCGGGTCAGCGGCATAGGCCATCTCGCCCTCCCCGTCCACCCGGCCGTCGCGGCCCGCATCCGACAGGCGCTCGACTCGCCGGAGACCGCGCCAGGAACCTCGGAGAGCGTGATCTCCGTGGCCTGAACGGCGCCAATGCCCCCAAATCGTCGAACGCACACCGAACGCCGAGCCAAGGCTGTCCCCATAGACCGTCGAAAGGCGGCCGAATGCCCGTTTCTCACACGTCCGATACCTGCCGAAGATTGTGGCCGTCACGTACCGCCGGGTACAGTCGCGCCACTGCTTCCCCCGGGGTCACCCCCGACGCAGGGCCCTGCCGCCGAGGCGAGAGAGACGTTGGTGAACGACCAGCAACCCCACGCCGGGTATGTCGGATACGACCCGTACTCGACCGGCAGCCACTCCACCGGCACCTTCGCCACCGCTGTCACCGATCCGCTCTTCGGTGATCTTCCGGGCGAGTCAGGTGGGCCAGTTGGGTACGGAGCGGAGCACAGCGGGCAGTACGACACCACCCAGTGGGACACCGGCGCGCACCAGACCGTCGGATACGCGTCGCCGTACGGCGGTCAGGACATCCAGGGCGGGGCCCCGTTCGGATCCACTCCGTTCGACGCCGCTCCGTACGAATCCGCAGGGTACGAATCCGCACGGCACGAATCCACCGGCCGGGCCTACGACTTCCCGGCTCAGGCTGCTGGTTACGGCACCGCTGGTCACAACGCCGACGGTTACGACACGACCGGCCAGTGGGACGCCGACGCCTGGAACCGGACCGGGCAGTTCGCCACAACCGAAGCCACAACCGGAGCCACAGCCGAAGCCCCCGCAGAAGCCGCCACCTCGCAGTGGTCCGCGCAGAGTTACGGCACCGGCAGCTACGACACCGGGGCGTACGACACCACCGCCTGGAACTCCGTCGATGCGGAAGCCGTGGCCACAGCACCCGCACCCACTCCGGCATCCACACCCGCACCCGGCGAAGAGACAGCGGCCTTCGAGACGAGCGAGTTCGCGGCCGTCGACCTCACGGAGATCGCCGGCCTCACGGGCCGCACCAGCCACCGAGACAACGCGGTCAACCCAGAGCCGCAGCCGTCGGACGACGGACCGGAGCTCCCTGTCGCGCACCTCGACCCGCACCCCGCCGCGCGTCGCAACTCCGGTGGCCGAGGCCGACGTCGTACCCCTGCCAAGCGTTCCGCGCTCCTGACCGTCGCCGTCCCCTCGGTCTGCGTGATGGGCGTGGCCGGTGTCGCCGCCGCGACGGTCGGCGGAATCGGAGAGAGCGGCAAGGACGACGCCACCACGACGCAGGCCGCCGCCGACCCCTCGTCCGTCAAGCCGGTGGCCGCCAACAGCAAGCTGGACAGCCAGCTCGCCGACCTCAGCCATGAGGCCGACGGCTTCGCCGATCGTGCCAGCCGCACGCAGGAGCGCATCGACCTGAAGCAGCGGCAGGCCGCCGCGAAGAAGAAGGCCGACGCGGAGGCCGCCCGCAAGGAGGCCGCCCGGCCCAAGTTCGTGCTTCCGGTGACGCAGAAGGGGCTCAGCGCCTACTTCGGCCAGGCCGGGGTCAACTGGATGTCCGTGCACACCGGCATCGACTTCCCCGTCTCGTACGGCACGCCCGTCATGGCCGCGACCGACGGCACGGTCCGTACGCAGTGGAACAGCGCCTACGGCAACATGGCCATGGTGACCGCGCCCGACGGAACCGAGACCTGGTACTGCCATCTCAGCAGCACCAAGATCCGCTCCGGTTCCGTCAAGGCGGGCGAAGTCATCGCGTACTCCGGGAACTCGGGCAACTCCACCGGGCCGCACATGCACTTCGAGGTGAGGCCGCACGGCGGCGCGGCGATCGACCCACTGCCGTGGCTGCGCAGCCACGGGCTCGACCCGACGTAACCGCCCCGGACGCAACCGCGCGGAACGCAGCCGCCCGGGGCGCGACCCCGTCCGCTACAGCTTCTCCACGGGCGCATACCGCAGCAGCAGCTTCTTCGGCCGCTCGTCGCCGAAGTCCACCGTCACCTGGGCATCCGCGCCCGAGCCGGTCACCTGCATCACCGTTCCCAGACCGAACTGGTCGTGGGTCACCCGGTCCCCCACGGTCAGCGTGATCACCGGCTTGTCGTTGGCCCGTCGCGTCGCGAACCCCGAAGCGCCGCCCGAACCCGAGCGGGAACGCGAGGAGGACAGCGACGACGTGATCCCCGACGTCGGACCCGCCGGAGCCGACGACGCGCCCGTGCGCTTCCACTCCAGGTGCTGTGCGGGGATCTCCTCCAGGAAGCGCGAAGCCGGGTTGTAGGAGGGCTGGCCCCACGCGCTGCGCAGCGTCGAACGCGTCAGATACAGCCGCTCCCGGGCGCGGGTGATCCCCACGTACGCCAGCCGCCGCTCCTCCTCCAGCTCCTTGACCTGCCCCAGCGCGCGCATGTGCGGGAAGACACCGTCCTCCATGCCCGTCAGGAACACCACGGGGAATTCGAGTCCCTTGGCGGTGTGCAGCGTCATCAGGGTGATGACGCCGGAGCCGTCGTCGTCCTCGTCCGGGATCTGGTCCGAGTCGGCGACCAGAGCGACCTTCTCCAGGAACTCGGCCAGCGTGCCCGCGCCCTCCTCGTCGCCGCGCTCCTGCTCGAACTCCAGCGCCACAGCGGCGAGTTCCTGAAGGTTCTCGATGCGCGTCTCGTCCTGCGGGTCGGTGGACGCCTGCAACTCGGCGAGATAGCCGGTCCGTTCGAAGACGGCCTCCAGGACCACGGCGGGTCCGGCGCCGGACTCCACGACGGTGCGAAGCTCCTCCATCAGGACGTTGAAGCGCTTGACGGCGTTCGACGAGCGGGCGGCCATGCCGTACGCCTCGTCGACCCGGCGCAGGGCCTGCGGGAAGCTGATCCGCTCGCGCTGCGAGAGCGCGTCGATCATCGCTTCGGCGCGGTCACCGATCCCGCGCTTGGGCACGTTCAGGATCCGGCGCAGCGGGACGGTGTCCTCGGGGTTGGCCAGGACACGCAGGTAGGCCAGCACATCGCGGACCTCCTTGCGCTCGTAGAAGCGCACCCCGCCGACGACCTTGTACGGCAGCCCGACCCTGATGAAGATCTCTTCGAAGACACGGGACTGGGCGTTCGTACGGTAGAAGACCGCGACGTCGCCCGCCTTGGCGTCGCCCGCGTCCGTCAGCCGGTCGATCTCCTCGGCGACGAACTGGGCCTCGTCGTGCTCGGTGTCCGCGACGTAGCCGATGATCTTCGCGCCCTGGCCGGCCTCCGTCCAGAGGTTCTTGGCGCGGCGGTTCTCGTTGCGTTCGATCACCGCGTTGGCCGCGGACAGGATCGTCTGCGTGGAGCGGTAGTTCTGCTCCAGGAGGATCGTGGTCGCGTCCGGGTAGTCCTCCTCGAACTGGAGGATGTTACGGATCGTGGCCCCGCGGAACGCGTAGATGGACTGGTCCGCGTCACCGACCACGCAGAGCTCGGCCGGGGCCTTTCCCTCCCCTGCCGGGCCGACCAGCTCGCGCACCAGGGTGTACTGGGCGTGGTTGGTGTCCTGGTACTCGTCCACCAGGACGTGCCGGAAGCGCAGCCGGTAGTGCTCCGCGACGTCCGGGAACGCCTGGAGCAGGTGCACCGTCGTCATGATGATGTCGTCGAAGTCCAGGGCGTTGGCCTCGCGCAGCCGGGCCTGGTACAGCGCGTACGCCTCGGCGAGCGTCTTCTCGAAACCTCCCCCAGAGCCTGAAGGGCCTGGGAGGTGCCCCCCTGCCGCCTGCCCGGCGAAGGTCTCCTCGTCGATCAGCTCGTTCTTCAGGTTCGAGATCTTGGCGTTGAAGGACTTCGGCGGGAACTTCTTCGGGTCGAGCTCCAGGTCCCGGCAGACCAGTGCCATCAGCCGCTTGGAGTCCGCCGCGTCGTAGATCGAGAACGACGAGGTGAAGCCGAGCTTCTTGGACTCGCGGCGCAGTATCCGCACGCAGGCGCTGTGGAAGGTCATGACCCACATGGCCTGGGCGCGCGGGCCCACCAGCTCCTCGACGCGCTCCTTCATCTCGCCCGCGGCCTTGTTGGTGAAGGTGATCGCGAGGATCTGGCCGGGGTGCACCCCGCGTGAGCCGAGCAGGTGCCCGATCCGGTGGGTCAGCACCCGGGTCTTGCCGGAACCGGCGCCGGCCACGATGAGCAGCGGGGATCCCGCGTGCACGACCGCCGCGCGCTGCTCGGTGTTCAGCCCCTCCAGCAGGGCGGCGGGGTCCACGGCCGGGCGCGGGGCGCCGTCGCGGTAGTACGCGTCGCGCTCGGGCGGGGGCCCGTCGAACATTCCGCCGAAGAGGTCGTGCGGAACCTCTTCCGGGGCATGCCCCGCACCGGAGGGGTCCTCGCCGACGGAGTCCTCGGCGGGCGGGGGCTCTTCCTCCGAGGGCTGGAGGTTCGCCAGGAAGCTGTCGTCAAAGAGGCTGCTCATCGTCTACCGAGTCTAGGCCGACCCGGTGACAGTCCGGGTCCGTACGTCCTGACGCCCGCCCCCGGGGCTCCCGGCGCCCGGCCCGGCACCGGCCCGGCACCGGATTCCGCGCCCGTACCCCGCTCGCCCTGTCCGTGCCGTCCGATGCCCGTCCGATGCCCGTCCGAACCGCGCCCGAACACCAGGTCACGAAAAAGTATCGGGCATATCGAACATCAGCCTTCCCACCCGTCACAGGAGTTGGCTATCTTGCTCGCTCAGGCCAGACCCCGCCCCCTGATCCGGCGTGACCCGAACGGAAGCCCCCCCCACCCGGTAGGCGGTCCACGGAAGGAAATGCCTGTCTTGGCATCGCACCGAAAACCGCGCCCCCACGTCCTCAGCACCGTCCCGGCCATCGGCGTCACCACCGCCGCCCTCGCCTCGGTCTCCCTGCTCGCCCAGAGCGCCGGCGCGGCCCCGGCGCCCGCCGCCGGGCCGAAGCCGAGCATCGAAGAGGTGCAGAAGAAGGTCGACGGTCTGTACCGCCAGGCCGGAACCGCCACCCAGCGGTACAACCAGGCCGAAGAGGCCACGGCCACCCAGCGCAAGACGGTCGACACCCTCCTCGACCAGGTCGCCCAGCGCGCCGCGAAGCTGAACGAGTCCCGCCGTACGCTGGGCAACTTCGCCGCCGCGCAGTACCGCGAGGGCACCCTCTCGTCCACGGCGACGCTGCTCCTCGCCGACAGCCCCCAGTCGTACTTCGACCAGGACCAGCTGATGAAGCGGCTCGGCGACCGCCAGCAGAAGGCCGTCACCGACTACCAGGCCGAGCAGCGGGCCGCCGCCAAGAAGCGCGCCGAGGCGGCGCGCAGCCTGGAGGGTCTGACCGAGACCCAGGCGGCGCTCAAGGAGAGCAAGCAGTCGGTGCAGTCGAAGCTCACCGAGGCGCGCAAGCTGCTCTCGAAGCTGACCACCGAGGAGAAGGCGCGGCTCGCGGCGCTGGAGAAGAAGAAGGAAGCCGAGGCCAAGCGCGAGGCGGACAAGCTGGCGCGCGAGCAGGCGGCAGCGGAGAAGGCCAAGGAGAACAAGGAGGCCAAGGGCTCGGGCACCGGCTCCGGCACGGGTTCCAGCACCGGCACCGGTACCGGCTCCAGCACGTCGTCCAAGGCCGCCGACGCCCTCGCCTTCGCCCGCGCGCAGATCGGCAAGCCGTACGTCTGGGGTGCGACAGGGCCCAAGTCCTACGACTGCTCAGGTCTCACCCAGGCCGCCTGGAAGGCCGCCGGCGTCGACCTTCCGCGTACCACCTGGGACCAGGTGAACGTCGGCACCAGGGTCGCCACGAAGGATCTGCGCCCCGGTGACCTGGTCTTCTTCTACGACGACATCAGCCACGTCGGGATGTACATCGGCAACGGCATGATGATCCACGCCCCGAAGCCGGGTGCGTACGTGCGCGAGGAGTCGATCTTCTACATGCCGATCTACGGCAGCGTGCGGCCCGGATAGGACGGCATCGTGCGACCCGGGCGGCACAAGGCCCGGGTCACACAGGCCCGGGCGGCACAGGCCGGGTCGCACAGCCGCGCGCGACCGCTCAGGTCCAGAGCACCGCGATGAAGATGTTGACGACGGTCAGACCGCCGACGGCCCCGAAGAGGGGCTTCTCGATCCGGTCGTCGTCACGCTTCACGTAGACGAGTCCCAGGATCACCACCAGGATCGCGAGCTTGATCCCGATCTTGACGGTGTTGATGGTGTTCCCCTGGGCCTGGTTCAGGCCGACCAGCGCCACGCCGGTGACCAGCATCGTCAGGGCACCGTGCAGCATCGAGGGCCCGAAGCGGGCCTCGCCCGTGCGCATCGCCTTCATCTGGGTCAGGAATCCGCCGAGCAGCGCGGCGATGCCGATGATGTGCAGCCCCACGAAAGCATTGATCAGTACGTCCATGGGATTCGACCTTAGCCACCCCCTTCCGGCCCTCCGACACCGCCCGGCACACTCCCGTACGGTCCGGGACCGCATCCCCGGCTTCGGTCGGAGAACTACGCGATGTCCGGTGACGTCGACAACCAAACGGTCCGACATGGTCACCATGCGGTCCACCTCTGGTCGGATATGACCACTTCCTCCGATGAGGTCTCGTTCCCGTAACTCCCGGTTTAGCGTCCTTGCACAGATGACCGACTCCCCACTGCCGTCCCGCAACCGGGCGGCCGTCGGTCGGCACGGCAAGGACGTACGGAAGGACGGGACCGCCCTCGTGGCCGCTCACCGAAAGCCCAAGCAACGCCCGCTCACCGGTCCCGCGGCCCGGACCGCCGTCACCGTGGCGCTGGCGGGAGCCGCGTCCGCCACCGCCTTCGAAGGCGTCGGACAGGCGGCACCCCAGCTCTCCCCCGCGCAGGTCAAGGCCAAGGTCGACCAGCTGTACCAGGAGGCGGAGGTCGCCACCGACAAGTACAACGGGACGAAGGAGCAGACCAAGGCCTCGGAGAAGTCGCTCCGTACCCTGCGGGACGAGGCCGCCCGGTCCACCGCGCGGCTCAACACCGCCCGTTCCGCGCTCGGTTCGATGGCCGCCGCCCAGTACCGCAACGGCGCCGTCTCCCCGTCCGTGCAGGTCTTCCTCTCCTCCGACCCCGCGCAGTACCTGGACCGGGCCGCGTACGTGGAGCGTGCGGGCGACGTCCAGGCCACCGAGGTCAGCGGGGTGCAGCGGCAGCTCGGGAGGCTCGCGCAGCTGCGGTCCGAGGCGCACACGAAGCTCGGCGACCTCCGGCTCCAGCAGGCCGGTCTGAAGAAGCAGAAGGCCGCGGTGCAGAGCAGGATCCGCTCCGCGCAGGCGCTGCTCGCCCGGCTCTCCGCGCCCGAGCGCGCGCAGTACGAGTCCCGGGGCGGGTCGTCGGACGGATCGCCGGGCCCGCACGGCTCCGGCGCCGCCGACCGCTCGACGGTCCGCGATGCGGTCCTGGCGCCCAACTCACGCGCCGCGCAAGCGGTCGCCTTCGCCTACGGGGCACTGGGCAAGCCGTACGTCTGGGGCGCGACCGGCCCGTCGTCCTTCGACTGCTCGGGCCTGACGCAGGCCGCGTACCGCTCGGCGGGTGTCTCGCTCCCCCGCACCACGTACACCCAGATCAACTCGGGCCAGCGGGTGAGCCGTTCCGAGCTGTCCCCCGGTGACCTGGTCTTCTTCTACTCCGGGGTGAGCCACGTCGGCATCTACGTGGGCAACGGCCAGATGATCCACGCCCCGCACCCCGGCGCCCCGGTCAGGCTGGCGCCCATCGATCAGATGCCCTTCGTGGGGGCCGCCCGTCCCGTGTAGTGGCCCGTCGGACCGGCCGGCCCGGTCGGCCCCGGCGGCCCCGTCGGCCGGAACTCGGCGGTCAGCCAGGTGAAGACGTCCGGGACCTGCTTCCGCCAGACCGCCCTGCTGTGCCCGCCCGTCACCAGGACGACCTGCACGGTGGTCGGCGGCTTGGCGTGAGCCCGCAGCGCCAGCCCGTCGTCGTAGCCGTCGTGCCGTGCCCCGGTGATGAGCAGGGCGGTGTGCGGCGGCTTCTTGGCGTGGCTCAGGATCCACAGCGGATTGTTGTCGCGCCGCAGCGTCGGGTTCTTCGCGGTGATGGACGCGTGCTCGGCGGCGGGGTCGTTGTAGCCGGAGAGCCCGGCCGCCGCGCGGTACCGGTCGGGGTGCGCGAGCGCCAGTTTCACCGCACAGTGCGCCCCCGCCGAGTACCCGGCCACGGCCCACCCGTGGGCGCCGCGCTGGGCCCGGAAGCTGTCGGTCACCATCTCCGGTACGTCGACGCTCAGCCAGGTGTCGGCGTTGATCACGCCGGTCACATTGGCGCATCCGGTGTCCTGGTTGCCGAGGAGCGAGGTCCGCGGCGACACCAGGATGAACGGGGCGACCGTGCCCCGCTTCATCATCGGCTCCAACTGCGTCTGCACGTTGAGGTTCCCGAACCACGCCGTGGCCGTTCCCGGGAACCCGGCGAGCAGTTCCACGACCGGGAAGGACTTGTGCCGGTAGGCGGGGTCGTTGTACTGCGGCGGCAGCCATACGTACACCTCGCCGCGCACCCCGGACACCCGCCCGGTCATCACCGTACGGCGCACGCCGGGTCCCATCCGGGGGTCGCTCACCGGCTTGAACACGGCGCGCTGCTGCGGCTCGGCGGCCAACTGCCGCCCGCCGAGGCCGTCCGGGCCCAGTTCGGGCGCGGCGACGACGTGATCGCCGGTACCGAGCAGGTCGGCCCAGTTGTCGTAGAGGCCGTTGCTGTTGTTCACCGCGACGAAGACGACCAGGACCGCGGTCGCCTGCGCGAACAGCACCATCACCAGCCGCGCCGCACCGCGCAGGGCCACGGGTCCGGCGACCCGTCCCCACAGCAGCAGGGGCAGCAGTACCGCGACGACCATCAGTGCGATCGCGGCCAGGAAGAACGGGGTCCCCGTCAGGCTCATCACGCAGGGAAAGATGCCCTATTGCGCGTTGGGGTTACCTGTTTTGCGCCCTTTTTACATCGTAACGCGCGGTCAGGGACCGACACGGTCCGTATGCGTTCACTCTCCGCCCGACACTGCTCAAGTTCGCGCATGCTCACGACATATACGAGCGACTGCTCCGCGACCGCACCGGGCGGGCCCGTACCACTTGCCCACCCCCGGGGCGCCTGCTAGAAATTAGATATCACTTTGATTTCTGCACGAGAGCATCCCACGGCATCAGCTTCACGGGAGCAGGATCAGGCGGCACCGGTCACGGCCGGAGCCCGAGGACGGAGAACCCCATGACCAGTACACCCGGCACGCCCGGTACACCCAGCGCGCCCGAGACTCCCGGCATACCCCCGAAGGCCCCGGCGGGACCCCACGCCACCACATCGGCCGGACTGGAGGCCGACACCCCGGCGATGCCCGCACCGCACGTCCAGGAGACCCAGGCCCACGGCATGGCGGGCGGGGCCGCCCTGTTGCTGACCGTACTCGGCGTCGTCGTCGGGATCGGGATGCTCATCGGCGGCGGCGTCAGTGGCGGCGGGCTCGGCGCCGCGCTGATCGTCATCGGCCTCGTCGTCCTGCTCGGCTCGCTGTTCTGCATGACCGGCGTGAAGATGGTCGCGCCCGGCGAGGCCCGTGTCATCCAGCTCTTCGGGCGGTACGTCGGCACGATCCGCCAGGACGGCCTGCGCTGGGTGAACCCGCTGACCAGCTCGCGGAAGATCTCCACCCGGGTCCGGAACAACGAGACCCCCGTGATGAAGGTCAACGACGCCTACGGCAACCCGATCGAGCTGGCGGCGGTCGTGGTGTGGAAGGTCGAGGACACCGCACAGGCACTGTTCGAGGTGGACGACTACCGCAAGTTCGTCGCCACCCAGACCGAGTCCGCCGTCCGGCACATCGCCATCGAGTACCCGTACGACTCGCACGACGAGGACGCGCTGTCCCTCCGTGGCAACGCCGACGAGATCACCGAGAAGCTGTCCCTGGAACTGACCGCGCGTGTGCGGGCGGCGGGCGTCCGGATCATCGAGTCGCGGTTCAGCCACCTCGCGTACGCGCCGGAGATCGCCTCGGCGATGCTCCAGCGGCAGCAGGCCGGGGCCGTGGTGGCGGCCCGTCAGCAGATCGTGGAGGGCGCGGTCGGTATGGTCGAGCAGGCGCTCGTCAGGATCAGCGAGCAGGGCATCGTCGAGCTGGACGAGGAGCGGAAGGCCACCATGGTGAGCAACTTGATGGTGGTGCTGTGCGGCGACCGCGCTGTCCAGCCGGTCCTGAACACCGGCTCGCTCTACCAGTGAGCGCAGAAGGGCCAGTGAACGCGGAAGGCGCAGCGAACGAGGAGGGGCCAGTGAACGAGGAAGCCCCCGGCACCCCGGGCCCCTCCGGCGCTCCGCCGCCGAAACGCGCGGCCCGGACGCGCAAGCAGATCCTGCTGCGACTGGACCCGTCCGTGCACGACGCGCTGGCCCGCTGGGCCGCGGACGAACTGCGCAGCGCCAACGCCCAGATCGAGTTCCTGCTCCGCGGGGCGCTCGCCGACGCGGGACGCCTCCCGCGCGACGCGGGCGCCATCCCCCGGCGGGGCAGGCCCCCGGCCTCGGGCCGCGAATCCGGGCCCGGGTCGGCATAACGGCTCAGCGGCTCACCGGCTCAGCGGCTCAGCGGCTCAGCGGCTCAGCGGCTCAGCGGCTCAGCGGCTCAGCAGGCGATGCGCACTCCGCGCCGGCCTGCGAGGTGGGCACCGAGGTGTGCACTCAGGAGCGCTTGGTGCGCCACAGCCACCCGCAGCCGACGAGTGTCAGGACGAACACGAAGGCGACGACCGTCCAGCGGAACGCCCCGCTCGGATGGCTGTCGTCAGGGGCGATGAAGACGGCGTACCAGACGACGTGAAGGACCACGGGGAGGATGACGGTCAGCGTGAGGCCGATCCACTTCTGGGCCGCCGTCCAGTGGCCGGCGCGGCACACCATCACGAGGGCAGCGATCATGAAGGCGACGCTGATCAAGGACAGGACGTTGGCACTGGGCGCCGCGTAGGGCAGGACATCGCTGACCAGCAGGAGCGTGATCGGCAGCCACGCCGGGGAGCGGCGACGGCGGGGCTTGCGGGCGCGCGCGTCAGGGGTGTGGCCGAGCTCCTGGAGCGCCGTGGCGGCGATCGTGCGCGGGTCGCCCACCTCCTGGAGGATCTCGCGGATGCTGCCGGGCCGTTCGGCGAGCGCGACCTCTATGTGCTCACCCAGGTCGGCGACGAGCTCCTGGCGGGCTGCCGGGGGCAGCGCCCCGCTCTCGCGCTCGACGGCCGCGAGGTAGTCCCGGACGAGAGTGTCGTCGGTCTTCATGGTTGTGCCTTTCCAGAGTCGCGCCGATGCCCGGCGGTCGGCGTGAGGAGATGGTCGACGGCGTCACGGAATCCTGGCCAGATCCCGGCGAACTCGTCGAGCGCCGCGTGCCCGGCCTCGGTCAGTTCGTAGTAACGCCGCGGCGGTCCGGATGCGGACTCCTGCCAGGTGGTGACGACGAGTTCGTCCCGTCTCAGCCGTGACAGCAGTGGGTAGACCGTGCCCTGGCTGGTCGCCAGGGTCCCGGTGTCCTGCAACGCGCTCAGCAGTTCGACCCCGTACTTGGGCCCGTCACGCATCAGAGCCAGGACGCAGTACTCCAGAACCCCTTTGCGGAGTTGGCTCTCGACCTTCTCCGGCGCCTTGGGACTTGCCTTACCGCGTTCCATGCATAGCAATGTACCAGGCGATGCGTCCTACACCACAACCAGGACAGCCGCACGGTTCGCGCGGCCGGAAGAGGTACGACAGCACCCGTACGGCCCACACCGCGCCCACCCTGCCGCGGCTGCCTGACCGCGTACGGCCGGGGTCAGGGCGTCACGGGGGCACGGGGGCACGGGGGCACGGGGGCACGGGGGCAGGCGTACCGCCAGCGCGATGAGCACGAGCACGGCGAAGGCCAGCAGGCAGGCGCCCGCCACAGCCCCCATCGTCCCGACCGGACATCCGCTGGCCGGAACGGCGCAGGTGACGCCGGGCAGGCTGGCCGAGGAGGACATGGTCGACATGCCGCCCGGCTCCGGCATCCGCCGGCACAACGACGCGGCCTTCACGGCGGCGGGCGTCACCCGCACCGTCGCCTTCGAGGCCGACACCATGGCGCTGCTGGAACAGCTCGTGGCGCGCGACCTCGGCATCGGCCTGGTGCCCGCCGCCACCGCAGCGACCATGCCCGGGGTGAGCGCGGTGGCGACGACGGGTGTGCCTCCGCGAACGGTGCGCGCGGTCTGGACCGCGTCCGGCGCCTCACCCGCCGCCCGCGCATTCCTCCAACTCCTGCGCGAACGGACCCCGAAAGCCCCGGCGGAGGACGGCCTCGGGGCACAGCGGTCCAGCAGTTGACGCCGAGCCGGTGGTCATGGAATTGAGGCCGGCCGTATGGTCCTGCGAGCCGGATGCGGCGCGCTCGGACGGGCGGTCCGCGCGGCGTGTCGACGCCGGGGCGGCCCTGGCGTCGACACGGGATCTCAGGCGCGGGCGGCAGCGGCGGCAGTGATCCAGTTCCTGAACTCGACGGCGTAGTGCCGCAGGTGGTGGTCCAGGACCTCGTCCGGGCACGTGACGGGGAAGTAGACCGTCAGGTTCGCGGTGAAGCCGTCGGCGGTGTCACCGAACTGGATCAGCGCCCGCCCGACGACGGTGCCGTCGGCCAGGAAGAGGTTCGAGGACATCTTGCGCGGAAACTCGGACTCCGGAAGGAGTTCGTCCGCGTCCGCGGCCCAGGCCAGAGCTTCCGTTCCCCAGCCGCCCATGTAGAAGTCGGCGACGTGGGGGCCGATGTTCTCCACCACGCGCGCTCCGATGGAGTCGGTGCCCATCACGTAGTGCTCGGGGTGCGCCGCGAGGAGTGCGCTCTCGTCACCCGCGAACGCCTTGTCCATCCAGGCAAGGAAGGCACCCGAGGTGAGGCCCTTCGTCGTGAGCACGGTGGTGCCTGCCTTGAAGCTGCCGTCGGAGGTGCGAGCGCTCTCGCGCAGGAAGGCGTTGCCCTCCTCGATGTCCGCGGCCAGAAGGTCGAGGAGCCCCTGGCGGCCCAGCAGCGTCCGGAAGCGCTCCAGGGCGCGGCGGGCGTAGAAGAGCTCGAAGTCGTCGATGCTCCCGGCGCCGGTGGGGCCGGCCTCAAGCGTCACGGTGACGGGCGGGAGAGTCTGGTTGTCGGTCATCGTCGAACCTCCTAAAATGTGAATGCGAATTCACGTTCGCATCGCGAGCGTACGCCGAGGAGGCCGAGGAGTACATCAATTGTCAAAAGGACCTGGTGAGAGCGCCGCCGCTACCATGCGGGACATGACCGAGGAGCCGGAGCGTCCAGCGGCCTACCGGGAGCCCCGGCAGGCCCGCAGTGCCGCGACCCTGGCCCGCGTACTGCGGGCAGCCGAGGAGATCGCCTCCACCGACGGCCTGGAGGAGATGACGATCGCCGGCGTCGCGGAACGCGCCGGGGTCTCCGTCGGCACGATCTACCGCCGCTTCGAAGACAAAGAGCAGCTGATCAGCGCCCTGTCCGACCGGATGCTGGAGCGCCGGGAGGAGTACGTGGCCGAGCAACTGCGTACGGCCGAGCCCTCACTCCCCGGCGTCATGGACGCTTACGCACACGCCTTGCTGCAGTCCTTCGCCGACAGCAGCAGCCTCTTCCCCGAGTTGCTGCGCACGCGGGCGACCAGGTCACTGGATCGCGGCGCCCGCACCATCACCGAACTCCACCGCCTCCTGCTCGAAGCAGCAGCCCCCTACACCGACCAGATCTGCCGCTCCCAGCCGCAGCAGGCACTGGACACCGTGGCCCGCGCCGTCCTGGGCGCCTGCTTCCACAACTCCGTACGCCCCGACCCCGCCGAAGAAGCGGCCATGCGCCGGTACGCGGACGAGCTCAGCAACATGGCAATCGCCTACCTGTTCACTCCCGACCGGCGCCGCAGCGCCGACACCTGAGCCGAACGCACTCCCGCACGGCTCTCGCCTCCCGCAGGACGCGCGGACCGCAGCCCGCCCGCCTCGCGCAGGGTCGCCACCCGGCGGTGCACCTCCTCCGGGGGCAGGCTGCGGCACTCGGCGCAGATGCCGCCGGGCAGCGCGTCGGGGGCTCCCGGGCGGCCACAGTTCGTGCACTCCATGACCCACCCGGACCTCGCACCAGGGGCGGTCGGCATCCGCTCCGGCGGCATCTTGTCGGTGAGCCGCTGCCGTACGAACGCCCCCGCCGCATGGACCTCCGACGGCAGCCCCGCCGTCAACGCCCTTACGAACCGGCCGCGATCACCGTCCCGCGCCAGCCACACCCCGGCCTGCTCCTCCAGCGCGCCACACTCGCCCGCCGAGAGCACCAGCCGTACGTCGGCCCGCCCCAGGGAGGCCAGCGCCTCGTACGCCCCGGACCGCGCGGGCACCACGTCCGGCTGCGGCACATCACCGTCCAGGAACCGCGCCCACCAGGAATCCTCCCGCGCGGTCCGCGAGAAGGCCGTCCGCTGCACCCACTGGGTCCGGCCCTCCCCCACGGACCTGCGGATACGGCGCAGATGACCGGCTGCGGAAAGCGCGTTGAGAGCGGCGGCGACGGCCTGCTGCCCGTACTGCGGCTGGGCCTTGGCCAGGGTCTTCACGTCCATCGCGGCGCCTTCGGGCAGCCGGTCGATGTACGCGGCGAGGTACGCCTCACGGGGCGGCAGATGCGCGAAATCGCCCTTACGGCGCGGGGCTTGGTCCGGTGCGGAACGCTTGCCGTACCCCGGCTTGGCCTGGGGGTGTGCGGACGCGGACGGGGCAGCATTAAAATTGGCAACAGCCATGGGATCGTTCCTTTTGCTTGCGATCTTGTTGGTCAGGCCCCGGTCGGTGCGCTAACACCTGCCGGGGCTGTTTGTTGCCGCAAACGCTAGAGGGTGACGACTGCCCGTGGCAAGCCGATCACCGAAAGTCAAGAAGCGCGGGTGTGCGGGGTGTTGGGAGGGTGGGTGGGTTGAACCCGACCACCCATTCCTTACAGAAGAAGCTCGGGTCCCGAGCCCCGAATCCCGACGCTCAGTTCCGGGCGGCGTACGCGAGGAAGGCGGCCCATGAGGGGGCGGGGAGGGCGAGTTGGGGACTGTCGACCAGCTTCGAGTCCCGGACGTGGACGGTCGTGGGGCAGGTGGCGACCTCTACGCATTCGCCACCCTGATCGTCGCTGTAACTGGACTTGCGCCAGGAAAGGGCGACTTCCACGCAGTTGCCGCCCTGGTCGTCGCTGTAGCTGGACTTGAACCAATCAAGCATCTCGCTCACAGCTCCTCCGCCAGCTTCTCGATGAACCGGGCCGACTCCACCTCCTTGACCAATTGCTCGCGTGACACCCCCGCCCGCGTGCGCCACAGCTTGACCTGGTTTCCGCAGTACCGCCACGCTTCCGACATACGAATACCTCCCCGAGACACCCCAGGTGTACAACTACCCTGCGTACACACTTCGTTACTTCCTACGCTATTCCCCCGTCGGCACGCTATGAGCATGAACAGCGGAATGCCCAAGGACATCGAATGGCGGCTCCCCCGCCGCCCCCGCAGCGTGGGCCGGGCCCGTGCGCTGCTCAGCGAGCAGATGCGGGCCTGGAAGGTGCCGGACGAGGTGGCCGACACGTCCGTCCCCCTGCTCAGCGAGCTGATGACGAACGCGGTGCGGCACGCGTACGTACCCCCGGGCTGAGCTGGTGTCGGCGCTCGCCGCCGCGTGGGGCTCGGAGCCGCGCCCTTACGGCATCGGGAAGACGGTGTGGTTCGAACTGGCCCCGGTTTCGGGCGAGATCCTGCCGGGGCAGCCCGACGCGATCCGGGCTCGTTGACGGGCAGTTGGCGGGGTCAGGGTTTCCAGGGACCGAGGCGGTCCAGGCGGCGGCGCTGCTGACGGGCGGCGGGGACGTCGAGTCCCGCGCCGCGCGCGGTGAGGTGGTCGGCGACGGCGGCCCGGTACTCGACGGGTTTGTGGTCGTCGTACTTGAACTTGGCCCGCACCTCGGTGACTTCCAGACTCAGGCCACGGATGCCGGACAGCATCCGTCCGTACGGCGGCTGGTCGACGGCGACGGGGGCGTGGTCGCCCTCGGGCTGGAAGTGGGCGAGCTGGCGGCGCAGCAGTTCGGCCTTGGCCTCCGGGTCGTCGACGACCGTGGCGCGGCAGGTGAACTGGACGGCCGCGTAATAGCTGGTGGGAACGCCGTCCTGGGGCGGGATGTCGGCCTTGGCGCGCCAGGGGCCGGGGATGAACGCGTAGTCGCCGATGACACCGAGGACGACGTTCGGATCGTGCTCGATCGCCTTCCAGACGGGGTTGGGCCGTGCGAGGTGCACCAGGAGGTGGCGCCCGTCGCAGATGAAGTGGGTGGGGACGACGACCGGCGGGTGGCCGGGCAGGCCGTTGACGGCCAGCTGCCCGAAGTCGTGCCCCTCGGCCAGCCAGGTCCGCCACTCGGCTTCGTCCAGACCGGCGTCCCAGGGCTGTACGAACATTGCGGGTCTCCTTGCGTGATCGGCGGTGCGGTGAGCTTCGGGGCCGTTCAGCGCTTCTGTTCTCCGAGCGCCTCCCGCAGCCAGTCCAGCGAGCCCTGACCGAGCAGTTCGTCGGCGAGACGGCACGCGGTGTCCGTGACCAGCCGAGGTCGGCTGTTGTCGATCCACCGCTGAGCGTTCTCGTACCCCTGTGCCTTGTACTCGATGCCCTGGAGCAGGCATTCCAGCTTGTCCGCGTCCCGGGCGCAGACCGCTTCCGGCGACTCCTTGGCCTCGTACTCCGCGACCAGATCACGCACCGTGGACGCGAGGACCTCCGGCATACCGGCTACCTGGTCGGCGGTCACTTCCCTGGGGTCCGCACCCGACGCGTACTTCTTGCCCAGGTAGTTGACGTCTCCGGTACGGGACTCCTGCGAGTCGTGCCACACCGCGAGGAACGCCGCCCGCGCCGGGTCCGCGCCCTCCAGCTTCGCGATGATCGAGGCGATCAGCGAGGTACGCCACGAGTGGTCGGCGACGCTCTCCGGATCACGCACTCCGGCCATCCACCAGCCAGTGCGCCGCGCCTGCTTGAGCGTGCCCGCTCCGAAGAGGAAGTGCGCCACCGAGGACAGGTCGTCAGTCACCGTCGGTCTCCTTCTACGCTCTGCGGGATCCTCGGCGCCACCTTGCCGTACAGGGCCCCCGGCCTCGGCCGATTCCGGGCACTGTCAGCCGCGGGGAGGCCCCCCGTCCCCCGAACGAGTGGCCCCACCCCGTCCGCGAGGCGCGCGATCCGCCGACGCACCAGGCTGACCCGGATCCCTGAGGAGTGAGCCATGGTGCTGAAGCCGCCGAACTGCCCCCACTGCCCCCGGCGCCCCCCGCTGTGGAAGGACACCAGCCTCACCGCGCCGACGGCTGCGGACAACTGGCGCTGGCACTGCGCGGGTTGCCGGAGGGAGTGGGAACCCACCCGGGAGCACCGGGAGAGATACGGGGACGGGGTGCCGGACGAGCCCGGGTTCCGGCCGGGTCGCCCGGCCGTCGACCCGGGCGGCCGGCCATCCGTCAGACCAGCCGTCGCGCCGTAGCCCAGCGGGTCAGTTCATGGCGGTTGGAGAGCTGGAGCTTCCTGAGCACCGCCGAGACGTGCGACTCGACCGTCTTCACCGAGATGAAGAGCTGCTTCGCGATCTCCTTGTACGCGTAGCCGCGCGCGATCAGCCGCAGGACCTCGCGCTCGCGCTGGGTCAGCCGGTCCATGTCCTCGTCGACCGGCGGGGCGTCCGTCGAGGCGAAGGCGTCGAGGACGAAGCCCGCGAGGCGCGGGGAGAAGACCGCGTCGCCGTCCTGGACGCGGAAGACCGAGTCGACCAGGTCGGAGCCGGTGATCGTCTTGGTGACGTAGCCGCGGGCGCCGCCCCGGATCACACCGATGACGTCCTCCGCCGCGTCCGAGACGGACAGGGCGAGGAAGCGGACCGGGTGCTCCGGGTCGGACATCAACGCGGCCGAGCGGCGCAGGACTTCGACGCCGCCGCCGCCCGGGAGGTGGACGTCGAGGAGGACCACCTCGGGGCGGGTGGCCTTGATGACCGTGACCGCCTGGTCGACGTCGGCGGCCTCGCCGACGACCTCGACGCCCGTCGTCTCCGTCTGGCCGATCTCGGCCTGGACTCCGGTACGGAACATCCGGTGGTCGTCGACGAGCACGACCCGGACCCTGCGGCTCTCTGCGGTTGCTCCGGTCTCGGTGGGCTCGGTCATGCTCGCTCCATCTCCAGTTCCACTACGGTGCCGCCGTCGGGAGCGGAACGCAGGCTTGCCGTGCCGCCGTTGCGCTGCATACGGCCGATGATCGATTCTCGTACGCCCATGCGGTCGTCCGGTACCGCGTCCAGGTCGAAGCCGGGGCCCCGGTCCCGTACGGACACGAAGACCGTACGGCCCTCGACCTCCGCGTAGACCTGTACCGCCCCGCCCTCGCCACCGTACTTGGCGGCGTTCACCATGGCTTCCCGCGCGGCCTGCATCTGTGCGGACAGCTTCTCGTCGAGCGGGCAGTCGCCGACGACCACGACCTCCAGCGGGACCCCGTGCTTGTCCTCGACCTCGGCGGCGGACTGTTTGACGGCTTCCGCGAGGGTCTCGGGTTCGTCGTCCTTGTCCTTGCCGGTGCCCTCGGGCTTGTACAGCCAGGCGCGCAGCTCACGTTCCTGGGCGCGGGCCAGCCGCCGGACCTCGCCCGGGTCCTCCGCGTTGCGCTGGATCAGGGTCAGGGTGTGCAGGACGGAGTCGTGGACGTGGGCGGCGACCTCCGCGCGCTCCTGGGCGCGGATGCGCATCAGGCGTTCCTGGGAGAGGTCCTGCGTCATCCGTACGAGCCAGGGGCCCGCGAGGAGAGCGATACCGGCGAGCACGGCGAGGGTCGCGGTGAGGACGTTGCCGAGCTGGGCCGAGGAGCCGCGGATCACGATGAACGCGGCCAGACCGGCGCCCACCAGCGCGACTCCGGCCAGGGCGCGGCCCAGCGGGAGCAGCCGGCTGCGGCGGCCGACCTCCGTCCAGTGGGCGCGCCGCGAGTTGTCCGCCTGGCGCCAGACCAGGACGACACCGGCGCCGATCAGCAGGACGGGCCAGATGTACGGGCTCGCGTCGCCGCCGATGTCCACGTTCCCGATGAAGATCGCCACGCCGATGATCAGCGCGACCAGGGCGACGATCTGGCCGCCGTCCGGTTTGCGCAGCAACTTCCGGCGGCCGTCCGGGGACTCCTCGAAGAGGGAACGGTTCGCTTCGACGCCGCCCGCGCCGAGCGGTACGACGAACCAGAACGCGACGTACAGCAGCGCCCCGAGGCCCTCCAGGGTGAAGAGCACGATGAAGGCGGCACGTACCCAGGAGACGGGCACCCCGAGATGACCGGCGAGCCCGCGCGCGACGCCGCCCAGCATGCGCCCTTCGGCGCTGCGGTACAGCTTGCGCAGCGGTGGTTCGTCCGGCGCTTCGGAGGCGGCGGCGCCTGCGGGGCGGGGCGGGGCGACTGGCATGGCTCGATCGTCACATGTACGGGCTGGTGCGGGCATCAGGGAAAACCCCCTGGTTCCCGCGCGCGAAATCAGGGATCGGCCAGGGTCGCCGCGGCCCCCACCGGCACGGGACGACCGTCACCATGGACGTATGACAACGCCGCCGCCGCAGGACGAGCCGCGACCGCAACTGCGGCGCCACCGGAAGAACAAGGTGGTCGCCGGGGTGTGCGGCGGGCTGGGCAGGCATTTCGACCTCGACCCGGTGGTCTTCCGGGTCGTGCTCGGTGTGCTGGCGGTGACCGGCGGTGTCGGGCTGATCTTCTACGGGTTCGCCTGGCTGGTGATCCAGCAGGACGGCGAGGACGAGAACGAGGCGCGCAGGCTGCTGACCGGCCGGGTCGAGGGCGCTTCGATGGCGGCGGTGCTCCTGGCGCTGGCCGGGTGCGGGTTCTTCCTGTCGATGCTGCACTACGTGTCGGTGCTGGTCTTCGCCGCGCTGCTGTCGCTGGCCACCGCGGGCTGCGCGGTCTGGTCGGAGCGGCGCCGGATGGCCCCGCCCGAGACGGCCTCGCCGGTGCCGGGGGCCACCAGGGCGCCGGGGGCTTCGGGTACGGCCGGGCAGAAGGTGCCGGACGCGCCGCCGGAGACGAAGGCGCCGCCGACGCCGGGCAGTCCGTCCTGGTGGCGGGACCCGATCGTCAAGGACGGCACGACGGGACCGGTCGGTTCGGGCTACCTCTGGGGGCCCTCGGACTCCGCCGCGGAGCCGCCGCCGTCCCGCCAGTCCCCCTGGACCGCCGCTCCGGCGGCGGCGAGCCGCGGGCCGCGCGGCATCGGCGGCCGGGTCTTCCTGCTCGCGCTGGTCGCGGCCGGTCTCGGCACCGGTCTCGCGTGGCACGGCCACCCGGTCGGCACGAGCCTCCAGATCGGGCTGTCCTGTGCGCTCGCGGTCTTCGGACTGGGCATGCTGCTCAGCGCGTTCGTCGGCCGGACCGGCGGCGGCACGCTCGTCATGGTGGTGCTCACCACCGGGCTGCTGGCCGGGGCGACCGCGCTGCCGAAGGATGTCTCCCCGCACTGGGTGCGCACGGATTGGCGGCCCACCTCGCCGACGGACGTCCGGCCCCGCTACCAGGTCGGCTCGGGCGTCGGCACGCTGGACCTCGGCGGCCTCGATGTGGCGCCGGGTCAGTCCGTGAGTACCCGGGTGGTGGTGGGCGCCGGGCGGGCGACGGTCGTCGTACCGAAGAATGTGACGGTGCGGCTGAAGGTCACGGTCGGCCTCGGGGACGTCCAGCTGCCCGGCGAAGGGCCGAACGACATCGACATCTCGCCGGGCCAGGACAGAACGGTGACGCTCCCCGCCGTACCGGTGGTCGGCAAGGCGGTCAACGATGCGATCGGCGGCGCACCGCGCACCGTGAACCTGTATGTGGAAGTCGGCGTCGGACAGGCGGAGGTGACCCGTGCGAAGTGAACAATCGGGACGGGAGTCCCCGCAGACGCCCCCGCCGACGCCCCCGTACGCACCGCCGTACACGTACCGGCGCGAGTTCCGGCACGAGTTCCGGCCGGGCAAGCTCGTCGCGGGGCTGGCGCTGCTGGGCATCGCCACCGTGTACCTCGGTGACGCGGGCGGCCTCTGGGAGACACCGTCCGGCGCCGCGCTGCCGATGCTCGGCATCGGCTTGGCGCTGGCGGGGATCGTCAACTGGCTCGCTTACGGGGTACGGCGGCGGTCCGCCAGGAAGGCGTCGGCGGAGAGCAGCGGCGACCCGGCGAGCAGGAGCGGCAGCCAGGCCATGAGGTAGACGAGGTCGTTCCCGTAGTAGTACGGCGTGGACTGCCAGCTCACGGTCAGCCAGAGACTGAGCGAGATCAGGGCCCCGCCGAGCGCGGCGACCCGGCCGAAGAGGCCCAGCAGGGTGCCCAGGCCGACGGCCAGTTCGCCGAGGGCGATCGCGTATCCGAAGCCGGACGGGCTGTTCAGGGCGAGGTCCACCAGGCCGGGCACGGCCGCCGAGTCGCGCACGGAGTGCATCAGCTCGTCGATCGAGCCGGCGCCCGACGCGTGGAGGAAGGCGGAGTCGGTGAGCTTGTCGATTCCGGCGTAGCAGAACGTGACGCCGAGGAAGACGCGGAGCGGAAGCAGCGAGTGGCGGCGCGCGGTCTCCTTCCAGCGACCGCCACGGCGTCCCCGTGCGGCGCCGAACCCACTGGGCATACCCGTCCGATATCCCTGAACCATGATCTGGTCCTCCCTCTCCGGTTGCCCCGTGGTGCGCCTCCGCTGTGGCGTGGCACAGGCACGATTTTCCTTGGCGGGTCGGGAGAGGTGCGGACGGGGGTGCGGACGGGATCCGGACGGGGGGCGCGGACGGTGTTCAGCGGTCGGCGGGGTAGGAGCGTTCCCAGTCGTGCAGGATGCCGTCCCAGTCGCGCCGGGGCAGGGCCCCGGAGGCGTCGGGACCCCACCCGTATCCGGGCTGGGCGTACTGCGCGTACTGCCCGTACTGCTCGTACTGCCCGTACTGCTCGTACGGGACCTGGTGCTGGGTGTCGCCCTGCCAGGGACCCGCGGCCATGACCCCGGGGCCCGGAGGCGGCCAGGCGGCGCCGGACGGCGGGCCCATGAAGTAACCGGCGTCGGGCGAGGGCTGCGTGACGGACCCCGGGTCCCCCGCCGTACGCCGGTGGCGGCCCGCGTCCCGCCGTACCTGCGCGAGCCGCCCCTCCGCGGAGAGATGCTGGGCCCGGGAGACCAACTGCGCCAGTTCGATGCCGAGTTGGGCCGCCAGCGCGACGACGTCGATCCCGTTGTTCCAGCCCTCCACCAGGAACGCGTCCAGCGCGGGGGACCACTCCGGACCCGCCATCGGCACATCGGGGGCCGGGGCCGGGAACTGCTCGGTGCGGGGCGGAGGAATGGGGGGCTGCGCGGGCGCCGGGGGCGTGGGATACCCCGGGTTCCCGGAGGCGGGAAGCAGGAAGGAATCGGCATCCTCCTGCTGCACCGCATCCGGTTCGGGCTGCTCGTCCGACGGCCTGGTGAGCAGCGTGTCGGCGAGCGACCGCGCGTCGTCCTTGCCCACGGTGCGGCGCGCCACCCGCACCTCGCGTTCGTTCAGCCCCAGCATGTCGGCAACCGCGCCGTCACTGCCCACGGTGATGGCGAAGGCAGCCAGCATCCTCGCGCGCTCGGCCTGCGCGCCGTCGAACACCGACTGTGCACGGCGCACATGGTCGTCCGCGCCGCAAAAGGCATCGGCCAGAACCGCATGCCGCTCCCACAATTCCCTGGACTCCATGGTCTGCACCAACGCTCAGCTAGGCCAAAAGAACCTAACAAAGCCCAAAATTCACCTCATTGATCAATTCCCCGACGTCGGGACAACCTGACCATTAGGCCAATTGAGGGGCAGGGAAGAACCCTGGAGCCGGAGCATCCGCAATGTCTCTTCCGTCTCCTCCTGGAAGTGGCGGTAGGAGACCAGACGACGCCAGTCGGGGTCCGGCGCACCGGGGAGTGTGGCCCCCCGGGCGGCCCAGAGGTTCACCAACTCCCCGTACAGCGGCGTCGCCTCCCCGTCACATCCGGTCCGGTCGAATCCGGCCGGCGGCGACATGCGGTGCGACGGCGGCTTCCCGCGCCGGTAACCCGAAGCACGTGGCCCCGGCACGCTTTCGTTTCGCTTATATGCATTTCCTTGCGGAATCAGGGAACCAAGTCCCTTGCCTGCCGTGGTTGGAGCGTCAGAAGTGCTCATGGCCGTAGAAACGATTCGTTTCGCCCGCCGTCACCCACCCCAGGCTTTCCGCTCAGGAACACGCCGGAAATGAAATATCTGGAAAACCGAGAATCGGTATATCGCGGACCGTTAATCCGTCACATCGATCTCGCAGGCCGCCGTCTCCATCCCGGCCGCCGTGATCACACGTACCTCCACCCGCCCCGGCTCGACCTCCACCGGTACCGGCACCGTCAGCACCGTGTCCGTCGGGTTGGCGAAGCCGCCCGGCACGGGAACCAGCGGTACGTGGACGTGCACCGCGCCGATGCGCACCACCATCCGTGCCAGCCGGTCGGGTGTCCCGGCGCCCGGCGGCACGAAGCCCGCGCCGCGGATCTCGATGTCGTCGCCGGTACGGATCGGGGCGTCCAGGTCACCGGCCTCCCGGGCGCGGACCACCGAGAGCACCACGGGGCGTCCGCCCTCCGCGTACTTGCCCGCGAAGTACGTGGCCGCCGAGACCACCACCAGGAGCGCCAGCCCCCACGGCAGGTCGGGCAGTTGGTCGGGGCGGCGGGCCAGCCGTACCGCCGCGAACAGCGCGGCGACCGTGCTCACCAGGACGTACTGCACGTCCGCGAAGCTGCCGCGCCCCGAGTCGTCGGTGAGCAGATCGGCGGCGCGGGGGCGGTCGGCGCGCACCTTCTGGAGCTTCTGCGACAGCACCCGCACGGACACCACGCGCCGCGCCACCACGGCGATCGCGCAGACCAGGGCGAGCACGGTCACCATGCCCGCGCCCCGGGCCAGTTCGAGCCCGTCGATCAGGGTGTCGCGCTCACGGTGCCCGGACGCTCCGGCGAGCTGGAGGATGAGGACCAGCACCGAGAAGACCACCAGCAGCACCCATGACGCGGCGACCGCGCGCGAGGTGGAGAGCCGGTTGTCCTCGCCGATCACCGGGGCCAGGAGTCCGCCGCGCGCCCGGTGGAAGCGGGCCGCGCAGGTCAGCAGCCCCGCCGTGACGAGCGCGGCGAGCAGCCCGGCGGTACGGGCCCCGCTCCAGCCCGCGCCGATCGCGGTCGCGGACTCGGCCAGCGCGAGGACCACCACACTCCCCCACAGCAGCACCAGCGTGCGCTGCCACACCCGCGGGAACCAGGCGTCCCCGGCTTCCCTGCTGCGCTCGGCCACCGCCCGCGCCGACTCCGTCAGTTCGTCGGACACCCACTGGCGCGAGGCTCCCGCCGAGTGGGCCACGGCGGTGGGCAGGCCCTGCCCGGCCGCCAGTTCATCCCGTTTCACGAGAAATGCCGCGACGGCCCGCCGGTGGCCCTCGCGTGCTCCGTGCGGACAGTCCGGACATGTACAGCCGCCGCCGTGTACGCCGGCGCGCATACCGTCGTCCTGTCTTACTTCCTGCACCGCCACGAAGAACGCCGCCCTTTCCCTGCCCCCGTGAACTTCCTTGCAATTCAAGGGAATTGTGCCGCACCGAGCGGGCGGTGCCCGCAGCAGGTCAGGTCGGGTCAGGTCAGCGGGGGTGATTGACAAGGCGTCAGGTTGACGCCTTCCGGCGTCGGGTTCCCGGGCACGGCACCGGCACCCCGGGCCGACCGGTCACAGCGCCTCCGGGCAACCGTCACAGCACCTCCGGGCGACCCCTCACGGCGCGTCCGCGACCCCTCACGGCGCGTCCGGGCCGGTACGGCTGATCCGCTGCCACAGCGGCTGGTAGTTGATCCAGGCGACCAGATCGCTGCCCAGCTGCTCCCGGGTGGCCACCGCGCTCCGGTGGTCGATGAGCACGGGCTTCCCGGCGGCACGCGCGGCGAGTTGGACCTGGCAGGAGCGCTCCATGGTGACGAACCACCAGGCCGCCGCGTCGACCGAGTCGCCCACGGTCAGCAGTCCGTGGTTGCGCAGGATGACGGCCTTGCGGGCACCGAGCGCGGCGGCGATCCGGCGGCCCTCCTCCTCGTCCACGATCACGCCGGTGTAGGAGTCGTAGAGGGCGTGATCCTCGTAGAACGCACAGGACTCCTGCGTGATGGGGTCGAGCAGTTCCCCCAGCGTGGAGAGCGCCCGCCCGTGCAGCGAGTGGCTGTGCGCGACGGCGACGACACCGGGCCGGGCCCGGTGCACCTGGGCGTGGACGGCGAAGGCGGCCTGGTTGACGTGGCGACTGCCCTCGACGACCTGCCCGTCGCCGTTGACCAGGATCAGGTCGTGCGCCGCGAGGTCCGCGAGGGGCACCCCGAAGGGGTTCACCCAGTAGCAGTCGGCGTACCCGGGGTCGCGGGCGGTGATGTGGTCCGAGACGCCGTCCTCGTACCCGTACTGCGCGAAGAGCCGCAGCGCCCCCGCCAGCCGTTCCTTGCGGTACTGGCGCTCCTCGGCGAGCGTTTCGTGGACGGGCGGCATCGCGAACCGCAGGTGTTCCACCGGTACGGGGGCGGGCGTCTCACTCATGGCCGGTTCATTCATGGCCGGAAGCTACCGCGCGTTACCGCAGGTGAACAGAGTCATGCACGGAAAGAGCCGCCCCCGGACAGCACGACGCCGCCGCCCGGAATCCCGGGCGGCGGCGTCGGCGGTCTGTCGGGGAGTCACCCGGTGGCGACTACTCCCACTCGATGGTGCCCGGCGGCTTGCTCGTCACGTCGAGGACCACGCGGTTCACATCGGCGACCTCGTTGGTGATGCGGGTCGAGATCTTCCCGAGCACGTCGTACGGCATCCGCGTCCAGTCGGCCGTCATGGCGTCCTCGGACGAGACGGGCCGCAGCACGATCGGGTGGCCGTAGGTCCGGCCGTCGCCCTGGACGCCCACCGACCGCACGTCGGCGAGCAGCACCACCGGGCACTGCCAGATCTCACGGTCGAGACCGGCCGCCGTCAGCTCCTCGCGGGCGATGGCGTCGGCCTCGCGCAGCAGGTCGAGGCGGTCCTTGGTGACCTCACCGACGATGCGGATCCCGAGGCCGGGGCCGGGGAAGGGCTGGCGCTGGACGATCTCGTCCGGCAGGCCCAGCTCCTGGCCGACCATCCGGACCTCGTCCTTGAACAGCTGGCGCAACGGCTCGACCAGTTCGAACTCGATGTCCTCGGGGAGCCCGCCCACGTTGTGGTGGGACTTGATGTTGGCCGTGCCGGTGCCGCCGCCGGACTCGACGACGTCCGGGTACAGGGTGCCCTGCACCAGGAACGCGACGTCCTCGCCCGCGTCGGCGATGATCTCCGCCTGCGCCTGCTCGAAGACCCGGATGAACTCGCGGCCGATGATCTTGCGCTTCGTCTCGGGGTCGGAGACACCCTTGAGCGCGTTCAGGAAGCGCTCCTCGGCGTCGACGACCTTGAGCTGCACGCCCGTGGCGGCGACGAAGTCCTTCTCGACCTGCTCGGTCTCGCCCTTGCGCATCAGGCCGTGGTCGACGTACACGCAGGTCAGCTGGGACCCGATGGCCTTCTGCACCAGCGCGGCGGCCACCGCGGAGTCGACACCGCCGGACAGCCCGCAGATGGCGCGCTTGGTGCCGACCTGCTGACGGATCAGCGCGACCTGCTCCTCGACGACATTGGTCGTGGTCCAGGTCGGCTCGATGCCGGCGCCCCGGTAGAGGAAGTGCTCAAGGACCTGCTGGCCGTGCGTGGAGTGCAGCACCTCGGGGTGGTGCTGCACGCCGTACAGCTTCTTCTCGTCGTTCTCGAAGGCCGCCACCGGCACGACGTCCGTGGACGCGGTGACCGTGAAGCCCTCGGGGGCGGCGGAGCAGGCGTCGCCGTGCGACATCCACACCGACTGCTCGGCCGGGGTGCCCTCGAAGAGGGTCGACGCGGGCTTGGAGACGGTGAGACCGGTACGCCCGTACTCCCGCGCACCGTTGTCGTCGACCGTGCCGCCGAGGGTGGTCGCCATGAGCTGGAAGCCGTAGCACATACCGAAGACCGGGACCCCGGCCTCGAAGAGCGCACGGTCGACGGTGGGCGCGCCCGGTGCGTACACCGACGACGGGCCGCCGGAGAGGATGATCGCCTTCGGGTTCTTGGCCAGCATCTCGGCCACCGGCATGGTCGACGGCACGATCTCGCTGTAGACCCGCGCCTCACGGACGCGACGGGCGATGAGCTGGGCGTACTGCGCGCCGAAGTCGACGACGAGGACGACCTCGGGGGCGGCGGGGGGTGCTGCTGGCACGGGGCGGCCTTCCGGCGGGAACATGAGGGGGTCTGGTATGTCGATTCTACCGGGGCCGGCGGAACCGGGTTGTCTCTCCCTCCGGGACCCGTCCATACTGACCTCGTGCATCAGCAGCTGACCTTCGTCTTTACCTATGGCACCGGCCCGACCGGCTGCCGTGGGTTCTCTGGTTCTGCTGCTTGAGCCACTGAGAAACACTTCCCCAGGCGCCCCGGGCCGACAAGGTCCGGGGTGCCTGTGTATTCCGGACCGAGGCAGCCCGGGGGGCCGTACCCCTTGAGGAGTCACGGACATGAGCACCAACACCGCCACCAGCACCGCCACCGCCGGTACGGAGAAGACCGGCGCCCGCAACGTCGAGGCGGCGGCCCTCATCACCGGAGCACGTGAGCGCATCGACGACCTGGACGACCGGATCATCGGCCTGATCCAGGAACGGATGGCCGTGTCGACCACCATCCAGGAGGCGCGGACGGCCTCCGGCGGGCGCCGGGTGAACCTCTCGCGCGAGCTGGAGGTCCTGGGCCACTACAGCGGGGCGCTGGGCAAGGCGGGCACCGGGCTCGCGATGACCGTTCTGGAGCTGTGCCGGGGGCGGATCTGACACCCGGGGCGACAGCCCGTATCTGAGTTCGGGCCCGCTCTCACCCGTACGGCGCGTGACCGGGCCCGGCGGGCCTTCGTTGGTCCAGTCGTCCGTGTCAGCCAGGTGCGGCCTTGTTGGAAGAGGAAAACCACGCGTGGCTTCGCTGGGACGTGTGACGTACTGCAGGTGCGTCGTGGGACCACGTCTCAGCGCGCGTGACCGGACGGCAGGGGACAGCGGTCCGGTCACCCAAGGCGGTCGGTTCCGGGGACGCCCGGGACCGGCAGCCCGGTCCACGGGTTCCCAGCCCGTAGGTGAGCACCGCAGTTGAGCAACCAGTGGGCCCCGTGGAATCGCCTCCACGGGGCCCACTGCTGTGCCCGCCCGGACCCTCTTCTCGTGACGCAGCTCACATAAGAATTCCGTGAATACGGAAGCAACCATTCACAGGGGTGGCCGGTCATTCATGCAGTACCGCTGGTGGCCCCATCCGTATGCCCCCGCACCACAGCAACGCATCTGTCCCGTACGCAACGAGGTCCGCATGAAGCTCCGCCGCACGATGGCTGCCGCAGCCGCGACCGCCGTCATGGCTCCGGTCGCTCTGCTGGCCGCCTCGGCTGCGTACGCGGACGGGACCTCCGGCGGGACCCCTGCCACCGGGACGCCTTCGGCCGTGGCCCCGGCCGACGTGGGTTCTCCGGCCGACGTGGAGACGCCCCCGGCCGTCGCGCCCACCACGGACCCGCCGGACTCCGCCGCCCCGCAGCCCACCGAGCCGGCGCCCACGACGGAACCGCCCACGACCGCGCCCGTCGTCACCCCGCCGCCCACCACCGCGCCGCCCACCACCGCGCCGCCCGTCACTCCGCCGGTCACCACTCCGCCCGCCGACTGTCCGGTGGTTGACGACGGTGTCACCGATCCCACGGGCAGTCTCCGGCTGAGCATCTCCGGGCTGCCCGGCAGCATCGTCGCGGGCAGCGGCTGGCATCCGTTCACGATCAGCGCGGCCAACCCGACCGGCCGGAAGCTCGGCAAGGTCGAATGGCTCGCCCTGGTGGACAACTACTCCGAGAGCGAGGACGAGAAGGACTGGCTCGGGCCGTACGCCACGGTCCAGTTCTTCGACCGGACCACCGGTACCTGGGAGTCCCTGGACGACGAGGAACTGTTCGGCTACGGCGTCTACTTCGGCGAGACCGAGCTGGGCGCCCGGGACGTCGTCGACATCCCGCTGCGGGTGAAGATCGCCCAGGACGCCCCGGCCGGGGACAGTTTCGCCTTCGGGTTCGGCGGCTATGTCGACGTGGAATCGGGCTGCGTGCACAACGCGTACGCCGAGCGGGAGTTCACCGTTCTCGCGGCGGGCAGCACCGGGGCCCGGCCGGGCAGCGGGGGTCCTGGTGCCGGGACCCCGGCCGGCGACGGGAACGGGAACGGGACGGGTCGGAAGGTGCGGCGCACCGGTCCCACAGCGGCCCCCCACGCCCTCTCGACCCGCGTGATTCCCGTGCGCGGGGACCTCGCCGACACCGGTTCGCCCTCGCCCCTGCCCGTCCTGGCGCTCACCGGCGGGTTCGCGGTCGTGCTCGGCGCGGGCGTGGTGTTCGGCGTGCACCGGCGCGGGCGCGGCGCCACCGGTTGACGGACCCGCACAGACTCGGGAGGGCTGCACTCGGAGGGGGGTGCAGCCCTCCCGCACGCCCGGTCCGTCCTGACCGTGCGGGACGTCCTGGCCGTGCAGTCCGTCCTGACCATGCGGTTCGTCCTGACCGTGCGGTTCGTCCTGACCGTGCGGTTCGTCCTGACCGTGCAGTCCGTCCTGACCGTGCGGGGGGCGCGGTCACTTCTTCGGCGGGACCACCGGCATCCCCAGGAACGGAAGCTTCAGCGCGCCGAACGCCTCGCCGGGAACGGCCGGAGACCTCGGCGCGACCGCCGCGAGCCGCTCGTACTCCTGGCCCTGTTCCGGGCGGGGGTCCTCCTCACCCATGTTCGGCCAGTACGCCATCGCCCGCTCCGCCTGCGCGGTGATCGTCAGCGAGGGGTTGACCCCGAGATTGGCCGAGACCGCGGAGCCGTCGACCACCGAGATGCCCGGGTGCCCGTACAGCCGGTGGTACGGATCGATCACCCCTTCCGCCGCGGACGCGCCGATCGGGCAGCCGCCCAGGAAGTGGGCGGTCAGCGGGGTGCCCATCAGCTCCCCGATGTTCGAGCCGGGAAAACCGTTGATCTCCTCGGCGATGAGCGTCGCGGCCCGGGTTCCCTCGGCGATCTGCTTCGGGTTGGGCGCACCGTGCCCCTGCACCGCGGTGAGCAGGCCCTTGCCGAGGCCGGCCCGCTTGCGGTGGGTGGTCAGGGAGTTGTCCAGGGACTGCATCACCAGGCCGATGATGGTCCGCTCGGACCACCGGCGGTTGGAGAGCGAACGGGCCGTCAGCCAGGGGTGCTTGGCGACATTGCCGAACCAGCCGAGCACGCGCCGCGAGCTGTAGGGCACCTGGATGATCGTCAGCGCGCCCATCGCGTTGGACTTCCTGCCGTACCGCACCGGCTCGATGTGCGTATCGCCGTCCGGGTGGATGGACGAGGTGATGGCCACGCCCCGGGTGAAGTCCGCCCGGGGAGCGCCGTGCTTCTTGCGGTAACGGCGGTCGGTGGTCTGCGAGCCCACCAGGGCCTCGGAGTTGGTACGGGTCAGCTCGCCCAGCTTCGACGATATGCGCGGCAGCAGGCCTTGGTCCTTCATGGTGTGGAGCAGGGTCTGGGTGCCGTACGTCCCGGCCGCGACCACCACCTGACGCGCTCGCAGCACCTCGGGCGTCCTCCTGCGGGCGTCCGTCGGAACGGTACTGACCCGGTAGCCGCCCTCGCCGTGCTCCGTGATCGCGGTCACCGAGGTGAGCGGGCGGATGACCGCACCGGCCTTCTCGGCGAGGTAGAGGTAGTTCTCGGTGAGGGTGTTCTTCGCGCCGTGACGGCAGCCGGTCATGCACTCGCCGCACTCGGTGCAGGCCTTGCGGGAGGGGCCCGCGCCGCCGAAGTACGGGTCGTCGACCGCTGTGCCGGGCTCGGCCTTCGACCTGCCGTCGGCATCCGCCCCGTCGCCGAAGAAGACCCCCACGGGCGCCATGTGGAAGGAGTCGCCCACCCCCATCACCTCGGCGGTCGCCTTCAGATGGACGTCGGACGGCGTCATCGTCGGGTTGAGCCGCACGCCCAGCATCCGCTGCGCCTGGTCGTAGTACGGCGCCAGCTCGGCCTGCCAGTCGGTGATGGACGCCCACTGGCGGTCCTGGAAGAACGGCGCGGGCGGGATGTACAGCGTGTTGGCGTAGTTGAGGGAGCCGCCGCCGACGCCCGCGCCCGCCAGCACCATCACGTTGCCGAGCAGGTGGACGCGCTGGATGCCGTACAGGCCGAGCGCCGGGGCCCAGAGGTAGTTCTTGATGTCCCAGGAGTTCTTGGGGAGCGTGCCCGGGGTGAAACGGCGGCCGGCCTCCAGGACGCCGACCCGGTAACCCTTCTCGGTGAGCCGCAGCGCGGTGACCGAGCCGCCGAAGCCGGAGCCGACGACGAGGACGTCGTAGTCGTACACCTGGTCGTCCGGCTCCCCCGCGGTGGCCGCGGCGGTTCCTTCGTCGGTTCCCTCGTCCGGGCCGTGGACAGAGCTCTCCTGTGACATGGACTCTCCTCGTGGACGATCGGCGACGGGGTGACGGGACCGCCGGGCTGCGGCTGCGGGATCAGCGGAGGCGGAAGGCCTTCATCGCCCGGAGACTGCGGCTCATGAACGCGGCGTACTTCTCGTCGTTCATGCCGAACGCCGGGGCCATCGGCATGATCCGCTGGTGGGCGACGGTCTGTGCCTCGGTGTACTTGTAGATGCCTTCCGAGCCGTGCCTGCGGCCGAGCCCGGACTCCTTCATGCCGCCCATCGGGGACTGCACACTGCCGTACGCGGGCGCGTACCCCTCGTTGATGTTGACCGTGCCGGTCCGTAGCCGGGCGGCGACGGCGTGGCCGCGCCTGCCGTTCCTGGTCCAGACGCTCGAATTGAGGCCGTAGGGCGTGGCGTTGGCGATGTCGACCACCTCGTCCTCGTCCTTGAAGCGGTAGACGGAGACGACCGGGCCGAAGGTTTCCTCGGAGCAGACCGCCATCGGGGTGTCGACCCCTTCGAGGATGGTCGGCTCGTAGAAGAGCGGCCCGATGTCGGTACGGTGCACACCGCCCGCGATCAGTTCGGCGCCCTTGGCCACCGCTTCGTCGACGTGCCGCCGCACGGTTTCCAGCTGGCGCTCGCCGACGAGGGAGCCCATGTCGGCGCCGTACGCGAGGGCGTTGCCCAGCCGCATCGCCTTCGTGCGGGCCGCGAAGCGCTCCAGGAAGGTGTCCGCGATCGACTCGTGGACGTACAGCCGCTCGATCGATATGCAGAGCTGACCCGCCGAGGAGAAGCAGGCCCGTACCGCGCCCGCCGCCGCCTTCTCGATGTCGGCGTCCTCCAGGACCAGCATGGCGTTCTTGCCGCCGAGCTCCAGCGAGACGCCGATCAGCCGGGCCGCGGCGCCCTGGGCGACCTCGCGGCCGGTGCGCGTCGAACCGGTGAAGGAGACGTAATCGGCGTGTTTGACCAGCTCCGGGCCGACCACCGGGCCCTCGCCGAGCACCACCTGGAAGACCTCGGGCGGCAGTCCGGCCTCGATGATCAGGTCACGGGCCCAGAGGGCGGTCAGTGCGGTCTCGGTGTCGGGCTTCATCACCACGGCGTTGCCGGAGACGAAGGCGGGCAGCGCGTCACCGATGGACAGCTCGAAGGGGTAGTTCCAGGGGGCGATCTGACCGACCACGCCGCGCGGCTGGCGCAGCTCGGTGACCTTCGTGAGGGTCGGGATCGCGCCGGTGTGGCCCTTGGGCCGGAGGTACGAGGGTGCCTTGCGGCCGTAGTGGCGCGCGGCGACGGCGACGGCCTGGACCTCTTCGTGGGCGTGCAGCCTGGCCTTGCCGGTCTCCAGCTGAATGAGGTCGAGGACCTCGGCCTGCCGGGCGAGCACCAGGTCGTGGAAGCGCAGCAGGACGGCGGCCCGCGTGCGCACGGGTATCGCGGCCCACGCCTGCTGGGCCGCTCGGGCCCGCTCGAAGGCGGTCGCCACGTCCTCAGGGGTGGACTCGGGCAGGTCGGCCAGCTTCTCCCCGGTGAAGGGGGTGTGGTTGGCCGTACTCCCGGAACCCACCACGCCACGCGTCAGATGCGCGACCACCTCGGGGGTGACCACATCGGCCGCGGTGCGTGCACCGGAGGGTGTGGGGGCGATCGGGTTCGTGGCCCGGGGGGCCATGGCGGTGGGAGCCTGCGAGTCCGTCATGAGGGGAGGCTATGCCCAGACGGAGAGTTTCGGTACCCGTGAGTAACGCCTTTTCAGGGTCCCCACATATCCCGCCAGTGATCACTGGCGGGATAAGCCTTGATCAGTGGGCTTACGCCGTACGGGTACCGCCGTGCGGTCTCCTCGCAGGTGTTCCTACCGGCGGACGGACAGGGACCACGGGCCGGGCCCCACCGCGCTGCGCGACGGTTCAGCTCGGCGGTTCAGCTCGGCGGTTCAGCTCGGCGGTTCAGCTCGGCGGTTCAGCTCGGCGGTTCAGCTCGGCGGTTCAGCTCGGCGGTTCAGCTCGGCGGTTCAGCTCGGCGGTTCAGCTCGGCGGCTGCCAGTAACGCAGGACGGTGTCGAACCGCTCGCGGTTCCAGTCCGAGGACGGACCGCCCATGTAGATCGCGTACTCGGCCCGCCCGTGGTCCACGTTGTACATCTGGTCTATGGCGCGGCGCCTGCCCGGGTGACCCTTGGTCTCTCTCCAAGTGAACTCCCACAGCGCGGCGTCCTGGTCGCGGAAGTTGTTCACGTGCAGCGTCAGCCGCCTGTAGTCGGGCAGCCGGCTCAGCTGCGGTTCGAGCGCCAGCTGGTGCAGGTACGGGGTCGCGTAGTCGGGCGTCGTGTCGATGCTTATCCGGATGAAGTGGTTGCCGTCGTCAGGCGTGTAGTCGATCTCGCCCGAGCCGTCCATCTGGCGCTTCCAGCCGTCGGGGACAGCCATGCTGTACCCCTCGGGCTCGGTCACCCGGTGCCAGCCGGCGGGAATGTCGCTGTACGGCTTCTTCTTCTCCGGCGTGCTCGTCCGTCCACTGCCGGTCGTCGTCGGCCCGGGGTCGTGCGCCGCCTCCTTGTCGGAACCGCCGTTCCCGTTCCCGTACTTCATGACGGCGAAACCGGCCCCGCCACCGACGACCACGGCAAGTGCCACCACCAGTGCGGCGGTACGCAGACGGCCGCGCTTGCGGCCGGCGGGCACCGGAGCCGCTGGCGGCGCCGTGGGGGCGGGCTCGGCCGGGGTCTCCGGCTCGGGCGTGGGCAGCTTGCTCGTCGGCGTCGCGTCCTGGAGCAGCCCCTCCCTCACCGTCTGCGTCGGGACGTACGCCTCGGCCTGCTTGGGGCGGCGCCCCTCCATCGCGTCCAGCAGCATCCGCTCGGCCTCGACGGGGTCGGGCCGATCTGCGGGGTCCTTGCGCAGGAGCGCCGTGATGACGGGCGTGAGCGGCCCGGCGCGGGTGAGCGGCGGCGGCTCGTCGTTCACCACGGCCTGGAGGGTGGAGATCGGCGACGTACGGCGGAAGGGCGAGCGTTCCTCGACGGCCGTGTAGAGGGTGGCGCCCAGCGACCAGAGGTCGGACGCGGGGCCGGGAGCCTCGCCGTAGACCCGCTCGGGTGCCAGATAGTCGATGGAGCCGACGATCTCGCCGGTCCGGGTGATCTCCGCGTCGCCCTCGATCGCGGCGATACCGAAGTCGGTGATGAGGACGCGGCCGTCCTTGGCGAGCAGCACGTTGCCGGGCTTCACGTCCCGGTGGAGCACACCCGCCGCGTGTGCGGCGCGCAGGGCGCCCAGCACGTGGAGTCCGATGCGGGCGGCTTCACGGGGGTCCAGCGGTCCGGACTCCTTGGCCGCGTCGGCGAGCGAGGGTCCGTCGACGTACTCCATGACGATCCACGGCCGGTTGTCGAACTCGATCACGTCATGGACGGTGACGACCCCGGGGTGGTTTATGCGGGCCGCGGCCCGCGCCTCCTTCTGCGTCCTGGCGTGCAGGACCTCCCGGTCCGCCTCGGACACGTACAGACCAGCCGTCAATTCCTTGACGGCGACGGTCCGGTGCAACACCTCGTCGTGTGCGCGCCAGACCTTGCCCATGCCGCCACGACCGATGAGCTCGCCCAACCGATAGCGGTCGGCGAGCAGCAAGTCCGCGCTGTGAGTGTGTTCCACGTGCCCCTGTCCGTTCCCTCGACTGCCAGGTTACGGACGGGCATTCGGTCGTGGAACCTCGGGGCGGACCGTGATACCGCACTGTGACGGGAATGGCGTACTCCGCTCGCTTCACGGTTCGGTACTCCGTTCACTTCACGGTTCGGCTTCCGCCCAACTCGCCGTTCGGCCTCCGCTCAACTCGCCGTTCGGCGTCCGCTCACTTCACGGTTCGACGTCCGCTCACTTCACGGTTCGGTAGGACGACATGGCCTGTTGGTAGATCTCCGTGACCTTGTCGCGCTGCGCCTCGGGGCCGATGACCTGCACGATGTGGTAGCGGCCGTCGATAATCATCGCCACATTGCGCACATACACCTCACGGCCGCTGCTGTCCTGCCAGGTGAACTGCCCCTCGGCCATGGCCTGCTTGCCGACATCGATCCGGCGCAGCCCGGACGCAGACGACCAGGTGGAGTCGCGGAACGGCTGGAGTTCCCGCTCCTTGTTGCGCTGGTACGCCATCGGGTCGGCGCCCTCGTCCTTGACGCTGTCCCGGCCCGGGACGACGACAAGTTCGAAGTCGCCGCCGAGAAAGCGGATCTGTCCGGCATCGTTGACGGGGCGTCGCTCCCAGTCCTTGTGCACGGCCACCTGGAAGCCCTCGGGGTCCTTGCGGAGGGCGTAACCGGTGGCCGGTCCACCGCTGTCGGGCTCGGCGCCCTGCGGGGAACCGGTCGTCCCCGACTGCTGTGCTGACGGAGAGTCCGGCTGCCCGGACGCGGCGCCGGTCGGGACGGAGGCGGGTGCGCCGGAGACGGCCTGGTCGGCTTCACCGGCCTTCGGCATGAACTTCAGCGCGTACACCAGGGCAGCGACGAGGACCACCAGGACGACGACGAGCAGCGTCCGACCGAGAGAGCGCGGTCTGCCTTCCGCCCGGGGCTGTTGCCCGGCCGCTCCCGCCCCTGGCCCCGACTCCACCGAGTGCATCGACTGCGCGGGCTGCGCCGCCCGCGCGGACCGGCCCTTCACCGGGTCGCCGCGCCTGCCGTTCCTCCTCTGCTGGCGGTGACGGCCGTGCGTACCGTCCCCGCGGGCGTTGCGGCGTCTGCGGACCAGCTCGCCCCGGCGCCGGACGATCGGCAGCTTCGTGGCGTCGTCGGCCGGTACGGGCACGATCTGCTGACCGGCGTCCGGCTCCGGCGCCGACCGTACGAGCGAACGCAGCCAGCCGCGCAGTTCCTCTATGTCCGGGCGTTCGGTGGGGTCCTGACGCAACAGCGACTCCACGACGGGCCGCAGCGGGCCGCACTCCTCGGCGAAGGCGGGCGGCTCGGCGCAGACCAGCTGGACCAGTTCGGCCGCGCTCTCCTCGGGGTACGGGGCGTGCCCCTGGACGGCCCGGAAGAGCAACGCGCCGAGGGCCCACAGATCGGTCGCGGGCCCGACGGGGGCGGCGAGCTGCCAGTGCCCGTGGACGGGGCCCGCCTGCTCGGGGGCCCATCGTTCGGTGACGGCGCCCACGACGGTGATACGTGCCTGCCGGGCCCGCTCGGCGGCGAGGGGCGTGGTGGGACCGCGGTGCCGGGGGGCGGTGGGGTCGTACTGGGCGGTGGGGTCGTACTGGGCGGTGGGGTCGTACTGATCGGCGGAGTCGTACTGATCGGCGGGGGCGTGGCGATCGGCAGGACTGTGCTGACCTGCGGAGCCCTGCCGGTCCGTGGCGGTCAGGGGTCCATGGGTGTCTCCGGGCTGGATCTCCCTGGCCTGGATCTCTCTGGACCGGGTGTCCCGGGAGAGGGTGTCCCGGGCATGGACGTCCTGCTCGTGGGCGTCCCGGGCGTGGGCGTCACGCAGGTCGTCGGCGCGCATGCCGTCCCCGGCGCCGGACCGCGGCCCCGCGCCGTGCCAGAGGCCCATCGGCTCCTGCCGCCCCGCCTCCCGCGGATCGGCCCCGGTCGCGGGCCGCTGGACCGGGAGGCCCCCGGTGCTGCCCTGCCGCTCGCTCCCCCGCTCGTCCCCTCGTTCGTCCTCACTGACCCGTGCGGCGGCGCGGGCCCCCGCTCGGTAGGCCGCTATGGCACCGGCACGGGCCGCGCGGATGTCACTGGAGGCACCGCCCGGGACGGCGGGCAGCCCGGTCTCCTGGCGGGAGGCGGCCTGCTGACCGGGCACCGGATTCCGCACCGGATTCCGCGCCGGGTCCCGCTCGGGGTCCTGCATCTGGTCGTACATCCGGCCGCGCGCCGGGTGCTCGCGCGCCTGCTCGCGGCCCGGATCCTGGGTGTACCCGGCGGGCAACTCCGGCCCGGCCGGAAGCGCCCGCTCCACCGGAAGCGCCCGCTCCACCGGCAGTGGCCCGTCCGCTCCGACCGTCCCGGCCGCGAGCGCCTGCGGCAGATCCGGTAAATCCGTCCCCGGCACCGGGTCGTAGCCGCACAGCGCCTCTTCCGCCGCGCCCGCCGCCAGACCGGTCAGGACCACCCGGCCGTCCTCACAGACCAGCACGGTGCGGGCGGTGATGTTCCGGTGGGTCCAGCCGTGCGCGTGCAGCACGCGCAGCGCGGTGAGCACGTCCGAGGCGATCTCGGCGGCCCGGTACGGATTCAGCGGGCGCTCGGCCAGCATCGCGGCCAGCGGCCTGGCGTCGACCAGTTCGCTCACCACCCAGAGCGAGCCGCCCTCGGCGAAGACGTCGAAGACCTGGTCGAGACGGGGGTGGTCGGGGATCTGCGCGGCGGACTGGGCCGCCTCGATGGCGCGCAGTACGGCCGGTTCGGCGGGCCGCCGGGTGGTACGCCCGGACATCCGCCGCTGCGACGGCACCCCGGGCCCGCCGGCGGCCCGCGCCCCGGCGCCGCCCTCGTCGACCATCTCCGCGTCCACGACCTCCGGCAACGGCACCTGCCGGACGAGGACTTCCTGCCCGCTGTAGGTGTCGAACGCGCGGGTCTCCGCCAGTTCGTACTCATCGGAAGGCAGCAGCGGAAGACGGTAGCGGTCGGCAAGGACCCTTCCCGCGTACTCGTCCACGACGCCTCCCCGAAGCGCGCTGTTCCCTGGTCACATCACTGGTCTCAGGTCACGTCAAACCGTCAATTACGGTCGATTACGGGCCTATTGCGGCTGCGTACGGTCCGCGACTTCTCACCTTACGTGTCCTGGGTCACTTCTTGGGGGCGAATGTCTTGAACGCCGTGTTACGCAGCGTGGTGCACGCGTCGCCGTCCCATTCGCTCGCCTTGCAGCTGACCATGATGGAATACCCGCGGTGGGCGTCCACCTTGAATCCGCGGTTGAGCACCCGGACGCGCTCACCGTGTTGGTCCCGCTCGAACGACCAGTCGGCGACGGTCGGATAGCCGTTGTAGTCGACCTCGTGGATGCCGAGGCCCTTGTAGGCGCCCATGCTCCTGGAAGCACCGCCCTCCGCGGACCGCCAGGCACCGGCGGCGTCGTTCCCGGGCGAGCTGTTGAAGTCGATCTGGACGCGCGGGAAGCCGCCCTCGGACGCGTTGTAGATCCCGCCCGAGTTCTGCCCGGCGATACCCGTGCGGTGGAACCCCGCGGGTATCGCCATGCTGAAGTGGAACCGGCCGTCCGAGACCTTCTTGTACCCGCTGGGCAGGGCGTCAGCGGACGGCTTGGAGGCTTCGGTCGCCTTGTCGCCGGGCGTCGGCGCGGTACTGCCGTCGTTCTGGCCGCCGTTCTTGCCCTGCCCGCCCGTCTTTCCCTTGTCCTTGCTGTCGTCCCCGGCCGTCGCGGAGCTCGAAGTGCCCTTGTCACCCTTGGGCTTGCCCTGGTTGTCCTTGTCGCCGCCCCCGTTGAGGGCGAAGGCCAGGACCGTACCGAGCACCAGGAGCACGACGACGGCCGCGATTATCACCAGCGTGCGGCGCGGTACGACATCGGTGAGCGAGGCCCGCACCCGGGCGGCCTGACCGGCGGGTACCGCCGCGGGCGCGGCCGGAGCGGGCTCGGACCTGGCGTTCCGTACGGACTTCAGCGCGCCACGCATCCGGTCGGCGGCAGCCGCGGCCGTGTCCCTGGCGCCGGGGGTGTTCGGAGACCGCGGAGGCTTCGCGGGCTTCGGAGCCCTGGGCTGCCTGGCGGGCTTCGACGGGTTCGTGGCCCCGGCCCGTCCCGACCGGTCCGCAGCCGCAGGTTCGTCGGGCACGGGCGGCAGCGGAACCACCCGCGTGGCGTCCAGCGCGACCGGCTCGTCCGCGGCGGGCGCCACCGGAGCGTGGATCACATCGTTGAGCAGCCGCCGCGCCCCCGCGTCGTCGAGCCGCTGGGCCGGATCCTTCGCGAGCAGCCCGTAGATGACCTCTGTCAGCGGTCCCGCGTTCTTCGGCGGATCGACCGGTTCGGTCATCACGGCGGTGAGGGTCGCGATGGCCGAGCCCTTGTCGTACGGCGGCACGCCCTCGACGCTCGCGTACAACAGCCCGCCCAGCGACCACAGGTCGGCCGGAGGGCCCGGCTTGTGACCGCGGGCACGCTCGGGCGAGATGTACGAGGGGGCGCCGACCAGCATCCCCGTCGAGGTGACGGACGGGTCGCCCTCGACCTGGGCGATCCCGAAGTCGGTCAGTACGACGCGGCCGTCCTCGGCGATCAGCACGTTGGACGGTTTCACGTCGCGGTGCAGGATGCCCTCACGGTGGGCCAGCCGCAGCACGTCGAGGATCGCGAGACCCACCTCGGCCGCGCGCACGGGTGTGAGGGCACCCTTCTCCCGTACCAACTCGGCCAGCGAGCAGCCCTCGACGAGCTCCATCACGATCCACGGCCGGTCGTCCTCGTCCACGACGTCGAAGACGGTCACCGCGCCGTTGTTACGGATCCGCGCGATCGCCTTCGCCTCGCGCAGTGTGCGCGTGACGAGCCTGCGCTTCTCTTCCTCGTCGATGGCCGAGGGAAAGCGCAGCTCCTTCACGGCGACGGTGCGGCCGAGCGTCTCGTCCACGGCCCGCCAGACCGTGCCCATACCGCCCTTGCCGAGCACCTCTCCAAGCCGGTACCGCCCAGCCAGGAGGCGCCCCTTGGTGTCCTTCGCCTGCTCCGCCTCCGACATGCGTCCCCTCTGCGTTCAACCCGCCCTGGCAGAGCGTCCATTGTCTCTCACTCCGGGACCGGTGATGGTGCCGGGTCCGCGGGCGACCATCATGGGCCATGGAGGAAGGTCTTCCCGCCATGCCGATACACCGTCCGCTGGTCGGACAGGTTCTAGGACCTGCCCTGGGACGTGTCCCGGCCGCCCCTCCGCTGCTGACGCCGCTCGGCGCCGCCAACGGGTCCCTGCCCCGGGAACCGGAGGTCAAGCCCGTGCGCACGGCGCTGGACGGCTGGTCCCCGAAGACGGATCCCCCCGGCAGTCACGCCACGACGATGCGGACCGACACGGACGACGACCCGTCAGCCCGGACCTCGAACCACAGGTCCTGGGCGAGGTGTTCCGCCCCTGAGCGGACCCGGTCCGCCCCGGGGCTTCCCCCGCGGGCTGTCCGGACCGCCTCCGGCCCGGACAGCCCGTCCTCACCCGGTCACCCCAGCGGCAATATGTCCGGCGCCCCGAGCCGCGCCGCGTCCGCCGTCAGGTCGTCCGGCTGCCGCTGCGACTCCCGCTCCGCCTCCACCCGCTTCTCGTAGTGCGCGATCTCCTTCTCCGTCCGGCCCTTGTCCCAGCCGAGCACCTTCGCCATCAACTCGGCGGCCTCCCGCGCGCTGCGCGTCCCCCGGTCGAAGGTCTCGATCGAGATGCGTGTACGCCGGGTCAGCACGTCGTCCAGATGCCTGGCCCCTTCGTGCGAAGCGGCATAGACGACCTCGGCCCGCAGATAGTCGTCCGCGCTGCCCAGCGGCTCGCCCAGCGAGGGGTCCGCCACGATCAGGTCGAGCAGCTCCTGGGTCATCGAGCCGAAGCGGTTCAACAGGTGCTCGACCCGGGCCACGTGCAGACCGGTGCGCGCGGCGATCCGCGCCCGCGCGTTCCACAGGGCGTTGTAGCCCTCTGCTCCGATCAGCGGCACGTTCTCCGTGACGCACTCGGCGACCCGCTGGTCCAGCCCGTGCACCGCCTCGTCCACCGCGTCCTTCGCCATCACGCGGTACGTCGTGTACTTGCCGCCGGCGACGACCACCAGGCCCGGCACCGGATGCGCCACCGTGTGCTCCCGCGAGAGCTTGCTGGTCGCATCGGACTCCCCGGCCAGCAACGGCCGCAGGCCCGCGTACACGCCCTGGACGTCGTCCCTGGTCAGGGGCGTCGCAAGCACCGAGTTGACGTGTTCGAGGAGGTAGTCGATGTCGGCGCTGGACGCGGCCGGGTGCGCCTTGTCCAGGTCCCAGTCGGTGTCCGTGGTCCCGACGATCCAGTGGCGTCCCCACGGGATCACGAACAGCACCGACTTCTCGGTCCGCAGGATGAGCCCGGTGGAGGAATGAATCCGGTCCTTCGGTACGACCAGATGGATGCCTTTCGAGGCCCGCACATGGAACTGTCCGCGCTCGCCGATCAGCGCCTGGGTGTCGTCCGTCCACACCCCGGTGGCGTTGACGACCTGCTTGGCACGGATCTCGTACTCGGTACCGGTCTCGACGTCCTCCACCCGCGCGCCGACGACCCGTTCGCCCTCCCGCAGGAAGCCGATGACCCGGGCGCGGTTCGCGGCCAGTGCGCCGTAGCTCGCGGCCGTCCGCACCAGCGTCGTCACATAGCGCGCGTCGTCCATCTGCGCGTCGTAGTACTGCAACGCCCCGACCAGCGCGTCCTTCTTCAGCGCCGGCGCCACCCGCAGCGCGTGCTTGCGCGTCAGGTGCCGGTGCAGCGGCAGTCCGCGGCCGTGTCCCGACGAGACCGACATCGCGTCGTACAACGCGACGCCCGAGCCCGCGTACCAGCGTTCCCAGCCCTTGTGCTGCAAGGGATAGAGAAACGGCACCGGCTTCACCAGATGGGGCGCCAGGCGCTCCAGGAGCAGCCCGCGCTCCTTCAGGGCCTCCCGTACGAGCGTGAAGTCGAGCATCTCCAGATAGCGCAAGCCGCCGTGGATGAGCTTGCTCGACCGGCTCGATGTGCCCGAAGCCCAGTCCCTCGCCTCGACGAGACCGGTCGCGAGCCCGCGCGTCGCGGCGTCCAGCGCCGTCCCCGCACCGACCACACCGGCCCCTACGACCAGTACATCCAGTTCACGCTCGGCCATCCCGGCGAGCGCTGCCGTGCGCTCCTCGGGCCCCAGTGTCGCTGTCCTCACTGCTGCCTCCCGTTGATCAGGCCGCCAGAACGGTGTCCGGCACACCACCGATTCTGTCCGCCCTCGCCGACTTCAGCCACCGCCTGTGGACAACACACGGACACCCGGACCCGCCCAATACCGCAAATCGGTCATATTTACTCCTAACCTGACATTGCATGGTCCACAGGACTTGCGCTCTCGTCCCCCTCCGGCTATTGGGAAGCGGATCACCCCATGCCCGCAGATCTCGCCGTCATCGGACTCGGTCACCTCGGCCTGCCGCTCGCCCAGGCCGCAGTCGCCACCGGCCTCGAAACGATCGGATACGACACCGACCCACGCCGACTCCTCCAACTCGCCGCCGGTCACACCCCCGTCGACGGCTCCCTCAGCGCGGCCGACATCCGCCGGATGCTCTCGGGGGGCTTCCGGCCCGTCACCGATCCGGCCGAACTGGGCCGGGTGCGTACCGCCGTCATCTGCGCGCCCACCCCGCTCGGCGAGGACCGGGCGCTCGATCTGACCCCGGTCGCCGACGCGACCCGTGCGCTCGCCGCACGGCTGCGCCCGCACACCACGGTCATCGTCGAATCGGCCGTCTACCCGGGCACCACCGAGGAGATCCTGCGCCCCCTCCTGGAGGAGGGCTCAGGGCTGCGGGCCGGCCGGGACTTCCACCTCGCGTACTCCCCCAGCCGCCTCGACCCCGGCAACCGCAACCACCCCTACGCCGCGACACCCAAGGTCATCGGCGGCCTGACCCCCGCCTGCACGGAATCCGCGGCGGCGTTCTACGGCCGACTGAGCGACAAGGTCGTCAGGGCCCGGGGTCCCCGCGAGGCCGAGATGACCAAACTCCTCGAAACGAACTACCGGCACGTCAACATCGCCCTGGTCAACGAGATGGCCGTGCTCTGCCACGAGCTGGGCGTGGACCTCTGGGACGTCATCCGCTGCGCCGAGACCAAACCCTTCGGCTTCCAGGCCTTCCGTCCGGGCCCCGGCGTCGGCGGCCACGGCGTCCCGGTGGACACCGCCGGTCCCCCGCACACGGTCCGGCCGCTGCGCATGGTCGAACTCGCGCAGCAGGTCAACGACCGGATGCCGCAGTACGTCATCCAGCGCTGCGCCACCCTCCTCAACGAGCACGGCAAGTCGGCGCGCGGCGCCCGCGTGCTGCTGCTCGGCGTGACGTACAAGCCCGATCTCGCCGACCAGGAGAACTCCCCCGCGGGAGAGATCGCCCGGCGTCTGATGGACCTCGGCGCCTCGGTGAGCTACCACGACCCGTACGTCCCCGACTGGCGCATCCGCGACGTGCCGGTGCCCCGTGCCGACTCGCTGTACGAGGCGGCGGCGGGCGCCGATCTGACCGTTCTGCTCCAGCAGCACCGCACCTACGACCTCCAGGGCCTCTCCGTGAAGGCCCAGCTCCTGCTGGACACCAGGGGAGCCACCCCGGCGGGAGCCGCCCACCGGCTGTGAAGGTCCTGGGTGAATGCCGTGAGGGAATGCCGTGGGTGATTGTCGGTGGGGACTGCTAGCGTGCGACGTTCGCTTCTCGCACAGTCGTGCGCTTCTGTCCCAGGGGGGACCCACCATGAGCCAGCCCGTGCCACCGCCGTACCCGTCGGACCCGAACGACGCACCCCAGCAGCCCGGACAGCCCCAGCCCGGACAGCCGTCGGCCTTCGGCTACCCGATGGCACCGCCTCCGGCACCGGTGCGCGACAACCTGGCGGGCGGTGTGGTGGTCGCGCTGGTCGTCGCGCTCGTCGCCGCAGGGATCTACGGGGCCCTCGGCGGCGCCATCGAGCGCGAGGTGAGCTATGCCGCGCTCGGCGTGGGCTTCGTGATCGGCTTCGCCGCGGGCAAGGTCGGCGGGCGCAACCCCGTGCTTCCCTTCGTCAGCGCGGCCCTCGCACTCGTCGCGATCTACCTCGGCGAACTGCTCGGCGCGGCCATCATCATCGCCAAGTCGGCGCCGGTCTCCGTGTCCGAGCTGTTCTTCCAGAATTTCGGCCTGCTGTCGAGCGCCTGGAAGGAGAGCCTGGACTTCATGTCGTTCGTCTTCCTGGCCCTCGGCGTCATCGCCGCCTTCTCGGGTGCCAGGAAGGCAGCCGCCTGACCGCCGCTCCCGCCGTACGCACGACGGGGCCCCGCTGCCGGTTCCGGCAACGGGGCCCCGTCGTGTAGATCCGCCTCAGGGGCTCAGCGCTTGTGCTGCGCGTCCGCCACCGTCACCTCGACGCGCTGGAATTCCTTCAGCTCGCTGTAGCCCGTGGTCGCCATCGAGCGGCGCAGCGCACCGAAGAAGTTCATCGAACCGTCCGGGATGTGCGAGGGGCCGGCCAGGATCTCCTCGGTCGTACCGACGATGCCCAGGTCCACCAGCTTGCCGCGCGGCACGTCCTCGTGGACGGCCTCCATGCCCCAGTGGTGGCCCCGGCCCGGCGCGTCCGACGCGCGGGCCAGCGGGGAGCCGATCATCACCGAGTCCGCACCGCACGCGATGGCCTTCGGCAGGTCGCCCGACCAGCCGACGCCGCCGTCCGCGATGACGTGGACGTACCGGCCGCCGGACTCGTCCATGTAGTCGCGGCGGGCCGCGGCCACATCGGCGACCGCGGTCGCCATCGGGACCTGGATGCCCAGCACGTTGCGCGTGGTGTGCGCGGCGCCGCCGCCGAAGCCGACCAGCACGCCCGCCGCGCCGGTGCGCATCAGGTGCAGGGCCGCGGTGTACGTCGCGCAGCCGCCCACGATGACCGGGACGTCCAGCTCGTAGATGAACTGCTTCAGGTTCAGCGGCTCGGCGGCACCGGAGACGTGCTCGGCCGAGACCGTCGTACCGCGGATGACGAAGATGTCGACGCCCGCGTCCACGACCGCCTTGGAGAACTGGGCGGTGCGCTGCGGGGAGAGCGCCGCCGCGGTGACCACACCCGAGTCGCGCACCTCCTTGATGCGCAGACCGATCAGGTCCTCCTGGATCGGCGCCGCGTAGATCTCCTGCAGACGCCGGGTCGCCGTCTCCTCGTCCAGCTCGGCGATCTCGTCCAGCAGCGGCTGCGGGTCCTCGTACCGCGTCCACAGACCTTCGAGGTTCAGTACGCCGAGGCCGCCCATCTCGCCGATCCGGATCGCGGTCCGCGGTGACACGACCGAGTCCATCGGGGCGGCCAGGAACGGCAGCTCGAACCGGTAGGCGTCGATCTGCCAGGCGATCGAGACCTCCTTCGGGTCCCGGGTGCGCCGGCTCGGCACGATGGCGATGTCGTCGAACGCGTACGCCCTTCGGCCGCGCTTGCCGCGCCCGATCTCGATCTCAGTCACGATGTGTGGCCTTTCCCTCTATGTCTGCCGTTCCAGTATCCCCGACGCGCGCGCGGAAGCCCGCGGGCCGTCCGGCCCGCGGGCTTCCGAGGTGGTGCGTACGCCTCAGCGCCGGGTGTAGTTCGGTGCCTCGACCGTCATCTGGATGTCGTGCGGGTGGCTCTCCTTGAGGCCCGCCGAGGTGATCCGGACGAACCGGCCCTTGCTCTCCATCTGGTCGACGGTGGCTGCGCCCACATAGCCCATCGTCTGGCGCAGCCCGCCGACGAGCTGGTGCAGGACGTTGGCCAGCGGACCCCGGTAGGGCACCTGACCCTCGATGCCCTCGGGCACGAGCTTGTCGTCGGAGGAGACGTCGGCCTGGAAGTAGCGGTCCTTGGAGTACGAGCGGGCCTGGCCGCGCGTCTGCATCGCGCCGAGCGAGCCCATGCCCCGGTACGACTTGAACTGCTTGCCGTTGATGAAGAGCAGCTCGCCGGGCGACTCCTCGCAGCCCGCGAGGAGGCTGCCGAGCATGACGCTGTCGGCACCGGCGGCGAGCGCCTTGCCGATGTCGCCCGAGTACTGGAGGCCGCCGTCACCGATCACCGGGACACCGGCCGCTCGCGCGGCGAGCGCGGCCTCGTAGATCGCCGTGACCTGCGGGACGCCGATACCGGCGACCACTCGCGTGGTGCAGATCGAGCCGGGGCCGACACCGACCTTGACCCCGTCGACGCCCGCGTCGAGCAGCGCCTGGGCGCCGTCGCGGGTCGCGACGTTGCCGCCGATGACGTCCACGCCGACACTCGACTTGATCTTCGCCATCCAGTTGAGGGCGTTGCTGTTGTGGCCGTGCGAGGTGTCGACGATCAGGAAGTCGACTCCGGCCTCGGCCAGCGCCTGGGCCCGGTCCAGCGCCTCGGGGCTCGCCCCGACCGCGGCGCCGACGAGCAGCCTGCCCTCGGCGTCCTTGGCGGCGTTGGGGTACTTCTCGGCCTTGACGAAGTCCTTGACCGTGATCAGGCCCTTGAGGATGCCCGCCTCGTCGACCAGCGGAAGCTTCTCGATCTTGTGGCGGCGCAGCAGCTCCATGGCGTCGGCCCCGGAGATGCCGACCTTGCCGGTGACCAGCGGCATCGGCGTCATGACCTCGCGCACCTGGCGGCTGCGGTCCGACTCGAAGGCCATGTCACGGTTGGTGACGATGCCGAGCAGCTTGCCCGCCGGGTCCGTCACCGGCACGCCGCTGATGCGGAACTTGGCGCACAGCTCGTCGGCCTCGCCCAGCGTCGCGTCGGGGTGCACCGTGATCGGGTCGGTGACCATGCCGGACTCGGAGCGCTTGACCAGATCGACCTGGTTGGCCTGGTCCTCGATCGAAAGATTGCGGTGCAGCACGCCGACGCCGCCCTGACGTGCCATCGCGATGGCCATACGGGCCTCGGTGACCTTGTCCATGGCGGCGGACAGCAGCGGAATGTTCACGGTGACGTTCCGCGAGATGCGGGACGAGGTGTCGACCGCGTTCGGGAGCACTTCCGATGCGCCCGGCAACAGCAGCACGTCGTCGTATGTCAGCCCGAGCGTCGCGAATTTCTCGGGCACTCCGTCGACGTTTGCAGTCATGACACCTTCCCCATATGGCCTTGATCGGTGCGGATGTCCATGCTAACGGGCTCGGGAGGCGTCTCATTCCACGATCGACCTGATCGGGAATCCTTGGAGGTTCCTACCGCGCGCGGGAGCCGCCCTCCGCGCGGGCCGCGGAGACCCGTTCCGTACAGGGGCGCGTTTCCGTACGGCGGACAGCACAGCCCCGCCGGTCCCGGTGGGCCCGATCGGCCCCGCCTACTGCTCGGCGAGCGCCCGCAGCCTGCTCAGCGCGCGGTGCTGCGCGACCCGTACCGCTCCCGGGGACATGCCCAGCAGCTGCCCGGTCTCCTCGGCGGTCAGCCCGACCGCGACCCGCAGGACGAGCAGTTCCCGCTGGTTCTCAGGGAGGTTGGCGAGCAGCTTCTTGGCCCAGGCGGCATCGCTGCTGAGCAGCGCGCGCTCCTCGGGGCCGAGCGAATCGTCGGGCCGTTCCGGCATCTCGTCGGACGGCACTGCCGTCGACCCCGGATGCCGCATGGCCGCCCGCTGGAGGTCGGCGACCTTGTGCGTGGCAATGGCAAAGACGAAGGCCTCGAAGGGCCGGCCGGTGTCCTTGTAGCGCGGCAGCGCCATCAGGACGGCGACACAGACCTCCTGCGCGAGGTCCTCCACGAAGTGGCGGGCATCACCGGGCAGCCGGTTCAGCCGCGTACGGCAGTAGCGCAGGGCCAGTGGGTGGACATGGGCCAGCAGATCGTGCGTCGCCTGCTGGTCGCCGTCGACGGCCAGGTGAACGAGTGCACCGATCGCCCCATGGGCATTCGCAGCCTCGTCGTCGCGCATCGGTCCATGGTGCCTCGGCACCGAACCATCCGCTTCACCGCGCTCGTAGTTGTGCACTGAAGCGTTATGAGCAGGTGCGCCGGAACTCATCCCCTGCGCCCTCCCCTCCCGCTCGAACGACTCGTCCCCGAGGAACTCCACAACTCAAGGATGCGGCATCACGCGGGAAACAGAGTTGGGGCGTCCGCCACCCCGTCCGCCACCGAGCGGACGGGGGGTCCTGCCGGTCATCTTCTAACGAACCAGGCCCCATCGGAAACCGAGCGCCACCGCGTGGGCGCGGTCCGACGCTCCGAGCTTCTTGAAGAGCCTCCTGGCGTGCGTCTTCACCGTGTCCTCGGAGAGGAAGAGTTCGCGGCCGATCTCCGCATTCGACCGGCCGTGGCTCATCCCTTCGAGCACCTGGATCTCCCGCGCGGTGAGCGTGGGTGCCGCGCCCATCTCGGCCGAACGCAGCCGCCGCGGGGCGAGCCGCCAGGTCGGATCGGCGAGCGCCTGCGTGACCGTCGCCCGCAGTTCGGCGCGCGAGGCGTCCTTGTGCAGATAGCCGCGGGCACCGGCGGCGACCGCCAGCGCGACACCGTCCAGGTCCTCGGCAACGGTCAGCATGATGATCCGGGCACCGGGGTCCGCGGAGAGCAGCCGCCGCACCGTCTCGACGCCGCCCAGACCGGGCATGCGTACGTCCATCAGAATCAGGTCCGAACGGTCGGCACCCCAGCGGCGAAGAACTTCCTCGCCGTTGGCCGCCGTGGTCACACGCTCGACGCCGGGCACGGTCGCGACCGCCCGACGGAGCGCTTCTCGGGCAAGCGGGGAATCGTCGCAGACGAGGACGGATGTCATGACCGCCCTCCGCAGCTGATGCGCGTCACCTTGGGCCTCCAGGCTGGGTACGAATCGTCACCTGTGCGGTCGATGCCTCTCGGACATGTGCCCGAGTGGTTCTTGTCTCAACCGCCCACGCACTCTCAACGATGGTCACTCGAAAGAGTTACGGGCGGGACCGCCGCCTTCGACACTCTACGTGAGGGGACGGTCGCAGAGGAGAGCCCCACGCCCCAATTGCCCGTATTGAGCAGTTGTGACCCATTTAGCTGCTCTTCTTCCATTTTGGTGGTGTCTGTGACTAGATTCGTAATGAGTCATATTTACATCTACTTACATCGTGGATGCACGGTCACGGCTTAAAGGGGACAAGCAATGGCAGATTTCTCCCGCCTTCCCGGACCCAACGCCGATCTATGGGACTGGCAGCTCCTCGCGGCCTGCCGTGGGGTGGACAGCTCGCTCTTCTTCCACCCGGAGGGCGAACGAGGTGCGGCGCGAAGCGCCCGCGAGACCTCGGCGAAGGAGGTGTGCATGCGCTGCCCGGTCCGTGCCGAGTGCGCCGCGCACGCGCTCGCCGTGCGCGAGCCGTACGGAGTGTGGGGTGGGCTGACCGAGGACGAACGCGAGGAGCTCATGGGCCGGGCCCGCAACCGGCTGATCACCGCCGCCACACCCAACGGCCCCGGCCCCGCTTGACGGTCACCCGCAGCTCACCGAAGGAGAAACGTTCCTTCAGGGGGCCTCGGCCCGTACCCCTGCCGTCGGCTCAGCGGGTGGCGGCCTGGGCGAGCCGGTCCAGGGTCGCCGCCACCGCGGGCACCTGTGCCAGGTCGGGCAGGGTCAGCGCGACGATCTCGCGCTGTACGGCCGGTTCCACCGACACCGTCCTGGCGCCCTTCGGACGCACCGACTCGATCGCCAGTTCCGGCAGCACCGCGACCCCGAGGCCCGCGCCGACCAGGCCGATCACCGCCGGATAGTCGTCGGTCGCGAAGTCGATGCGGGGCGTGAAGCCGGCGCCCTCGCAGACCTCCACCAGCTGGCGGCGGCACCGCGGGCAGCCCGCGATCCAGGACTCCTCGGCGAGATCGCCGACGGTGATCGTGTCCGCATCGGCCAGCCGGTGCCCCTCCGGGACCAGTCCGACCATGCGGTCGGTGAGCAGCGGGCGCACGACCAGGTCGTCCCACTCGTCCGTGGCGGGCCCGTAGCGGAAGGCGAGTGCGACGTCGCAGTCGCCGTCGCGCAGCAGGTCGACCGAGCGCGGTGGCTCCGCCTCGACCAGGGAGACCCGGGTACCCGGGTGTGCGGCGCGCAGCGCGGCCAGGGCCGTGGGCACCAGCGTCGAGCTGCCGCTGGGGAACGACACCAGCCGTACGCGGCCCGCGCGCAGTCCGGCGATGGCGGCGACCTCCTCCTCCGCGGCGGTCAGCCCGGCGAGGATGCCCGCCGCGTGGCGCACCAGGGCCTCACCGGCCTGGGTCAGGCGCATTTCGCGGCCCGTACGGATCAGCAGCGTCGTACCCGACGAGGCCTCCAGCGCCTTCATCTGCTGACTGACCGCGGGCTGGGTGCAGCCCAGTTCCCGCGCGGCGGCGGAGAAGGAGCCGGTGGTGGCGACGGCGCGCAGGACACGGAGGTGACGGGCCTCGATCATGATTCGAGCATAAGGGGTTCTTGGGGAGGGTGCGGATAATCGTGTAGTGGCTTTGATGGTGAGCCTCTAGCCTTTCTCCATGAAGCTTCTGTCGGTGAATGTGGGGAAGGCCCGGTCCGCCGCGTACACGGATGCCGTGGGCGGGATGACCGGGGTGGACAAGCGGCCGGTCGAAGGGCCCGTACGGGTGTTCTCGCCGGGGCCGCCAGGGGTCGGCGCCGGTGGGGTCGAGGGCGACTCGGTCTGCGACCTGCGGTTCCACGGCGGCGACGACCGGGCGGTGTACGCCTTCGCGCGCGAGGACCTCGACGCCTGGGAGCGGGAGTTGGGGCGCCCGCTGGCCGACGGCGCGTTCGCCGAGAACCTCACCACCGGCGGGGTCGATGTGACCGGCGCCCTGATCGGGGAGCGGTGGCGGGTGGGGCCCGAGGTGGTGCTCGAAGTCACCGGCGGGCGCATCCCCTGCCGTACGTTCCAGAATCACGTCGGCGAGCCGGGGTGGGTCAAGCGGTTCACCCGGGCCGGGGCGCCCGGGGCGCTGCTGCGGGTGATCGAGCCGGGTGCGTTCACCGCGGGCGACCCGATCGAGGTCGTGCACCGGCCGGACCACGACATCACCGTCGCGCTGCTGTTCCGGGCGGCGACCGTCGAACGCGAGCTGCTGCCGGGCACGCTGGTGGCAGCGGAGTGGATGGAGTCCGGGCTGCTCCGGGAGGCGCGTGCATACACCGCCAAGTACGGGGTAGCGGGGCAGTGAAGGCCGCTCGCCGTCTACGGGACCGTCTAACGTTCCGCCCATGACAACAGCACTGATCACGGGCGCCACAGCGGGAATCGGAGCCGCCTTCGCACGGCGTCTGGCCACGGACGGGCACAACCTCGTCCTGGTGGCGCGCGATACCGAACGGCTCCGGCGTCAGGCGACCGAACTGCACGATCTGCACGGCATCGAGGCCGAGGTGCTGACCGCGGATCTGGCCATCGAGGACGGGATCTCCTCCGTCGAGGAGCGTCTCTCGGACCCGCGGAACGCCATCGATCTGCTGGTCAACAACGCCGGGTTCGGCAACAAGGGCCGCTTCCTCGACGTCTCCGTGGCGGACGAGTTGATGATGCTGAAGGTGCACTGCGAGGCGGTGCTGCGGCTGACCTCGGCCGCGGTTCCGGGGATGCGGGACCGCGGGCGCGGCGGCGTCGTCAATGTGGCCTCGGTGGCGGCGTTCCTGCCGCGCGGGACGTACGGCGCTTCGAAGGCGTGGGTCGTGCAGTTCACCCAGGGCGCGGCGCGGGACCTGGCCGGTTCGGGGGTACGGCTGATGGCGCTGTGCCCGGGGTTCGTCCGTACCGAGTTCCATGAGCGGGCCGGGATGGGTACGGACAACATCCCCGGCTGGATGTGGCTGGACGCGGACAAGCTGGTGGCTGCCGCGCTCACGGATCTCGCGCGCGGCAAGTCGTTGTCGATCCCGGACCCGCGGTACAAGGCGCTGATGGGTGCGGCGAAGCTGGCGCCGCGCGGCCTGCTCGGAGGGATCACCTCCAAGACAGGCCGCAAGTACGGGCCGCAGTAGGACCGACCGTCCCGGTCCCGCGGGACCGTTGGTCCCGCCGGCCGCTACCGGTCGGTGCCGGGGCCCGCGTAGGCGCCGATGTTGGGGGCGCCCGGCTTCAGCTTGTTGCCGAAGTAGTCCTTGCCTCCGTTGTCCGCCACGACCGTCCCCGCGCCGAGGGCGGGCGAGCCCTTCGCCAGCTTGAAGTCATCGCGCAGCAGCGGGTCGGCGGTGATGCCTCCCGGGTTGGGGCGGGTCATGTCGATGCCGTAGAAGGCGTTGTGGTCGAAGGAGAGCCCTGCGGTCGGGTTGCTGAAGCCGTAGCCGCCGGTGCCCTCGCTCACGAAGATGTTGTTGCGGATGTACTGCTCGTGCTGCGTGGTGGCGGGGCTGCCGTTGTCGTCCTGCACCAGGTAGCCGGGGATCGTCTCCTTGTTGGAGAACGAGTTGTTGTAGATCTGGGTGTTGAGGATCGGTCCCGCGCAGTTCTGCAGCAGCCGGGTGCCGTCGTTGTGGCTCACGTTGTAACGGGCGACCGTGTCCACGGTCTTCGCGCCGCTGTAGGGGCAGACCAGCAGGAAGCCGCCCTTGTTGTCGTGGCTGTAGTTGTACTGGAAGACCGTGTGGCTGGAGGCGCCGTCGGCGTCGAAGGACATGCCGTCGTGGCTGTTCCCGCCGCCCGAGACCTCGTTGTACTGGATCAGCGTGTCGTCGGTGTTGAAGGTCCAGATGCCCGCGTTGGCGGAGGGCGAGCGCAGCTGGAAGCCGTCGACACGGTTGCGCTCCACGACCGCGCCGCTGGTGGTGTCCAGCTTCATGCCGTCGCCGCCGATGGACTTCAGCGTGTTGTCGGCGACCCGGACACGGGTCGACGGGGTCCAGGCGCCCGGGTACACGTTCGGGTCCTGCTGCTCGCCGACCAGATCGCGCTTGGAGAAGGTCGACTTGAAGTAGATGCCTTCCCGGTCGACGTCCTCGATGCGGTTGTGGTGGATGTCCAGGCCGTCGTAGTTGCTCGCCTTGGCGGTGCCCTCGACGTCGACGTGGATGGCGCTGGAACCGGTGAGGGTCTTGGAGTCACCACCGCGCACGTCGTGGATGTAGAGGTGGTCGATCTCGAAGCCGTGCGCGGTGCCGTAGTCGGTCAGCCGCAGCCGCACTGCGTTGCGCTCGCTGCCCGGGTTCTCGGCGTTGGTGATCTCCAGCCCGGACAGGTGGACGTACTGGGTGTTGGAGAGGAGTACGGCATCGTGGGTGCCCGCTCCGTCGATCACCGCACGGTCCCGGCCGGTGCCGTAGTCGGCGATCGTGAAGGACGCGCGGGACGAGCCCGCTCCCTTCGGGGTGAGGGAACCCGTACAGGTCGCGCCCCGCTTGAAGAGGAGACGGTCGCCGGGGCCGTAGGTGTGCGCGTTGGCCTGGTCGAGCGTGGTCCAGGGGTGCCGGACGGAGCCGTCGCTCCGGCTGCCCGCGGTGGCCGAGCAGTCGACGTGGAACGTGGCGCCGGGCCGGGGCGCCGCCTGGGCCTGGGCGGTGAGCCCGGTGACCGCGAGCGCGGTGAGGGACGCGGCGGTCAGGGCGGTGTACGTACGGCGATGTCTCATGATTCCTCCGGGAGTTGCAGTACGGCGGTGGTGCCGTCCTGCCAGGTCACATGGATCGTGCGGGGGTCGTTGACGCGGATGTCCGCGAGCGTGTCCGCGGGGGCGGGGTCCGGCTCGGCGGTGAGCGACGCGAGGCTGACGAAGAGCGACGCGGGTGCGGTGGTACGGCCGTCGAGCGCGAGGACGTCCGAGCGCGGGCCGAACAGGGTGGAACCTGCGGCGAGTTGCCGTGGGGTCCCGGTGTAGCCGTGGACGGGGTGGAGTTGGGCGGTGAGTGCGCCGGTGGCGGCTGTGCCGGGCGAGGCGGGCGGTGCTGTGGGTGCGGCCGGTGTCGGGGTGGCTGGTGCGGCCGGTACGGGTGTGGCCGGTGTGGTGGCCCAGCCGGTCTGGCGTACGGGGGTTCCCGGCTCGGCTCCGAGGACCAGGTGGGCGCGGAGTTCGGCGCGGCCGTGGGCGAGGGTGGCGGACACGATCCGTACGCCGGGGAGCGGGGTGGTGACGGAGGCGGCCCAGCCGGAGCCGCTGGTCAGGGGGGTGGCCGGGCCCCGGACGGTGGGTCCTGCGTCGGTGAGGAGCGCGAAGTGGTTGTCGCGCGGGGCGTGTTCGGTGGCGTCGGCACCGGAATCGGTGCCGGAGCCGGAACCGGCGGCAGCCGCGTCCGTGGAGCCCGAGTCGGTGGTGGCAGGGCCGGTGGTAGTGGCGGGGCCGGTGGTAGTGGCGGGACTGGTGGGGCCGGTGCGGGTGGAGTACGCGTAGCGGGCGTAGCCCGGGTCCTCGTCCTGGCCCACGTGGTTGCTGCCGTGGTTGTGGAGGCGTACGAGTCCGTCGGCGGCGGTGGACTGGATCAGCAGGTGGGGCGTGGCCAGGGTGGTGACCGTGTCGGCCGTTTCGGACGGCAGCGGCTCCTCGTCCGCCGTCCACACCGGGTGGTCGGCGGGCATCAGCAGACCGAGGAATCCCTTGGACGCCCAGTAGGGGGACGCGGGGCCCGAGTACGTCTGGATGATCGGCGCGTACGGACCGTGCCAGCCCAGCGTGAGCAGCCCGTGCTCGTCGGTCGCGCGCTCGTGCGTACGGCCATCGGGTGCGGCCGGGTCCAGGAAGTAGCGCAGGGTGCCGGAGGCGAGGCGGCGGGTGGCGCCAGGGCTGAGCGGGGTGTGGCCGGTCAGCGCGCCGAGCCAGGGTGCTGCCGCGGCGGCGAACCGGTAGGTGAGCGAGCGGCCGTACGGCATGGGTGCGCCGTCTGCGCCGAACATCCGCGTGTACGCGTCGAGATGGGCGTGCAGCCGGGGCCCGTACCGGGCGAGGAGTTCCCGGTCGCCCGCGAGATGGGCGTGCAGGACCGGGTAGAAGTGCATCGCCCAGGCGTTGTAGTGGTCGAAGGAGCGGTTGGGGCCGTCGCTGTACCAGCCGTCGCCGAGCCACCATTCCTCGATGCGCTCCAGCGAGCGGCCGATCGTCCGGCGGGCCCGGTCGGTCTCGATACCCGCGTCCTGGAGGAATCCGGCAACGGTGAGGCCGAAGAGCCACCAGTTGTTGTTCACCGGTGACGGGTCGAGAGCGGGCAGCAGCCAGTCGACGGCCTGCTGCCGGGTGCGGTCGTCGAGGGTGTCCCAGAGCCAGGGGCGGGTGACGCGCAGGCCCAGCGCGACGGACGCGGACTCGACGACGGCCTGCCGGGTTCCGGCCATCTGCGGCCAGGAGTCCGGCCCCAGCAGACCCGATGCGGTACCCGGCGCACCCGCCGGACCGGGCGCGGTGCCCGCCGCCAGGCCCTCGGCGTACCGGGGGAGGAAGCCGTGCGGATCCCGGCCCTCCGCCCCGGCGACCCGGAACGCGGCGAGGAGCCAGGTACGGGCGTACCCTTCGAGGCCGTCGGAACGCGTCCCCGACCAACTGGGGCGGAGGCCGGGGAGGTTGATCAGGCCGTGACGGGGCGATGCCCACGGCCGTACCGCCAGCAGGAGTTCATCGGCCGCCTTCTCCCAGTGCGCGCGGGTCCAGCCGGTGTACGGGCTCGCTGGGTGCGGGGTCGGCGTGGGCATGATGCTCCCTGAAGGCGGCGGACTGCGGCGTCGCCGGAATCTTGAACCCGGGAATGATCGAACGTCAATGGAAGAGTGACGAATGATCGAAACTCCCATCGTTCGATCAAATTGCATTAGGGTCTCGCCTTGAGAGCGAGCCACCACACCGCGAGGGGGAGTGCCGCCGTGCGCGAGAGCGCTGCCGAACGTCATGACCGACTGCTCGAACTGGTACGGGAACAGGGCTCGGCCCGGGTCTCCGATCTCGCCGGCCGCCTCGGGGTCTCCCCCGTCACGGTGCGGCGGGACGTCGAGGCGCTGGCCGAGCGCGGGCTGCTCGACCGGGTCCACGGGTCGGTCTCCTGGCCGCAGTCGGCGGCAGCCGCGGGCGGGACGGGCTCGTCCGCGGGCAGCGGCGGGCCGGTCCTCGGCCTGCTGGCCCCTTCGGCGACGTACTACTTCGCCGAAGTGATCAGAGGCGCGCACGAGGCGGCGGCCGAAGCGGGCGCCCGGCTGATCCTGCGGATCTCCGACTACCGCCCCGAGCAGGACAGGGCCCGCACGGAGGGGCTGCTCGCGTCGGGCGCCGAGGGGCTGCTGATCGCGCCCGGCTGGCAGGGCGCGGGCGATCAGGCGGCGTACGGGGACTGGATGGCCGAACTGCCCGTGCCCGCCGTGCTGCTGGAGCGGGAGCCCGCGCCCGGCAGCGCCCTGGACGATCTGGACCGGGTCTGCTCCGACCACCGGCACGGGGTGCTGCTGGCCGTGCGCCACCTGGTCGGCCTCGGCCACGGAGCGCCGCTGCTGGTGGCGCGCGCCGACAGTCCGACGGCGCTGGCCGTACGGGCCGGGTACGACGAGGCGCTGGGTGCGCTGGGTCTGGAGCAGCCGCGCCCGGTGATCGGCTCGGTGCCCGCGGAGCTGGACCGGGGGCGCTTCGAGGAGGCCGTACGGGCCGTGCAGGAGGCCGTCGTGTCGGGCGGGGTGACGGCGGCCCTGGTGCACAACGACGTGGACGCGATCCACCTGGTGCAGCGCCTGGCCGAGCTGGGTGTCCGGGTGCCCGAGGACCTGGCCCTGGTGGCCTACGACGACGAGGTGGCCGCGCTGGCGGACACCCCGCTCACCGCGGTGGCTCCGCCCAAACGCCAGGTGGGGCGGCACGGGACCCGGCTGCTGGTCGAGCGGCTGGGCACGGAGCCGCGCGGGCTGGAGCCGGGCAGGCATCTGGCGCTGCTGCCCCGGCTCCACGTACGGGCTTCCTGCGGGGCCGGCGCGCTCCCGTAGGGGGCCGACGGGCGGCCCGTAGCAGGCTGGTGGGCGGCCCGTAGCAGGCCCCCGGAGCGCGTCCGGCGGACCCTGGATTCCGATAACGCTCTGATCTTTTTTCGATCATTCAATCTTTCGCTCTTGACTTCGGTCATTGAGAGGCCAAGGATCACGGCCAACGTCAATGTCGCCGCTAGCTCAGGAGTCTCGCTGTGAGCCGCAGTTGGAGCAGAACGTCCCTTTCCATAGCCGGCGCCGCCACCGCCCTGGCCGTCCTCACGGCTTGCGGCGGCAGCGGCGACGACACCGCGAAGGCCACGGACGGCAAGCCCGCGAACATCACCTACTGGGGCTGGACCAAGGGCTCCAAGGAGACCGTGGACGCGTTCAACGCCTCGCACAAGAACATCCACGTGAAGTTCGAGGAGATCCCGTCCGGCAACGCGGGCGGCTACGCCAAGATCTCCAACGCGGTCAAGGCGGGCAACGCCCCCGACCTGGTCTCCATCGAGTACCCGCAGCTGCCGGAGTACGTCAGCCAGGGCGCGCTCCAGGACATCAGCTCGTACATGACCGACGACGTCAAGAAGAAGTTCCTGCCGCAGGCCGTGGAGCAGACCACCCTCGGCGGCAAGAACTGGGCCGTCCCCTTCGACGCGTCGCCGCAGGCGTTCTACTACCGCAAGGACCTCTTCACCAAGTACGGCGTCGAAGTCCCCAAGACCTGGGACGACTTCCGCAAGGCCGCCGAGAAGATCAAGAAGGCCGACAAGAAGGCCCGGATCGGCACCTTCTTCCCGGACGACCCGACCACCTTCCAGGCCATGGTCTGGCAGGCCGGGGCCCAGTGGTTCAAGGCCGACGGTGACACCTGGAAGATCAACACCACCGATCCCGCCACCACCAAGGTCTCCGACTACTGGCAGGGCCTGGTCAAGGACGACCTGATCCGCTCGCAGGCGTCGTTCAGCCCGGAGTGGACCAATTCCCTGAAGAGCGGCGGCACCATCGGCTACCTCGGCGCCGCCTGGGGAGCGGGCGTCATGAAGGCGACGCTGCCCGAGCAGAGCGGCAAGTGGGCCGTCGCCCCGATGCCGTCCTGGGACGGTAAGCCCGCCAGCGGCATGCTCGGCGGCTCCACCTGGGCCGTGACCAAGGGCAGCAAGCACGTCGATGCCGCGGTCGAGTTCGCCAAGTGGATGTCGACCACCAAGGAGGGCGTCAAGGCCCGTATCTCCTCGGGTACTTCGAGCGCCTACCCGGCCGCCACGGAGCTGCTGCCCGTCGCGAAGGAGTCCTTCGACGCCTCGTTCTACGGCGGCCAGGACATCTACCAGCTGTTCGGCACCGCGGCTGCCTCGATCAAGCAGGGCTGGACCTGGGGCCCGGCGACCGGCACCACGAACACCGCGATCAAGGACGAGTTCGGCAAGGTGGCCAGTGGTGGCACCACGATCCCCGACGCGGTCAAGGCAGGCCATGACGCGACCGTCAAGGAACTGAAGAAGCGCGGCCTGAAGGTCGAGGGCTGATCGGAATGAAGGCCCGCACCCGCGCCGCCGCAATACTGCTGACCCCCTTCTACGTCCTGTTCACCGCTGTGATGCTGGTGCCGATCGGATACGCGGTCTGGCTCAGCCTCTTCACCGAGAAGCAGTCGGGACTGGGGTTCGGCGGCACCGAGTCCGTCTTCTCCGGTCTCGACAACTACGCGGCGGCGCTGGGTGACCGGGCCTTCCGCGAGGGCTTCGGCGTACTCCTCGGATACTGCGTCATCTACATCCCCCTGATGGTCTGCGGGGCCCTCGCACTGGCGCTGCTGCTGGACTCCGCGCTGGCCCGTGCCAAGCGCTTCTTCCAGCTGGCGCTCTTCCTGCCGCACGCCGTGCCCGGCATCATCGCCGCACTGATCTGGGTGTACCTCTACACACCCGGACTGAGCCCGGTGGTCTCCGCGATGCACTCCGGCGGCATCGGATTCAACTTCTTCTCCTCTTCGGGTGCTCTCCCCTCCATCGTCAACATCGCGCTGTGGGAGTGGCTCGGCTACAACATGGTGATCTTCTACGCCGCGCTGCAGGCCATCGACCGGTCCGTGCTCGAAGCGGCCACGGTGGACGGCGCCGGTGGCTGGCGCACCGCCCTCAGCATCAAACTCCCGCTGATCCGCGCCTCCGTCGTGATGGTCGCGCTGTTCACCGTCATCGGATCGCTCCAGCTGTTCACCGAGCCGCTGATCCTCAACAGCGGCTCCGGGTCAGCCGTCTCCTCCACCTGGACACCGAACATGTACGCGTACACCGCGGCCTTCTCCCGCAACGACTACGGGCTCGCGGCCTCCGCCTCCGTACTCCTCGCGCTCGCCGCCGCGCTGCTGTCGTTCCTCGTCACCCGCTTCACCGGCCGCAAGGGGAAGAACGCATGAGCCCCCGCCCCGCGCACAGGAACCGCTGGCTCTCGAAGACCGCGGTCAACGGCGCACTCGTCCTGGCCGTCGTCTACATGCTCTTCCCCCTCATCTGGCTGGTCACCGCCTCCACCAAGGACACCGGCGGCCTGCTCGCCGGGAACGCCTTCTCCTTCAAGGGCTTCAACCTCGGCCAGAACCTGTCCGACCTGGCCTCCTACGGGGACGGCGTCTACTTCCGCTGGTACGGCAACAGCCTGCTGTACGCGGGCGTCGGCGCTGTCGTCTGCTCGCTGATCTGTGTCGCCGCCGGGTACGCCTTCGACAAGTACGAATTCCGCGGCAAGGAGAAGCTCTTCGGCCTCGTCCTGCTGGGCGTGCTGGTGCCCACCACCGCGCTCGCGCTGCCGATGTACCTGCTCGCCAGCAAGATCGGGATCGTCAACACCTACTGGTCGGTGCTGATCCCGGTGCTGGTCAACCCCTTCGGCGTCTATCTCGCCCGGGTCTTCAGCGCCGGTTACATCCCGAACGAGGCGCTGGAGGCCGCCCGTATCGACGGGGCGGGCGAGCTGCGCACCTTCTGGTCGATCGGTCTTCCCATGGTCATGCCGGGGTTCGTGACCGTCTTCCTCTTCCAGTTCACCGCGATCTGGAACAACTTCTTCCTCCCCCTGGTGATGCTCTCGGACCGGAACCTCTTCCCGCTGAGCCTCGGTCTGTACTCCTGGAACACCAACACCCACGGCGAGCCGAGCTTCTATCCGCTCGTCGTCACCGGGTCCCTGCTCGCCGTCATCCCCCTGATCGTCGCCTTCGTCTCCCTCCAGCGGCACTGGAAGGCCGGCCTGACAGCCGGAAGTGTCAAGTGACCCCCGCCTCTTGACCCCCGCCGGAGCACCCGAGAAGGAGCACTGGGACCACCATGCACCACGCCACTGACAATCGGCCGGGCGTCCTGCTCGCCATGGCTCCCGGCATCGCCGAGCGCCTGCTCACCGAGCGCCACCACGTCCGGCTCACCGCCCTGGCCCGTACGGACAGCCGACTGGTCGCCCACGACCTCGCCGACCCCACCCCCGAGGTCGCCGCCGCCCTCGCCGAGGCCGAAGTCCTCTTCACCTGCTGGGGAGCGACCCCGCTCACCCCTCAGGTCCTGGACGCGGCGCCCAGGCTGCGGGCCGTCGTCCACGCGGCGGGCTCGGTCAAGCACCACATCACCGAGGCCTGCTGGGAGCGCGGCATCACCGTCGCCTCGGCCGCCGCGGCCAACGCCCTGCCCGTCGCCGAGTACACGCTCGCCGCGATCCTCTTCGCCAACAAGCAGGTGCTCCAGTCCGCGCACCGGTACCGCGCGATGCGCGGCGACCAGGACTGGCGGGACGCACTCGAAGGCGCGGGCAACTACCGCCGCACCGTCGGCATCATCGGCGCGTCCCGCATCGGACGCCGGGTGATCGAGCTGCTGCGCCCCTTCGACCTGCGGGTCCTGCTGTACGACCCGTTCGTCGACGCGGCCGGGGCCGCCGTGCTCGGAGTGGAAGCGGTCCCGCTGGACGAACTGTGCACCCGCAGCGACATCGTGTCGGTGCACGCGCCGCAGCTCCCCGCCACCCGGCACATGATCGGCGCCCGTCAGCTGGCGGCCATGCCGGACGGGGCGACGCTGATCAACACCGCGCGGGGCTCGCTGATCGACGAGGCGGCGCTGCTGCCCGAGCTGGCGGGCGGGCGGCTGCACGCCGTGCTCGATGTGACGGATCCCGAGACCCCGTACGCGGGATCGCCTCTCTACGACCTGCCGAACGTACTGCTGACGCCGCATGTCGCGGGATCGCTCGGCGGGGAGCTGTACCGGATGGCGGACCAGGCGCTGGACGAGCTCGAACGGTACGCGTCCGGGCAGGAGTTCGCGGACCCGGTGCTTCCGTCGGACCTGAACCACTCCGCGTAACCGGCCGGGAAACAGGCCCTGGGCAACCCCGGTGCCCGGACAACCTGGGAGCGCCGGGTATCCGGGAACCGGACCCGTACGAACGGCCCGGAAGCGGAAAGCACTGAGGCCCGGCACCCCTTCGCAGGGGTGCCGGGCCTCAGCCGTGCGGTGATTCAGCCTCAGTGCGAGTGGCCGTGGCCGTGGCCCACCTCGGGCTCCTCCTCCGCCGGCTTCTCGACGACCAGGGTCTCGGTCGTGAGCAGCAGCGAAGCGATGGACGCGGCGTTCTCCAGCGCGGAACGGGTGACCTTGACCGGGTCGATGACGCCGGCCTTCACCAGGTCGCCGTACTCGCCGGACGCGGCGTTGAAGCCCTGGCCCTTGTCGAGCTCGGCAACCTTCGCGGTGATGACGTAGCCCTCAAGACCGGCGTTCTCGGCGATCCAGCGCAGCGGCTCGACAGCGGCGCGGCGGACGACCGCGACACCGGTGGCCTCGTCGCCGGTCTTGCCGAGGTTGCCCTCGAGCACCTTGACGGCGTGCACCAGAGCGGAGCCACCACCGGAGACGATGCCCTCCTCGACCGCGGCGCGGGTCGCGGAGATGGCGTCCTCCAGACGGTGCTTCTTCTCCTTCAGCTCCACCTCGGTGGCGGCGCCGACCTTGATCACGCACACGCCGCCGGCCAGCTTCGCGAGGCGCTCCTGGAGCTTCTCGCGGTCCCAGTCGGAGTCCGTGGACTCGATCTCGGCCTTGATCTGGTTGACGCGCCCGGCGACCTCGTCGGACTTGCCACCGCCGTCGACGATGACGGTGTCGTCCTTGGTGATCGTCACGCGGCGGGCGGAGCCCAGCACGTCCAGACCGGCCTGGTCGAGCTTGAGGCCGACCTCCTCGGCGATGACCGTGGCACCGGTGAGGGTGGCCATGTCGCCGAGCATCGCCTTGCGGCGGTCGCCGAAGCCGGGGGCCTTGACCGCGACGGCGTTGAACGTGCCACGGATCTTGTTGACCACCAGGGTCGACAGGGCCTCGCCCTCGACGTCCTCAGCGATGATCAGCAGCGGCTTGGAGCCACCGGCCTGGATGACCTTCTCCAGCAGCGGCAGCAGGTCCTGGATCGAACCGATCTTGCCCTGGTGGATCAGGATGTACGGGTCGTCGAGGACGGCCTCCATACGCTCCTGGTCGGTCACCATGTACGGCGAGAGGTAGCCCTTGTCGAAGGCCATGCCCTCGGTGAAGTCCAGCTCCAGACCGAAGGTGTTGGACTCCTCGACGGTGATGACACCGTCCTTGCCGACCTTGTCCATCGCCTCGGCGATGAGCTCGCCGACCTGCTTGTCCTGCGCGGAGAGCGCGGCGACGGCAGCGATGTCGGACTTGTCCTCGATCGGACGGGCGGTCGCGAGGAGCTCCTCGGACACAGCCTTGACCGCGGCGTCGATGCCCTTCTTCAGCGAGGCGGGGGAAGCGCCGGCGGCGACGTTCCGCAGGCCCTCGCGGACGAGCGCCTGGGCCAGCACGGTGGCGGTGGTGGTGCCGTCACCCGCGATGTCGTTGGTCTTGGTCGCCACCTCCTTCACCAGCTGCGCGCCGAGGTTCTCGTACGGGTCGTCGAGCTCGACCTCGCGGGCGATCGTGACACCGTCGTTGGTGATGGTGGGCGCGCCGAACTTCTTGTCGATGACGACGTTGCGGCCCTTGGGGCCGATCGTCACCTTGACCGTGTCGGCAAGCTTGTTGACGCCGCGCTCAAGGGCGCGACGGGCGTCCTCGTCGAACTTCAGGATCTTCGCCATGGAGCTGATTCAGTCCTCTCAAAAAAGAACTGCGCCCCTGGTGCCCGTCACTCGGTGTGCGAACACAGCAGATGTGGGGGGCCAGGGGCGCAGATCAAGAAAAACGTCGGTGAATTACTTCTCGACGATCGCGAGAACGTCGCGAGCCGAGAGGACGAGGTACTCCTCGCCGCTGTACTTCACCTCGGTGCCGCCGTACTTGCTGTACAGCACGACATCGCCGGTCTTGACGTCGAGCGGAAGACGCTCGCCGTTCTCGAAGCGGCCCGGACCCACGGCCAGGACGACGCCCTCCTGGGGCTTCTCCTTGGCGGTGTCCGGAATGACCAGGCCGGAGGCCGTGGTCTGCTCGGCGTCGAGCGGCTGGACCACGATGCGGTCCTCAAGCGGCTTAATGGCAACCTTGGAGCTGGTTGTCGACACGATCCGGTCTCCCCCTTCGGAGATCTCACGGGGTGAACTGTTTGGGTGGCGACCGGATGGATCCGTCGTCGCGGGTGCCGGACCGGCCCGTCGCCATATTTGGCACTCTCCCGTGGGGAGTGCCAGAACTGAGACTAGGACGGCGGTTAGCACTCGGTCAAGCGGAGTGCCAATTCGGCCCGTCGATGTCCGAGCGCCGCCACCGTTGCCGCCATGACCGCGGAACCGCTCCCCGACTGGTTCCCTCCACCGCCCGGCGGTTGGACGGTGGACGATCCGGACCGGATTCCTCCGTCGGCACCGCGGTTCGAGCTCATCGACGGAGCGCTCGTCATGAGGTCGCCGCAGACCGGCTTCCACAGCCAGGTGGTGCGGCGGCTCGCCGTCCCCTTCCCCATGAGCATCGCCCTCGACTCGCTCTACCGGTCAAGGCCCACAATGGACCGGTGACCGACCTCGACTCCTTCTCCGCGCTGCTCACCGACGAGGGCCCCGCCCTGCTGGCATCCCTGCGGGACTACGACCCCGCGCAGGAACTGGCCGTCGCCACCCGGCTGCGCCGCGCGTACCCGGCCGAACTGGTCACGGCCGCGCTGGCCCAGGCCCGGCTGCGGCAGCGGGCGGTGGCGAAGTTCGGGGCCGAGGACGCGTACCGGATGTTCTTCACGCCCAACGGTGTCGAGCAGTCCACCCGCCGCTCCGTCGCCGAACACCGCGCCCGCCGCCTGGCCGAGCTGGATGTACGCAGCGTCGCCGACCTCTGCTGCGGCATCGGCGGGGACGCGATCGCGCTCGCCCGCGCCGGGATCTCCGTACTGGCGGTCGACCGCGATCCGCTGACGGCGGCCGTGGCCGGGGCCAACGCCGTCGCCCTCGGCCTCAGCGACCTGATCGAGGTGCGCTGCGCGGACGTGCAGGAGATCGACACGGCCCCGTACAGCGCGCCGTCCAACGCCGCTCCGTCCGGCACCGCCCCGTCCGACACCGCCTCGCACGGCGCAGTCTTCGTCGACCCCGCACGCCGTGGCGGGCGGGGCCGGATCTTCAACCCCGAGGCGTACTCACCACCGCTGTCCTGGGCGACCGAGGCGGTACGCGGCGGTACCGGAGCCATCAAGATCGCCCCCGGCATCCCGCACGAGATGATCCCCGCGGACGCCGAGGCGGAGTGGATCTCGGACGGCGGGGACGTCAAGGAGGCGGTGCTCTGGTTCGGTACGCGACCGGGGCTGCGCCGCGCCACCCTGCTCCCCTCCGGCGCGGTCCTCACCGGCCGCGGTCTGCCCGACCCGCCGGTCCGGCCGTTCGGCCGGTACCTGTACGAGCCGGACGGCGCCGTCATCCGCGCCCATCTGGTCGCCGAGGCCGCCGAGGAGCTGGACGGCGGGCTGATCGACGAGACGATCGCGTACATCACGGCGGACGAGCTGCGCCCCACGCCGTACGCGACCGCCTACGAGATCACCGACGCCCTCCCCTTCGGTCTGAAGAAGCTGAAGGCCCTGCTGCGCGAGCGGGAGGTGGGCAACCTGACCGTCAAGAAGCGCGGTTCGGCGGTCGAGCCGGAAGAGGTGCGCCGCAAGGTGAAGCCACAGGGGCCGAACGCGGCGACGGTCTTCCTCACCCGGGTCGCGGGCGCACCCACCATGCTCGTCGGGCGGCCCGCGACGGCGGTCACGCCAGGTCGGTGAGCTCGTCCGCGTAGACCTGGGAGAGCGGCTGCGGTCCCACGTACTGCTGGCAGTTGCAGACGCCGGGCTCGAAACCCACCGGCTTCTTGTTCTCGTCCCAGGCCGTCGGTATCTCGACGGTCTCGTGGCACTTGCCCTGCCGGTCGTGCTTGGCGAGATGGTGCGTGCAGCCGCAGACCGGCTCGGGCGGTCTGTGCGCGGCCTCGATCTCCCGTCGTTCCCGCTCGGCCGTCTCCAGCCGTTCCATCCTGCGCTCGTGGCGTGTGCGCAGCGCGGTGCGGCCGGCGTCGGCGATCCAGCCGAAACCGCCCACCATGAAGAAGGCGAATACCCACCAGAACCACTGCACTTGCGACCCCTCCCCCTGGAGTACGTGTCCGATTCCAGGTTACGCGCAGGTGCGTCCGGAGCCGTAGGCCTGTGGACAACTCACGGGGGTGCCCGGGGGTCCCCCGTACGGCCCGTGCGCGAGGCGCGACGGGCACGGTCACCCGAAGATGATCGACATGACGCCTCATGATGTGACGCCGCGTAATGTGACGTCCCGTAAGCCCCATCGCTCGTCGCCCCGCAGGCCGTACCGCGAGCCGTACGCCCGGCCGCTCCGCCGGGCCGTGGTCCGCGCGGTGGGCTGCGCGGTGGGCTGCGCGACCGCCACGTCCCTGCTGCTCGGCGGCACGGCAGCCGCCACCACCCCGGCGAAGCCGCACCAGCGGCCGGTCTGGGCCGCCTGCCCCGCACCCTCCGTGGACCAGGGCGGCGGCAAGGCGCCCGGCGCCGGGTGGACCTGCGCCACCCTGGACGTCCCGCTCGACTACGCCGCCCCCGGCGGCAGGACCGTCCCGCTGGCCCTGATCCGGCACCGCGCCACCGGCCCCGGCAAGCGCCTCGGCTCGCTGGTCTACAACTTCGGCGGCCCCGGCGGCTCCGGGGTCGACGCGCTGCCCGCCTTCGGCCCCACCTTCGCGAAGCTCAACACCCGTTACGACCTGGTGAGTTTCGATCCGCGCGGGGTCGGCAACAGCGCCCCCGTGCACTGCCTCACCGACCGGGAGACCGACGCGCTGAACGCCGTCGACTCCACCCCGGACACCCCGGCCGAGGCCAAGGCCTGGATGGACGCCACCCGGAACTTCGCGACGCGGTGCGAGCAGAAGTCCGGCCCGCTCCTCCCCCACCTGCGGACCACCGATGTGGCCCGGGACCTGGACCGGATCCGCGCGGCCGTCGGGGACGAGAAGCTGAACTACTACGGCTTCTCCTACGGTACGGAACTGGGCGCGACCTACGCCCACCTCTTCCCGCAGCAGGTCGGCCGGATGGTTCTCGACGGTGTCATGAACCCCGACAAGGACTACGAGGACGGGGCGCTCTACCAGCTCAAGGGCTTCCAACTGGCCCTGGACCACTACGCGCGGGCCTGCGTGGCCGCCACGTACCTCTGCCCGCTGCACCGCTCCACCCCGAAGGCGGTCGAGCAGGTACTGATCGACCTGGTGTCCGGTCTGGAGAAGCACCCCGCGACCGCCCCGGGCGGCCGGAAGCTCAACGACTCGCTGGCACTCACCGCGATCGAGGGCGCGCTGTACTCCCCAGCCTCCGGCTGGTCGGGAATCTCCCGCGCGGTGGCCGGGTATCTCCGCAGCCACGACCCGTCCGCGCTGCTGGCCGTGGCCGACCAGATGACGGGCCGCGACGCCAAGGGCCACTACGCGAACAGCAACAACGTCTTCTCGGCGACCAGCTGCGCGGACTTCGGCGTGCCGGTCCAGCAGGCGGAGATCCAGCGGCAGTTGCCCGCCTACCGCAAGGCGTCCCCGCTGTTCGGCGCACAGTTCGCCTGGGCGCTGAACCAGTGCACGTACTGGCCGGTCGAGGGGGCCACGAAGCGCATGGAGGTGAACGCCGACGGCGCCCCGCCGATCCTGGTCATCGGCAACACGGGCGACCCCGCGACCCCGTACGGCGGCGCCGAGCGGATGGCACACCGGCTCGGCCGGGGCGTGGGCGTGCTGGTGAGCTGGAAGGGCGGCGAGGGACACTGCTCGTACGGCAAGGGCAGCGCGTGCATCGACGGCACGGCGAACGCGTATCTGCTGGACGGGAAGGTCCCGGCGTACGGGACGAGCTGTTCGTGACGCGAGCGCCTGGCGTCCGCCCCTCGCGGGTGTGCCCGGGAGGGGCGCCGCTCAGGGCTCCAGCAGTTCCGCGGCGAGACGTCTGACCCGGTCGGCGAGGGGGCGCTGGGCGGGCTCGTGCCGTACGGCCGCATCGGCGAGCCGTACGACACCCGCCTGCCAGCGCCCGCTCGCCGTCCCTGCTTCTGCTGCCGCCACTGCCGCGTCCCCGGCCACACCGACCCGCCGCAGACCGCGCTCCAGCAACCCTGCTGCCACGTCCGGCCGTTGGCGCAGCACCGCTTTGACGACGGCCACGGCATTGGCGAGCGCGCTGGCTGCGGCGGACCAGTCGTCGCCGCGCGCCGCCGGGTTGTCGCGGTCGTACGCGGGGTCTCCGGCCACCGATCGCGCCGAGATCTCCAGGTCCAGCCGCCAGAACAGCGGCAGATCCCGGAACGCGACGAACAGCAGCCGCCGTTTGCGCGACCGCTGGAGATCGGGGTCGCTGCGCAGCGAAGCGACGTCCCGCACACGTCCCAGGCAGGCCTCGACGCCCGCCAGACAGGCGTCGAAATCCGCGTCGGGCACGGTCCAGGCGAGATCGATGTCGCTGTACGGATCCGCCGCACCCGAGGCGAGCGAACCCCGCAACTCGGCTACGGAACCCGGGAATTCGGCTTCCAGCGTGTTCATCAACTGCCGCGCGAGGGCGTATCGGCGGGCGGGGTCGAGATCCGGGAGTGACACGGCACCAGACTCTAGCGAGCGCATGGGGCCGGGATCAGCTTCGTTCGGAAAGGCGGTGAGTTCCTCATCCCGCACAGATTATTGTACGCGTACAGAAACAACGGGAGAAGGGAGATGGAGAATGGGCGAGTGCCAGGAGACGAGAGCGCGGCGGCGACCGGAACACAGCGGGGAACACACGGCGAGGCAGGTCCGACCGCCAAGCGAGCTGTCGGACGGCCGCGTCGGGTCGAGCCGGAGAAGATCGTCGGGATCGCCCGCCGCATCATCGAGGAGGAGGGCGTCGACACCCTGTCCATGCGTCGGGTCGCCAAAGAGGTCGGCGTCACCCCGATGGCGCTCTACCACCATGTGCGCGACAAGGACGAGCTGTTGATGCTCACCCTGGCCGGAATCGCGGACGGCTTCCCCCGCCCCGAACTCCCGTCGGATCCGCGCGCGCGGATGCTCGCCGTCTCGGTTCACATGCATGACGTACTGCTGCAGATCCCCTGGGTGGTGGAGATCCTCACCCTCGGCGAGCTCACCGACAAGTCCGCGCTGTGGATGGTCGACGAGATCATCGGCTCGGGTCTGGCCTGCGGACTGAGTGAGACCCAGGCAGTGCGCGCGTACCGCACCATCTGGCACTGCGCCTACGGCGACCTCGTCTTCCGCAACGCCCTGGCGAAACGCGCCGCCGAACAGCCCGGGGACGGGCGCCTCTTCCCCGAACTGCTCACGGCCGAGGACGCCGCCGAACTGCCGCACCTCACCGCGCTGGCGGACCGCTGGCGCGAGATGACGGAGTCGTACGACATCGCGGAGCAGCTCGACGCGGTCATCGAGGGGCTGCTGAGCAAGCGCTGAACCCGCCTGACGCGGCGCCCGGCGCGGGCGCGCCGGAAGAGCCGGACTACTCCGCCGCCACCGATTCGAAGCGCCAGCGGTGCACCGCGCGGGTGACCAACTCGGCTGCGGGCTCCGGGAGTTCCGGCAGATCCGCGTCGTAGGGGGCGTCCCACCAGGTGAGGACGAGCACCCGGTCCTGCGGGGCGCGCAGGAACTCGCGGCGCAGCGGCTGCCCGTCGAGCACCTGCGCCCGCGCCCATGCCAGCAGTTCGGCGCCCCGGCCGTCCGCGGCGCGGGCCTCCCACATCAGTGCGACCGTCACGGGTAGAGGTTCTCCTTGCTGATCTCGTGCACGTGGTCGTGATCGACGGCGTGGCCGTGCGCGTGCCCCTGGCCCGTCCCCGGGACGTGCGGGTCCGTCACCGGCAGCGAGGAGTCCGCCGACAGGTCCCAGTCCGACGCGGCCCTGTTCCGCGCCACCATCTCCGCGCCGAGCGCCGCCACCATCGCGCCGTTGTCCGTGCAGAGCCCCGGACGCGGCACCCGCAGCCGGACGCCCGCCCGTTCGCAGCGCTCCTGGGCGAGCGCGCGCAGCCGGGAGTTGGCGGCGACACCGCCGCCGATCATCAGGTGGTCGACACCCTCGTCCTTGCAGGCGCGGACGGCCTTGCGGGTGAGGACGTCGACGACGGCCTCCTGGAAGGACGCCGCGACATCACGTACCGGGACCTCTTCGCCCGCCGCGCGCTTCGCCTCGATCCACCGCGCCACGGAGGTCTTCAGTCCGGAGAACGAGAAGTCGTACGCGGGGTCGCGCGAGCCGGTGAGACCGCGCGGGAACGCGATCGCCTTCGGGTCGCCCTCCTTCGCCAGCCGGTCGATGACCGGGCCGCCCGGGAACCCGAGGTTCAGCACCCGCGCGATCTTGTCGAACGCCTCGCCCGCCGCGTCGTCGATGGTGGCGCCCAGCGGCCGTACGTCCGCGGTGATGTCCGGCGCGAGCAGCAGCGACGAGTGCCCGCCCGAGACCAGCAGGGCCATCGTCGGCTCGGGCAGCGGTCCGTGTTCGAGCTGGTCGACGCAGATGTGCGAGGCCAGGTGGTTGACGCCGTACAGCGGCTTGCCCAGGGCGTACGCGTACGCCTTCGCCGCCGAGACACCGACCAGCAGCGCCCCGGCGAGGCCGGGCCCCGCCGTGACCGCGATGCCGTCCAGGTCCCTGGCGGCGATCCCGGCCTCCTTCAGCGCGCGTTCGATGGTCGGAACCATCGCCTCCAGATGCGCCCGGGAGGCGATCTCCGGCACCACACCGCCGAAACGGGCGTGCGTGTCGACGCTCGAAGCCACGGCGTCGGCGAGCAGCGTCGTACCGCGGACGATGCCGACGCCCGTCTCGTCGCAGGAGGTCTCGATACCGAGTACGAGAGGTTCGTCAGCCATGGGTCTCTGTTCCTTGTGCGAGGTCCGTTTCGGGTCCCTGTGCGAGGTCCGCTTCCGGGTGCAGGTCGAGGCGCATCACGAGCGCGTCCACATTGCCCGGCTGGTAGTAGCCGCGGCGGAAGCCGATGGGCTCGAAGCCGAAGCGTTCGTAGAGTTTCTGGGCGCGGATGTTGTCGACCCGCACTTCGAGGAGCAGTTCGGCGCATTCGAAGGCGGTGGCGTGCCTGAGGAGGTCGCCGAGCAGTTCGGCGCCGAGGCCGGAGCCCCACCGGTCACGGGCCGACGCGATGGTCTGGACGTCCCCGGTGCCGCCGACGGCCGCCAGCCCGGCGTAGCCGACGATCCGCTCGCCGGCCTCCGCGACCACGTATCGGCGGGTCGCGGCGGGCCCGCGCGCATGGGCGAGCTCCGACCAGAACATGCCCTCGGACCAGGCGTCCTCGGGAAACAGCTCGTGTTCGAGATCCAGTACGGGAGCAATGTCCCACCAGCGCATCTCGCGCAGTACGGGGGCGGTCACTGCGGGGTGACCACCTTGTAGTTCTTGGGCACCTGCGCGTCGGGACGCCGCAGGTAGAGGGGGGTGACCGGGAGGAAGCCGGCCACGGCCGTCCCGTCCCCCGCGGCCGGTCCCGCAGCGGCCAGTTTCTCCGCGGCCAGCGCGGCGAGCGCCCCCGCCGGGACGTGCTCGGGAGCGCGGGCGTCCGGAAAGGTCCCGGGGTAGAGCAGCGCCCCGGCTCCCACCGCGGGCACCCCGGCGACCTGTTCGGCGATGTCGGCGGGCCGGTCGACCGCGGGCTCGCCCAGGCGCGTACGGCAGCCGTCGTACCGCGCCCAGTAGACCTCCTTGCGCCGGGCGTCCGTCGCGACGACGAAGGGGCCCTCCAGCCCGGAGGCGTACGCGAGGCCGTCCAACGTGCACAGCCCGTGGACCGGCACCCCCAGGACGGAGCCGAATGTGGCGGCTGTCACCAGGCCGACGCGCAGTCCGGTGTACGGTCCCGGGCCGACCCCGACGACGATGTCCGTGACGGCGTCGAGCGTGAGTCCGGCCTCGGCGAGGACCTGGTCGACGGCGGGCAGCAGCAGCTCCCCGTGCCGGCGGGCGTCGGTCCTGCTGGTTTCGGCGACGACGGAGGTGCCGTCGTGGAGGGCGGCGGTGACGGCGGGCGTGGCGGTATCAACGGCGAGCAAGAGCACGCAAACAGCCTACGGCTCCTGTGGCGGAGGCACGGCGCCCCGTCCCGTCAGCCTCCTGCTGCTAACGTCACCGAGAATTCGTACGTACGAAGAAATGAGGAGCCTCAGGTGTCAAGGAGCAGCTCGGGAATCGTGGCCGGGCTCACCGGGGCAGCGCTCGTCACGGTGGGTTTCCTCGCCTACCAGGCGTCCGCGAACGCCCCTGACAGCCTGGCGGCCCCCAAGCCCTCGGTCTCGGCCAGCGCCCCGGCGCACCCCGGAGGCACTCCGAAGAAACCGCACGGCCCCGCCGCCGTGCCCCCGCACTCCGGAACCGGCACCCGCGTCGTGTACTCGCTGTCGGAGAAGCGGGTATGGCTGGTCTCCGACTCCGGCACGCGGACCTTCAAGGTCATGCCGAGCACGGTGAATCCGCCGGTGGGCATCTACGGGGTGCAGTCCCGCTCGGGGAACATCCCCGGTTCCGACGGGGTGCGGATCGAGCACGTGGTCCGGTTCGCGAGCGTCAACGGGGTGACGATCGGCTTCAGCGCGGCGGTGGACGGCTCCATGGCGAGTCCGGACCCGACCCAGAAGACCGGCGGGATCCGGATGTCGCGGGAGGACGGCGACGCGATGTGGCCGCTGGCGACGTACGGCACGAAGGTCGTCGTCGTCCTGTAGCGGAACGGGCGGGAAAGCCATCAGGGACAGGCAGGGGCCGTCAGGCGCAGGGCAGGCCGCGGAGCCCCTCGGCCCGCTGTCCCGCGTGACCCGTACGGATTACGCGGCGTCGCGCTGCTCCTCGGGCTCCACCACGTCGGCCCCGGGATCGGGCTCCGGGGCTCGCGGTGGTGTGGACACGGCGCTGGCCGCCTCGCAGGAGGCGAGCAGATCGCGCATCGACAGGGGGGACGGCGACTGCGCTTCGGTCTCCGACGCGGACATGGCTGCCTCCTCGGTCAGGCGTGGTTAGGTAGACCTAACCAGGTCTTGCCATCCATGTGACCACGCCTGGTGGGATCTGTGCAACACCTTGCCGACGGCTTGTCGGAAAGTACGGAGCGCGGCGGCCGTCCGGCACGGGACGCCGGGCGCGGAGCCGTCAGCCGTCCTGGCCCTCGTGCGGCTGGTTCCCCTCGTGTCCCAGCAGCCCCGTCAGTTCGTCCTGCCCCCACCGTCCGCCGATCCCGCTGAGCGTGACCACACGGCGGTCGTCGTCGGTGTCCCCGACGCCCCGTTCGATGACCACCCGCAGCCGGTCGTCGGACAGCTCCTCGACCTTCCCGTCCCCCCACTCGACCACGATCACCGAGTCGGGCAGCGAGACGTCGAGGTCCAGGTCCTCCATCTCGTCGAGACCGCCGCCGAGGCGGTACGCGTCCACGTGCACCAGCGCGGGACCGTCACCCAGCGGCGGGTGGACGCGGGCGATGACGAAGGTCGGGGACGTGACCGCGCCGCGCACGCCCAGGCCCTCGCCCAGGCCGCGCGTCAGCGTGGTCTTGCCCGCGCCGAGCTCCCCGGAGAGCATCACCAGGTCACCGGGGCGCAGCAGAGCGGCCAGGCGGCGGCCCAGCTCCTGCATGCGGCGGGGGGAATCGACGGTCAGGCGGGTGGCGAACGCGGCGGCCGGATCAGCTGCCGGGCTGTGCGGGGCTTCCATACGGTCCAACGTTAGCGGCTGCCGGCACCACGCCGACCCGGGCCAGCAGCGCGGCCAGCCGATCGGTGACGACCTCGGGGTGTTCGAGCATGACCAGGTGCCCGGCGTCCGGGACGATGACCAGCTCGGAACCGGGCAGCAGGTCGGCGACGACCTCGCTGTGCGCGCTGGGTGTCACCAGGTCGTTGTCGCCCGCCAGGACGAGCGCGGGCACCTCGGCGAAGACCGCGGCCAGCGCGTCCGCCTTGTCGTGATCGGTGAAGGCCGGGTAGAACTCCGCGACCACGTCGATCGGCGTCCCCTCGATCAGCCGCTCGGCGAACCGGGCCACCCCGGGGTCGACATCCTTCGAACCGAAGGAGTACCGCTTGATCAGACCGGCGAACAGATCGGCGGTGGCACGCCGTCCCCGCTCCACCAGCTCCGTCTGGGAGCCGAGCGCCTTCAGTACGCCGGGGAGCACCCTGCGTACCGCGTTCACCCCCGCCACGGGCAGCCCGAAGCTCACCTCGCCGAGCTTCCCGCAGGAGGTGCCGACGAAGGCGGCGCCGACCACCCGCTCGCGTACCAGCGCGGGGAACTGGTCGCCGAGCGCCATCATCGTCATGCCGCCCATCGAGTGCCCCACCAGGACCAGGTCCCCCTCGGGCGCCGCCGCGTCGATGACCGCCTTCAGGTCGCGGCCGAGCTGGTCGATGGTGACCGGTACGCCGTCGGCCTGCGCCCGGCCACGCTGTGACCGGCCGTGGCTGCGCTGGTCCCAGTGGACGGTACGGACGACGCCGCGCAGCGCCGCGCGCTGGAAGTGCCAGGAGTCCTGGCCGAGGCAGTAGCCGTGCGAGAAGACGACCGTGACGGGACGGGCGGCCCGGCGACCGGGTAGCCGGGGGGCGGGCCCGGAGGCCTCCGGGCCGGTCTCGTCCACCTCGTAGTAGATCTCCGTGCCGTCGTCGGCGACCGCCCGGCCCGGCATGCCGCGCAGGGAGCCGTACGGCCCCGACGCGTCCAGGGCGAGCCGTGCCTTCTTGCGCATGCCGCGGCCGACGGTCAGCCGCTCGACGGCCACGCCCGCCGCGGCCCCGGCCGCGAGCACGCCGATGGCGGCACCGGCGAAGCCCCCGGCCCGGCGCCAGTTGGCGCCCGCCGCGACGGCCCCGGCCACATCCGCGCTGGTGCTCTCGCTCACCGTGCCGCTCTCCTCGTGGTCGTACAGCGGTCGTACAGCGGTCGTCTAGTGGTCCGTCCGGTCGTCGCCCTGGCCGGCCGGATCCCGCGGGCCTTCCGGGGTCCTGATCACCGCACCGGCCGGATCCCCGTTCACCGGGCCTTCCGGGTCCCCGTCGACGTACACGCGGTCCACCCGGGAACCGATGCGGGTGACGATCTCGTACGCGATCGTGTCCGCCGCCTCCGCCCAGTCCTCCGCGGTCGGCTCGCCCCGGTCACCCGGGCCGAACAGCACGGCCTCCGCGCCCGGCAGGAGCGCGTCCCCGTCCAGATCCACCACGAACTGGTCCATGGCGATCCGTCCGGCCACCCGCCGCCACGCGCCGCCGACCAGCACCGGGCCCCGGCCCGAGGCGTGCCGGGGGATGCCGTCCGCGTATCCGAGCGGGACCAGGCCCAGGGTGGTGTCGGCGGAGGTGACGTAGTGGTGGCCGTAGCTGACGCCGTGGCCCGCCGGGACCCGCTTGACCAGGCCGAGGCGGGCGCTGAGCGTCATCACCGGGCGCAGGCCGAAGTCGGCGGCGCTGCCGAGCTGCGGAACGGGCGAGATGCCGTACAGCGCGACGCCGGGGCGGATCAGGTCGTAGTGCGAGCCGGGCAGGGTCAGCACCGCCGGTGAGTTGGCGATGTGCCGGACCTCGGGGCGCAGGCCCGCCTTCTCCGCGTACGCGACGGCCTCGTCGAAGCGGGCCGTCTGCGGGGCGATCGACGGGTGGCCCGGCTCGTCCGCGCAGGCGTAGTGCGACCAGATCCCGGTGACCCGGATCAGCCCGGCCGCCTCGGCGGCGACCGCCGCAGCGACCAGTTCCGGCCAGTCGGCGGGCTGGCAGCCGCCCCGCCCGAGGCCGGTGTCGGCCTTGAGCTGGACCCGCGCCGTGCGACCGCTCGCCCGCGCCGCCTCCCGTACCTCGTCGAGCGCCCACATCCCGCCCACGGACACGTCGATATCGGCCTCGACGGCCTCCCGCCACGGCCCGCCGGGCGTCCACAGCCAGCAGAGCAGCCTGCTGTCGATTCCCGCGGCGCGCAGCGCGAGGGCCTCCTGCGGGGTGGCGGTGCCGAGCCAGTTCGCACCGGCCTGCAGGGCGGCCCTGGCACAGGGCACCATGCCGTGCCCGTAGGCGTCCGCCTTGACCACAGCCATCAGCTGGGCACGGGGCGCGCGGGCGCGCAGAGCGTGAACATTGGCGCGCAGAGCTGCGAGATCGATCTCGGCGCGCGCTCGCATGGGGGTGTCAGTCATCGCGTCGACAGTCTCTCAGAGCGCGGGCAGGGACTCAGGACCTGTCCGGCCGGCGCCGGACCCGCACCGCTCTCACCCGCAGACATCCCGCCAGGCCCCCGCGATACCGTCCGCCACGTCCTGCGCCACCACGGACGCCCCGCCGGACGCCCGGCGGGCCGCCAGGCCGTGCAGATAGGCCGCGGCCGAACCCGCGTCCCGCGCGTCGAGACCCGCCGCGAGCAGCGAGCCCGCGAGGCCCGACAGCACATCGCCGCTGCCCGCGGTGGCCAGCCACGGTGTGCCGGTCGGATTCACCCGAACCGGGGTGTCCCCCGAGGGCGCCGCGACGAGCGTGGTGGAGCCCTTGAGCAGGACCGTCGCCCCGTACCGCGAGGCCAGCGCCCGCACCGACGACAGCCGGGCGCCCTCGACCTCCTCGCGCGACACCTCCAGCAGCGCCGCCGCCTCGCCCGCGTGCGGGGTGAGCAGGGTGGGCGCCGACCGGGCCCGTACGGCCGCGGCGTCCAGCAGCCGCAGCCCGTCGGCGTCCACCAGGACCGGGACGTCGGAGGCCAGGATCTCGTCGACCGCCGACACGTCGTCCCCGAGCCCCGGTCCCACCACCCAGGCCTGCACCCGTCCGGCCTTCGACGGCGGCCCGGCGTGCACCAGCGTCTCGGGGAACCGCGCGATCACCGCGTCCGCCGCCGGGCCCACGTACCGCACCGCGCCCGCACCGCCCCGCAGCGCGCCCGCCACCGCGAGCACCGCGGCGCCGGGATAGCGCGCCGACCCGGCGACGATGCCGACGACGCCGCGCCGGTACTTGTCGCTCTCGGCGGAAGGCATCGGCAGCAGGGCCGCCACGTCCGCGTACTGGAGCGCTTCGAGCTCCGGTACGACGGGCAGGTCGAGCCCGATGTCGACGAGCCGCACCGCCCCGGCGTACTCGGCGGCCGGGTCGATGAGCAGCCCCGGCTTGTACGCCCCGAAGGTGACCGTCGCGTCCGCCCGCACCGCCTCGCCGACGACCTCACCGGTGTCGGCGGACACCCCGCTCGGCAGGTCCACGGCGACCACCGGGACCGCGTCGGACACCGCCCACAGCGCGGCCACCGCGTCCGGCCGCAGACCGCCCCGGCCGCCGATGCCGGTGATCCCGTCGACCACCAGGTCGGCGCGGCCGATCACCGAGACGTCGTCGACCCGCCCACCGGCCGCGAGCAGCGCCCGCAGCCCGCCCGGGTGGGCCCGGTCGGGGGCCAGCAGCACCGCCGCCACCCCCGCACCGCGCCGGGCGAGCCGGGCCCCCGCGTACAGGGCGTCCCCGCCGTTGTCCCCGCTCCCGACGAGGAGCACGACCCTGGCGCCGTACACCCGTCCCAGCAGGTCCGCGCAGGCCGCGGCAAGGCCGGCGGCGGCCCGCTGCATGAGGGCGCCCTCCGGCAGCCGGGCCATCAGTTCGCGCTCGGCGGTTCGTACGGTCTCCACGCTGTAAGCAGTACGCATACCTCAACCCTCCGCGATCACGACGGCGGAGGCCACTCCCGCGTCATGGCTGAGCGAGACATGCCACGACTGCACCCCCAGCTCGGCGGCGCGCGCCGCCACCGTGCCGCTGACCCGAAGCCTGGGCCGCCCGCTGTCCTCCACGAACACCTCGGCGTCCGTCCAGCGCAGCCCGCTGGGCGCCCCGAGCGCCTTCGCCAGCGCCTCCTTGGCGGCGAACCGGGCAGCCAGTGAGGCGATACCCCGCCGTTCACCGCCGGGAAGTATCAACTCCCCCGGCAGGAAGAGCCGTTCGGCCATCTGCGGGGTCCGCTCCAGAGCTGCGGCGAACCGTTCGATCTCGGCGACGTCGATCCCGACCCCGACAATCATTCGACCGTCACCGACTTCGCGAGGTTGCGCGGCTGGTCGACCTCGTTGCCGCGCGCGGTCGCCAGTTCGCAGGCGAAGACCTGCAACGGGACGGCCGCCACCAGCGGCTGCAGCAGCGTGGGCGTGGCCGGGATCCGGACGAGATGGTCCGCGTACGGCACCACGGCCTCGTCCCCCTCCTCCGCGATCACGATCGTGCGCGCCCCACGGGCCCTGATCTCCTGGATGTTCGACACCATCTTCCCGTGCAGCACCGACCGGCCGCGCGGCGACGGCACCACCACGACCACCGGCAGATCGTCCTCGATCAGCGCGATGGGGCCGTGCTTGAGCTCACCCGCCGCGAACCCCTCGGCGTGCATGTACGCCAGCTCCTTCAGCTTGAGCGCGCCCTCCAGCGCCACCGGGTACCCGACGTGGCGGCCGACGAACAGCACCGTGCGCTTGCCGGCCAGTGACCGCGCCAACTCCCGCACCGGGCCCATGGTCTCCAGCACCCGCTCGACCTGTCCCGAGATCTCGGACAGCTCACGGACGACCACCCTGATCTCGTCCGCCCACTTCGTCCCGCGCACCTGCCCCAGGTACAGCGCCACGAGGTAGCACGCCACCAGTTGGGTGAGGAACGCCTTGGTCGAGGCGACGGCGACCTCAGGGCCCGCGTGCGTGTAGAGCACCGCGTCCGATTCCCGGGGAATGGTCGACCCGTTGGTGTTGCAGATGGCCAGCACCTTCGCGCCCTGCTCGCGGGCATGGCGCAGCGCCATCAGCGTGTCCATGGTCTCGCCGGACTGCGAAATGGCGATCACCAGCGTCTGCTGGTCGAGGATCGGGTCCCGGTAGCGGAACTCGCTGGCCAGTTCGGTCTCGCAGGGGATCCGCGTCCAGTGCTCGATCGCGTACTTGGCGATCATCCCTGCGTGGTACGCGGTCCCGCAGGCCACGATGACGACCTTGTCGACCTCCCGCAGCACACCGGCGGGAATCCGCACCTCGTCGAGGGTCAGCAGCCCGCCGGCGTCGATCCGTCCCAGCAGGGTGTCGGCGACCGCCTTCGGCTGTTCGGCGATCTCCTTGAGCATGAAGTAGTCGTAACCCCCCTTCTCCGCCGCCGACGCGTCCCAGTCCACGTGGTACGCACGGGTCTCGGCCGGCGCCCCCTCGAAGTCGGTGACGAGCACCCCGTCCCGGCGGAGCTCCACCACCTGGTCCTGCCCCAGTTCGATCGCGGACCGGGTATGGGCGATGAACGCGGCCACGTCCGAGGCGAGGAAGGCCTCGCCCTCCCCGACGCCCACCACCAGGGGGGAGTTCCGCCGCGCGCCGACCACCACGTCCGGTTCGTCCGCGTGCACCGCGACCAGGGTGAACGCCCCGTCGAGCCGCCTGCACACCTGACGCATCGCCTCCGCCAGGTCCCCGCACGAGGAGTACGCCTCGGCGAGCAGGTGGGCCACCACCTCGGTGTCGGTCTCCGACGCCAAGTCGTGTCCGCGTCCGGCCAGTTCGTCACGGAGCGCCGCGAAGTTCTCGATGATCCCGTTGTGCACGACCGCGACCCGCCCCGCGTTGTCCAGATGCGGATGCGCGTTGTCGTCGTTGGGCGCACCGTGCGTCGCCCACCGGGTGTGCCCGATCCCGGTCGACCCGGCGGGCAAGGGCCGCTCGACCAGCTCCTTCTCCAGATTGACGAGCTTCCCGGCCTTCTTCGCGGCTGCCAGCCCGCCGTCCGCGAGCACGGCCACCCCGGCCGAGTCGTAGCCCCGGTACTCCAGCCGTTTGAGACCCGCGATGACAACATCCAGCGCCGACTGCCCGCCGACGTACCCCACGATTCCGCACATGTCGGCAGCCTACGGCGGACCTGCCCGCGAGGCCGGTATCCGCGCACCGCCCCGACGGCCGCTCACCCGGCCCGCCCGGCCGCCCCACGTGACCCACCCCACCCTCCACCATCGGCTCACACCCCCGACAATGAACGGGTGATCGATTCGCCGCCACGAAACGTCCACCGGTCCCACCGCCGGGCCGAGCCGACCCCGTACGTGGACCTCACCCGTACCGAATGGAGCGCCCTGCGGGAGAAGACGCCGCTGCCGCTGACCGCCGAGGAGGTCGAGCAGCTGCGCGGGCTCGGCGACGTGATAGATCTCGACGAGGTGCGGGACATCTACCTCCCGCTGTCGCGGCTGCTGAATCTGTACGTCCAGGCGTCGGACGGGCTGCGCGGCGCGCTCAACACCTTCCTCGGCGACGCGGGCAACGGCCACGGCACCCAGCACGGCACGCCCTTCGTCATAGGCGTCGCGGGGAGCGTGGCGGTCGGCAAGTCCACCGTCGCCCGGCTCCTCCAGGCGCTGCTCGCCCGCTGGCCCGAGCACCCGCACGTCGAGCTGATCACCACCGACGGGTTCCTCCACCCGATGGCCGAGCTGAAGCGGCGCGGGCTCATGGCCCGCAAGGGATTCCCCGAGTCGTACGACCGCCGCGCCCTCACCCGGTTCGTCGCGGACGTGAAGTCCGGCCGGGACGAGGTCACCGCCCCCGTCTACTCGCACCTGATCTACGACATCGTGCCCGGCGAGCGGCTGACCGTGCGCCGCCCGGACATCCTGATCGTCGAGGGGCTGAACGTGCTCCAGCCCGCGCTCCCCGGCAGCGACGGCCGCACCCGGGTCGGACTCGCCGACTACTTCGACTTCTCCGTGTACGTCGACGCGCGCACCGAGGACATCGAGACCTGGTACCTCAACCGCTTCCGGAAGCTGCGCGAGACCGCGTTCCAGGACCCCTGTTCGTACTTCAGGAAGTACACACAGGTCTCCGAGGAGGAGGCGCTGGAGTACGCCCGCACCATGTGGCGGACCATCAACAAGCCCAATCTGGTGGAGAATGTGGCGCCGACGCGCAGCCGTGCCACCCTCGTCGTGCGCAAAGGACCGGACCACAAGGTCCAGCGCCTCTCGCTCCGCAAGCTCTGACCCCCCGGGAGTACCCGCGTGCTGCATCTGCGCCTGATCGTGCCCACCGACCGTACGGACGAGGTGCTGCGCCTGGTGCGGGACACCGTGGGCACCACGCACCTCGTGGTGCTGCCCGGTGTGGCCCACGATCCGCAGGGCGACGTGGTGATGTGCGATGTGGCGCGCGAGGCGGGCGACGATCTGATCGGCGCGCTGCGCGGACTCGGCATCGACCGGGAGGGGTCGATCACGCTGGAGAACATGGACCTGACGCTCTCCGCGTTCGCCGACAAGGCCGAGGCCGATGCGCCCGGCGAGGGATCGGACGCGGTGCTGTGGGAGGAGCTGACCAAGGCGACCGACGAGGAGTCCACGTTCAGCATCACCTATGTGGCGTTCATGGCCGTGGCGACGATGCTCGCCGCCTGCGGTGTGATGCTCGACAACTCGATCCTGATCGTGGGCGCGATGGCGGTCGGCCCCGATTTCGGCCCGCTGGCGGGGATCTCGACGGCGATCGTGCAGCGTGCTCCACGCCTGGTGGTCCGGTCGCTGTGGGCACTGATCGGCGGGTTCGCGTCGGCGATGGCGCTGACGGCCGGGTTCGCCTGGATGATGAACGCCTTCGGGCTCTTCACGATGCAGATGATCGAGGCGGACCGCCCCAACACGTCGTTCATCTGGCAGCCGAACTGGATGTCCTTCGTGGTGGCGTTCCTCGCCGGCATCGCGGGAACGCTCTCGCTCACCTCGGCGAAGTCCGGGGCCCTGATCGGTGTGGCCATCTCGGTGACGACCGTACCGGCCGCCGCGAATGCCGCGGTGGCGTTCAACTACCGCGATTACGCGCAGACTTGGGGTTCGGTCGGCCAGCTGATGGCGAACCTCGGCGGGATCGTGCTCGCGGGCACGCTGACCCTGCTGGTGCAGAAGGCCCTGCAGTCGGCACGCCGCCGCCGTACGCCACAACCGGCCGGCTGAACCAGCCGTCCGGTTGCCGTACGCACACCGCCCCGCCCGCAGCACGGCGGGCGGGGCGGGGCGGCGAAAGGACCGCGGCGGGCGGGACCTACCCCAGCGCCGACTTGACCACGTCGGCCAGCCGTCCGGCCACCGACCGGGCCTGCTCGATGTCCGCCGCCTCGACCATGACCCGTACCAGCGGCTCCGTGCCCGAGGGGCGGAGCAGTACGCGGCCGGTCGAGCCCAGCTCGCGCTCGGCCTCGGCGACGGCGGTCATCAGCTGGGCGGAGGTGGTGACCCGCGACTTGTCCACGTCCGGGACGTTGATCAGGACCTGCGGCAGCCGCTCCATCACGCCCGCCAGCTCGGCGAGCGAACGGCCGGTGGCCGCCACCCGGGCGGCCAGCATCAGACCGGTCAGGGTGCCGTCGCCGGTCGTCGCGTGGTCCAGCACGATGACGTGGCCTGACTGCTCGCCACCCAGCGCGTAGCCGTGCTCCTTCATCGACTCCAGCACATAGCGGTCGCCCACCGCGGTCTCGACCAGCTCGATGCCCTCACGCTGCATGGCGATCTTGAAGCCGAGGTTGGACATCACGGTGCCCACCACGGCGTTCCCGCGCAGGGTGCCCGCCTCACGCATGGCGAGGGCCAGCACGGCGAGGATCTGGTCCCCGTCCACCTCTTCGCCGGACGCGTCCACGGCGAGGCAGCGGTCGGCGTCGCCGTCGTGCGCGATGCCGAAGGCGGCGCCGTGCTCGACGACCGCGGCCTTGATCAGGTCCAGGTGGGTCGAGCCGCAGTTGTCGTTGATGTTCAGCCCGTCGGGCTCGGCGCCCAGGGTGACGACCTCGGCCCCGGCCCGGGTGAACGCCTCGGGCGAGACCCGGGAGGCCGCGCCGTGCGCCTCGTCGAGGACGACCTTGAGGCCGTCGAGCCGGTTGGGCAGGACCGCGATGAGGTGGGCGACGTACTGGTCGAAGCCTTCGTCGTACGTGTGTACCCGGCCCACACCCGCGCCGGTCGGCCGCTCCCACGGCTCGCCGCCGCGGTGCTGGTCGTAGACCGTCTCGATCCGGTCCTCCAGCTCGTCGGCGAGCTTGTGACCGCCGCGGGCGAAGAACTTGACGCCGTTGTCCGGCATGGCGTTGTGACTGGCGGAGAGCATCACGCCGAAGTCGGCACCGAGCGCACCGGTGAGATACGCCACCGCGGGGGTGGGCAGCACACCGACGCGCAGGACGTCCACGCCCGCGCTCGCGAGGCCCGCGACGACGGCGGCCTCCAGGAACTCTCCGGACGCGCGCGGATCTCGTCCGACCACCGCCTTGGGCCGATGGCCCTCGAACGTGCCCGCCTCTGCGAGTACGTGCGCCGCGGCGACCGAGAGGCCGAGCGCGAGCTCCGCCGTCAGATCCACGTTGGCGACACCGCGCACACCGTCCGTGCCGAAGAGTCGTCCCACTTGCTGTCCTCCGAAAGAAAGCTCCGAAAATACGGGTCCCCGAGCGCCCTGAACGCCTTGAACGTCTCGTACGACGCCTCGTGCGACGCCTTGTACGACGCCTTGTGCCGTTATACGCCGGGGGGCCCGATAAACGAACGCCCCGGCAGCACAGAAGGTGCCGCCGGGGCGAACGTCATACGAACAGGGTCGTGCATGCAGCCCTGCAAGCGGTATTTAGCGCTTGCTGTACTGCGGGGCCTTACGGGCCTTCTTGAGACCGGCCTTCTTGCGCTCGACCGCACGGTCGTCGCGGGAGAGGAAGCCGGCCTTCTTCAGCGTGGCGCGGTTGTTGTCCACGTCCGCCTCGTTCAGCGAGCGGGCCACACCGAGGCGCAGGGCGCCGGCCTGGCCGGAGACGCCGCCACCCGAGATGCGGGCGATGACGTCGTAGCGGTCGTCGAGCTCGAGCACCTTGAAGGGCTCGTTGACTTCCTGCTGGTGCACCTTGTTGGGGAAGTAGTCCTCAAGGGTGCGACCGTTGATCTTCCACTTGCCGGTGCCCGGAACGATCCGGACGCGGGCAATGGCGTTCTTGCGACGGCCCAGGCCGGCCGCCGGCTGCGGGTCGCCGAAGCGGCCCGCGAGCGACTCGCTGGTGTACTCGCCCTCGACGGGGACCTCGGACTCGAAGGTGGTCACCTCGGCGAAGGTCTCTTCGCCCTCGGTGCCCGCCACGTCGTCGGTGGGCGTCTCTGCAGTGGTCTCGGCCACGATTCTCCTCAGATCTTTCTGGATGTCTTAGGGGGCGGCCGGAACTACTGCGCGACCTGGGTGATCTCGAACGGAACAGGCTGCTGAGCAGCGTGCGGGTGCTGGTCTCCCGCGTAGATCTTCAGCTTCGAGAGCACCTGACGACCCAGGGTGTTCTTGGGGATCATGCCCTTGATGGCCTTCTCGATGGCCTTCTCGGGGCTCTTCTCGAGCAGCTCGTCGTAGCGGACGGAACGCAGACCACCCGGGTAACCGGAGTGGCGGTACGCCATCTTCTGGGTCTTCTTGTTGCCGGAGAGGTGAACCTTCTCGGCGTTGATGATGATGACGAAGTCGCCCATGTCCATGTGCGGGGCGTAGATCGCCTTGTGCTTGCCCCGCAGGAGGGTGGCGGCGGTCGTCGCCAGACGGCCCAGGACGATGTCCTGCGCGTCGATGATGTGCCACTGGCGAGTGACATCGCCGGGCTTGGGGCTGTACGTACGCACTTCGTAGCCTTCGCTTCTTCAGTGGATGAGGTCCAGACACACGGCACCGCTGAAGCGATCACATGCAGCTGGGGCTCACAATGCCGGGGACACTGCCCGTATGCGAGCCTCTGGTAACTGCTCCAGGGAACCTACGTAAGGGCCCTTCGCGTGAGAACGACGAAGCCAATACGTATAACAAAACCCGAGACTACCCGCGTTCCCTCACCCGGGTCAAAACGCCTCAGCACCCGTGCCCGGACCGCTCACCCGCCGCTTCCCAGCGGCAGGATCCTGATCGGAGGTACCGGGAGGGTCATCGGGCCCGTGCCACCCGCCGCTCGTCCCACACCGGCTCCGGCGTCTCCCGTACGACACCGTCCGAGCCGAAGACCAGGTACCGGTCGAAGGACTTGGCGAACCAGCGGTCGTGGGTGACCGCGATCACCGTGCCGTCGTACGCCTCCATGCCCTCCTGGAGCGCCTCCGCGGACTCCAGGTCCAGGTTGTCCGTCGGCTCGTCCAGCAGCAGCGCCGTCGTGCCCGCCAGCTCCAGGAGCAGGATCTGGAAGCGCGCCTGCTGGCCGCCGGAGAGCTTCTCGAAGCTCTGGTCGCCCTGGCGCTCCAGCTCGTACCTGCGCAGTACGGACATCGCGGCGCCCCGGTCCTTGGCGTGCTCGGTCCACAGGATGTCGACCAGGGTGCGGCCCAGCAGCTCCGGGTGGGCGTGCGTCTGGGCGAAGTGGCCGGGGACGACGCGCGCGCCGAGCTTCCACTGGCCGGTGTGGGCCACGGCCCCGTCGGCGAGCAGCCGCAGGAAGTGCGACTTGCCGGAACCGTTGGACCCGAGAACCGCCACCCGCTCGCCGTAGTAGATCTCCAGCGAGAACGGCTTCATCAGCCCGGTCAGCTCAAGGTTCTCGCAGGTCACGGCCCGCACGCCGGTACGGCCGCCGCGCAGCCGCATCGTGATCTCCTGCTCGCGCGGCGGCTCGGGCGGCGGCCCGGCGTCCTCGAACTTCTGGAAGCGGGTCTGCATCGCCCGGTACCGCGAGGCCATGTCGGGGCTGATCGCCGCCTGGTTGCGCAGCCGCAGCACCAGCGCCTTCAGCCGGGCGTGCTCCTCGTCCCAGCGCCGCTTCAGCTCCTCGAAGCGGGCGAAGCGCTCCTTGCGGGCGGCGTGGTACGTGTCGAATCCGCCGCCGTGCACCCAGACGTCCGAGCCCGCCGGGCTCGGCTCCACGCTCACGATCTTCTCGGCGGCGCGGGACAGCAGCTCCCGGTCGTGGCTGACGAACAGGACCGTCTTACGGGTCTCCTTCAGCCGCTCCTCCAGCCACCGCTTGCCGGGAACGTCCAGGTAGTTGTCCGGTTCGTCGAGCAGCAGGACCTCGTCCGGGCCGCGCAGCAGCGCCTCCAGGACCAGCCGCTTCTGTTCACCGCCCGACAGCGTCCGCACCTCGCGGAACTGGGCCTTCTCGTACGGGACCCCGAGCGCCGCCATCGTGCAGATGTCCCAGACGGTCTCGGCCTCGTACCCCTGCACCTCCGCCCAGTCGCTCAGCGCCTGCGCGTACTTCATCTGCGCGGCCTCGTCGTCGACGGTCATGATCAGGTGCTCGGCGGCGTCCACGGCCTGCGCGGCCTCCCTGATCCGCGGCTGGGCCACCGAGACGAGCAGGTCCCTGACCGTACGGTCGTCCCGGACCGAGCCGACGAACTGCCGCATCACCCCGAGCCCGCCGCTCACCGAGACGCTCCCGCCGTGCGGCTGCAACTCCCCCGCGATCAGCCGCAGCAGCGTGGTCTTCCCCGCGCCGTTCGCCCCCACCAGGGCCACGACCGCGCCTTCCCCCACCCGGAACGAGGCGTCACCGAGGAGCACCCGCCCGTCCGGCAAGTAGTACTCCAGATGTCCCGCTTCAAGATGTCCCATGAACGGATTGTCGCCCACCACGACGGCCCGGAGGCAACCCCATTTCGATCGGCACCCGCGACGCCGCCCCCCATGTGCCGGTCGGTCCAACGACCTCACCCGCGATAGCGAGCGGGCTCCCGACGCCCTGCGACTCCGCCTCCGGCGTTGTCGTCAGTCGCGAGGGCTCCGCCATCCCTCCCTCCTCGGCCTTGGATGCGAAGCCGCATGACGCCGCTCGCTGATCCACTCTCCATCGCGGGTGAGGTCGTAAGATGCGCGCCATGAGCTTTGGGCAAGGGGGGCCCTCCTGGGGGCCGGGGGATCAGCATCCGCAGCACAGTCCGCAGACTCCTGACTGGACCGCACTCGCCGACGCGAGCGCCGCGCGCGGCCGTCGTAAGAAGTGGCTGCTGATCGGGGGCGGCGTACTGGCGACCGCCGCGGTGGGCGCGATCGTGGCCACCGCCGTCGTCTCGGCGGGCAAGGGAGCGGACTCCGCGGACAAGAACGCCAGCCAGCTCCCCTCACCCGAGGCGCTGCCCAGCAAGTCCGGCGAGGCCATACCCTCCTTCACCCCGAAGGCGCCCGCGCCGCCGCCGAATCCGAAGGACTACATCTCCAGCTCGAAGAAGGACAAGGCGCCGCTCAGCGCCAACACCCTCTTCCCGGGCCCGAATCTGACGGTGGGCGACCACACGTACGCCAAGGGCGCCACGCACCGCACCACCGCCTGCGGCTCCGTCACCCAGGGCGCACTCGGCGCCGTCCTGGTGAACAACGGCTGTGGCCAGGTCATCCGGGCCACCTTCAGCAAGGGCGGCGTCGCCGTCACCATCGGGGTCGCGGTCTTCGACACCGAGGCGCAGGCGCAGCAGGCCGTGAAGCAGTCGTCCGGCGGCATCGCCTCGCTCAGCGGCGGCGGGGTCCCCACCTTCTGCCGCAACGGCTCGGTCTGCCGCCGGGTCGGCAACTCCTACGGCCGCTATGCCTACTTCACGGTCGGTGGGTTCACCAGCGGCAAGAACGTCGCCCAGTCCGACGCGAACGTCTTCACGGCCGGTGACGACGTGGCCGAGTTCACCTTCCGTCAGATCGTCGCCCGCGGACAGGCCCAGGCGTCCGCCGCGGCCGGCGCACCCGCGGGCTGACCCGCCCCGCCCCGCTCACGGCCACCTGTCAGCGCACGCGGCTGCGGTCACGGATCCGCAGCCGCAGCGGCACCAGCGCCGACTCGATCTGGGTCGACAGGTTCATCTTCGAGACGCCCTCGGTCCGCTCCTCGAAGCGGATCGGGATCTCCACACCGGTGTAACCACGGCGTACGGCGAGGAACTTCAGCTCCACCTGGAAGCTGTAGCCGGCGCTGCCCAGCGTCGTCAGGTCCACCCCCCGCAGCGTGTCCGCCCGCCACAGGTTGAACCCGGCCGTGATGTCCCTGATCCGGGTGTTCAGCACGGTGCGCGCGTACCGGTTGGCGAAGCGCGACAGCACCTTCCGGTGCCAGCCCCAGTCCTCGTCGAGCGAGCCGCCGTCCACGTACCGGCTGCCGACGACGAACCCCGCGTCGGTGGCCAGCGCCGTCCCCAGCATCTGCGGCACGACGTGCGCGGGGTGGCTGCCGTCGGCGTCCATCTGCACGACGAACTCGGCGCCCTCGTCGAGCGCGGCGAGCATCCCCGCGGCGTAGGCCCGCCCGAGGCCGTCCTTCTCCGTACGGTGCAGCACCGTCATCCGGGTGCGGCCCCCCGCGTTGTACCCGGCGGCCAGCTCGTCCGCCAGCCGCCCGGTACCGTCGGGGCTGGAGTCGTCGACGATCTTCAGCTGAAGGCCCGTCAGCGGCAGCCCCAGTACGGTCTCGGCGATCCGCGGCAGATTCGTCACCTCGTTGTACGTCGGCATCACCACGGTCAGCGGCAGCCGGCCCCACTCCTGGGGAATCCGCTCGCTCGCAGAGGGCTGGGCCATGGGTCCTCCGTACATGGGTCGGGTGAGCACCGTGCGGCGGACCGACGGCCGCCGCTCAGCAGCAGCCGGACCCCGGCAGCGTCCGCATATTACGGGCCTCCCTGCTCCGCGCGGCGAGCAACTCGTCGGCGGGGTACCCGACTTCCTCCAGGGTCAGCCCATGTGGCCGCACCACCCGCACCGAGGAGTCCCGCACCGCGGCGGCCAGTACCTCACCCGGCCACTCCACCGGCCGGTGCCCGTCGCCGACGGACAGCAGGGCGCCCACCAGCGAGCGCACCATGTTGTGGCAGAAGGCATCGGCCCGCACGGTCCCGGTCACGATCCCGTCGGTACCGCGCTCCCAGATCAGCTGCTGGAGGGTACGGATGGTGGTCGCGCCCTCCCGCTTCTTGCAGTACGCCGCGAAGTCGTGCTCGCCGAGCAGCAGCCGCGACGCATCGTTCATCGCCGCGACGTCAAGCTCCCGGTCGTGCCAGAGGACGTGACCCCGCAGCAGCGGGTCGACCCCGCCCGGACGGTCCGTCACGCGGTAGGCGTACCGCCGCCAGACCGCCGAGAACCGCGCGTTGAAACCGGCGGGCGCCTCCGCCACCCGCCACACCCGTACGTCCTGCGGAAGCCGCCCGGCCAGCCGCCGCAGCAGCTTGTCCCCGTGCTCCTCCCACACCTCGACGGGCAGGTCGACCTGCGCGACCTGGCCACGCGCGTGCACGCCCGCGTCGGTGCGCCCGGCCACCGTCAGGTCGTACGTCCTGGGCGACCGGGTCACCGTACGGATCGCCGACTCCAACTCGCCCTGCACGGTGCGCCGTTCGTTCTGCTTCGCCCAGCCCGAGAAGTCCCTGCCGTCGTACGCAAGGTCCAGCCGCACCCGCACCGAACCGGGCTCCACCTCGTCACTCACCCGCGCGTCCTCTCCTCTAAAAGCACAGCACCACTGAAAGCTCGGCACCACTGAAAGCTCGGCACCACAAAAGAACGGCACCACAAAAGAACGGCACCACAAAAGAACGGGCCCGCACCGCCCCGAAGGGAGATACGAGCCCGTCCAGCAGTCTTCAGAACGCTCAGGCGTCCTTGGACTCCTCAGCGGCCTCGACCGGCTTGGCGTCCTCGACGACCTCGGCCGGGGCCTCGGTCTTGGGCGCCGCGTCCTTGGCGGCACGCTTGGTCGCGGCCTCGGCCTCACCGGTGGCCTCCTGGGCCACGGTCAGCGCCTCGACCAGCTCGATGACCGCCATCGGGGCGTTGTCGCCACGACGGTTGCCGATCTTGGTGATGCGGGTGTAGCCACCGGGGCGGTTCTCGTACCGGGGGGCGATCTCGGTGAAGAGCGTGTGGACGACGCCCTTGTCCGTGATCGACTTCAGCACGAGGCGACGGTTGTGGATGTCACCGTTCTTCGCCTTGGTGATGAAACGCTCCGCGACCGGACGCAGGCGGCGAGCCTTGGCCTCGGTCGTGGTGATGCGGCCGTGCTCGAACAGCGACTTCGCGAGGTTCGCGAGCAGCAGACGCTCGTGCGCGGCGCTGCCGCCCAGACGGGCACCCTTGGCAGGCTTCGGCATGGTGTTGCTCCTTGTGATCTGCACCGGCCGTATCAGGTACCGGTGTCAGTTACCGGGGGCTGGTGCCCGCCGGAAGTTCAGATCCGGGGCCCTCTCGGGCCCCGGGACGTGCTAGTACTGCTCGGTCTCCACGAAACCGGCGTCCGCGTCGTCGTCGGCGCCGAACGCGTCAGCAGCCGCGGTCGGGTCGAATCCGGGCGGGCTGTCCTTGAGCGCCAGGCCCATGCCGGCCAGCTTCGCCTTGACCTCGTCGATCGACTTCGCACCGAAGTTGCGGATGTCGAGCAGGTCGGCCTCGGAACGCGCCACGAGCTCACCCACGGAGTGGATGCCCTCGCGCTTGAGGCAGTTGTACGACCGAACGGTGAGCTCCAGCTCCTCGATCGGCAGGGCGAGATCGGCGGCGAGCGCGGCGTCCGTCGGCGACGGGCCCATGTCGATGCCCTCGGCGTCGATGTTGAGCTCACGGGCCAGACCGAACAGCTCGACCAGGGTCTTACCGGCCGACGCCATCGCGTCACGGGGACGCATGGCCTGCTTGGTCTCGACGTCGACGATCAGCTTGTCGAAGTCGGTGCGCTGCTCGACACGGGTCGCCTCGACCTTGTACGTGACCTTCAGCACCGGGGAGTAGATGGAGTCGACCGGGATACGGCCGATCTCCTGGCCCAGCTGCTTGTTCTGCACGGCGGAGACGTAGCCGCGACCGCGCTCGACGGTCAGCTCCATCTCCAGCTTGCCCTTGCTGTTCAGCGTGGCGAGCACCAGGTCGGGGTTGTGCACCTCGACACCGGCCGGCGGGGCGATGTCAGCAGCGGTGACCTGGCCGGGGCCCTGCTTGCGCAGGTACATCACGACCGGCTCGTCGTGCTCCGAGGAGACGACCAGCTGCTTGATGTTGAGGATGAGGTCGGTCACGTCCTCCTTGACGCCCGGCACGGTGGTGAACTCGTGCAGGACACCGTCGACGCGGATGCTGGTGACAGCGGCGCCGGGGATGGAGGAGAGGAGCGTGCGGCGGAGCGAGTTGCCGAGGGTGTAACCGAAGCCCGGCTCCAGCGGCTCGATGACGAACCTGGAGCGGTACTCGTCGACGACCTCTTCGGTCAGCGACGGACGCTGAGCGATAAGCATGTGGTGATCCTTCATTCGTGGGCGCCCACTATTTGACGCCCCCAAGTACTACAAGGGTACGGGCGGCACGGCACCGAAGCGCCGTACCGCCCGAGAGTCCTGCAGGTCCGGCCCGTAACGGGTCAGACGCGGCGACGCTTGGGAGGGCGGCAGCCGTTGTGCGGGGTGGGCGTGACGTCCTGGATCGAGCCGACCTCGAGGCCGGTGGCCTGGAGGGAGCGGATCGCGGTCTCACGGCCGGAGCCGGGACCCTTGACGAAGACGTCGACCTTGCGCATGCCGTGCTCCTGCGCGCGACGGGCGGCCGACTCGGCAGCCATCTGCGCGGCGAAGGGGGTGGACTTGCGCGAGCCCTTGAAGCCGACGTGGCCGGCGGAGGCCCAGGAGATCACGTTGCCCGAGGGGTCCGTGATCGAGACGATGGTGTTGTTGAACGTGCTCTTGATGTGGGCATGCCCATGAGCGACGTTCTTCTTTTCCTTGCGGCGCACCTTCTTGGTAGCACCCTGACGGCCCTTAGGAGGCATGTCTTACTCCCGTTGGAGTGGAGGTGATCGGTCCTACAGCGAAGACCGCTGAACAGCGTCCCTAGCTGAGGACTACTTCTTGCCCGGCTTCTTCTTACCGGCGATCGCGCGACGCGGGCCCTTGCGGGTACGAGCGTTCGTGCTGGTGCGCTGGCCGTGGACCGGAAGTCCACGACGGTGACGCAGACCCTGGTAGCAGCCGATCTCGACCTTGCGGCGGATGTCGGCCTGGATCTCGCGGCGGAGGTCACCCTCGGTACGGAGGTTGGCGTCCACGTACTCGCGGATCTTGACCAGGTCCTCTTCGGCCAGATCACGAACGCGGGTGTTGGGGTCAACACCGGTGGCGGCCAGGGCCTCCTTGGACCGGGTGCGCCCGATGCCGAAGACGTAGGTGAGGGCAACCTCCACGCGCTTTTCGCGCGGGATGTCAACACCTGAAACGCGTGCCATTCAATGGCTCCTGTTGATATCGGGGGTCTTCCGCAGAGCCTCTCCCAGACAAAAGTGCCTACAGATGCGTAGGCACGATTCCGGGTCCCCGGCCCCCGCCGGAGGTGTCGCCCGCTGTGTCAGCTGGGCGGGCCCTGCGTATGTACGTATTTACGTGCGTCGCGCGAAGAACTGCGAGGTGCAGGTCGTGCGTCAGCCCTGGCGCTGCTTGTGGCGCAGGTTGTCGCAGATGACCATGACCCGACCGTGACGGCGGATCACCTTGCACTTGTCGCAGATCTTCTTGACGCTCGGCTTGACCTTCATGGGATGTCAGGTTCTCCGGGTCGGTGCCACCACCCCACCGCGAAGCGGGATGCGGGCAAGATCTACTTGTAGCGGTAGACGATCCGACCACGCGTCAGGTCGTAAGGAGACAGCTCCACCACGACCCGGTCATCCGGGAGGATGCGGATGTAGTGCATCCGCATCTTGCCGCTGATGTGCGCTAGGACCTTGTGACCGTTCTGAAGTTCCACCTTGAACATTGCGTTCGGGAGGGACTCGATCACGGTGCCCTCGATTTCGATGGCACCTTGCTTCTTGGCCACGCTTCGCCCTTCGAATCGGCTACCTTGATCGACTCCGTACAGCACGCATGAAGACATACGGGTATACGCGAGCCGACGAGTCAGTCTACGTCAGGGCATCCGTAAAGACGAATCCGGGAAGGATGCCCTGCTGTCAAGATCCTTAAGCCGGTCGGCCGAAGACTCAGCCGAGCGGGTCGGGGGCGGTCGTGACACCCAGCTCGGCCAGCTTGGCCTTGCCGCCGTCGGGCGCGGTCAGCACGATCAGGCCCTCCTCGGTCAGCGCGATCGAGTGCTCCCAGTGCGAGGACCAGGTCCCGTCGGTCGTGATGACCGTCCAGTCGTCGTCCAGCACCTGGGTCCGCGGGGTGCCCAGCGAGACCATCGGCTCGATCGCCAGGCAGAACCCGGGCACCAGCTTCGGGTTGTGCCGGCCGATGAGGCGCCGCTTGTCGACGTAGTTCAGCAGATGCGGGTCCATGTGCATCTCCGAGCCGATGCCGTGGCCCCCGTAGTCCTCGATGATCCCGTACTTGCCGGAGGACGGGCGGGGCTGGCGGCGGATGTAGCCCTCGATCGCCTTCGAGACCTCGGCCAGCCTGGCGCCCTTCTTCATCGCGGCGATCCCGGCCCACATCGACTCCTCGGTCACCCGGGAGAGCTCGACCAGCTCCGGGGCGTGCCCCGTGCCGACGAACGCGGTGTACGCCGCGTCGCCGTGCCAGCCGTCGATGATGGCGCCGCAGTCGATCGAGATGATGTCGCCGTCCTTGAGGACGGTCCTGTCGTCGGGGATGCCGTGGACCACGACCTCGTTCACCGACGTACAGATCGTGGCGGGGAACCCGCCGTACCCGAGGAAGTTCGGCTTCGCGCCGTGCTCGGCGAGCACCTTCCGGGCCACCTGGTCCAGATCGTTCGTGGTCGCCCCGGGCACCGCGGCTTCCCGGGTCGCGGAGTGGATCGCGGCAACGACCAGCCCCGCCTCACGCATCTTCGCGATCTGCTCGGGAGTCTTGATCTCCACCATCGAATTGCCTTCCCCGTCGAACCCGGATTGTGTGTGCGACACCGGATTGTGAGTGCGCCAGATGTCTGTTCAACAGTACGGCCGCGGCGTCCTGGGGACACCGCGGCCGTCTGGATACGTACTGCGTCAGGCCCGGTCGGCCCGAAGGGCCTCCATGGCCCGCTCGGTCACCTCGGTGACCTTGCCGAGTGCGGAGATCGTGACCACCAGGCCCTGGGCCTTGTAGTGGTCGATGATCGGCTCGGTCTCGGCGTGGTAGACCTCCAGGCGACGGCGGACCGTCTCCTCGCTGTCGTCACCGCGCTGGTACAGCTCGCCACCGCAGATGTCACAGACACCGTCCTGCTTGGGCGGGCTGTACACCAGGTGGAAGACATGCTTGCCGTCGTTGCGGCAGGTACGCCGACCTGCGATCCGCTTGACGACCTCGTCCTCGGGGACCTCAAGATCCAGCACCGCGTCCAGCTTCTGCCCCGCGGACTTCAGCGACTCGTCGAGCGCCTGGGCCTGCGCGACGTTCCGCGGGAAGCCGTCGAGGAGGAACCCTCCCACGGCGTCCGGCTGGGACATGCGGTCCTGTGCCATCCCGATGGTGACCTCGTCGGGCACCAGGTCGCCGGCGTCCATGTACGCCTTGGCCTGCTTGCCCAGCTCCGTGCCCTGACTGATATTGGCACGGAAGAGGTCGCCCGTGGAGATGTGCGGGATCACCAGGTTCTTGGCAAGGTACGCGGCCTGCGTTCCCTTGCCCGCCCCGGGCGGTCCGACGAGGACGATACGCATCAGCGGAGGAACCCTTCGTAATTGCGCTGCTGGAGCTGGCTCTCGATCTGCTTCACGGTCTCCAGACCCACACCCACGATGATCAGGATGCTCGTCCCGCCGAACGGGAAGTTCTGGTTCGCACCGAAGCCCACCAACGCCATCGTTGGGACAAGAGCGATCACACCCAGATACAGCGACCCCGGCCAGGTGATCCGGTTGAGTACGTAACTCAGGTACTCAGCGGTCGGTCGGCCAGCCCGGATGCCCGGGATGAAGCCACCATACTTCTTCATGTTGTCGGCGACTTCCTCGGGGTTGAACGAGATCGCCACGTAGAAGAAGGCGAAGAACACGATCAACAGGAAGTACGAAACGATGTAGGCGGGGTGGTCGCCCTTGACCAGGTTGTCCTTGATCCAGGTCGCCCAGCCCGCGGTCGAACCGCTGAACTGCACGACGAGACCAGGGATGTAGAGCAGCGACGAAGCGAAGATGACCGGGATCACACCGGCCTGGTTGACCTTCAGCGGGATGTAAGTGGACGTACCGCCGTAGGACTTCCGGCCGATCATGCGCTTCGCGTACTGAACGGGGATCCGGCGCTGGGCCTGCTCCACGAAGACGACGAGGCCGACCATGGCCAGACCCACCAGGATCACGGCGCCGAATTCGATCCAGCCGTCCGCGAGCTTGCCCTGCTGCTTGACGGCCCACAGCGCACCGGGGAAACCGGCGGCGATCGAGACGAACATCAGGATCGACATACCGTTGCCGATGCCCTTGTCGGTCACGAGCTCGCCGAGCCACATCACGACGCAGGTACCGGCGGTCATGCAGATGACCATGGTGACGGTGATGAAGATCGACTGGTCGGGCACGATCTGGCTGGCGACCGGGCAGCCGCTGAACAGCGCGCCGGTACGGGCGGTGGCCACCAGGCCGGTGCCCTGAAGGATCGCGAGCGCGACCGTCAGATAACGCGTGTACTGCGTGACCTTCGCCTGGCCGGACTGCCCTTCCTTCTTCAGGGCTTCCAGCCGCGGGATCACCACGGTCAGCAGCTGAAGGATGATGCTCGCCGTGATGTACGGCATGATGCCGAGCGCGAAGATGGTGATCTGCAACAGCGCGCCACCACTGAACATGTTGACCAGACCGAACAGACCCTGGTTGGTCTTCGTCTGGTCCATGCAGGTCTGCACGTTCGAGTAGCTGACACCGGGAATCGGGATGTGCGTCCCGAGCCGGTAGATCACGATGATGGCGAGTGTGAAGAGCAGCTTCTTGCGCAGGTCGGGCGTCTTGAACGCTCGGGCGAACGCGGTGAGCACGGTGCCTCCTGCGACCCCCGCGCGGTCTGCGTCAGAGGTGACGGTCTTGAGGTTCGATGAGTACGTATCGGTCAATAGCCGCGCGGATACACCACGCTGGGTTCAGACAGTGCAGCGCCACCTTACCGGCGACCCCGCCCCCTAGGAACGACCAACCGGGGATGCCCTTTCAAAAGGGCATCCCCGGTTGGGTGTTCAGGTCATCGAGTCGTCTCAGACGAGCTCGGTGACGGTGCCGCCCGCGGCGGCAATCTTCTCCTTGGCGGAGCCGGAAACGGCGTCAACCGAAACCGTCAGCGCCACGGAGATCTCGCCCTGGCCAAGGACCTTGACGAGGCAGTTCTTGCGCACCGCGCCCTTGGCGACCAGGTCGGCCACCGTGACGTCCCCACCCTGCGGGTAGAGCTCACCGAGCTTGTCCAGGTTCACGACCTGGAACTCGGTGCGGAACGGGTTCTTGAAGCCCTTGAGCTTCGGGAGACGCATGTGGAGGGGCATCTGCCCACCCTCGAAGCGCTCCGGAACCTGGTAACGGGCCTTCGTGCCCTTGGTACCACGACCTGCGGTCTTACCCTTCGATGCCTCACCACGGCCCACACGGGTCTTGGCGGTCTTGGCACCGGGGGCGGGCCGGAGGTTGTGGACCTTCAGCGGGTTGTTCTCCGCCATGTCAGTCGACCTCCTCAACCGTCACGAGGTGGCGGACGGTGTTAGCCATTCCGCGGAACTCGGGGCGGTCCTCCTTGACAACCACGTCGTGCAGGCGCTTGAGCCCGAGCGAACGCAGGGTGTCGCGGTGGTTCTGCTTGCTGCCGATGTACGACTTCGTCTGCGTGATCTTGAGGCGAGCCATTACGCACCCGCTCCCGCACGCGCACGGAGCAGAGCCGCGGGGGCGACGTCCTCGAGGGGCAGACCACGGCGAGCCGCGATCTCCTCGGGACGCTGCAGGCCCTTGAGGGCCGCCACGGTCGCGTGCACGATGTTGATCGCGTTGTCGGAGCCGAGCGACTTCGACAGGATGTCGTGAACGCCGGCGCACTCCAGAACGGCGCGCACCGGGCCACCGGCGATAACACCGGTACCGGGGGAAGCAGGCTTCAGCAGGACGACGCCCGCGGCCTTCTCGCCCGTGATCGGGTGCGGGATGGTGCCCTGGATACGCGGGACCTTGAAGAAGCTCTTCTTGGCCTCTTCGACGCCCTTGGCGATGGCCGCGGGAACTTCCTTGGCCTTGCCGTAACCGACACCTACGGTGCCGTCACCGTCTCCGACCACGACGAGCGCGGTGAAGCTGAAGCGACGACCACCCTTGACAACCTTGGCAACGCGGTTGATCGCGACTACGCGCTCAACGTAAGCGGTCTTCTCGGCGGCAGCGCCACCGTCGCGACCCTTCCGGTCCCGCCGCTCGCCGCCACCGGCACCGCTTCCGCGGCGCTGGGGTCCAGCCATTGGATTTACCTCTCTCTGTTACGTCCGTTAGTCCCGGAACCGGGGCTTAGAACTTCAGCCCGGCTTCGCGGGCGGCGTCAGCCAGAGCGGCAATGCGCCCGGCGTACCTGTTGCCACCACGGTCGAACACGACAGCCTCGACACCCGCGGCCTTCGCACGCTCGGCGACGAGCGCACCGACCTGCTGCGCCTGGGCGCTCTTGTCGGCCTCGCCACCGCGGATCGAGGTGTCCAGGGTCGACGCCGACGCGAGCGTGTGGCCCGCGATGTCGTCGATGACCTGCGCAACGATGTTGCGGTTGGAACGCGTCACGACCAGGCGCGGACGCTCCGGCGTACCGGAGATGTGCTTGCGCACGCGGACGTGGCGGCGCTTGATGGCAGCGCGCTTGTACGCGTCGCCCTTGGCGATCTTCACACCGTATGCCATGGCTTACTTACCCGCCTTTCCGACCTTGCGGCGGATAACCTCGCCGGCGTACTTGACGCCCTTGGCCTTGTACGGGTCGGGCTTCCGCAGCTTGCGGATGTTAGCGGCGACCTCGCCGACCTTCTGCTTGTCGATGCCCTCGACGCTGAGCTTCGTGGGCGACTCGACCTTGAAGGTGATGCCCTCGGGGGCAACGACGACGACCGGGTGGCTGTAGCCCAGGGCGAACTCCAGGTTGGAGCCCTTCGCCTGGACGCGGTAACCGACACCGCTGATCTCGAGCGCCTTGCTGTATCCCGCGGTCACGCCGGTGATCATGTTCGCCACCAGCGTGCGGGACAGGCCGTGAAGGGCCTTGTTCTGACGCTCGTCGTTAGGACGGACGACGTTCAGCACGCCGTCCTCGCCCTTGGTGACCTCGATCGGCGCGGCGACGGTGTGCGTGAGGGTCCCCTTGGGGCCCTTCACCGCGACCGTGCGGCCATCGATGGTGACGTCCACACCGGCGGGAACCTGGATGGGGAGCTTGCCGATTCGCGACATTAGCTTTTCCTCCGTTCCCGACTACCAGACGTAGGCGAGGACTTCCCCACCTACGCCCTTCTTGCTGGCCTGCTGGCCGGTCAGGAGACCGTGGGACGTGGAGATGATCGCCACGCCCAGGCCGCCGAGAACCTTCGGCAGGTTGGTGGACTTCGCGTACACACGCAGACCCGGCTTCGAGATCCTCTTGATGCCGGCGATCGAGCGCTCGCGGTTCGGGCCGAACTTCAGCTCGAGAACGAGGTTCTTGCCGACCTCGGCGTCCTCGGTCTTCCAGCCGGTGATGAAGCCCTCCTGCTGGAGGATCTCCGCGATGTGCGACTTGATCTTGCTGTGCGGCATCACGACGGAGTCGTGGTACGCCGAGTTTGCGTTACGCAGACGCGTGAGCATGTCTGCGATGGGATCAGTCATGGTCATGAATTGGCCTTCGGCCTCTCTCGCCGGGGTTTCCTGTATGCGCCATCCCTCTCCCCACTCAGTGGCGGGACGGGTGCGGTGCGGGGACCTACGGCGTAGTAAGTCGGTCTAGGGCGGCAGACGCCCAACCCCGCAAGCCTACGGCATGCGGAGCGGGGCTTCTGCCGACCAGATACTTACCGAGAGCCTCTGGTTTATCCCGGAAGGGATTACCAGGAGCTCTTGGTCACGCCCGGCAGCTCGCCACGGTGGGCCATCTCACGAAGGCACACGCGGCACAGGCCGAACTTGCGGTAGACGGAGTGGGGCCGGCCGCAGCGCTGGCAGCGGGTGTACCCGCGGACGCCGAACTTCGGCTTGCGGGCGGCCTTAGCGATCAGGGACTTCTTCGCCACGGTCAGTTCTCCTTGAACGGGAAGCCGAGGTGACGAAGGAGGGCACGACCCTCGTCGTCATTGGTCGCCGTGGTGACCACGGTGATGTCCATGCCCCGGACCCGGTCGATCTTGTCCTGGTCGATCTCGTGGAACATGACCTGCTCCGTGAGACCGAAGGTGTAGTTGCCACGGCCGTCGAACTGCTTCGGCGACAGGCCACGGAAGTCACGGATACGCGGAAGCGCGAGCGACAGCGTACGGTCCAGGAACTCCCACATGCGGTCACCGCGGAGGGTGACGTGGCAGCCGATCGGCTGCCCCTCGCGCAGCTTGAACTGCGCGATCGACTTGCGGGCCTTGGTGACGGCCGGCTTCTGACCGGTGATCGTGGTGAGGTCCTTGATGGCACCGTCGATCAGCTTGGAGTCGCGGGCGGCGTCGCCCACACCCATGTTGACCACGATCTTGACGAGACCGGGGATCTGCATGACGTTCTCGTAGGAGAACTCCTCACGCAGCTTGCCGGCGATTTCCTCGCGGTAGCGCGTCTTCAGACGCGGCGCAGTGGTGGCAGTCATCAGATGTCCTCACCGGTCCGCTTGGCAACGCGGATCTTGTTGCCCTCGTCGTCAAAGCGGTAGCCGACGCGGGTGACGACCTTCTTGCCGTCCTTCTCCACAACCAGCTGAACATTGCTGACGTGGACAGGGGCTTCGGTCGTCACGATGCCACCGGTCTGCGAACCACGAGCGGTCTGGCCGGCCTTGGTGTGCTTCTTGACCCGGTTGACACCCTCGACGAGGACACGGTTCTGCGTGGGGTAGGCAACGATGACCTTGCCCTGCTTGCCGCGGTCCTTACCGGTGATGACCTGAACCAGGTCGCCCTTCTTGATCTTCATGCTTACAGCACCTCCGGCGCGAGCGAGATGATCTTCATGAACTTCTTCTCGCGCAGCTCACGGCCCACCGGGCCGAAGATACGGGTGCCGCGGGGGTCGCCGTCGTTCTTCAGAATGACGGCGGCGTTCTCGTCGAAGCGGATGTACGAGCCGTCCTGGCGGCGGCGCTCCTTGACGGTGCGAACGATGACCGCCTTGACGACGTCACCCTTCTTCACGTTGCCACCGGGGATCGCATCCTTGACGGTGGCGACGATAACGTCGCCGATACCCGCGTAGCGGCGACCCGAGCCACCGAGAACACGAATGGTGAGAATTTCCTTCGCACCCGTGTTGTCGGCGACGCGAAGTCGCGACTCCTGCTGGATCACGTCTATCTCCTGATCGTCTGCCGGTTCCCGGCGGGGGAACCCGCGTAAGTGACTTACGCGGGTCCCCCACCGAGCCTGGCGGAACTGACCTGAGCGATGAGCTCAGGGATTATTACTTGGCCTTCTCAAGGATCTCGACGATGCGCCAGCGCTTCGTCGCGGAGAGCGGACGCGTCTCCATGATGACCACACGGTCGCCCACGCCTGCGGCGTTGGCCTCGTCGTGCGCCTTGAGCTTGTTCGTACGGCGGATGACCTTGCCGTACAGCGCGTGCTTGACGCGGTCCTCGACAGCGACGACGACGGTCTTGTCCATCTTGTCGCTGACGACGAGACCCTCACGGGTCTTGCGGAAACCGCGCTGCTCAGTCGTCTCAGTCACATTCTTCTCGCTCATCAGGCGCTCTCCACCGTCTCGATGCCCAGCTCGCGCTCACGCATCAGGGTGTAGATCCGGGCGATGTCCTTACGGACGGACTTGAGCCGACCGTGGTTCTCGAGCTGCCCGGTCGCCGCCTGGAAGCGGAGGTTGAACAGCTCTTCCTTGGCCTCACGGAGCTTGGCGACGAGGTCCTCGTCGTTCAGCTCACGCAGCTCGGTCGCCTTGGTACCGGCCGCCATCACGACTCACCTGCCTCGCGCCGCACGATGCGGCACTTCATCGGAAGCTTGTGGGCGGCGCGGGTGAGCGCCTCCTTAGCGACCTTCTCGTTCGGGTAGGACAGCTCGAACATCACCCGGCCGGGCTTGACGTTCGCGATCCACCACTCCGGGGAACCCTTACCGGAACCCATGCGGGTCTCGGCAGGCTTCTTGGTGAGCGGACGGTCCGGGTAGATGTTGATCCAGACCTTGCCGCCACGCTTGATGTGGCGGGTCATCGCGATACGAGCAGCCTCGATCTGGCGGTTCGTCACGTACGCCGGCGTCAGCGCCTGGATGCCGTACTCACCGAATGCGACCTCAGTGCCACCCTTCGCCATACCACTGCGCTTGGGGTGGTGCTGCTTGCGGTGCTTGACCCTACGAGGGATCAGCATGTCGGTCAGGCCTCCGTTCCAGTGCTCTCAGCCGGAGCAGCGGCGGCGGGAGCGTCGGCCTTGGGGGCCTCTGCTGCCGGCGCGGTCTGCTGCGGCTTGCGGCCGCGGCCGCCACGCTCGCCACCACGGCCACCACGGCCGCCTGCGGCCGGACGGTCGCTGCCGCCACCACGGGCCGGGCGGTTACCCGCACGGGCCGCAGCGTTCTCGGCGCGGACCTCGGCGATGTTCTTGACATTGCCCTTGTAGATCCAGACCTTCACGCCGATGCGGCCGAAGGTCGTCTTGGCCTCGAAGAAGCCGTAGTCCACGTTCGCGCGGAGCGTGTGCAGCGGCACACGACCCTCGCGGTAGAACTCCGAACGGGACATCTCGGCGCCGCCGAGACGGCCACCGCACTGGATCTTGATGCCCTTGGCGCCGGCCTTCATCGTCGACTGCATGCTCTTACGCATGGCGCGACGGAAGGAGACACGCGAGGACAGCTGCTCGGCGACGGCCTGGGCCACCAGCTGAGCGTCCACCTCGGGGTTCTTGACCTCGAGGATGTTGAGCTGGACCTGCTTGCCGGTCAGCTTCTCCAGCTCGCCGCGGATGCGGTCGGCCTCGGCGCCGCGGCGGCCGATGACGATGCCCGGACGAGCGGTGTGGATGTCGACGCGGACGCGGTCGCGGGTGCGCTCGATCTCAACCTTCGAGATACCGGCGCGCTCCATGCCCTTCGTCATCATGCGACGAATGGCAACGTCTTCCTTGACGTAGTCCTTGTACAGCTTGTCGGCGTACCAACGGGACTTGAAGTCCGTGGTGATGCCGAGCCGGAACCCGTGCGGGTTAACCTTCTGGCCCATTACCGGGTTCCTTCCTTGCTGCTGACGACCACGGTGATGTGGCTGGTCCGCTTGCGGATCCGGTAGGCACGGCCCTGGGCGCGCGGACGGAACCGCTTCAGGGTCGGGCCCTCGTCGACGTACGCCTCGGAAATGACGAGGCTGCCGGCGTCGGTGTGGTCGTAATTGTGTGCAGCGTTGGCAATGGCGCTGTCCAGCACCTTGCCAACCGGCACGCTCGCGGCCTGCGGGGCGAAACGCAGGACGGCCTGAGCCTCCGTGGCATCCATGCCACGGATAAGGTCCACCACGCGGCGGGCCTTCATGGGCGTGACGCGGATGTACCGCGCCTGGGCCCTGGCTTCCATGGTTGTCCCTTCGGTGTCGTTCATAGTCTTCGCACCCCGCCTTAGCGGCGCTTCGACTTGCGGTCGTCCTTGACGTGGCCGCGGAAGGTGCGGGTCGGCGCAAACTCGCCGAGCTTGTGGCCGACCATCGACTCGGTGACGAACACCGGGACGTGGATCTTGCCGTTGTGCACCGCGATGGTGTGTCCCAGCATGTCCGGGATGATCATCGAGCGCCGGGACCAGGTCTTGATGACGTTCTTGGTGCCTGCTTCGTTCTGTACGTCCACCTTCTTGACAAGGTGTCCGTCGACGAAAGGCCCCTTCTTGAGACTGCGCGGCATCTAAACCCGCTCCTAGCGCTTCTTGTTCGTCTTGCGGCGGCGGACGATGTACTTGCTCGAAGCCTTCTTCGGCGAGCGAGTACGACCCTCCTTCTGACCCCACGGGCTGACCGGGTGGCGACCACCGGAGGTCTTACCCTCACCACCACCGTGCGGGTGGTCGACCGGGTTCATCGCGACACCGCGGACGGACGGGCGAACGCCCTTCCAGCGCATACGACCGGCCTTGCCCCAGTTGATGTTCGACTGCTCGGCATTGCCGACCTCGCCGATGGTGGCGCGGCAGCGGATGTCGACCAGACGGACCTCGCCCGACGGCATACGAAGGTGCGCCATGGCGCCTTCCTTCGCGAGCAGCTGGACCGAAGCACCCGCGGAACGGGCGATCTTCGCTCCGCCACCGGGACGCATCTCGATGGCGTGGATGGTCGTACCGACCGGGATGTTGCGCAGCGGCAGGTTGTTGCCCGGCTTGATGTCGGCACCTGCGCCGTTCTCCACCCGGTCGCCCTGGCCCAGCTTGGCCGGGGCGAGGATGTAGCGCTTCTCGCCGTCTGCGTAGTGCAGCAGCGCGATGCGCGCGGTGCGGTTCGGGTCGTACTCGATGTGCGCGACCTTGGCCGGCACGCCGTCCTTGTCGTGACGACGGAAGTCGATCACACGGAAGGCGCGCTTGTGTCCGCCACCCTGGTGGCGAACGGTGATCCGGCCGGTGTTGTTACGGCCGCCCTTGCTGTGCAGAGGGCGAACCAGCGACTTCTCCGGCGTGGACCGCGTGATCTCGACAAAGTCGGCGACGCTGGAGCCACGACGGCCCGGGGTCGTCGGCTTGTACTTGCGGATACCCATTTCTCAGTCCTCGTCCGATTCCGGACGACTCGGACTCCGTTAGGAGACCGGGCCGCCGAAGATGTCGATACGGTCGCCCTCGGCAAGGGTCACAATGGCGCGCTTGGTGTCAGCGCGCTTCCCGAACCCGGTGCGGGTGCGCTTGCGCTTGCCCTGGCGGTTGATCGTGTTGACCCCGGTGACCTTGACCGAGAAGACCGCTTCCACGGCCTGCTTGATCTGGGTCTTGTTGGAGCCCGGCGCGACGATGAACGTGTACTTGTTCTCGTCGAGCAGCGCGTAGCTCTTCTCGGAAACAACCGGCTTGACGAGGACGTCGCGCGGGTCCGTGAAGGTCTTGCTGGTAACGGTCGTCTCAGCCATCAGACGTCGCTCCCTTCGGTCTCAGTGGTGGCCTTGGGGCCAGACACGAAGGACTCGAAGGCGGCCTTGGTGAAGACCACGTCGTCGGAGACGAGCACGTCGTACGTGTTCAGCTGGCCCGGCTCCAGGAGGTGCACCTGGGGCAGGTTACGGGCGGACAGCCACGCGGCCTCGTCCGAACGCTCGGCGACCAGGAGCACGTGCTTGCGCTCGCTGACCTTGCCCAGCAGGGACTTCGCGGCCTTCGTGGAGGCAACGCCCTCGACCACGCCGGAGACGACGTGGATACGAGCGTTCTGGGCCCGGTCGGTGAGGGCACCGCGCAGAGCGGCGACCTTCATCTTCTTCGGGGTGCGCTGCGAGTAGTCACGCGGCTGCGGGCCGTGGACGACGCCACCGCCGGCGAACTGCGGCGCACGGGTCGAACCCTGGCGCGCGCGGCCGGTGCCCTTCTGGCGGTAAGGCTTCTTACCGCCACCGCGGACTTCGCCGCGACGCTTGGTCTTGTGCGTGCCCTGACGGGCCGCGGCCAGCTGCGCGACAACGACCTGGTGGATCAGCGGGATGCTGATCTTGGCGTCGAAGATCTCCGAGGGGAGTTCGACGGTCCCGGCCTTGTCGCCTGCCGGCGAAAGGATGTCAATGGTGCTCATCGGTTCCTCAAGCCCCCTTGGCCGCGGTACGGACCAGGACGAGGCCGCCGTTCGGACCGGGGACCGCGCCCTTGATGAGCAGCAGACCCTTCTCCGCGTCAACGGCGTGGACGGTCAGGTTCTGGGTGGTGACCCGCTCGTTGCCCATGCGGCCCGCCATGCGCATGCCCTTGAAGACACGGCCCGGGGTGGCACAGCCACCGATGGAGCCAGGCTTACGGTGCACTCGGTGGGCACCGTGGGAAGCCTTGCCACCCTTGAAGTTGTGGCGCTTCATGACACCGGCGAAGCCCTTGCCCTTGCTCTTGCCCGTGACATCAACCTTGATGCCGGACTCGAACACCTGGGCGGTGATCTCCTGGCCCAGCGTGTACTCGCTGGCGTCAGGGGTGCGGAGCTCCACCAGGTGGCGGCGCGGAGTCACGTCGGCCTTGGCGAAGTGGCCCTTGAGGGGCTTGTTCACCTTGCGAGGGTCGATCTCGCCGAAGGCGATCTGGACCGACTCGTAGCCGTCGATGTCGTTCGTACGGACCTGCGTCACGACGCACGGCCCGGCCTTGACGACGGTCACCGGGACAACCCGGTTGTTCTCGTCCCAGACCTGGGTCATGCCGAGCTTCTCGCCCAGGACGCCCTTGATGTTCTTAGTCATCTCGCGCGTCACCTCAGAGCTTGATCTCGATGTCGACGCCCGCCGGGAGGTCGAGGCGCATGAGCGAGTCAACCGTCTTCGGCGTGGGGTCGAGGATGTCGATGAGGCGCTTGTGCGTGCGCATCTCGAAGTGCTCGCGCGAGTCCTTGTACTTGTGCGGCGACTTGATGACGCAGTACACGTTCTTCTCAGTGGGCAGCGGCACCGGGCCTGCGACCGACGCACCAGTGCGCGTCACCGTCTCGACGATCTTCTTCGCCGAAGAGTCGATGACCTCGTGGTCGTAGGCCTTGAGCCGGATGCGGATCTTCTGTCCCGCCATGGCTACTCAGTAGTCCTGTCTCTCGTAACGCTCTGGGACCCGCCGGGTACTGCGTTCCTCTCCGACCCACGCGGTCGGGCGTGTCGCATTCCCTCTACGAAGATCTCCCGAAGGATTTCCCAACCAAGGGGTGCGGGCCGTGACCGCAAGCCGGGGGTGAACACCCACCGGGTGCCTGGCCGGCGCCCCGCTGACGCTTCCCGGAAGATTCCCGTACGTCCGCCTCAGCGCTGCCTTACGGCAGTTGGGGCGACGAGTACTGTGGGACTTGCTTCCAGTCCTCCCGACGGGAGGCGCGCAGCATCGGCACTCAACCGAGCAACCCCGACAGTCTGCCATAGCAGGCGTGACGCTGGCCAATCGGGCCGGAGATCCTACTCCCCGCCACGAGCCGGTCAAACGCGGCACGCGTTCGCGGCCTCACCGGAACGAGTGATGGGCCTGCCTCTGGCATGTGCCGGTGGCCGGGCGCCGCTGACCTGGACCCCGTCCCGCGGGCTTCGCGACCCGCCGCATTCCCCTACAGCGACAGCGTCGCGGCGATCCTGTCGACGATCTGCTCCAGCGGTTCGTCGACCACCGGCTCGGTCCACGAGACGTGCATGGTGAGCAGCCCGTCGGTGTCCGGTGGACGCACTCCGTAGGTGAGTGCCCGGATCACCGGGCGGGCGCCGAAGCGCCACTTGCGCTCGCCTGCCATGTTCTCCCGGATACGGACGGCGTCACCGAGCGGCAGCGGGAGATACCGGACGTCCGGCTCCCCGAAATCACCGGGGCGGGGAAGGGCACCCAGTCCTCCGAACACTCCAGTCCGAGATTGTTCAGGTCGATCAGCATCTGCGGTCACTCCGTCCAGCACAGCAAGTCGGCAACGGCGTCGAACAGGCCGGCCACCGCCCCGCCCCCGACCGGCCGCCGCACCGGCGCGGTCGGGAACGGCGGCCCGTGGTGGAGGTGTCAGATGACGCCCTGCGCCAGCATCGCGTCCGCGACCCGCTCGAAGCCGGCGATGTTGGCACCGGTCACGTAGTCGCCGGGGGCGCCGTAGCGCTCGGCGGTCTCGTAGCAGGTGTGGTGGATGTCGCGCATGATCCGTACCAGCTCGTCCTCCACCCGCGCGGGGGTCCAGGTGTCGCGGGCCGCGTTCTGGCTCATTTCCAGGGCGCTGACCGCGACGCCGCCCGCGTTGGCGGCCTTGCCGGGGCCGAAGGCGACGCCCGCTTCGCGCAGGACGTCCACGGCCTCCAGGGTGGCGGGCATGTTCGCGCCCTCGGAGACGGCCTTGACGCCGTTGCGTACGAGCGTGGCCGCGGCGTCCGCGTCCAGTTCGTTCTGGGTCGCCGAGGGGAGCGCGATGTCGGCGGGTACGTCCCAGACCCGGCCACCGGCGATGTAGCGGGCGGACGCGCCCCGGCGCTTGGCGTACTCGCTGATGCGGGCGCGCTCGACTTCCTTGACCTGCTTGAGCAGTTCGACGTCGATGCCCTTGTCGTCCACGACGTAGCCGCCGGAGTCGGAGCAGGTCAGGGCGTTGGCGCCGAGGGCCTTCAGCTTCTCGATCGTGTAGATGGCGACGTTGCCCGAGCCGGAGACCACAGCGGTCTGGCCCTGGAGGTCCTCCCCGCGCCGGCGCAGCATCTCGGCGGTGAAGAACACGTTGCCGTAGCCGGTCGCCTCGGGGCGGATCGCGGAGCCGCCCCAGCCGAGGCCCTTTCCGGTGAGGACGCCCGCCTCCCAGCGGTTGGTGATGCGGCGGTACTGGCCGAACAGATAGCCGATCTCCCGGCCGCCGACGCCGATGTCACCGGCCGGTACGTCGGTGTGCTCGCCGATGTGGCGCTGCAGCTCCGTCATGAAGGACTGACAGAAGCGCATGACCTCGGAGTCGGTCCGGCCGTGCGGGTCGAAGTCGCTGCCGCCCTTGCCGCCGCCGATACCCAGTCCGGTCAGGGCGTTCTTGAAGATCTGCTCGAAGCCGAGGAACTTCACGATGCCCAGGTTCACCGAGGGGTGGAACCGCAGACCGCCCTTGTACGGCCCGAGGGCGCTGTTGAACTCCACCCGGAAGCCGCGGTTGACGTGCACCCTCCCCCTGTCGTCCTGCCAGGGCACCCGGAAGATGATCTGCCGCTCGGGCTCGCAGAGCCGTTCCAGCAGTGCCGCCTGCGCGTAGTCGTCACGCTCGGCCAGCACGGGTGCCAGGCTCTCCAGCACTTCGTGCACGGCCTGGTGGAATTCCGGCTGGGCCGGGTTGCGGTGCTCGATCTCGGTGCGCAGGGCGGCGAGCTTGTCCTTCGAGGACTTGTCCTCCGAGGAGCGGGGGGATGGGGGTGTCACAGCGGGTCCCTTTCGTTCGGGCACAAACAAGGGCCGCCCGGGTGCGGCGGGCGGTCGTCCGACCCAGTGTCTCCCCTGGACCAGCACCGAGGCGAGAACGCGTGTGCCCATGCGTCCAGCTGCTGAGACACCCGCGCGCACGAGAGGCATTTCCGACCGTTGCGTACAGATTCCACTCTTCAGCCTTCGGGCTGGTGAACCTCCCTCTTCGTCCCGAATGTGACGGAGGCCGACGGATGCGGCACCGGTCGAAGCGGCCCTCGGCCGGGCGGCCCTCGATGCGTCACGCCCCGGCGTCCGGCCCACGGCACCGGCGCACAGGGGGCCCGCCGCACAGGGGGCGGCCCCGGGCCGTTTCCGCGAAGTCCCGTACGGGGCCCTGCGGTTCACGGTGCCGCCCGGCGTGGGGCGCCGCCTGCGCCCGCACCACGAACCGCCCCTGTCACACCCCTCTCACCTGCTGTAACACCGCCCGGTCCGAGGCAACCTCCGCGAAGCGAACTCCGTCAAGCAAACCGGAAAGGCACGGGACGGCCCGTGCAGGGGAGCGGACGGAGCACGATCTTGAGCACTTCACCGGGGCGCGGCCCCTCCAGACGGATCCTGCTCGCGGGCCTGGGGACGGCGGCCGCGTCGGCCGCCCTCAGCGCCTGCTCCGTTCCCGCCGACCCGCGCCGCGGGACCAGCATCGCCGACCCCATGCCCGGCAAGGCGATATCCGTGGCCAGGCACGAGCGGCTGATGCAGATACTGGCGCACCCCGACGACGACCTGTACTTCATGAACCCGGACACCCAGCGGATGCTGGACTCCGGCACCCCGCTGGTCTCCGTGTACGTCACCGCCGGGGAGGCCACCGGTATCAACGTGGTCGCCGGGCAGCCGCATCCGCTCCCCGACAAGCCCGCCTACTCGTCCGCCCGCCACCAGGGGCTGCGCCAGGCGTACGCGGCGCTGCTCGGACTGGCGCCCTTCACGCAGTGGCAGAAGGGCGTGACCACCCTGCGCGGCGGTCACAAGGCCGAGATAAACACCCTGGTCCGGGGCGGTCGCCGGGTCGAGCTGATATTCCTCAACCTTGCCATGCACACCTCCCGGGGGCGGCTGGGACTGCCGTCGCTCTGGTCCGACCGGGGGCTCAACCTGCGGACGGTGGCGGCCGAGGGCTCGCCGCTGGAGTCGACCGGCTCGTACACCTACGACGGACTGGTGGACGTACTCACCGGGCTGCTCACCCAGTACCGCCCCACGGTCGTGCACACCCTCGACCCCGACCCGGACGTCCAGCGCAGCACCGACGCGGTCCGCCGCAAGGACAGCGAGCAGGTCGGCTACTCCGACCACCCGGACCACACCGCCACCGCCTCGTTCAGCTGGGCGGCGCTCATACGCTGGGTCGCCGAGGCCACGGCGGGCCACGGCGACATACCGGCCTTCGTCACCACCGCGTACCGGGGCTACTACAACCGCCACTGGCCGAAGAACCTGTCACCGAAGGTGCTCCAGGAGAAGGCCGCACATCTGGTGCCGTACGGCGGCAGCGAGTCCTGGAACTGCGGCAACCCGGGCGGCTGCGGCGACTACAACGTCGGCCTCGGACGACCGCTGACCAACAAGAAGGGGTGGGTCCGCTCCACCCACTACCGCTACCCGGGCCCGCGCCCCTCGCTGGCCACCACCGAGGACGGCCGCCTCGTCGGGTACGGAGTGCTCGGCCTGCGGGCGGTGCGCTGGCGCGAGACCGCGCCGGGCAGCGGCCAGTGGGGGCCGCCGCACGACCTGGGCGGCGGACCGCTCGCCCCGGCGCTCGGCTCGGCGACGCTCAAGGACGGCAGACAGCTGCTGTTCGCCCTGCGGTTCGCCTCCATCGCCGGGCACGGCGCCGCCAATACGCGCGAGGTCGTACTGCTCGAACAGCGCACCGCCGGAGGGAACTTCGCCGCCTGGACCGGGCTCGGCAACCCGGAGTCCGACCCGGAGAAGGGGCGCCGCATCGGGGTCCCGGTGGCGGTGACCGACCAGCAGGGCCGCGTCCACCTCTTCCTGCGCAACGCCGCCCAGGGCATCAGTACGCGGGTGCGCAGCGCCCAGGGCCGCTGGAGCGACTGGACCGATCTCGGCGGCGCCCAGATACAGGACGGCCTCTCCGCCACGCTGGACACGGCGGGCCGTGTCCATGTCTTCGCGTCGGGCCGTGACACCGTGCACCACTGGGCCCAGGACGCGGACGGCGGACCGCTGACCGAACGTCCGGAGCCGGGCCTGCCGCTGCCGGGCGACTTCCCCACCGCCGTGGCCGCGCCGGACGGTGGCATCGATGTCTACTACCGCAAGCCCGCCACGGCCGCGACCACCCGCGTGCATCTGGGCGGCCGGCACCCCCTCGGACACGCCGCCGGTCCCGCGCTGCTCGGCCAGGACGACCGAGGACGGGTCCAACTCCTGCTGAACGGGAAGGTGTTGACCCGCACCGACGGGGTCGTACCGCTCGAAGGGGCCACCCTGCTCAACGGCCGCACCAGCACCGAGGGCCCGACGATCGCCGGAATCGGCCCCGGCGCGCTCCCCTGGCTCTGGCGGCCGGTCCGGTCCGTCTAGACCGCGCCCTGAGAGCCCCGCCCGGCTCGCGGGGTCCGGCCGGCGGAGCCGGTCCCGCCTTGGGCCGACCGCGTACGACCACAGCACCCATCGGGTGATCTCCCGGACCCCGGTGGGCGCGGCTTCGACATCCAGGGACAGCTCTGTGGCATCGCCATAGGCATGCAATCAGATCATCACACAAAATCACGAAGGCAATTCCTGACCGCCGCCATCGCCACCGGCGTGATGTGCGCGGCCTTCGCCACGGACGTCCTGAACATCGCTCCGGACCGGGGGGCCTCCCGGGGAACCCCCGGCCCCAAGGGCAGCGGAACGCCACCGGCGACACCCACCCCGAGTGCTCCCGTGACCGGAGCCGCGGGCCCCGCCGCCGTACGGCCCGGGGTACGACAGAACCCCGAGCACTTCCGGCTGCGGGCCATCGCGGGCGACAGCTCCATGGGGGTGCCCCCGGCGCACGCCCAGGTCCGTACGTCGGCGGAGTACGTCCTCCCCGCCCCGAAGGGCCGCAGGATCGCGCTCACCTTCGACGACGGCCCGCACCCGGTGAACACCCCGCAGGTCCTGGCGGTGCTGCGCAAGTACCGGATCCGGGCGACGTTCTTCGTCATCGGCGAGAACGCCACCGCGTTCCCCGAACTGCTCCACGCCGTCTCCGCCGAGGGCCACCAGATCGCCAACCACTCGTACACCCATCCCCAGCTCACCAAGCTCTCCGGCGCACAGGTCAGGGACCAGCTGGGCCGCACCAGCGAGATCATCGAGAAGACCCTGGGTGCTCCCCCGCGCTGGTGCCGCGCGCCCTACGGCGACTGGAACGCGGAGTCCCTGGCGATCTGCGCGGACCTCGGCATGGAGCCGCTGGGCTGGAACATCGACACCAACGACTGGGCGCGTCCCGGAGTGTCCAAGATCGAGCAGGCGGTACTGACCGGGGCCTCGCCGGGCAGCGTCATCCTCCAGCACGACGGCGGCGGCAACCGCGACCAGACCGTTCAGGCCGTCGCCGACTACCTGCCGCAACTCCTCGCGCAGGACTACGAATTCGTCCTCCCCTACACCCGGTAGCCGACCGCCCCGGCCAGACAGTCGCGGGCAACGCAGAAGGGCCCCCGGTCCGCCGCGAACGGCGGGCCGGGGGCCCTTCTCGGTGCTCTGGTGCGGAGCTACCAGGTCAGACCGTCAAGTAATTACTTGAGGATCTTGGTGACCTGGCCGGCGCCCACGGTCCGGCCACCCTCACGGATGGCGAACTTCAGGCCCTCTTCCATGGCGACCGGCTGGATCAGCGCGACGTCCATGAGGGTGTTGTCACCCGGCATGACCATCTCGGTGCCCTCGGGAAGGGTCACCACGCCCGTCACGTCCGTGGTACGGAAGTAGAACTGCGGGCGGTAGTTGTTGAAGAAGGGGGTGTGACGGCCACCCTCGTCCTTCGACAGGATGTAGGCCTGGGCCTGGAACTCGGTGTGCGGCGTGACCGAACCGGGCTTGATGATGACCTGGCCGCGCTCGACGTCCTCGCGCTTGATGCCACGGAGGAGCAGACCGACGTTCTCACCGGCCTGGCCCTCGTCGAGCAGCTTGCGGAACATCTCGATGCCGGTGACCGTGGTGGTGGTCTTCTCGGTCTTGATACCGACGATGTCGACGGTCTCGTTGACCTTGAGGACACCACGCTCGATACGACCGGTGACGACGGTGCCACGACCGGTGATCGTGAAGACGTCCTCGATCGGCATCAGGAACGGCTTCTCGACGTCACGCTCGGGCTGCGGGATCGACTCGTCGACGGCCTTCATCAGGTCGAGGACGGTCTGGCCCCACTCCTTGTCGCCCTCAAGAGCCTTGAGCGCCGAGACCTTGACGACCGGAAGGTCGTCGCCCGGGAACTCGTACTCGGAGAGGAGCTCACGGACCTCGAGCTCGACGAGCTCCAGGATCTCCTCGTCGTCCACCATGTCGGCCTTGTTCAGCGCGACAACGATGTACGGAACGCCGACCTGGCGGGCCAGGAGCACGTGCTCCTTGGTCTGCGGCATCGGGCCGTCGGTGGCGGCGACCACGAGGATGGCGCCGTCCATCTGCGCGGCACCCGTGATCATGTTCTTGATGTAGTCCGCGTGACCGGGGCAGTCGACGTGCGCGTAGTGACGCGACTCCGTCTGGTACTCGACGTGCGCGATCGAGATCGTGATACCGCGCTGGCGCTCCTCGGGAGCCTTGTCGATCTGGTCGAAGGCCGAGGCCTCGTTCAGGTCCGGGTACGCGTCGTGCAGCACCTTGGTAATGGCGGCCGTGAGGGTCGTCTTACCGTGGTCGATGTGACCGATGGTGCCGATGTTGACGTGCGGCTTAGTCCGCTCGAACTTTGCCTTCGCCACTGGGTCCTCCTGCGGAGTGGTTCTGTACGCCTTGCTTCATCGGCGCCAGGTGATCTTTGCTGGGATGCCGGGGCCCGGGGCATTCGGCGCATTACGCGCCGAATGCCCCAGTGGCTCCGGTGACAAGCCTAAAGCGTGGACTCGGAAGAGTTACTCGCCCTTGGCCTTCGCGATGATCTCCTCGGCGACGTTCCGCGGAACCTCGGCGTAGGAGTCGAACTGCATCGAGTAGCTTGCGCGACCCGAGGTCTTGCTGCGGAGGTCTCCGACGTAGCCGAACATCTCCGAGAGGGGCACGAGGCCCTTCACGACGCGAGCGCCGCTGCGCTCCTCCATGGCCTGGATCTGGCCACGGCGGGAGTTCAGGTCGCCGATCACATCGCCCATGTAGTCCTCGGGCGTGGTGACCTCGACCGACATCATCGGCTCGAGGAGCACGGGGGACGCCTTGCGGGCACCCTCCTTGAACGCCTGCGAACCGGCGATCTTGAAGGCGAGCTCCGAGGAGTCCACCTCGTGGTAACCACCGTCGAGAAGGGTGACGCGCACGCCCACCATCTCGTAACCGGCCAGGATGCCGAACTTCATGGCTTCCTGAGCACCCGCGTCCACCGAGGGGATGTACTCACGGGGGATGCGGCCACCGGTGACCTTGTTCACGAACTCGTAGGTCGCGTCGCCGCCCTCGATGGGCTCCATCGCGATCTGCACCTTCGCGAACTGGCCGGTACCACCAGTCTGCTTCTTGTGCGTGTAGTCGATACGCTCGACGGTCTTGCGGATCGTCTCGCGGTACGCGACCTGGGGCTTGCCGACGTTCGCCTCGACGCGGAACTCGCGCCGCATGCGGTCGACCAGCACCTCGAGGTGAAGCTCGCCCATACCACCGATGATGGTCTGGCCGGTCTCCTCGTCGGAGTGCACCTGGAAGGAGGGGTCCTCCTCCGAGAGACGCTGGATGGCTACACCCAGCTTCTCCTGGTCACCCTTGGACTTGGGCTCGATGGCGACCTCGATGACCGGCGCCGGGAAGTCCATGGACTCCAGGATCACCGGCTGCTTGTCGTCACAGAGCGTCTCACCGGTCGTGGTCTGCTTGAGCCCCATGACGGCGATGATGTCGCCCGCGCCCACCGACGCGATCTCCTCACGCTTGTTCGCGTGCATGCGGTAGATCTTGCCGATGCGCTCCTTCTTGCCCTTGACCGAGTTCAGCACCGCGGTGCCGGCCTCGAGGCGGCCCGAATAAATCCGGACGAAGGTGAGCTTGCCGAGGTGCGGGTCGCTCGCGATCTTGAACGCAAGACCGGAGAACGGCTCGTCGTCGGAAGGCTGACGCTTCACGACGACCTCGGGGTCCTTGACGTCGTGGCCTTCGATGGCCTCGACGTCCAGGGGGGAAGGCAGGTAGCGGACGACCGCGTCGAGCAGGGGCTGCACGCCCTTGTTCTTGAACGCGGTGCCACAGAAGACGGGGGTGACGGTGACGGAGTCCGCAGAACCCTTGGAAGCAAGGGTGATACGGCGGATCGCCGCGTACAGCTGGTCCTCGGAGGGCTCGACGCCCTCCAGGTACAGCTCCATCATCTCGTCGTCGTTCTCGGAAACGGCTTCGAGCAGCTTGCCGCGCCACTCGTCGGCCGCTTCGGTGTGGGTCTCCGGGATGTCGACAATGTCGTACATCTCGCCCTTGCTCGCGTCGGCAGACCAGACAAAGGCCTTCATCGTCACGAGGTCGACGACGCCCTTGAAGTCGGCCTCTGCACCGATCGGGAGCTGCATGACCAGCGGCACCGCACCGAGGCGGTCGACGATCATGTCGACGCAGCGGTGGAACTCGGCACCGGTACGGTCCAGCTTGTTGACGAAGCAGATACGCGGCACGCCGTAGCGGTCCGCCTGACGCCAGACAGTCTCGGACTGCGGCTCGACGCCCGCGACACCGTCGAACACGGTGACAGCGCCGTCGAGGACGCGGAGCGAACGCTCCACCTCGACGGTGAAGTCGACGTGACCCGGGGTGTCAATGATGTTGATCGTGTGATCGACATCATTGAGCGGCCAGTGGCAGGTCGTCGCGGCAGACGTGATCGTGATGCCGCGCTCCTGCTCCTGCTCCATCCAGTCCATCGTGGCAGCGCCGTCGTGGACTTCACCGATCTTGTAGCTCACACCGGTGTAGAAGAGGATCCGCTCAGTGGTGGTCGTCTTGCCCGCGTCGATGTGGGCCATGATCCCAATGTTGCGGACCTTGGCCAGGTCAAGCGAAGTGGTGGCCATAAGGCTCAATCTTCTCTCGGTCTCGATGTGGGTAGCGACTACCAGCGGTAGTGCGCGAAGGCCTTGTTGGACTCGGCCATCTTGTGGGTGTCCTCGCGCTTCTTGACGGCAGCGCCAAGACCGTTGGAGGCGTCGAGCAGCTCGTTGGTGAGCCGCTCCGTCATCGTCTTCTCGCGACGGGCGCGGGAGTAACCGACGACCCAGCGCAGGGCGAGGGTGGCGGCACGACCGGGCTTGACCTCGATCGGCACCTGGTAGGTGGCGCCACCGACACGGCGGGACTTGACCTCGAGCGACGGCTTGACGTTCTCAAGCGCGCGCTTCAGCGTGATGACCGGGTCTGCGCCGGTCTTCTCGCGGAGGCCTTCCATGGCGCCGTACACGATCCGCTCGGCAGTGGAACGCTTGCCGTTGAGCAGGATCTTGTTGATCAGCGAGGTGACAAGAGGAGAACCATAGACCGGGTCAATGATGACCGGGCGCTTCGGGGCGGGGCCCTTACGAGGCATTCTTACTTCTCCTTCTTGGCGCCGTAGCGGCTGCGGGCCTGCTTGCGGTTCTTGACACCCTGGGTGTCGAGGGAACCGCGGATGATCTTGTAGCGAACACCAGGCAGGTCCTTCACACGGCCACCACGCACGAGCACGATGGAGTGCTCCTGCAGGTTGTGTCCCTCACCCGGGATGTAGGCCGTGACCTCGATGCCGGAGGTCAGGCGAACACGCGCGACCTTACGGAGCGCCGAGTTGGGCTTCTTCGGGGTGGTCGTGAAGACACGCGTGCAGACGCCACGACGCTGGGGCGAGCCCTCGAGCGCGGGGGTCTTGTTCTTCTCGACCTTGTCCTGCCGGCCCTTCCGGACCAGCTGCTGGATCGTAGGCACTACTTCTCCGGTTTCTGTGTGCCGTGTAGTGAAACTAACCTGGAACATCTCCGACCCACGCGGTCGGGTGTGTCGAATACTGCGGACCTCCGCCGAACGGCGGAAAGAGCGCAGATTGCGATGGCCGCTCAAGGACTCGTCATGCGGTTGAAGACACGCACAGGAGCCAGGGCACACCCCAGGCACAAGGTCAGAGCGTACCTACCTCACCGACTGCGGTCAAAACAAATGCGACGCCCCCCTGGCAGACCATGATTCTTTTCGTGGGCGTTCCCTGTTCGCCGAGCTCTCTTCGTGTTCCCGCCCGGCGAAGATCCCGCTTCAGTAACTTGGCTCTGCGGGCCGCATCGGGGGGGACGGAGAAGGCCATGGCAAAGGTGCCGACTCCGGGGGACGACGGCCTTGACGACAGGGTCCCCTTCCTGGCCAGGCTGGAGGACAAGGAACGCGACGCGCTGCTCACTCTCGGCAGGGAAATGCAATTCGCACCTCGGCGGGAGCTGGTAAGGGAATACGAGCCGTCCGCCCATGTCCTGCTCGTCCTGCACGGCTGGACCAAGGTGACGGCCACCGCGCTCAACGGCTACGTGGCTCTGCTGGCACTGCGCGGGCCGGGAGACATCATCGGTGAATCCGCCGCCCTCACCGGCCGCCCGCGATCAGCCACGGTCACCGCCCTGGAGCCGGTACAGGCCCGCGCGATCGACTACAGCGGGTTCCGGACGTACCTGTCCGAGTTTCCCGAGGCGGCGATGCAACTGCTCGGCCTCTCCAGCGACCGCACCCGGGCCGCCGACCAGCGGCGGTTGGAGTTCGCCTCCCTCACCGTTCGCGAACGCCTTGCCGTACTGCTGCTGGAACTGGCGAGGACTCACGGGCGGGCCCTTCCCGAGGGCATCGAACTGGCCGTACCCCTGAGCAAGGTCGAGCTCGCGGGTTCCATCGGAGCCTCACGAGAGATGGTCCAGCGCCTCCTCAGGGAGCTGAGGGAACGCGAGGTCGTCGTGACGGGGCGCCGCACCCTGATCATCCTGCGCCCGGACGTACTGCGACGGATCGGCGCGGGTGCCTGAGGTCCGCCCGTCCTTCTGTGCACACGGTCACACTTCCTCAGTGCCATCTGCCCTCACCAGCGGCGTTCCGCTCCGGCCAGTCTGCCGTCGTACGGCAAACCGACCGAGAGGCCTTCATGAACACCCCCGTGAACCGGACCCTGCTGCTCCTGGACATCGAGCGCTACAGCGACCGCACCGACGTCGAGCAGGCGTACTTGCGGCGCATGCTCTACGACATCACCGACAACACCCTGGGCGCCGCCGCCATCGACGAGTCCCAGCGGCAGCGCGCTGACCGCGGTGACTCCGTGATGGAGCTGATCGACGCCAACGCGTCGGTCGGTGCGCTCTTGCGGGCGCTGATCACCGAGCTGCCCGTCCAACTGCGTGCCACCAACCAGCGGGCCTCCGGCAGCTCCCAGATCCGGCTGCGCGCCGTCCTGGCCACCGGGTACGTCGCCATCGACGACCAGAACGGCTGGGTCGGCTCCGATCTGAACCACGCCTGCCGTCTGCTCGACGCGAACGAGCTGCGCAGCGCACTGCGCGAGCGGCCGGACGACTTCGCCCTCTGCGTGTCGGACTCCGTGCACCAGGGCATCGTCAGGCACGGTCACCCCGGCATCCGGCCGGAGGAATTCCGCCCCATCACGCCGGACAGCAAGAACGGGCCCCTGTCAGCCTGGCTGCACGGCCCGTTGCCGACGTCCGCCGGGAGCACTTCTCCGAGCGCGGCAGCCGCCGAATCCGGCGCGTCCCCGACGTCGTCGGCGAAACCGGCCGGGCCGGGCTCCGTCCACATCATGGGAGACCAGTACGGCGTGGCCGGTGGCACCGTGCACGGCGGGGCCAACTTCTCCTTCGGCCCTCGGTCCGGGGAAACCCGGTGACGGGCCCGGCTGAAGCGGCGAAGGCCGCGGGGACCGTCCCCGACGAGGAGAAGGCGGACGAGGAGAAGGCTCAGGAAGCGGAGGAGGAGGCCCAGGAGCAGCGACCGCCCGCGTGGGCCGCCCGGCTCGATCTCATCGAGCACAGCCCGGTCGACCTGGCCAGCGCACTGATCGGCGGTTCGCAGTACGGGGTGACCGGGGGCCACGTGCACGGGGACGTGGTCTACCAGTTCGGCGCGTACAGCGAGCCACGCCCGCTGTCCGGTGAGATCCCGGCGGACGACGTGGCACGGCTGTCCCTGGTCTTCACGGAAGGCCCGCTCTTCACCGAGGCACTGACCCGGCTGCGTGAGGAGCGGGTGCTGGTCCTGACGGGCAGCCGGGCCACCGGTCGAAGCTCGGCCGGCCTGATGCTGCTCCACAGGCTAGGGCTCGGCCAGGTCCGGTCGCTTCCCTCCGACACTGCGCCGACCGCCGTACGCGATCAGCTGGACAGCGCTGTCGGGTACTTGCTGGCCGATCTCGCCGTCAGCCGGAACCGGCCCCTGCAACGGGTGCATCTGCACGCCATTCGCGAGCAGTTGATCCGTGGCGGCGGTCATCTGGTGATCACGGTGGCCGACTCCGCCGCCTCCGGTGACCTGACCCCGCTCCCCTGGGAGCCGCCCCTCGCCGCAGACGTACTGGCCTCCCATGTCTGCGCTGCGGAGGGCGTCGCGGGCTGGGAGCGCGTACGCGATCTTGCGGCCGTCGACACGTTCCTCGAACGGGATCACCCGCCAGGCGAGGCCGCCGCCTTCGCGAACCAGCTCGTCGCCGTCGCCGCGGGCACCGCCGAAGAAGCCAGCCTTGTCTCCTTCGGAGAGGCAACCGTCCAGACACAGATCGAGTCCTGGCTGACCGGCGACGGGCTCTCCCTGCACGACAGAGCCTTTCTGATCTCTCTCGGTGTCTTCGACGACGCGCCCTACGCACTCGCCGCCGAATTGGCCGACGGGCTGTTCACCTGGCTCCAGCGGATCGAGAACCCGCACCAGCCGGCCGGCGTGGCGGTGTTCGGCAACTCTCGGAGCGCCCGCCTCAGGCAGGCCAGGGCACGTGGCTACGAGGCACCCGAGACGACAGTCTGGGGCGCCGTGCCTCAGTACATGGCCGCCTTCCAGGACGGCCGTGTCGCACCTCAACTGCTGCACACCGTATGGATGTTGTATCCCTCGGCTCGCCCCGCGCTGGTCGCCTGGCTACGTGACCTCGCCGCCGACGGCCGCCCTCTCGTCCGGACCCGGGCATCGGCGGCGGCTGCCCTGCTCACCCGCTCCGACCTGTCGTCCGGCCTCGCCCATCTCATCGAGCCGTGGGCCGATTCCCGAAGCTACGCCGCCCGGCTGGCCGCTGCCAACGCCCTCACTCTGGCGCACCTGCTGCACGCCGTCGGCATCCCGCAGATCCTCCATTCCTGGTGCACCGGCGATGACGAGAACCGTCGCTGGACCGCGATCCGCGCCTACGGTCTGCTCGGTCCGGTGCTACCCGACGACGCACTGCAGGCGTTGATCACAGCGGCTCGCGAGCACTCCCGGAAAGAGAAGGACCGCAAGAAGCAGGGCGAGGAGGAGCCCGAGAGCGAGGAGTTGCGGGAGCTGGTCGAGGCCATAGAACTGTTGTTGCTCGCTGCCCGCGGACCGGTGCTCGCGAAGCTGGCAGTGCTCGTCGAACAGGACCGTGCCGTGCGCAATCCCGCCCTCGGTGCCTTTCTGCTCGCCTGTGACCAGCCGAGCAGTGAGGCGGACGACCGCCCTCTCGTCCTGGACTGGTACAGGACCGCTCTGGAACAGACGCCGTGCGAGGCACAGCAGCTGAGCAGGCTGTGGAGCGCGGCGCTCGACGACCCCCGCCACACCGGACCGGCGCTGCGGACCATGCGCTCGTGGGTCGGGGTTGCCGATCGGGCGCCGGAGGCGGAGGCGGCGCTGTCCGTCCTGCTTCCAGGCCTCGCCCAGTACCCACCCGAGCGCCGACGCCTCGAACACCTGCTGCGCACCGCGTGGAGCACGGAAAGCGGCTCCCGCCTGCCGGTCGCCGACCGCCTGCTGGCGGGACTTCCCCAGTGAGCGGCCCGTACGAGGAGGACTCCATGTCCGAACCCCTGCTCTCGCCCCGGCTCACATCCCAGGCCCGACTCCAGCCCCGTGTCCAGGCCCAACCCCAGTTCCAGGCCCAGGCCCAGCCCCAGCAGCGTCTGCTCACCGACGGGAACAGCCTGCTGAAGGACCCCGTGGTCACCGTCCGCCAGCTCTCCCGCTTCCCGTACCTGACCCGGCGGCCGTCCCTGCACAGTGACCACGCCCTGGTGTTCTTCACGGCGAAGGGAGACTGCGAGATCTTCATGCCTCCCCGGCGCCCCCGCCTCAGCGATGTCGTCGGCAAACGCTACGTCGCCGTCTACGAGGTGGATGTGAGCCTGCATCCGGTCTCTCTGCCTGTCCCGCTGCCCAGCGCCATCGACGCATTCAGCTTCGAGAGCATCGCCCACCTCACCTGGCAGGTCGTCGACCCGGCCCGAGTGATCACGACGGGAGTGCGTGACGTGCCCGCGCTGCTCGGCCCGCGCCTCGGCGGAATCCTGCGGGAAGCCAGCCGCCGTCACCGGACCGACGCGGTACCGGACGCCGAAAGAGCCGTCCAGCAGGCCTTCGACACCGCGCCTCCGATCGCCGCGGCGGAAGGCCTGCGGGTCGGCTGCACCGTAAGGCTGAGCGCGGACGATGGCGAACGGGCGCAGAGCCGGCGGCTGCGCGCCGCCCGGCACGAGGCAGCCGCCTCGTCCCCGGAACACAGGGTCAGGCTGGAACAGCTGCGCCGGGAGCTCGAAGAGCAGGACTACCGGCAGAGGATTACCGCGGAGCGGATCAGCTTCTACCGCTCGCACTTGTCGGAGGGCAGTTCTGCCGCTCTGGTACTCCATCTCGTAGAGCATCCCGAGGACACCGCGCTGGTCGTGAAGAACATGCGCGAAGACCAGTCGGAGCTGGTCAGGAACCAGCTTGAACTGATGAACCGCATCCTGACGGAGCACGGCCTGGAGAGCTACCAGATGGAGAAGCCGAAGGACTACGTGGTCGAGACCATGAACCGGCTGCTGGCCCAGCCGTCCCCCGCCCAGCCACAGCAGGACGCAAAACTGTTCCTGCCCGCTCCGGACACGGGCACGGGCACGGAAAACATGGCGCGGCCATGACCGCCGCCGACCGTTCCATCGACGGGCAGGCGTCACTGAGGCTTCTCGGCACCATCCGCGCCGAGATCGGCCGGGCCGACAGCAAGGCGGCCGTCCTGATGGCAGCGCTCGGCCTGGCGGGCAGCGTCCACGCGGCGCTGCTCGTCGGCCGGGGCTGGTCCCCCCGGCAGCTCTCCCCGGCAGGGCAGGGGCTGTACTGGCTCAGCGTCGCCACACTGATCAGCTCGCTGTATGCGCTGCTCCTCGCCGTACGACCGCGCTACAGCGCCGGCGGCTGGCAGCCCGGGATGCCGCTCACCCACTTCGCGGACGTTCAACGCGCCTGCGCTCTGGGGCTACTGGCCGTGTCGCTCCCCACGGCAGAACACCGCGAGGCGTCACCAGCTCTGCTCATCGCCCTCGCCGAGACCAGCCGCATCGCAGGGCGCAAGCACCAGTGGATCGGGCGAGGACTCCTGTCCTTCGGCATCACGACCTTGCTGCTGCCCGCCGCTCTCCTCATCGGCTGACCACTGCCGAACCGCGAAAAGACAAGGACTTCACCCGTGCGCCCGTCGCCCGACCCATCCTCCGCCGATCCCGGCCTCCGCTTCCAGGAAGGCCGGATCCACATCAAGGCACGCCGTCGCGGAGCCGATGCCGCCACACTCGGCCATCTCGCCCTGCACTTACCCCAGGCTCTGGTCAGCCTGCTGATCGTGGCCGGTCTGTCCGCCGCCGTCGCTGCCCTTACCGGTGTACCCGCCTGGGCATGGATCGCGGCGTGGCTGCTCAGCAGTACTTTCGTCTTCTGGCCCCCGGTCGAATCAGTGCTGGCCCGCCTCGTCCTCGGGCTGCACCGTCCCACTCCCGGGGAACTGGCCCGGCTGAGGCCCGTGTGGCGCGAGGTGACCACGCGGGCAGGGGTGGACTGTGCCGCGTACACCCTCTGGGTGGAGGAGAGCGCGTCGGCTGCCGCAACAGCGGCGACCGGTCACATCGTGGGGGTGACGACCTACGCGCTTGAACATCTGCCCGAGGGCCAGCTCGCCGCCGCACTCGCACACGAACTGGGCCATCACGCGGGCGGCCACGCATGGGCCGGACGCCTGGCCTACTGGTACGCGCTGCCGAGCAGACTCGCTTGGCGTCTCCTGCGGGTGGCCGTCACAAGGATCGGGAAGAGGTCGACGGGCACGGCGGCAGTGCTCGTACTGGTCCTCGGCGCCGCCGCCCTGTACGCGGTAGTCCTCACCCGTGGACTGATCCTGCTGATCCTTATGGCCCCGTTCCTGATAGCCGCAGTCGGCCGCAGCGCGGAGCTGCGCGCCGATCGGTACGCGAGCGGCCTCGGACTCGAACCTCAACTGACCGTGCTGCTGACCAACATGCCCGGGACGGATCCCGACGACGAGAAGAGCACCGGAGTCACCGGCTTCCTGTCCCGGCTGCTCGCACCCCACCCGGACCACCGCACCCGGTTGCACGCCCTTCGGCGAGGTGCTCCCCCATTCCGCTGAAAAGCCGAAGGGCGGCCACCCCACCGGGGTGACCGCCCTTCGTCAGACCTGCGCCTTACTGGTTGTACGGACCGTAGTCGTAGTCCTCCAGCGGAACGGCCTGGCCGGAGCCGGTGCCGAACGGCGAGTAGTCGATGTCGTCGTAGCCGACGGCCGAGTACATCGCGGCCTTGGCCTCCTCGGTGGGCTCCACCCGGATGTTGCGGTAACGGGCGAGGCCCGTACCGGCCGGGATGAGCTTACCGATGATGACGTTCTCCTTGAGGCCGATCAGGGAGTCCGACTTGGCGTTGATCGCCGCGTCGGTCAGGACCCTGGTCGTCTCCTGGAAGGACGCCGCCGACAGCCACGACTCGGTGGCCAGCGACGCCTTGGTGATACCCATCAGCTGCGGACGGCCGGAGGCGGGGTGACCGCCCTCGGTGACCACACGACGGTTCTCGGTCTCGAACTTCGAGCGCTCGACGAGCTCGCCCGGCAGCAGTTCCGCGTCGCCGGACTCGATGATCGTCACGCGGCGCAGCATCTGCCGGATGATGATCTCGATGTGCTTGTCGTGGATCGACACGCCCTGCGAGTTGTAGACCTTCTGGACTTCGCCGACCAGGTGGACCTGGACCGCACGCTGGCCGAGGATGCGCAGCACGTCGTGCGGGTTGGTGGCACCCACGGTGAGCTTCTGGCCCACCGAGACCGGGTCGCCCTCGCCGACCAGGAGACGGGCACGCTTGGAGATCGGGAACGCCGTCTCCTCGCTGCCGTCGTCCGGGGTGACGACGAGCTTCTTGGTCTTCTCGGTCTCCTCGATACGGACGCGGCCAGCCGCCTCCGAGATCGGCGCGACACCCTTGGGCGTACGGGCCTCGAAGAGCTCGACGACACGCGGCAGACCCTGCGTGATGTCGTCACCTGCCACACCACCGGTGTGGAAGGTACGCATCGTCAGCTGGGTACCGGGCTCACCGATGGACTGGGCGGCGATGATGCCGACCGCCTCACCGATGTCGACCAGCTTGCCGGTGGCCAGCGAGCGTCCGTAGCAGAAGGCACAGGTGCCGACCGCGGACTCACAGGTCAGGACCGAGCGGGTCTTGACCTCTTCGACACCGGCGCCCACCAGGGCGTCGATCAGGACGTCACCCAGGTCGACGTTGGCCGGCGCGATGACCTTGCCGTCGATGACGACGTCCTCGGCGAGCATGCGGGCGTAGACCGAGGTCTCGACGTCCTCCGTCTTGCGGAGCACACCGTCCTCGCCCTTGACCGCGATCTTGAGCTTCAGACCGCGCTCGGTGCCGCAGTCCTCCTCGCGGATGATCACGTCCTGCGAGACGTCCACCAGACGACGGGTCAGGTAACCCGAGTCGGCGGTACGCAGGGCGGTGTCCGCGAGACCCTTACGGGCACCGTGGGTGGAGATGAAGTACTCCAGCACGGAGAGACCCTCACGGAACGACGCCTTGATGGGCCGCGGGATGGTCTCGTTCTTCGCGTTCGACACCAGACCACGCATACCGGCGATCTGACGCATCTGCATCATGTTTCCTCGGGCACCCGAGTCAACCATCATGAAGATGGGGTTCGTCTTGGGGAAGTTCGCGTTCATCGCCTCGGCAACCTCGTTGGTCGCCTTGGTCCAGATCGCGATGAGCTCCTGCGTGCGCTCGTCCTTGGTGATCAGACCGCGCTCGTACTGCTTCTGGACCTTCTCGTCCTGGGCCTCGTAGCCCTGGACGATGGCCTTCTTGGCCTCCGGGACGACGATGTCCGAAACGGCGACGGTGACGCCGGAACGGGTCGCCCAGTGGAAGCCCGCAGCCTTCAGGTTGTCGAGCGTCGCCGCCACGATGACCTTGGGGTAGCGCTCGGCCAGGTCGTTGACGATCTCGGAGAGCTGCTTCTTGCCCACCGAGTAGTCGACGAACGGGTAGTCCTCGGGCAGCAGCTCGTTGAAGAGCGCGCGGCCCAGGGTCGTACGCAGCCGGAAGGTGTCACCCGGCTGGTACTCGGGCTCGCCCGCCTCGGCGACCGGCGGCACCCAGCCACGCGGCGGGATGGTGCCCACCGGGAAGCGGATGTCGACCTTCGCCTGCAGCGAGAGCTCGCGGCTGTCGAAGGCCATGATCGCCTCGGCCGTGGAACCGAAGCTCCGGCCTTCGCCGATGACCTTGCGCTCCGCCTCGTCGGTCGTGAGGAAGAACAGTCCGAGCACCATGTCCTGGGTCGGCATGGTGACGGGACGACCGTCGGCCGGCTTCAGGATGTTGTTCGAGGACAGCATCAGGATGCGGGCCTCGGCCTGCGCCTCCGCGGAGAGCGGCAGGTGCACGGCCATCTGGTCACCGTCGAAGTCCGCGTTGAACGCGGTGCAGACGAGCGGGTGGATCTGGATGGCCTTGCCCTCGACCAGCTGCGGCTCGAAGGCCTGGATGCCCAGGCGGTGCAGGGTGGGTGCACGGTTCAGCAGCACCGGGTGCTCGGCGATGACCTCTTCGAGGACGTCGTACACGACGGTGCGGCCACGCTCGACCATGCGCTTCGCCGACTTGATGTTCTGCGCGTGGTTCAGGTCGACCAGGCGCTTCATCACGAACGGCTTGAAGAGCTCCAGCGCCATGGCCTTCGGCAGACCGCACTGGTGCAGCTTGAGCTGCGGGCCGACGACGATCACGGAACGCGCGGAGTAGTCCACACGCTTGCCGAGGAGGTTCTGACGGAATCGACCCTGCTTGCCCTTGAGCATGTCGCTCAGGGACTTCAGCGGGCGGTTACCGGGACCGGTGACCGGGCGACCACGGCGGCCGTTGTCGAACAGCGCGTCGACGGCCTCCTGCAGCATCCGCTTCTCGTTGTTCACGATGATCTCGGGGGCACCGAGGTCAAGGAGACGCTTGAGGCGGTTGTTGCGGTTGATCACACGGCGGTACAGGTCGTTCAGGTCGGAGGTCGCGAAGCGACCACCGTCCAGCTGCACCATCGGACGCAGGTCCGGCGGGATGACCGGTACGCAGTCGAGCACCATGCCCTTGGGCTTGTTGGCCGTCTGCAGGAACGCGGAGACGACCTTGAGGCGCTTGAGCGCACGGGTCTTCTTCTGGCCCTTGCCGGTGCGGATGATCTCGCGGAGGCGCTCGGCCTCCTCGTTGAGGTCGAAGGACTCCAGGCGCTTCTGCAGGGCGGCGGCACCCATGCAGCCGTCGAAGTACGTGCCGAAGCGGTCACGCAGCTCGCGGTAGAGCAGCTCGTCGCCCTCCAGGTCCTGGACCTTGAGGTTCTTGAAGCGGCTCCACACCTCGTCGAGACGGTCGATCTCGCGCTGCGCACGGTCACGCAGCTGCTTCATCTCACGCTCGGCGCCTTCGCGCACCTTGCGGCGCACATCGGCCTTGGCGCCCTCGGCCTCCAGCTCGGCCAGGTCGGTCTCGAGCTTCTTGGCGCGGGCCTCCAGGTCGGAGTCACGACGGTTCTCGACCTGCTGACGCTCGACGGAGACGTGCGCCTCCAGCGAGGGCAGGTCGCGCGTCCGGCGCTCCTCGTCCACGAAGGTGATCATGTACGCAGCGAAGTAGATGACCTTTTCGAGGTCCTTCGGCGCGAGGTCCAGCAGGTAGCCCAGACGGGACGGGACACCCTTGAAGTACCAGATGTGGGTGACGGGCGCGGCCAGTTCGATGTGGCCCATCCGCTCACGACGCACCTTGGCGCGAGTGACCTCGACGCCGCAGCGCTCGCAGATGATGCCCTTGAAGCGGACACGCTTGTACTTGCCGCAGTAGCACTCCCAGTCCCGGGTCGGACCGAAGATCTTCTCGCAGAAGAGTCCGTCCTTCTCGGGCTTGAGCGTGCGGTAGTTGATGGTCTCCGGCTTCTTCACTTCGCCGTGGGACCAGGTCCGGATGTCGTCCGCGGTGGCGAGGCCAATCCGCAGCTCGTCGAAGAAGTTGACGTCGAGCACTTGTCGTCAATCCCTCTTTCGGGGGTTCGAGCCCCTCCCCCGCGAACGGGGAAATGGGCACTTCAGCAATGGTCTGAACGGGTCCGGGGAGAGCCGGCCGCCTCGGTCGAGGCGGCCGGCCAACCCGTCAGACCTCTTCGACGCTGCTCGGCTCGCGCCGGGACAGGTCGATACCGAGCTCCTCCGCTGCACGGAAGACGTCCTCGTCCGTGTCGCGCATCTCGATGGACATGCCGTCCGAGGACAGCACCTCCACGTTGAGGCAGAGCGACTGCATTTCCTTGATGAGCACCTTGAAGGACTCGGGAATGCCCGGCTCGGGGATGTTCTCGCCCTTGACGATGGCCTCGTACACCTTCACGCGGCCGGTCACGTCGTCGGACTTGATGGTCAGCAGCTCCTGGAGGGCGTAAGCGGCGCCGTATGCCTCCAGCGCCCACACCTCCATCTCACCGAATCGCTGGCCACCGAACTGAGCCTTACCACCCAGCGGCTGCTGGGTGATCATCGAGTACGGGCCGGTCGAACGCGCGTGCAGCTTGTCGTCGACCAGGTGGTGGAGCTTGAGGATGTACATGTAGCCGACCGAGATCGGCTCCGGGAACGGCTCGCCGGAGCGGCCGTCGAACATCCGCGCCTTGCCGGACGGGAGGACCATGCGGTCGCCGTCGCGGTTCGGAATGGTGGACTCGAAGAGACCGGAGATCTCGTCCTCGCGCGCACCGTCGAAGACCGGGGTGGCGACGTTGGTACGGGGAGCGACGTCGTCGGCGCCGATGGCCTTGAGCCGCTCCATCCACTCCTCGTTGCCCTCGACCTTCCAGCCCTGGCTGGCGAGCCAGCCGAGGTGGATCTCCAGGACCTGTCCCGGGTTCATTCGGGACGGGACACCCAGCGGGTTGAGGATGATGTCGACCGGGGTGCCGTCCTCCAGGAACGGCATGTCCTCGATCGGCAGGATCTTCGAGATGACGCCCTTGTTGCCGTGACGGCCGGCGAGCTTGTCACCATCGGTGATCTTGCGCTTCTGCGCGACGTACACGCGAACCAGCTGGTTCACGCCCGGCGGCAGCTCGTCGCCCTCTTCACGGTCGAAGACGCGGACGCCGATGACCTTGCCGATCTCGCCGTGCGGCACCTTCAGCGAGGTGTCGCGCACTTCGCGCGCCTTCTCACCGAAGATCGCACGGAGCAGGCGCTCCTCCGGGGTGAGCTCGGTCTCGCCCTTGGGCGTGACCTTGCCGACCAGGATGTCGCCGGCGATGACATCGGCACCGATACGGATGATGCCGCGCTCGTCGAGGTCCGCGAGGACCTCCTCGGAGACGTTCGGGATGTCCCGGGTGATCTCCTCCGGGCCGAGCTTGGTGTCACGGGCGTCGACCTCGTGCTCCTCGATGTGGATCGAGGAGAGGACGTCGTCCTGCACGAGGCGCTGCGACAGGATGATCGCGTCCTCGTAGTTGTGACCCTCCCACGGCATGAACGCGACCAGCAGGTTCTTGCCGAGCGCCATCTCGCCGTTCTCGGTCGCAGGACCGTCGGCGAGCACCTGGCTCTCGACGACCCGGTCACCCTCGTTGACGACAACCTTCTGGTTGACCGAGGTGCCCTGGTTCGAGCGGGAGAACTTGGCGATGCGGTACGTCGAGTACGTGCCGTCGTCGTTGGCGATGGTGATGTAGTCCGCGGAGACCTCCTGGACCACACCGCCCTTGTCCGCCTTGAGGACGTCACCGGCGTCGACCGCACAGCGGTACTCCATGCCGGTGCCGACGAGCGGCGCCTCGGACTGGATCAGCGGCACCGCCTGACGCATCATGTTCGCGCCCATGAGGGCACGGTTGGCGTCGTCGTGCTCCAGGAACGGGATCATGGCCGTGGCGACCGACACCATCTGGCGCGGCGAGACGTCCATGTAGTCGACGTCGTCGCCGGGGATGTAGTCGACCTCGCCGCCACGACGGCGGACCAGGACACGCGGCTCGGTGAACCGCATCTCCTCGGAGAGCGTCGCGTTGGCCTGGGCGATGACGAAGCGGTCTTCCTCGTCGGCCGTCAGGTAGTCGACGTCGTCGGTGACGACGCCCTCGACGACCTTGCGGTACGGCGTCTCGACGAAGCCGAACGCGTTGACGCGGCCGTAGGAGGCGAGCGAACCGATCAGACCGATGTTCGGGCCTTCAGGGGTCTCGATCGGGCACATGCGTCCGTAGTGGGACGGGTGCACGTCACGGACCTCGAAGCCGGCCCGCTCACGGGAGAGACCACCCGGGCCAAGAGCCGACAGACGGCGCTTGTGGGTGAGACCCGACAGCGGGTTGTTCTGGTCCATGAACTGAGACAGCTGGCTGGTGCCGAAGAACTCCTTGATGGAGGCGACGACCGGCCGGATGTTGATCAGGGTCTGCGGCGTGATCGCCTCGACGTCCTGGGTCGTCATGCGCTCACGCACGACGCGCTCCATCCGGGCCAGACCCGTGCGGACCTGGTTCTGGATGAGCTCGCCGACGTTACGCAGACGACGGTTGCCGAAGTGGTCGATGTCGTCGGTCTCGACGACGATCTGACGGCCGGACTCGCCCACCGTCTCGGTCTCGCCGGCGTGCAGCTTGACCAGGTACTTGATGGTCGCGATGACGTCGTCGCTGGTGAGCACACCGGCGTCGAGCGGCTCGTCGGCGCCGAGCTTCTTGTTCACCTTGTAGCGGCCGACCTTCGCGAGGTCGTAGCGCTTCGGGTTGAAGTAGAGGTTCTCGAGCAGCGTCTGAGCAGCTTCACGCGTGGGCGGCTCGCCCGGACGCAGCTTGCGGTAGATGTCGAGCAGTGCGTCGTCCTGGCCCTGGGTGTGGTCCTTCTCCAGGGTGGCACGCATCGACTCGTACTCGCCGAACTCTTCGAGGATCTGCTCGGTGGTCCACCCGAGAGCCTTGAGGAGAACGGTGACGGACTGCTTGCGCTTGCGGTCGATGCGGACACCGACCATGTCGCGCTTGTCGATCTCCATCTCCAGCCAGGCACCCCGGGACGGGATGATCTTGGCGGAGAAGATGTCCTTGTCGGACGTCTTGTCGATGGAGGAGTCGAAGTAGACGCCGGGCGAGCGGACCAGCTGCGACACCACGACACGCTCGGTGCCGTTGATGACGAAGGTGCCCTTGTTGGTCATGAGCGGGAAATCGCCCATGAAGACCGTCTGAGACTTGATCTCACCGGTCTCGTTGTTGGTGAACTCGGCCGTGACGAAGAGCGGCGCAGCGAAGGTGAAGTCGCGGTCCTTGCACTCGTCGATCGAGTTCTTCGGGGGCTCGAAGCGGTGGTCGCGGAACGTCAGCGACATCGACCCGGAGAAGTCCTCGATCGGCGAGATCTCCTCGAAGATCTCTTCCAGACCGGACTTGGTGGGAACGTCCTGTCCGCTTTCGAGAGCGGCCTCGACGCGACCCTTCCAAGCGGCGTTCCCGAGCAGCCAGTCAAAGCTCTCGGTCTGCAGCGCAAGGAGGTTCGGAACCTCGAGAGGTTCCCTGATCTTTGCAAAAGAGATGCGCAGCGGGGCGGTGCTGGCGCCGTTGTTCGTATTGGAGGTCGAGGCGTTGCGCGAGGCGGCCAAGAGGGGGTCCTTCCGAGGGCTCGGACTCACTACGCGCGTACCGGTCCCAAGCGGGGCACAGAGAGAGACATCCCAGGTCAGGGAAGATCAGTCTTCGATGCTCAAGCGTGGGCATGCCCCTGGTGACGGGCAGGAGGCAGCTAACAGGCAGCGCAAAGGGTCAGTGTAGCCACAAGGCTCACTGATGTCCAGAGCGGGTTTTTTGGGACCCTCATTCTTCTTCTCAACACCTGCGTCAAAGCTTCCCTCTTCGCCGCCGATCCATGCCTCGGATACGGATCGATGTGACGACGCGTCCTGAGAATTGCGCGCCCGGTCCGGTTCGTCAAGGCCCCCCACCCCGTGGGGGTCACCGTCGGCCACGCTGTGGGGACAGGAGAAGGCACCAGGTCCGGCGCACAACGAAGATCACCATACTCGTCGCGGCGGGAAGAGCAAGGCAGTCCCGGGGGGCGTCAGCACATGACGAAGGGCGACCACCCGGATGGGTGATCGCCCTTCGCTATGACGTTGTACGCGCAGGGCGTACAGAGAGAGTCAGGAGACTCTCAGAGTCACTTGACCTCGACCGAGGCGCCGGCGCCCTTGAGGGACTCGGCAGCCTTCTCGGCGGCCTCCTTGGCGACCTTCTCGAGGACGGGCTTCGGGGCGCCGTCGACGAGGTCCTTGGCCTCCTTCAGACCCAGCGAGGTCAGCTCACGCACGACCTTGATGACCTGGATCTTCTTGTCACCGGCGGCGGTGAGGATGACGTCGAACTCGTCCTGCTCCTCAGCGGCCTCGGCGGGGGCGCCAGCGCCACCGGCGGCGGCAACGGCGACCGGGGCGGCAGCCTTGACGTCGAACTTCTCCTCGAAGGCCTTGACGAACTCGGAGAGCTCGATGAGGGTCAGGTTCTCGAACTGCGCGAGCAGATCGTCCTGGGACAGCTTCGCCATGATGGCGTCCTTCCACTTTTCGGCAGGTGCCGGATGTATATGACGGCGGGCGTACGGGCCCGCTGCGAGCCGTGAGGCGGAGGGTTACTCCGCCACCTCGGCGTCGGCGGGAGCCGGCGTACCGGCACCGCCCTGCTCGACCTTGGCGCGAAGCGCGTCCGCAGTGCGGACGAACTCCGACAGCGGGGCCTGGAAAGTCGCCGCGGCCTTGGCCATCGACGCCTTGATCCCACCGGCCACCTTGGCGAGCAGAACCTCGCGGGACTCGAGGTCCGCAAGCTTCTTGATCTCATCCGCGGTCAGCGCCTTACCATCAAGGACACCGCCCTTGATGATGAGGTTGGGGTTCTCCTTGGCGAAGTCACGAAGACCCTTCGCCGACTCCACCGGGTCACCGGTGACGAAGGCAACCGCCGTCGGGCCTGCGAACAGGTCGTCCAGCGTGTTGATCCCGGCCTCGTTGGCCGCGATCTTGGTCAGCGTGTTCTTCACCACGGCGTACTGGGCGTTCTCACCGAGCGAACGGCGCAGCTGCTTGAGCTGGGCCACGGTGAGACCCCGGTACTCGGTCAGCACAGCGGCGTTCGAGCTACGGAACTGGTCCGCGAGCTCGGCTACCGCGGCAGCCTTGTCGGGCCTTGCCATAGAGCGTCGGCCTCCTTCCGGGTGATGAGGACCGCTCAGAAGGGGCTGGGAATAACGAAACGCCCCGGCACAGGTGCACGGGGCGCGAGCTCGACCGGACACGTCCGGGAGCACTTCCACGATCACCTGCGCAGGTCGTCCGCACCTAGCGGATCCTTCGGCCACCGCACCCTCTTGCGAGAGAGCAGCAACGACCAGCGGTCTTTGGCTTCGTCGGAAGAGTACGCGTACGGGGGCGCACGGAGCAAATCCGGCCCCGAGCAGCCGATTACCCGGCCGGGGGCGGGGTAGAGGCCGATGCCTTCACCAGGTCGGTGAAGTCGACCGTGTCGGCGGCCGGCGGTGCGGCGGCCGACACCTTCGTACCGTAGTCCGCGTAGAAGACCGTCGCGCTGTACTCACCGGTCCTCAGCTGTCCGCGCTCGGTCTTCTTCACCAGCAGGTCGTGCCCGTCCACCCAGATGTCGACCGTCTCGGTGGTGATCCCGGCGGCGGTGAGCTGGGCCTTGAACGCCTTCAGCTCCGCGGGGCCGAGCGCCGAGTCCCGCTCCGTCAGCGCGGCGACGTCGACGGTGCCCGAGTAGTGCGTGGTGGCGACGCCCCGGATCGTCGCCCGCCCGGCCCGTTTCACCTCGCCCGAGGCCAGCAGCGCCTTCACGCCCTGGTCCGGAGCGGTCTTCTGCATCTGGTCCCGCATCGCCTCGCCGGAGGGCCCCAGCAGCCGGGAGAGGTCCGCGTAGCCGTACCGGATCCAGCGCTTGCCGCCCGTCCGCCCCGCGAAGCCGTCGCCCATGTCGGCGTAGTAGGCGTCGTGCAGATAGCGGGCCCTGATCGTGCTTCCCGCACCGGCCTGGTCCAGGGTGTCCGCCATGGTGCCGCCGGTGTACGTGATGTCCAGGGCGCCGGTGACGCCGTCGCCCCAGGCCACCGTGCCCTTCACCCGGGTGGACATCTCCGCGCCGAGGACGGTCGTCCCTTCGACCCTGGCCGACCCGGCACGGCCGGTACGGCGGTCGACGGCGCGCAGGGCCGCTACGGGGGCCGCCGGGCCGCCCGCGGCCGGTGAACCGCCCGGCGGGGCGGCGGGCGCCCCGCTGCCCCTACCGCTGCCCTGGCCGCAGGCTGCCAGGGCAGCGGCCAGCGCCACCGCGATCAGCGCTGCTCTCCCCCGGTGCCGCATCGCACTGCCGCCCATGAAGTGCCCACCCCTCAGGTGCCGTTGGTCGCACGGGCCATTCTGTCGGGGTTCCCCCACGACTTCTCCCGAAGCGCGAAAAAGCCGGGCCCCGCACCTCCGGAGAGGTGTGGGGCCCGGCGTCACAGCGCGCGTGGACCGCGACTGCCTGCCGATCCCGAGGATCAGACGGCGGCCGGGTCCTCCTCGACGAGGAGGTTGCGGGTGCGGTTGGAGTCCAGCGGGATGCCGGGGCCCATCGTGGTGGCCAGCGTGGCCTTCTTGATGTAGCGGCCCTTGGCGGCCGACGGCTTCAGACGAAGGATCTCGTCCAGCGCGGCGGCGTAGTTCTCGACCAGCTTCGTCTCGTCGAAGGAAACCTTGCCGATGATGAAGTGCAGGTTCGAGTGCTTGTCGACGCGGAACTCGATCTTGCCGCCCTTGATGTCCGTGACAGCCTTCGTCACGTCCGGGGTGACCGTTCCGGTCTTCGGGTTCGGCATGAGCCCACGCGGACCGAGCACGCGGCCGAGGCGGCCGACCTTGCCCATGAGGTCCGGGGTGGCGACGACGGCGTCGAAGTCCAGACGGCCCTTCGCAACCTCGTCGATGAGCTCGTCGGCGCCGACGATGTCGGCTCCGGCGGCTTCCGCGGCCGCAGCACGGTCACCGGTCGCGAAGACCAGGACCCGGGCGGTCTTGCCGGTGCCGTGCGGCAGGTTCACGGTGCCGCGGACCATCTGGTCGGCCTTGCGCGGGTCGACGCCCAGACGCATGGCGACCTCGACGGTGCCGTCGAACTTGGTCGCGGAGGTGTCCTTGGCGAGGCGGACGGCTTCGAGCGGGGCGTACAGCTTGTCCGCGTCGATCTTGGCGTCCGCAGCGCGGAGAGTCTTGCTGCGCTTCACTTCTGCTCCTAGAGGGGAGTGGGAGTCGTGGTGCGGGCCGGCGCTGGCCCTACCACTGTGGTGCGGAGGGGGGCTTGATCAGCCCTCGACCGTGATGCCCATGGAACGGGCGGTGCCAGCGATGATCTTCGACGCGGCGTCGAGGTCGTTGGCGTTCAGGTCGGGCATCTTCGTCGTGGCGATCTCGCGGACCTGGGCGCCGGTGAGCTTGGCGACCTTCGTCTTGTGCGGCTCGCCGGAGCCCTTCTCCACGCCTGCGGCCTTGAGGATCAGCTTCGCGGCGGGCGGAGTCTTGGTGATGAAGGTGAAGGAACGGTCTTCGTAGACCGTGATCTCCACCGGCACGACCATGCCACGCTGCGACTCGGTCGCGGCGTTGTAGGCCTTGCAGAACTCCATGATGTTGACGCCGTGCTGACCCAGTGCGGGGCCGACCGGCGGAGCCGGGTTGGCCGCACCGGCCTTGATCTGGAGCTTGATAAGCCCCGTGACCTTCTTCTTCTTGGGAGGCATTGCTCTCTCCGGGTCCTAGTGAGAGTGTTTCGCCTTTGTCCGGTCATCCGGATGGAGGCATACCGCGCAACGATAACGGGTATAGCTGCGCGACCAAAAACCAAGCAGGTCAGACCCGCTGCGAGAGCCGGTCTGACCTGTTTGGAAGGCGTGTGTCCAGAAGCTCGGGAAAGCTCCGTCAGTTCTTCTGGATCTGGTCGAAGCTGAGCTCGACCGGAGTCTCGCGGCCGAAGATCTCGACGAGACCCTTGACCTTCTTCGAGTCGGCGTTGATCTCGTTGATCGTCGCCTGCAGCGTCGCGAACGGGCCGTCGGTGACGGTGACCGAGTCGCCGACCTCGAAGTCCAGCACCTGGACCTCGACCTTGCGGGCCGGAACCGGCTTGCCCTCGGCCTCGGCGGCCTCACGGGCGGCCTTCTCCTCGGCCTCCGGGGCGAGCATCTTGACGATCTCGTCCAGGGTCAGCGGGTACGGGTCGTAGGCGTTGCCGACGAAGCCGGTGACGCCGGGGGTGTTACGCACCACGCCCCAGGACTCGTTGGTGAGGTCCATGCGGACCAGGACGTAGCCGGGAAGCTTGTTCTGGCGGACGTTCTTACGCTCGCCGTTCTTGATCTGGACGATCTCTTCCTCGGGCACTTCGGCCTGGTAGATGAACTCCTCGACGTTCAGCGAGACGGCGCGCTGTTCCAGGTTGGCCTTCACACGCTTCTCGTAACCGGCGTACGTGTGGATGACGTACCACTCGCCGGGCAGACCGCGGAGCTCCTGGCGCAGGGCCTCGACCGGGTCGACCGCGGGGACGTCGGCGACCTCTTCGGCCCCGTCCTCCGCGTCCTCGGACTCTTCGTCCTCGACGGCGGTCTCGTCCTCGGCGTGCACAGCGGCCTCTTCAGCGGGCTCACCGGCGGCGGCGTCGGCAGCTTCTGCCTGGTCCGGGTCCTCAGCGTCTGCCGCCTCGACGATGTCGAGCTCGTCCTCTGCGGACTCGAAGCTTTCGCCCGGCTCGACGGCCTCGTTCAGGTTCGGGTCAGACACGGTGGCTGCTTCTTCCTGGATACAAATCGGGTGGAACGTGCGAAAGGGGCGCCGCTCCCGGCGCCCTTCGCGGCTCAGCCAAAGACGTATTTGGCGGCTTGGTTGAAGCCATAGTCAATCACGGTCACGATGCCGATCATGATGACGACGAACACGATCACCACGGTGGTGTAGGTCGAGAGCTGGCTCCGGGTCGGCCAGACAACCTTGCGCAGTTCCGCGACGATCTGGCGGTAGAAAAGCGCGAGACGGCCGAAGGGGCCCTTCTTGCCGCGCTTTCCGCCCTTGCGCGCCTTCTTCGACTCCGGCGCTTCGTCATCCTGCGCATCAGGCACGTCGATGGAGCCGACGGCGTCCGTCACGATCTCTCACCTGATTCCGGGTCGTGGCCGTGCCGCGCCCGGTGGAGCCGCACGGCGGTGCATTGAAGTACGTACATGCGCACACAACCCTGGCGAAGGTGTGTGTAGCAGGGCCGGAGGGACTTGAACCCCCAACCGCTGGTTTTGGAGACCAGTGCTCTACCAATTGAGCTACGACCCTTTGTGGTTCCCCCAACCTACCGCATCCGACCGAGTGCACCGAGTGCGTTCAGCAGGACGGTTGGTGAGGGCCAACGACCAGTGAGTGTACGTGTTCAGGGGCCTGACGTCGAACAGCTTGCCCGGGGCCACTCCCCGACCCCCGGTGTGCGTCCGGTTTCGTCACGGTGTCCACCTGTCGAAAGCCCGGGTGTCCGCCCATCGAAACCTGTGTGCCGAGTGCGTTTGCGGTCTGGGACCATGGGGCTCATGAGCGCTGCAACTCCTCCGACCGAGCGCAGGGTCTCCGCCCGCATCGGTGCTATCTCCGAGTCCGCCACCCTGGCTGTCGATGCCAAGGCGAAGGCCCTGAAGGCCGCCGGCCGACCGGTGATCGGCTTCGGTGCCGGTGAGCCCGACTTCCCCACGCCCGGCTACATCGTCGAGGCCGCTGTCGAGGCCTGCCGCAACCCCAAGTACCACCGCTACACCCCGGCCGGCGGGCTCCCCGAGCTCAAGGCCGCCATCGCCGCGAAGACGCTGCGCGACTCCGGTTACGAGGTCGAGGCCTCCCAGGTGCTCGTCACCAACGGCGGCAAGCAGGCCATCTACGAGGCGTTCGCCGCGATCCTCGACCCGGGCGACGAGGTCATCGTCCCGGCTCCGTACTGGACCACCTACCCGGAGTCGATCCGGCTCGCGGGCGGCGTCCCCGTCGAGGTCGTGGCCGACGAGACCACCGGCTACCGGGTCTCCGTCGAGCAGCTCGAAGCCGCCCGTACGGAGAAGACCAAGGTCGTCCTCTTCGTCTCCCCCTCGAACCCGACCGGCGCCGTCTACAGCGCCGCCGACACCGAGGCCATCGGGCGCTGGGCCGTCGAGCACGGGCTGTGGGTGCTGACCGACGAGATCTACGAGCACCTGGTGTACGGCGACGCGAAGTTCACCTCGCTGCCCGCCGTCGTGCCCGAGCTGCGTGACAAGTGCATCGTGGTCAACGGCGTCGCCAAGACGTACGCCATGACCGGCTGGCGCGTGGGGTGGATCGTCGGCCCGAAGGACATCGTGAAGGCCGCGACCAACCTCCAGTCGCACGCCACCTCCAACGTCTCCAACGTCTCCCAGGCCGCCGCGCTCGCCGCCGTCTCCGGGAACCTGGACGCGGTCGACGAGATGCGTACCGCCTTCGACCGGCGCCGCAAGGCCATCGTGCGGATGCTGAACGAGATCGACGGCGTGCTCTGCCCGGAGCCGGAGGGCGCGTTCTACGCGTACCCCTCGGTGAAGGCGCTCCTCGGCAAGCAGATCCGCGGCAAGCGCCCGCAGACCTCGGTCGAGCTGGCCGCGCTGATCCTGGACGAGGCCGAGGTGGCCGTGGTGCCCGGCGAGGCGTTCGGTACGCCCGGTTACCTGCGGTTCTCCTACGCGCTGGGCGACGAGGACCTGGCCGAGGGCATCGGCCGGGTGCAGAAGCTGCTGGCCGAGGCCACGGACTGACGCGTCGGAGACAACGCGGGAACGGGCCCAGGCAGTCGCCGGGGCCCGTTTCTCTGTTCGGCCACCCACTCGTCGGTGGAATGCGGGTACCGGCGTGGTGGGTCCGTACGGCAGGATCCTGGGATGGAGCACGTACGTGACATCAGGCTGCTGCCGAAGGCCCATCTGCATCTGCACTTCACCGGGTCGATGCGGCCCACGACCCTGCTGGAACTGGCCGACAGATACGGCGTGCACCTGCCCGAGGCGCTGACCGGCGGCGAGCCTCCGAAGCTGCGGGCCACCGACGAGCGCGGCTGGTTCCGTTTCCAGCGGCTCTACGACATCGCCCGGTCCTGCCTGCGCGCGCCGGAGGACATCCAGCGGCTGGTGCGCGAGGCCGCCGAGGAGGACGTACGGGACGGTGCGGGCTGGCTGGAGATCCAGGTCGACCCCACCTCGTACGCACCGCTGCTCGGCGGGCTGATCCCTGCGCTGGAGATCATCCTGGACGCGGTGGACGCCGCGTCGCGGGAGACCGGGCTCGGGATACGGGTCGTGGTGGCCGCGAACCGGATGAAGCACCCCCTGGACGCCCGGACGCTCGCCCGCCTCGCGGTGCGGTACGCGGACCGGGGCGTGGTCGGGTTCGGGCTCTCCAACGACGAACGCCGGGGCATGGCCCGCGACTTCGACCGGGCCTTCGCCATCGCCCGGGAGGGCGGCCTGCTGGCCGCGCCGCACGGCGGGGAGCTCAGCGGCCCCGCGTCGGTCCGCGACTGCCTGGACGATCTGCACGCCTCGCGGATCGGGCACGGGGTGCGGGCCGCCGAGGACCCCGCCCTGCTGAAGCGGCTGGCCGACCGCGGGGTGACCTGCGAGGTGTGCCCGGCGTCGAACGTGGCGCTCGGTGTCTACGAGAAGCACGAGGACGTACCCCTGCGACGGTTGTTCGACGCCGGGGTGCCGATGGCGCTCGGCGCGGACGACCCGCTGCTGTTCGGGTCGCGACTGGCGGCCCAGTACGAGCTGGCACGCGCCCAGGGGTTCAGCGACGCCGAACTGGCCGAGCTGGCACGGCAGTCGGTGCGCGGCTCGGCGGCGCCGGCGGACGTCCGTACGAAGATGCTGGCCGGCGTGGACGACTGGCTCACGGGTCGACCATGAGCGGGCGAGCGGAGGAGACCGCGCAGGCGGTCGGCCCCGGCGGCACTTACCCACCCCAGGAGGGTGCGCGATGAAACTCACCGTGTTCGGCGCGACCGGCGGCATCGGCGGGCAGATCGTCCGGCAGGCGCTGGAGTCCGGCCATCAGGTGACGGCCGTGGTGCGCGATCCGGCGCGGCTGACCGCGACGGGAGCGGGACTCGACGTGTTCCGCTCGGACCTGCGGGACGCGGAGTCGCTGCGCGCCGCGGTGGCGGGCCGGGACGCGGTGCTCTCCGGGCTCGGGGCACGGGCCCGCAAGGACGCGGGCGTCGCCGCGGTCCTCACCCGCCCGGTGCTGGCGGCGATGGAGGCGGAGGGCGTACGGCGGCTGCTGGTGGTGAGCGCGGCTCCGCTGGCGCCGGTCACCGCGGGGCAGTCGCTGGTCGACCGCGCGGCGCTGGGCCTGATCGGCGCGATCCTGAAGGACGTGTACGCCGATCTGCGGGTCATGGAGGACGAGATCGCACGGAGCGCCACGGACTGGACGGCCGTCCGGCCGCCGAAGCTGACGAACAAGCCGCTGACCGGCACGTACCGGACCGTCATCGGTGGCAATCCGCGCGGCGGCAGGTCCATCGCGCGCGCCGACGTGGCGCACGCGATGCTGGCGATGATCGACGACCCGGCGACGGTGCGGCAAGGGGTCGGGGTCGCGTACTAGGGCCTTTTGCTGCCGGGGCCCGGGATGCGTACGCGGGTCCCCGACCGCCTCGTCAGAGGCTGACGCCCACCGTCACCGGCTCGTTGACCAGCGTCACGCCGAACGCCTCGTGCACGCCCGCGACGACCTCGCGGGCGAGTGCGAGCAGGTCGTCGGTGGTGGCGGCGCCGCGGTTGGTCAGGGCCAGCGTGTGCTTGGTGGAGATACGGGCCGGGCCGGTGCCGTACCCCTTGGTGAAGCCCGCCTTGTCGATGAGCCAGGCCGCGGAGGTCTTGGTGTACCCCTCTCCCGCGGGGAACGCGGGCGGTCCGGCGTCCGGGCCGAGGCGGTCGTGCACCCGGGTGCGGAAGGCGGCGAACGCCTCGTCGTCCAGGATCGGGTTGGTGAAGAACGAACCGGCCGACCAGGTGTCGTGGTCCCCGGCGTCCAGCACCATGCCCTTGCCCGCCCGCAGCCGCAGCACGGTCTCGCGGGCGACCGCGGCCGGCACCCGGTCACCGGCCTCGACGCCGAGCGCGCGCGCCGTCTCCGGGTAGGCGATCGGGGCCGAGAGGCCGCCCGCGTCTTCGAGCTGGAAGCGGACACGCAGCACCAGAAAGCGGTCAGGCTCGGACTTGAAACGACTGTTCCGGTACGAGAACCGGCACTCGGCGCGGGGAATCGTGACGGTCTCCCCCGTGCTCCGGTCGTAGGCGACGACCTCGGTGATGGTCGAGGAGACCTCCTGGCCGTACGCCCCGACGTTCTGGATCGGCGTCGCACCCGCGGAACCAGGGATTCCGGCCAGGCACTCGATCCCCGCGAGCCCGGCTTCGACGGTACGGGCCACCGCGTCGCTCCAGACCTCGCCGGCCGCGAGCTCCAGCGTCGTGCCGGAGAGCGTGCAGCCCCGGGTCGCGATCCGCAGGGCGGTGCCCGCGAACCCCTTGTCTCCGATGACCAGGTTGGACCCGCCGCCGATGACCAGCAGCGGGGTGCCGCTCGCATCGGCCTCGCGGGCGGCTTCGATCACTTCGGCGTCGGTCTCGGCGGTGATCAGCCGGGTCGCGGGGCCGCCGAGGCGGAAGGTGGTCAGGGGGGCGAGTGGGGCTTCGAAGAGTTCCTGCACGGGGCCAAGCGTACGAGAACGGCCCCGCCGTTCGGGCGGGGCCGTTCCACGCGTTCCCCGACGGACCGCCGGGCGGCAGTCAGGCGGAGACGAGCGCCCGCTCCTCGTCGGCGGCCTCCTCCGCCGGGCCCGGGACGCCACGGCCCGGGATCAGCAGGGCGGCGGCGAGCGCCGCGACGGCGACCACCGCGGCGCCGATCCACAGGGCGGGGACGGTGCCGTCCGTGAAGGCCGTCGGCGTCTCGTACCCGCCCTGAGCCGCGAAGACCGCGCCGAGGACCGCGATGCCCAGCGATCCGCCGACTTCCCGCACGGCGTTGTTCGTACCGGAGGCGACACCCTGTTCGGAGGGCCGCACGCTGGACATGACCACACTGGACGCGGGGGCGAAGAACAGCGCCATCCCGGTTCCGCCGAGGATCAGGGCCGGAAGCATCGCCGGGTACGAGACGTCCGTACCGATGGTCATCGCGAAGAGCGCCAGGCCGACGGCCTGGAGGGCGAGGCCCACCGCGACCACCGGGCGGCTGCCGATCCGGTCCGAGAGGATGCCCGCGAACGGCGCGATGACCAGCGGCATTCCGGTCCAGGGCAGCATCCGCAGCCCCGCCTCGGTGGGCGAGTAACCGACGACCCCCTGGAAGAACTGGCTGAGCAGGAAGATCGAACCGAACATCCCCAGGAACATGAGCATGCTGGCCAGATTGATCCCGGCGAAGCCGCGGTTACGGAAGAGCCGCATGGGGAGCATGGGGCGGGGATGGGTGAACCCGTGGCGGACGAACCCGGCCAGGAGCACGGCACCGGCGATGAGACTGGTCAGGATCGGAGCGCTGGCCCAGCCGTCCGACTGCCCGTTGACCAGGCCGTAGACGATCCCGAAGAGCCCGCCGCTGACGAGGAGCGTGCCAGGGACGTCGAGGCGGGCGTCCGGGGCGTACGACTCGGTGAGGCGCAGCCGGGCGAACGGCAGCAGCACCAGGCCGATCGGCACGTTGAGCCAGAAGATCCACTGCCAGGACAGGTGCTCGGTGAGGCTGCCGCCGATGAGCGGACCGCTGGCGACCGCGAGTCCGGTGACGGCGCTGAAGATCCCGAGGGCCGCACCACGGCGGGCGGCGGGCACGGCCGCGGTGAGCAGGGTCAGGGTGAGCGGCATCATGATCGCGGCGCCGACGCCCTGCACCGCGCGGGCGGCGATCAGCGGCGCGATGCCCGGGGCGAGGGCCGCCGCGGCGGAGGCGCCGGTGAATATCGTGAGGCCCACGAGGAAGAGCTTCCGGCGCCCGAACCGGTCACCGAGGGCGGCACCGAACATGAGCAGGACGGCGAAGGTGAGGGTGTACGCGCTCACCGTCCACTGGAGGTCCTCCAGCGCGCCGCCGAGGTCCTTGCGGATGGAAGGCAGGGCCGTGGTGACGACGAGGTTGTCGAGAGCCGCCATGAATCCGGCGGCGCTGGTGATGACCAGGGCCCAGGTGGCACCTGCGCGCCGGGCTGCTTGTTCGTTCACTTGCTCCCCCTGAAGCTTCGGACGTTCGTTCACTTGCTCCCCCTGAAGCTCGGACCGGTCGGTCTTAGTAATTGATCACTAACTTGTCCGGGCATGCGCATGGCCCGCCCGATGGTGCGCGTTCAGCACGTCGGCGCCGGCACCCGCGGCGCTTATTTCTTGGGCTGGGCCGAGTCGTAGAAGCCGGTCCAGACCCGGTGGTCCGCGGAGAACCCCAGCGAGACAAGGGTGTTGATGAGCATGCCGTACGCCAGGAACTGGGTGGTCTCGCCCGTGTCCACGCCGAGTGCCAGCTGGATCGCGTCGTACAGCCCCATCCAGCCGGCCCGCAGCACCCGGCCGAACTCGTGGTCGCCGGACGCCTCGGCGGAGGCCACCGCGACGTACATCTGCATCTGCATCAGCAGCTTGTCCGGGTCGTCCGCGATGAGCGCCTGGTACGCCTGCCCCATGGCGTGCAGGGCCTCATCGCCCTGCAACCCCTCGGCCGCCTTCACGAAGACGGCCGTGGTGTCCTCGATGCAACGGCCGGACGCCGCGAGGAAGATGGCTTCTTTGTTCGGGAAGAGCCGGAAGAGATACGGCTGCGAGACACCCACCCGCTTGGCGATCGCCTCGGTTGCGGTGCCGTGATAGCCGCCGCGGGCGAATTCGATCATCGCCGCGCGGATGACGCTCTCACGTCGCTCCTCTGCGCTCATCCTGACCATACGAGAAAGTTAGTGACTGATAACTATCCGTGTCAAGAGGTGCCACGGTCCGGGCCGGATACGGGGGCGGGCGCGGCGGCGGGTGGGGGGACGCGTGAGGGGCGCCCGCACTCGGCGGACGCCCCTCACCACTCGCACGCAGTTACGCAGGTGCGCACTCAGGCGAGGCGGACCACCGCGCGGGACATGCCCAGGACCTTCTTGTCGTCGCTCATCGCCGTGAGGTCCACCCGTACCGTCCTGTCCTCGGGTTCCCCCACGACGGCCCCGACCTTGGCGCTGACCTCGATCAGCGCGCCCTTGTCGTCGTTCGGGACGACGACCGGCTTGGTGAAGCGGACGCCGTACTCCACGACCGCACCGGGGTCGCCCAGCCAGTCCGTGACCACCCGGATCGCCTCGGCCATGGTGAACATCCCGTGCGCGATGACGTCGGGCAGCCCGACCTCCACCGCGAACTTCTCGTTCCAGTGGATCGGGTTGAAGTCGCCGGACGCGCCCGCGTACTGCACCAGCGTCGCGCGCGTCACCGGAAAGGACTGAGGGGGCAGCTCGGTGCCGACCTCGACACTGTCGTACGAAATCTTCGCCGTCACCGTCACGCCTCCTCGGCCGCTCGCGACACCAGCTTCGTCCACGCGGTCACGACATGTTCGCCGGACTCGTCGTGGACCTCACCGCGGATGTCGATGATGTCGTTCCCCGCCAGGGACTTGATCGCCTCGATGGTCGAAGTGACCGTCAGCCGGTCTCCCGCCCGCACCGGGCGCCGGTAGGCGAACTTCTGGTCGCCGTGCACCACCCGCGAGTAGTCCAGGCCCAGCTGGGGGTCCTGGATGACGGCGCCCGCCGCTTTGAATGTGATGGAGAAGACAAAGGTCGGCGGCGCTATTACGTCGGAGTGACCCAGCGCTTTCGCCGCTTCCGGATCGGTGTACGCGGGATTGGCGTCACCCACCGCATCGGCGAACTCGCGGATCTTCTCCCGGCCGACCTCGTACGGCGCGGAGGGCGGATACGTCCGCCCCACGAAGGACTGGTCGAGCGCCATGGCTCACTACCTCCTGCTTGGTTGCCGGGAAAACCGGAAATGCCGAGAGTGAGAATAACCGTGAGTCACTGCAGAAACGACGCGAGGCCGCCCCCGGTGAAGGGGACGGCCTCGGGCCTGTGCCTGTGGAGTGAAACGCCTGGGTCAGCGCGTTTCGCGGTGCGCGGTGTGCGAGTTGCAGCGCGGGCAGTGCTTCTTCATCTCAAGACGGTCCGGGTCGTTACGCCGGTTCTTCTTGGTGATGTAGTTCCGCTCCTTGCACTCCACGCAGGCCAGCGTGATCTTCGGGCGGACGTCGGTGGCAGCCACGTGAGTGCTCCTTGGACGGATGGACGGATGAACGCATAAAAGAGTAGCCGATCGAAGGACCGACCCCACAATCGGCTACCGTGTGTAGCGGTGACCGGACTTGAACCGGTGACACAGCGATTATGAGCCGCTTGCTCTACCGACTGAGCTACACCGCTTTGATACGGAATCCCTCACCCGAAGGTGAGGGCTACCGCACCAGAGCCCCAATACGGAATCGAACCGTAGACCTTCTCCTTACCATGGAGACGCTCTACCGACTGAGCTATTGGGGCGAGCGATGAAGACATTACACGGTCCTTCGCCGACGCCCAAATCCTTATGGGAGCCCCTCCCGGCAGCCCCCGCGCCGGTTCCGCACACCTCCCCCGCAGGCCACAAGAAGCACCACCGGTACGACTATTGCGCCCCTCCTCGAAGCCCGGCCGACAGGCGCCTAGGCTCGCTTCACGCTGTGTGACATCACCCGTCACGCCCGGCCCCGTACCCAGGAGCGCGATGCCCGACCGCCAGCCGCGGCCTCCCGAAGGAGTCACCGCAGACGCCACCGGGCTCCTGCTCCGTGGCGCCCGTCTGACCGACGGGCGCACCGTGGACGTACGCCTCAGCGACGGGCGCATCGAAGCCGTCGGCACCGCGGGCAGCCTCGGCGGCCGGGGCTCCCGCGTCGACCTCAGCGGATTCCTGCTGCTCCCGGCCCCGGCCGAGCCGCACGCGCACAGCGACACCGCGCTCACCGCCGAGGCCCGCCCGCTGGGCGGCGGACCCGCCGCCGGTGGAGCGGACCCGCCCGGCGGGCCCGCCAACCGCACAATTCCCACCAATCCAGCACACCTCGCCGGGCCCGTCGCCGACGGCGTCCCGGACATCCAGCGCCGTGCCACCGAGGCCGCCCTGCTGCAGCTCGGGCACGGCGCCACCGCCCTGCGTTCACACGTCCGCATCGGCGACGTCCAGGGGCTCGGCGCCATGGAAGCCGTACTCCAGGCCCGGCGGTCCCTGCACGGGCTCGCCGACCTCACGGCCGTGGCCGTGCCCCGGCTGCTCACCGGCCTCGCGGGCGCCGACGGGCTCGCGATGCTGCGGGACGCCGTGAAGATGGGCGCCGCGGTCGTCGGCGGCTGCCCCGACCTCGATCCCGACCCGACCGGATACGTCCAGGCCGTCCTCGAAGTCGCCGCCGAGCAGGGCTGCGCCGTCGATCTGCACACGGACGGTGACGACCCCGCGCGGCTGGCCAGGCTCGCGGCCATGTCCGGCGGGCTGCGTCCGGGCGTCGCGATCGGGCCCTGCGGCGGGCTGTCCCGGCTGCCGCACGACACGGCCGCCCGCGCCGCCGGCCAACTGGCCGCCGCCGGGGTGACCGTGATCTGCCAGCCGCAGGGCGGCTGCGGCGGCGTGGAGCGGCGCGGTGTGGCCCCCGTACGGCTGCTCCGCGCGGCCGGGGTGCGCGTCGCCGCGGGCAGCGGGGCGCTGCGCGACCTGACCAACCCGGTGGGCCGCGGGGACCCGCTGGAGGCCGCCTACCTGCTCGCGTCGCAGAGCGGGCTGCGGGCTGCGGAGGCGTACGAGGCGGTCAGTTCGGCGGCGCGGGGAGCGATGGGGCTGCCCGAGGTGCGGCTGGAGGCGGGCTTCCCGGCCGAGCTCCTCGCGGTGCGCGGGGAACGGCTCTCCTCGGTGCTCTCCCTCGCGTACAGCCGCATCGTCATCCACCGCGGGCGGGTCGTCGCGCGGACCAGTGCGGTGCGGGAGTACTGCGACTCGGCAGCGGCCATCGCGTTCGAACTGCCGCGCCAGGGACGGACGGACGTCGGTCCCTGAACGGGCGTCGTGCCTCGTCAGCGCCGGTTCCGGGGCGGTTCCGGAAGGGTGCGGGCCCCGTCCGCGCGGATCCTGAGCGGGCCGGGCCACTCCGGCGTACCGTCGAAACCATGCGCATTGTCATCGCAGGTGGACATGGTCAGATCGCGCTGCGGCTGGAGCGTCTGCTCGCCGCGCGCGGTGACGAGGTCGCGGGCATCATCCGCGCCGCAGGACAGGCGGACGACCTGAGAGCCGCGGGCGCCGAACCGGTCGTGCTGGACCTGGAGTCGGCGACCGTGGCGCAGGTGGCGCAGGCGTTGGAGGGCGCGGACGCGGTGGTCTTCGCGGCGGGCGCGGGTCCGGGCAGCACCGCCGAGCGCAAGGACACCGTGGACCGGGACGCGGCCGTGAAGTTCGCGGACGCCGCCGAACAGGCCGGGGTACGCCGCTACCTGATCGTCTCGTCCATGGGCGCCGACACCACGCACCAGGGCGACGGCATCTTCGACGCCTATCTGCGCGCGAAGGGCGCGGCGGACGAGGCGGTGCGGTCCAGGACCGGCCTGGACTGGACGGTCCTGCGCCCCGGCGCGCTGACCGACGACGCGGGCACCGGTCACGTACGCCTGGAAGCCAGAACGGGGCGCGGTCCGGTCACCCGTGACGACGTGGCGGCGGTGCTGGCCGAGCTCGTCGAAACCCCGGCGACGGCGGGCCTGACACTGGAGTTGATCGGCGGCTCGGTGCCGGTCGCCGTCGCGGTCAAGGACGTGGCAGGCAACTGATGCAGAACACACCGGTGACCGTGGAGCGGGCGGCGCAGCCGTACGCGGCGGTCCGGGAAGCCGTCACGATGGACACTTTCCCGCTGATCGCCGACCGCCTGGTGGACGTCTTCGGCTGGCTCGCGGAGCGCGGGATCGAGACCGCGGGCGCGCCGTTCTTCCGGTACCTGGTGATCGACATGGAACGCGGGATGGAGGTCGAGGCCGGTGTGCCGATGGCTTCGGATCCGGCCGGCGCGGACGCCGGTGGGGACCCCGACGCGGGTGAGATCTTCACGGACGTACTGCCTGCCGGGACATATCTGACGGTCACTCATATCGGCCACCCGCAGGAGCTCTTGGGGGTGACGGCCGGACTTCTGGAGTGGGCCGCCGCGCGCGGTACGGAGTGGGACATGGAGAAGGCCGACGTGGTCGAGGAGTGGGGCTGCCGTCTGGAGATCTACAAGACGGATCCGCGCGAGGAGCCGGACATGTCCAAGTGGGAAGTGGAGCTGGCCTTCCGGCTGAAGGACCACTGAAGGACCACTGAAGGATCGATGAAGGGCCGCTGAAGGGCCACTGACGGGCTGCCGGGAGGCCACGGAAGGGGCATCGGGAGGCCGTCGGCACAGACCGTCGGGAATCCTCCGTCCAGCTCTTCTAAAGAAGTCTTTAGAAAGCTATCTTTAGACGCATGCCACGCAGCGTCAGTCTCACCGACCCCCGCGCCCTTCGCGCCTACGCCCACCCCACCCGCATGACACTCGTCGGGCTGCTCCGCCGCACCGGGCCGTTCACCGCCACCCGTGCCGCCGAGCTGACCGGTGAATCGGTCGCCAGTTGCTCGTACCACCTGCGGATGCTCGCCAAGTACGGACTGGTGGAGGAGGCGCCCGGCGGACGCGGCCGGGAGAAGCCCTGGCAGGCGACCGCGTCCTTCACGTCCTGGCCCACCTACAGCGAGGACCCGTCCGTCGCGGAGGCGGCCGACGCCCTCAACACCGCAGTGGCCGAGCAGTACTTCGAGCGCATGGTGCGGGCCACCGAGAGGCGGCGCGAGCTGCCTCGGGAGTGGCAGGAGGCGCAGCAGTCCGGCGACACGCTCCTGCACCTCACCGCCGGTGAACTCACCGAGCTCGGGGAACGCATCGACGATCTGCTGAAGCAGTACGAACCCCGCCAGTCGGATCCCTCGCTCCGGCCCGAGGGGGCGCGCGAGGTCAGCCTGATACTCGCCGCGTTCCCCGAGAGCGCGCCCCCGGAAGCCGGGCGCCCCGGTGAGGCCGGGTCCCCGGCCGCCGAGGCCGAACCGGCCGGGCAGGAAGCGCAGGACCGGTGAAGACCCACATACCCGCGCTGCTGCGCGAACGGCAGTTCCGCCGCTACTGGACCGGTCACACCGTCTCCCTCCTCGGCGACGAGATCTCCCTCATCGCCATCCCCCTCGCCGCGGTCCTCGTCCTGCACGCCGACGCCTCCGGGCTGGGCTGGCTGAAGGCCGCCGGTCTCGTCCCCGCGCTGCTCGCGCTGCCCGCGGGCGCCTGGGCGGACCGGTGGCGCCACCGCCGGCGCGTCATGATCGCCTGCGACCTCGGGCGGGCGCTGCTGATCGCCGTACTCCCGGTCGCGTACGCCCTGGACGCCCTCTCGCTCCCGCTGCTGTACGCGGTCGCCTTCGGCGTCGGGATGCTCAGCGTGCTCTTCGACCTGTGCGATGCCACGCTCTTCGTCGCGCTGCTGCCGACCCGCGCGTACATCGAGGGCAATTCGCTGGTCAACGGCAGCCGGGCGCTCTCCCAGATGGCAGGGCCGAGCGCCGGGGGCCTGCTCGTGCAAGTGCTCACCGCGCCGTTCGCGCTGGCCGCCGACGCGCTGTCGTACCTCGCGTCCGCCCTCTGTCTGGCCCGCGTCTCCCCCGCCGAGCCTCCCCCGGCCGCGCCGGAGAAGCAGCAGCTCATGACGGGGCTCCGCTGGATCCGGGACAACCCCGTCATCCGCGCGAGTCTCGGCGCCGCCGGCACGGTCCAGTTCTTCTCCTTCATGGGCAGCACCCTCCTGGTGCTCTACGCGACCGTGGAACTCGGGCTCGGAGCAGGGCTGTTGGGCCTGGTGCTCGGCGCGGGCGCCGTGGGCGCGCTGGCGGGTTCGGTGCTGGCGGGCCGGGTCGTGCGGCGGATCGGCGTCGGGCCCGCGGTGATCGCCGGGTTCCTCGGCTTCACCGTCCCGATGCCGCTGGTGCCGCTCGCCGGTGGCCCGAAGGAGGTGGTGCTGCTGATGCTCTTCCTCGCCGAGTTCGTCGGCGGGGTCGGGGTGATGATCGTGGACATCGCCCTCGGCTCGGTCCAGGCGGCGGTCGTGCCGCACGCGCTGCGTTCCCGGGTGATGGGCGCCTACCGCACGCTCAACCACGGCTTCCGGCCGCTCGGCGCCCTGACCGGCGGAGCGCTGGGCGGCGCGCTCGGGCTGCGGCCGACGCTGTGGATCGCGGCGGTCGGGGCGATGCTGGCGGTGCTGTGGCTCCTGCCCGCGCCGATGCGGCAGTTGCGGGAGCTTCCGGAGCCCGAGCCGGGGCAGCCCGCCGAACCGGTGCCCGCCCCGGCGGCGGAACCCGGCCAGGAGCAGCGCGTCTGAGAACGGCGCGGACCGGCCGGGGAACGGCACAGCACGGCCGGGAACGAGAACAGCCCCTGACCATACGTACTGGTCAGGGGCTGATTCTTGTGGCGGCACGTGGGTTCGAACCACGGTAGGCTGAGCCGGCAGATTTACAGTCTGCTCCCTTTGGCCACTCGGGCATACCGCCAGGGATTGCCGCTACGGCGAACCGCTTTGCGGCGGTGCTCCGTGGCAACGACGTAAACGATACCCGATGTCCCGGGGTGCTTCGCCACCCGATTGATCAGGGCCGGGCGGGGCAAGGTCGTAGGCTTGCGCGCGACAGGCCGGGCCGCCGGCCGTACGCCTCAGCACACCCGATACAAGGAGCCACAGGACATGGCCGACTCCAGTTTCGACATCGTCTCGAAGGTCGAGCGGCAGGAGGTCGACAACGCCCTCAACCAGGCCGCCAAGGAGATCTCGCAGCGCTACGACTTCAAGAACGTCGGGGCTTCGATCGACTGGTCGGGCGAGAAGATCCTCATGCAGGCGAACTCCGAGGAGCGCGTCAACGCGATCCTCGACGTGTTCCAGACCAAGCTGATCAAGCGCGGGATCTCGCTCAAGGCGCTGGACGCCGGTGAGCCGCAGCTGTCCGGCAAGGAGTACAAGATCTTCGCCACGATCGAGGAAGGCATCTCGCAGGACAACGCCAAGAAGGTCGCGAAGGTCATCCGCGACGAGGGCCCCAAGGGCGTCAAGGCGCAGGTCCAGGGCGAGGAGCTGCGGGTCAGCTCCAAGAGCCGCGACGACCTGCAGGCCGTACAGGCGCTGGTGAAGGGCAAGGACTTCGACTTCGCGCTGCAGTTCGTGAACTACCGCTGACCGGGCGGCTGGCCGGACCGCCTGCCGAACCGCTGTTCGCGGGCCGTTCCCGGCGGCCGGACGCGATGTCCGAAGACCGCCGGTCCCGGTGGTCCGGGGGTCGCAGACTCGTAGGTGTCCCGGTGGAGCGACCGCCGGGACGCCACGAGGAAGGGAGCACCCGATGACACCCCGCACCAGGATCTTCACCACGCTCGGCAGTCCGCTCGGTGAACTGCTGCTGGTGGGCGAGGAATCGGCGGACGCGCGGGGCGGAGTGGCGCTCGTCTCGCTCTCGGTACCGGGACAGAAGGGCGGCACCCGCATCGATGACGCCACCGCGTCCGGGTGGCGGTCGGCCCCTCACGCCTTCGAAGCGGTCACCGGGCAGCTTCGGGCCTACTTCGCCGGCGAACTGACCGGGTTCGAGATCGACTTCGCGGGTGGCGGGAGCGCGTTCCAGCAGCGTGTGTGGACCGCGCTGGACGGGCTGGAGTACGGCGCCACCGTGTCGTACGGGGAGATCGCCGCCCGCATCGGGCTCTCGGGGGCCGGGGTCCGCGCGGTGGGGACCGCGATCGGGCGCAATCCGCTGCTGGTCGTACGGCCCTGCCACCGCGTGATCGGCGCGGACGGCGCGCTGCGCGGATACGCGGGCGGCCTTGAGCGCAAGCAGTGGCTGCTGGGGCTCGAAGGGGCCCTGGTGGGCCCGGGGGGCCGGTAGCGCCCGCTCCGACCGACCGGGGTTCCCGACCCGACCGGGGTTCCGGCCCGGCCCGGCCCGGCCCGGCCGAAAGGGCTGCCGGGCGGCGCGGGGCGGTCAGCGGCGGTCGCGTGAATTGCCGAAGAGCAGGCGGTAGAGGATCAGCAGGACGAGCGAACCGCCGATGGCCGAGATCCAGGTGGGGCCGTCGTAGAAGTGCTTGGTCACCGGGTGGTTGAAGAAGTGCGAGGCGGCCCAGCCACCGATGAAGGCTCCCGCGATGCCTATGAGGGTGGTGCCGATCAGCCCGCCCGGATCACGCCCGGGGAGCAGGATCTTGGCGACGGCTCCGGCGAGCAGTCCGAGGATGATCCAACTGATGATTCCCATGAGCAGAGCCTGCCTTACGTTCGGTGTCTTAAACAGGGACGTCGGGCCAGCGGGCATGGTTGCGTCGCTGGTCGAGAGAGGTCCCTGGTCAGGCCACCGGCCGGGGCGGGTGCGGGTTGGCGCAGTACGGGCTCACGCGGTCGGGGTCAGCGCGCGGCGAACGGCTGGTCCGTGCGGACGATCTCCTTGCCCAGCGGCATCAGCGAGACCGGGATGAGCTTGAAGTTCGCGATGCCCAGCGGGATACCGATGATCGTGACGCACAGGGCGATGCCGGTGACGATGTGCCCCAGAGCGAGCCACCAGCCCGCGAGGACCAGCCACAGGACGTTGCCGATGCAGGAGGGGGCGCCGGCGTCCCGGCGGTCCACCGCCATGTAGCCGAAGGGCCAGAGGGCGTACACGCCGATGCGGAACGCGGCGATCCCGAACGGGATGCCGATGATCGTGATGCAGAGCAGGGCGCCCGCCAGGAGGTATCCGAGGAACATCCAGAAACCGCAGAGGACGAGCCAGACGACGTTGAGGATTGTCTTCACGAGCGTGGACCTGCCATCTGTTCGAGTCGGGAGATGCGCTCCGCCATCGGTGGATGGGTGGAGAACATCTTGGACAGTCCCTGGCCGGGGCGGAAGGGATTCGCGATCATCATGTGACTCGCGGTCTCGATCCGGGGCTCGGGGGGCAGCGGCAATTGCTTCGTACCGGCGTCCAGCTTGCGCAGGGCGCTCGCGAGGGCCAGTGGGTCGCCGGTGAGCTGGGCTCCCGAGGCGTCCGCCTCGTACTCACGGGAGCGGCTGACGGCCAGTTGGATGAGTGACGCGGCCAACGGGCCCAGGATCATGATCAACAGCATACCGAGCAGGCCGGGGCCGTCGTCGTCGTCGGAGCGGCCGATGGGGATCAGCCAGGCGAAGTTGACCAGGAACATGATCACCGAGGCCAGGGCGCCCGCCACCGAGGAGATCAGGATGTCGCGGTTGTAGACATGGCTGAGCTCGTGGCCGATGACGCCGCGCAGTTCGCGCTCGTCCAGGATCTGCAGGATGCCTTCGGTGCAGCAGACGGCGGCGTTGCGCGGATTGCGGCCGGTCGCGAAGGCGTTGGGCGCCTGGGTCGGCGAGATGTACAGCCGGGGCATGGGCTGGCGGGCCGTGGTGGAGAGGTCGCGGACCATGCGGTAGAGCGCGGGCGCTTCGAACTCGCTCACGGGCCGGGCCCGCATGGCGCGCAGGGCGAGCTTGTCGCTGTTCCAGTAGGCGTACGCGTTGGTGCCGAGCGCGACGACGAGCGCGACGATCAGGCCCGTACGGCCGAAGAAGCTGCCGATGACGATGATGAGGGCCGAAAGGCCCCCGAGGAGGACGGCGGTCCTCAGCCCGTTGTGCCGGCGGTGCACGGTACGCCCTCCAGATCGTGCGGCGGGGGAACCCACGCTCGGTACGCGGTCCACTGCGTCCCAGTGGACCTTCCCTCACTGGTCAACGCCAGGCGAGGGGAGCTGGTTCCCTTGCGCACGCGGCCACCGTGTCCGCCGTACGGGTGGAGTCAGCCCTGAGCGGGGATCTTCGCGAGCTCCAGCGCTTCCGGCACGGGCTTGATCTGGCTGGTGCAGTGGCCGCAGCGGGAGGCGATGGCCGGGATCTCGGTGTAGCAGAACGGGCAGTCCCGCTGGGCGGCCTTGATGTCGACCGGCTTGTCGCTGGTGAACCGGGCCTGGATCTTGGCGAGCGGGACGACGACGCCGAAGTAGAGGACCGCGGCGGTCACCAGGAAGGCGACGCCCGCGTTGATGAGGAGGCCGTAGCGGAAGTGCGCGCCCTCGACGGTGAACTCGGCCTTGCTGAAGTCGCCCATGGTGGAGCTGGTGGCCAGGCCGATCAGCGGCGTGATGAAGGCGGTGCTGAGTGCGGTGACGACCGCGGTGAACGCGGATCCCACGGCGAGGCCGATGGCCAGTGAGATGACGTTGCCACGGAGAATGAAGTCCTTGAACCCGCTCAGCACTGCTTGCTCCCTGTTGCTTCCGGTGGTGGGCCGTTCCTGGTGCGCCCGGCGCAAGACCGTAGCAAAACTCAGAAGAGGCTGCCGGAGGCGAAGCGGAGGATCAGCTGGGGGGCGCCGGACAGGGCGACCGCGGTGGCGGCGGCCAGACCGACGGCCAGGGTGAGCGGGACCGGTACAGCCGCTGTTCGGCGGGGTGCGGCGGTCTCTCCCCCGGCCGGGTCCGTCCCGGCTGCCGTCCGGCCCTGCGTTCCCGCGGGTGTGCGGAACAGCACAGCTGTCCACCGCAGGTAGTAGTACAGGGCGAACACCACGTTGACGGCCATGACGACGGCGAGCCAGCCGAGGCCCGCGTCGACGGCGGTCTGGAAGACCGTGACCTTGGCGAAGAGGCCGATGATGCCGGGCGGCAGTCCGGCCAGGCAGATCAGGAAGAAGCTGAGCGCGAGGGCGGCGAAGGGGCGGGTGGCCCACAGGCCGCGGAAGTCGCTGATCCTGCCGCCGGGCCTGCTCCGGGCGACGACGGCGACGACGCCGAAGGCGCCCAGGTTCACCACGGCGTACATCAGGGCGTACGCGACGGTGGAGCCGATCTCGTCGTCCGAGGTGTACGCGGAGGCGGCGATCGGCACCAGCAGGTATCCGGCCTGCCCGACGGAGGACCAGGCGAGCAGCCGGACCGCGCTGTGCGCGCGGGTGGCCGACTGGCGCAGGGCCGCCGTGTTGCCGACGGTCATCGTCAGGGCGGCGAGTACGGCGACGGCCGGGCCCCAGACGTCGGCGTACGCGGGGAACGCGACGACGGCGACCAGGATGAGCCCGGAGAAGCCGACGGCCTTCCCCACGACGGACAGGTACGCGGCGACGGGCAGCGGGGCGCCCACATAGGTGTCGGGGACCCAGAAGTGGAAGGGCGCGGCAGCCGTCTTGAAGGCGAAGCCGACCAGGGTGAGGACGACCCCGGTCTGGGCGAGGGTGTCGAGCTGCGGGTCGACCTGGGCTCCGGCGATCCGGCCGAGGTGCAGGGTGCCGGTCGCCGCGTACACGAAGCTGACGCCGAGCAGGGTCACGGCGGTGGCGGTGACCGAGGAGAGGAAGAACTTCAGGGCCGCTTCGGAGGAGAGGCGGTCACCGCGTTTCATGCCGACGAGGGCGAAGGCGGGCAGTGAGGCCACTTCGAGCGCGACGACCAGGGTCGCGAGGTCGCGGGAGGCGGGCAGCAGCGCGGCGCCGGAGGCCGAGGCCAGCAGCAGGAACCAGAACTCACCGGCCGGCAGCCGGTCGCCCCCGGTCTCGCTCATCGACAGCAGCGCGGTGAGCAGGGCGCCGCCGAGCACCAGCAGTTGGACGGCGAGGGCGAAGTGGTCGGCGGCGTAGCTGCACGCGCCGTGGTCCGCGGTGACGCAGAAGGTCACGCGGTCGCCCTTGCGCAGGGGCAGCAGCATGAGGAGGGCGGCGGCGAGCCCGGCGACCGCGGTCCAGCCGAGCAGCGGCTTGCGGTGCTCGGGCACGAACAGGTCGGCGACCAGGATGATCAGGGCGGTCGCGGCCACGATGACGGGCGGGGCGATCGCGAGCCAGTCGACGGACTGGACGAGGGAGCTCATGCCTTTCCTCCTGCGAGGAGCTTCTGCACGGCCGGGTCGGTGAGGCCGAGGAGGACCGCGGGCCACAGGCCTGCGAGGACGGTGAGGGCGACGAGCGGGCTCCAGGTGGCGAACTCGTAGCCCTGTACGTCCTGGACGATCCCGATGCCCGGGTCCTCCGGGGTTTCCTGCGGCTTGGCGCCCATGCAGACCCGGCGTACGACGAGGAGCAGGTACGCGGCGGTGAGCAGGGTGCCGAACGCGGCGACGGACATGTACGTGAGGAACGCGGGGCGGCTGAGCCCGGCGGCGGGGTCGAAGGCGCCGAACATGGTGAGCATCTCGCCCCAGAACCCGGCGAGTCCGGGCAGCCCCAGCGAGGCGACCGCGGCGAAGGCGAGGAGGCCGCCGAGGCGGGGGGCCCGGCCGTAGAGGGCGGCGCCCGTCGCTCCGGCGAGGGTGTCGAGGTCGGCGGTGCCGTACCGGTCCTTCAGGGCTCCGACGAGGAAGAACAGCAGGCCGGTGATCAGGCCGTGGGCGATGTTGGCGAAGAGCGCGCCGTTGACTCCGGTGGGGGTCATCGAGGCGATGCCGAGGAGCGTGAAGCCCATGTGGCCGACCGAGGAGTACGCGATGAGGCGCTTGAGGTCACCCTTGGCGCCTGTTCTGGCGAGGGCCAGGCAGGCCAGCGATCCGTAGACGATCCCGGCGACGGCGAACGCGGCGAGGTACGGCGCGAAGGTGTGCATGCCCTCGGGTGCGACCGGCAGGGCGACCCGGACGAATCCGTAGGTGCCCATCTTGAGCATGACGCCGGCCAGCAGGACCGAGCCGATGGTCGGGGCCGCGGTGTGCGCGTCGGGGAGCCAGCTGTGCAGCGGCCACATCGGGGTCTTCACGGCGAGGCCGAGAGCGATGGCCAGGACCGCGATGACCTGCGTGGTGTGGGTGAGGCCACGGCCGTTGTCAGTGGCGAGTGCCACCATGTCGAATGTGCCGCTCTTCACGCCGATGAGGAGGAAGCCGAGCAGCATGACGACGGAGCCGAGCAGCGTGTAGAGGATGAACTTCCAGGCGGCGGCCTGCTTCCGGGCCCCGCCCCAGCGGGCGATGAGGAAGTACATCGGGATGAGGACCATCTCGAAGGCCAGGAAGAAGAGCAGCAGATCGAGGACGGCGAAGGTCGCCAGCATCCCCGATTCGAGGAGCAGGACGAGAGCGACGAAGGCCTTGGGGGACGGGCCCTGGGGGAGCTTGAAGCAGGAGTAGAGCGCGCAGAGGAAGGTCAGCAGCGCGGTCAGTACGAGCAGGGGGAGCGAAATGCCGTCGGTACCGAGGTGGATGTGGACGTGGAGCGCCGGGATCCAGCTGATGTCGGTCGTGGCCTGCATCTTCGACGGGTGGTCACGGTCGAAGCCGAGCGCCAGGACGATCGCGGCGACGAGGACGGCACCGGTGACGACCACGCCGTGGCGGAGCACGGCCCGGTCGGGTGACTTCCCCTTCAGTCCGGGAGGCGCCGGGAGGAGCGCCGCGACGGCGCCGACGAGCGGGGCGACGACGATGAACGCCAGAAGGAACTGCATCACGGATGCGCTGATATCGATCACGGCTCACGATCCGGCGTAGGCGTTGGCGAGGGCGACGGCTGCGACCGCCAGGACGACGGAGCCGGCGAGCAGGGCGCTGAGGTAGGTCTGCACGTTGCCGGTCTGGGCGCGGCGGACGGCGGCCCCCAGCCAGCGGGGCACCGCCCCGGCACCGCGTACGTAGGTGTCGATGACCTCGCGGTCCAGGAAGCGGACCAGTTGGGCCGCGGCGAGCACGGGGCGTACGAACAGCGTGGTGTAGAGGGCATCGAGGTGGAAGCCGCCTGCCGCGTGCCGGTGCAGCGGGCCGAGGAGCAGCCTTCCGGGGTCGCCGGGGTCGGGGGCGGACGCGATGTCGCCGTAGACCGCCCGGTGGGTGGCGATGGCTTCCGCCTCGACCGTGGCCGGGTCGGCGTCCGGGTGGGCCGACACGGCGCCGATCGGGGGCTGTTGGGCCATCGCCGTGGTGTGCCGCCAGGTGGCGTAGGTGACGAGTCCGCCGACGAGGGCGACGCCCGTACCGAGTACGGAGGTGGTGAGGGACGGGGTGAGGCTGTGGCCGTCGAACCAGCCGGGGAGATAGCCGACGGTGAGGCCGAAGCCGATGGTCGGGACGGCGAGCACCCAGAGCACGCCGTTCATGACGAGCGGCTGCCTGCCGTGGTCGGGGGCTTCGGCGCCCCTGCCCCGGAAGGCGAGGAGCCAGAGCCGGGTGGCGTACGCGGCGGTCAGCAGGGCGGTGACGAGCCCTGCGACCAGGACGGTCCATCCGGCGCCCACGGGGGCGATGTCGCTGTCGCCGAGGGCGGTGTTCTCGGCGGCGACGAGGATGGATTCCTTGGAGAAGAACCCGGCGAAGGGGGGGATGGCGGCGAGCGCGAGGAGGGCGATGGTCATCGTCCAGAAGGCGTCGGGGATCCGTTTGGCCAGGTGGTCCATGCGGCTCATGGCAGCCAGGGAGTTGGTGCCCGCGGCGTGGATGACCACACCGGCGCCGAGGAAGAGCAGCGCCTTGAACGCGCCGTGCGAGAGGAGGTGGAAGACGGCGGCCCCGCGGTCGCCGACGGCCAGGGCGCCGGACATGTAGCCGAGCTGTCCGATGGTCGAGTAGGCGAGGACGCGTTTGATGTCGTCCTGCGCGAGGGCGGCGAGCGCCGAACCGATCATGGTGACGGCGGACATGACGGCGAGGACGGTGAGCGCGGCGGCGGACGCGGCGAAGACGGGCAGCAGCCTGGCCACGAAGTAGATGCCCGCGGCGACCATGGTCGCCGCGTGGATCAGCGCGGACACGGGGGTGGGACCGGCCATCGCGTCGGGCAGCCAGGTGTGCAGCGGGAACTGCGCGGACTTCCCGGCGACGCCCGCCAGGAGCAGCAGGGCGATCAGCGTGGGGTGGTGGAGGCCACCGTCCGAGACCGTGCGCAGGATGCCGGTGATGCGGAACGTACCGGCATCGGTGGCCAGCGCGAACAGGCCGATCAGGAAGGGGACGTCGCCCAGCTTGGTGACCAGGAAGGCCTTCAGGGAGGCGGCGCGCGCTTCGGGCGTCTCCCAGTAGTGGCCGACGAGGAAGTACGAGCAGATGCCCATGATCTCCCAGCCGACCAGCAGCACCATCAGGTCGCCGGAGTAGACGACGAGCAGCATGGCGGAGGTGAAGAGGGAGACGATCGCCGCGTACGAGGGGTAGCGCGGGTCGTCGCGCAGATAGCCCGTCGAGTAGAGCTGCACACAGGTGGCGACGACCGCGACCAGGATGGCGACGAGGGCGGCGAAGCCGTCGATGTGCAGGGACAGGTCGATGGGTACGGAGCCGGTGGGCGTGAGCCGGGTGGCCGTGTCGACGGTGTGGCCGCCGCTCTGGCGCACGGCGACCGTGATCGCGAGCGCGGCAGCGGCCAGCGGTGGCAGGACGGCCAGCGGACGTACGAATCCTGGGGCCGTGCGGCCGAGCAGGAGTCCGGCCGCTGCGCCCAGGAAGGGGAGGAGGGGAACGAGGACGGCGAGGGTCGTCGTGGTCACGCGGCAGCCTCTGCCTTCTCGCGGCCTTCGGGATCTTCGGGATCTTCCGGGTCCGTACGGTCTTCGGGTTCTGCGTGGTCGCCGGTGTCGTCGACGTCGTCCGGATCGTCGGGGTCCGGTGTCTCGGCGGTGTCGCGGAGCTTGTCGATGTCCGTCGTGCCCCGGTTCCGGTGGACCGCGAGGACGATCGCCAGCCCGATGCCGATCTCGGCGGCGGCGATGGCGATCGTGAAGAGGGTGAGCGCCTGGCCCGAGTGGAGCTTGTCGCGCAGCCAGACGTCGAAGGCGACGAGGTTGAGATTGACGGCGTTGAGCATCAGCTCGACGGACATCAGGATCAGGATCACGTTGCGGCGGGCGAGCACTCCGTACAGCCCGGTGCAGAAGAGGAGGGCGGCGAGCACGGCTGGATAGACGAGGTGCATCAGCGCTGCTCCCTGCTGTTCTTGCGGGACAGGTCAGCGCTGTTCCCGCGGGACAGGTCCGCGCTGTTCCCGGCGCTGTTCCTGCGGGACAGGACGATCGCACCGACGAGCGCGGCCAGCAGCAGCACGGACAGCGCTTCGAAGGGCAGCACCCAGTGCCGGAAGAGGATTTCGCCGGAGACCTTGGTGGAGCCCTGGGCAGGACCGTGGAGGTTGATCCACGTCGTACGGAAGGCGTCGACGACCACCCAGACGAGGGAGCAGGCAGCGGCGACCGCCACCACGAGGGCGGGCAGGCGGTTCTCCGAATCGGCGTCCGGGGAGCGGCCGATGGGGGCCTTGGTGAGCATCAGCCCGAAGAGGAGGAGGACGACCACCGAACCGACGTAGATCAGCACCTGGACCCAGGCGATGAACTCGGCCGTCAACAGGAGGTATTCGACGGCGAGACCGCCGAGCGCGACGATCAGCCAGAGTGCGGCGTGCACCAGATGCTTGGTCGTGACGGTGATGACGGCCGCGCCGAAGGTGGCGATGCCGACCAGCAGGAACACGATCTCGACGCCCGTCGGGGACAGGAATCCGGGGTGGCCGGCGGCTGCTGCAAGACTCACGCGTCCCCCTCCGGTCGGTTCTGCTCGGGCTGTTGGGGCTGCTGGGGCTGCTGGGACTTGGGGGGCTGCTGGGGCTGCTCGGCAGGCGCTGCCTGCTCCGCTTGCTCTGCCTGCTCTGCTTGCGCTGCCTGCTCCGCTTGCTCTGCCTGCCGGGCCGCTTCGAGTTTGTCGGCCGTCTTGCGGGCCGCCGCGATCTCCTTGGGCTCCTCGGCCGCCGGGTCGAGCGCGGGCGGCTCGGGCACCGTCCACATCCACTCGCGGAGCTTGTCGCGCTCGTGGGTGAGTTCGAGGATGTCCGTCTCCGCGTACTCGAACTCCGGGGACCAGAACAGCGCGTCGAAGGGGCACACCTCGATGCAGATACCGCAGTACATGCAGAGCGAGAAGTCGATGGCGAAACGGTCGAGGACGTTACGGCTGCGCTCGCGTCCGCCCGGCGCGGCGGCCGGGACGGTCTCCTTGTGGGAGTCGATGTAGATGCACCAGTCGGGACACTCACGGGCGCAGAGCATGCAGACGGTGCAGTTCTCCTCGAACAGCCCGATGACGCCCCGGGAGCGGGGCGGGAGTTCGGGCTGTACGTCCGGGTACTGCGCCGTGACCGTCTTCTTCGTCATCGTGCGGAGCGTGACGGCCAGGCCCTTGGCCAGGCCGGACCCGGGAATGCGCGGGCGGTTGGGCGGGAGTGGAGCAGCCACTAGCTGATCGCCACCTTCACGATGCCGGTGAGCGCGATCTGCGCGAGGGTGAGCGGGATGAGTACGGTCCAGGCCAGCTTCTGGAGCTGGTCCTCGCGCAGCCGCGGGTAGGTCACCCGGAGCCAGATGACACCGAAGGCGAGCACGCCCGTCTTCAGGAGCATCCAGAACCAGCCGAGCCCGTCGCTGCCCCACGGCCCGTGCCAGCCGCCGAGGAACAGGACGGCCGTGAGGGCGGACAGCACGACGATGCCCGCGTACTCGGCGAGCAGGAACAGCGCGAACCGCAGCCCCGTGTACTCGGTGTACGCGCCGAAGATGATCTCCGAGTCGGCGACCGGCATGTCGAAGGGCGGGCGCTGGAGCTCCGCGAGGCCCGCCGTGAAGAAGACCAGACCGCCGACGATCTGCCACGGGATCCACCACCACGCGAACGCGTCGAGGATGCCGGGCAGCGAGACCGTACCGGCCGCCATCGCGACGGAGGCCGCGGCGAGCAGCATCGGCAGTTCGTACGCGAGGAGCTGCGCGGCGGTACGGAGTCCGCCGAGGAGGGAGAACTTGTTGGCCGACGCCCAGCCCGCCATGAGCGAGCCGAGTACGCCGACGCCCAGCACAGCGAGCACGAAGAAGATGCCCGCGTCGACGACCTGGCCGACGGCGCCCTCCCCCGGCCCGATCGGAATCACCAGCACGACGAGCAGATACGGCAGGAGCGCGACGGCGGGCGCGAGCTGGAAGATCCGCCGGTCGGCGTCGGCCGGGACGATGTCTTCCTTCTGCGCGAACTTCACGCCGTCCGCGACGAGCTGCGCCCAGCCGTGGAATCCACCCGCGTACATGGGTCCGAGGCGGCCCTGCATGTGGGCCATGACCTTGTGCTCGGTCTGCCCGACGACGAGCGGCAGCACGAGGAACACGACAAAGACGATGACCAGCCGGATGGCGACGCCGAGTACGTCGTTCACGCGGTATCGCCTCCGGCGCGGGGATCGGGGTCAGCGGGGTCGGGCGTGGGGTCGGGGTCAGGTTCAGGGGCGGTGGCAGTGCCGGTGCCGGTGCCGGGGTCGGTCTCCGGTTCCGGTTCCGGTTCCGGGGTGGCGCCGGGTCCGGCCTTCGCTCCCGGCTCCGGGGTCGTGCCGGGTTCCGTTTCGGCTTCGGCTTCGGCTTCGGCTTCGGTATCGGTATCGGCCGGTGTGCGAGGCGGGGTTGCCGGAGCCTCGGCGTCCGTCGGGTCGAAGGTGGGCCTGGCGTTGCGCCAGGGCGCGTCGTCGCTGCCCGCCGGGGTGGCGCCCTGCGGTGCCCGCTGGGACGTGGATCCCTCGGACACGCTGCGGCTCCGCCGCGGGGACGCGGGTGCTGCCGGGGGCGGGGTTCGCGGCGCCTCGGATGACCGGTCCGCAGGAGCCTCGGCCCCCTGGGGTCCGGCCGCCCGGGTACCGGCCGCCCGCGTCTCCACCGTCGGGGTCTCCGTCGTCGGCGTCTCCGCCGGGGTCTCCGTCGACTGGCTCGCCGAGCCCTCGCTCACGCTGCGCGCGCGACGTACCGGGCGGTCGCCCGCCGCCCGCGCGGCACGGGCCGGGCGGGTCGGAGCCGGTGGGAGCTGGCCCTTCTGCGGGCCCCATTCGTTGGGGTCGGGAACACCGGGCGGCAGCATCTGACGGCGCTTGGCCCCACCAGCGGCCCCACCAGCGGCCCCACCGGCTGCGTGTCCGGCAGACGACTCCCCCGGCTCCTTCGCTCCGGGCCACGCCTTCGCGACCCGGGCCGCGAGGACGAAGTCCTTGCGCAGCGGGTGGCCCTCGAAGTTCTCGGGCAGCAGCAGCGGCACCAGGTGCGGATGGCCAGTGAAGGCGACGCCGAACATCTCGTGCGTCTCACGCTCGTGCCAGCTCGCGCCCGCGTAGACCTCGACGGCGGACGGCAGCACCGGCTCGGAGTGCGGGACGGTGGTGCGTACGAGCAGACGGCGGACCGTACGGCCCTCGAGCGCCACCACGTGGGCGCAGACCCGGAAGCCGGTGCCCGGTTCGTCGACGGCGCTCAGCCAGTCGAAGTAGGTACAGCCGAGCCGGTCCCTGGCGGTCTCCAGCGCGGAGATCCACGAGGCGGCCGGGACGTCGACGGTCAGCAGGTCGTAGCTGTGCTCGGCGGTGGCGTCCGCGCCGAAGAGTTCGGTGACGGCTTCGGGCAGCCGGTCGTACGCGTGCGTCACCGGCCGGCCCCCGGCGCCGTCGGCGGGGTGATGAGGCCGCTGGTCAACTGGGCGGTGGTGGGCGCGGAGTAGCGCTCGCCCAGGGATTCCCTGGCGATCTTCTCCTGGAGTTTCAGGATGCCCTGGAGCAGCGCCTCGGGACGCGGCGGGCAGCCGGGCACGTACACGTCGACGGGGATGATCTGGTCGACGCCCTTGGTCACCGAGTACGAGTCCCAGTAAGGGCCGCCGCAGTTGGAACACGCGCCGAAGGAGATGACGTACTTCGGCTCGGGCATCTGCTCGTACAGCCGCTTGACCGCCGGGGCCATCTTGTCCGTGACGGTGCCGGAGACGATCATCAGGTCGGCCTGGCGCGGGCCCGGTGCGAACGGGATCACGCCGAGGCGGATGAAGTCGTGGCGGGCCATCGAGGCGGCGATGAACTCGATCGCGCAGCAGGCGAGGCCGAAGTTGAAGACCCACAGGCTGTACCGGCGGCCCCAGTTGAGGACCACCTTCATGGGCTCGGGCGCCAGCCGGGAGAGCACGCCCAGGCGTTGCGGTGCGGCGGACGGCGCCTGCCCGGCGGCGGGGCCGCTGCTGGACACCACGGGCAGTTCGGCCGGGTTCGTCACGTCCATTCGAGGACGCCCTTCTTCCATGCGTAGAGCAGTCCCACGGCCAGGAAGCCGAGGAAGATGAACATCTCCACCAGCGTGGCCGCCCCGTACCCGCTGGCCGCGAAGACCGTCGCCCACGGGAAGAGGAAGATCGAGTCGACGGCGAAGATCACGTAGAGGAAGGCGTAGACGTAGTAGCGGACCTGGGTGTGGGCCCAGCCCTCGCCGACGGGGTCGACCCCGCACTCGTACGTCAGCAGTTTCTCCGGCGTCGGCACCACGGGCCGCAGCAGCCGTCCGGCCCCGAAGGCCACGGCGACGAAGAGCACACCGACGACCGCGAGCACGCCGACGACCGCGTAGGTGTGGAAATATCCGGTGTGGTCCGCCGCGAGATCCGTGTGGTCCGCCGCGAGAACGGTGGGTCCCGGCACGTCCGCCCCTCGCTCCCTGCGCCCTGTTCGTCGCCTCGTCCGTCACATTCGTCGCGTTCGACGATCCGTACGCACGGGAGTCTAGGCCCTGCTAAAGACTTGGTAAGCAAGTGGATCGGGCACAGGGGGTGGGGTTATCCCTACTTCATCCCACCCAGCTACCCCATGGCATCCGCCCCCGAGGCCCGGCAGGCTTGACACATGACCGCGACGAACTCCCGCCCGCTCGACTCCGACCGGCCGCCGCCCGTGCGCTTTGCGTTCGAGCGGCACACCTGGAAGGAGATCGCGCATCTCCTGTCCAATCTGCCCACGTCCCTGGTCGGATTTATTTACGTCGTGTTCATGGTTGCCACCGGCAGCGGCCTGGCGGTCACCGTCGTCGGGCTGCCGATGCTCGCCGCCGGACTGCTCGGCGCCCGTCAGCTCGGCAAACTGGAGCGGGCCCGCGCCAGGGCGCTGCTCGGTGTGCGGGTGGACGAGCCGAGCCGTCTGGTCACCGGGGGCGGCGGGTTCTTCAACCGGCTGTGGGCGGGCCTGAAGGACCCGGTGGGCTGGCGGACGGTGCTGTACGAGTTCATCCGGCTGCCGTGGGGGGTGCTGACGTTCGCCGTGGTCATGCCGAGTCTCTTCGTACTGTGGCCGGTCCTTCCGTTCATCGCACGGGGGCTGACCAACGTCGACCGGGCGATGGTCCGCGGCCTCCTCTCGCCCTCCGACGAACTGGAGCGCAGGATCGCCGAGCTGGAGTCCGACCGCGGGGTGGTCGTGGACACCGCGGCGGCCGACCTGCGCCGGATCGAACGGGATCTGCACGACGGGGCGCAGGCCCGGCTGGTCGCGCTCGCCATGGGGCTCGGCCTGGCCAAGGAGAAGCTTCTGGAGGATCCGGACGCCGCGGCCGTGATGGTCGGAGAGGCGCACGGCGAGGTGAAGCTGGCCCTTCAGGAGCTGCGCGATCTGGCCCGGGGCATCCACCCCGCCGTACTGACCGACCGCGGCCTCGACGCCGCACTCTCCTCGATCGCCTCGCGCTGCACGGCGCCGGTGAAGGTCAGCGTCGATCTGACGGAGCGGCCCGCCGAGGCCATCGAGGGAATCGCGTACTTCACGGTCTCGGAGCTCCTCCAGAACGTCAGCAAGCACGCCCGGGCGCGCTCCGCGTCCGTCGAGGTGTGGCGCTCGGCCGACCGGCTGCTGATCCAGGTCCAGGACGACGGGCGCGGTGGTGCGCGGATGGACGGCGGTACGGGTATGGCGGGGCTCGCCGACCGGCTCGGCGCGGTCGACGGCCTCTTCGTGCTGGACTCGCCGGTCGGCGGACCGACCACGGTGACGGCGGAACTGCCCTGGCGGGACCGCGGCTGAGCCGTCCCGGCCGCCGTACGCCGTATCCCGGCCGGCCGCATTCCTGGAGTCTCTCCGGCCCCGGCCCCGGACCAGGGGGTGGGGAAAACCCCCGGTCGAAGACGGTGCTCCGCCTCATGGTCCGCGCCTCCCCGGCCCAGCACCATGGACGTGTAACCAAGACACCAGCCAGCCGAGCAGGAATGGACGACGCCATGGCCACGGATTACGGCATTCGCACCCGGGACCACCGTGTGCCTGCGGCGCTGCGGGCACCGTTCGAGGGGCGCACCTGGCGCGAGTTCGGGTATCTGCTGCTGTCGCTGCCGATCAGCATCGTGATGTTCTCCTTCGGGATCACGATGTTCTCGGCGGGGGTCGGCCTGGTGATCACCTTCCTCGGCATCCCGTTGCTCGCCGTCGGGCTGGCCGCCTGCCGCGGCTTCGGGGCGATGGAGCGGGCCCGCGCGCGGGCGCTGCTGAGGGCCGATGTGCGGGACCCGGCTCCCGTGCGGGGCAGGACCGGCGGCGCGATGTCGTGGGTGGGCGCCGTCCTGAAGAGCGGGGCGTCCTGGCGCCACCTCGTCTACTCGCTGGTGCACTTCCCGTGGGCGGTCTTCGCCTTCGTGGTGTCGGTGACGCTGTGGACGACCGGCTGGGCGACGCTGACGTACCCGCTGTGGCAGTGGATCTTCCCGGCCTACACCCACCAGGGCGGCATCCAGCTGTACGGCGACGGGGCGCACAACGTCTACCTGGACAACCCCCTCGAGATCGGCCTGACCAGCCTGACCGGTCTGGTCTTCGTCCTCGTCACCCCCTGGGTGATCCGCGGGCTGGCCTCCGTGGACCGGCTGCTGGTGGTGGGGCTGCTCGGCCCGTCGCGGCTGGACACCCGGGTGACGGAACTCGAATCGGACCGCGGGGTGGTCGTGGACACCGCGGCGGCCGACCTGCGCAGGATCGAACGGGATCTGCACGACGGGGCGCAGGCCCGGCTGGTCGCGCTCGCCATGGACCTGGGCCTGGCCAAGGAGAAGCTGACGGCGGACCCGGAGGCGGCGGCGCGGATGGTCGACGAGGCGCACGGCGAGGTGAAGGTCGCCCTTCAGGAACTGCGTGACCTGGCCCGGGGCATCCACCCGGCCGTACTGACCGACCGCGGCCTGGACGCCGCACTCTCCTCGATCGCCTCGCGCTGCACGGTGCCGGTGCAGGTCGAGGTGGACCTGCCGCACCGGCCGGCCGCCGCCATCGAGGGCATCGCCTACTTCACGGTCTCCGAGCTCCTCCAGAACGTCAGCAAGCACTCCCGGGCGACCCGGGCGACGGTGGACGTCTGGCAGGTGGAGAACCGGCTCATGCTCCAGGTCACCGACAACGGCCGCGGCGGCGCCGGCGGGCCCGGCGACGACTCGGCGGCGGGCACCGCGGGCAGCGGTCTCGCGGGGCTGGCGGAGCGGCTGGACGCGGTCGACGGGCTGCTGGTCGTCGACTCCCCGGTGGGCGGCCCGACGAGCATCACCGCCGAACTGCCCTGGCGCGGCTGAGCGCGTCCCGGAAGCACCGCCGTCCGACCGGGCCCGGCCCCACGGCCCACCGCCCGCTGTCCCGCACCGGCCGTCCACGTGACGAAGCCCCGAAGGTGACGTAGCCCCGAGGTGATGAACTCCGGGGAATATCAGATACTTTGTCCCTCGCTCGGCGCGATTGCGAGCGGGGGGATCCGATACTTCCCCCTCGGCCCCCGCCCACACCGGCACCGATGCTGGGATGCTGGTGCGAGCAGGGCGGACATCATCATCAACTGGGGGGCTTCAGCGTCGTGGAGGACAGAGTGCGTGTGGTCATCGCCGAGGATTCAGTGCTGCTGCGGGAGGGCCTGACCCGGTTGTTGACCGACCTCGGTCACGACGTGGTCGCAGGCGTGGGGGACGCGGAGGCGCTGATCAAGACGATCGCGGACCTCGCGGCGCAGGAAGCACTGCCGGATGTGGTGGTCGCGGACGTCCGGATGCCGCCCACCCACACCGACGAGGGCGTACGGGCGGCCGTACGGCTGCGCAAGGAGTACCCGGGCATCGGGGTCCTGGTCCTCTCGCAGTACGTGGAGGAGCAGTACGCCACCGAGCTGCTGGCCGGATCCAGCCGGGGCGTCGGCTATCTGCTGAAGGACCGGGTCGCCGAGGTCCGGGAGTTCGTGGACGCCGTGGTCCGGGTGGCGCAGGGCGGGACCGCGCTCGACCCCGAGGTGGTGGCACAGCTGCTGGGCCGCAGCCGCAAGCAGGACGTCCTGGCGGGACTGACGCCGCGCGAGCGCGAGGTACTGGGGCTGATGGCCGAGGGGCGTACGAATTCCGCCGTCGCCAGGCAGCTGGTGGTCAGTGACGGAGCGGTCGAGAAGCACGTCAGCAACATCTTCCTGAAGCTCGGCCTCTCGCCGAGTGACGGGGATCACCGTCGGGTGCTCGCGGTGCTGACCTACCTGAACTCCTAATTACCTGACACCCTGTCAGATAGCGAGGTCGCGGCCCCGCGGCGATGCCGGACGGGGCGGGACCTAGAACCAAAGGATGAGTACCGGCGCCCCCTCCCCGAGGGGGCGCCGGGGGGCCGGGGGACGGTTCAGTCATGACAAACCGGGGCAATCCACTGCATCGGAATGGTGTCCGCTCTATGAGCCCTCAAGGGAAGGCCACCCTTACCGACGTAGGGTGGGATCCGGTGCGCCCGGCCAGCCGGGCCCGTCCGAGCAGCCGCCTCGACGAGGGAGGTCCAGTTCAGTGACCAGCCAGGTCAGTAGCCCAGCCGAGCAGGCCGATGAGGCCGATGAGGCCCTTCTCGGGGAACAACGTGCCCCTTCTGTCGGCAAAGAGGGCTCCGACGCCAAAGAGGTACGCCGACTGAATCGGGTGATCATCCGGTTCGCGGGGGACTCGGGTGACGGGATGCAGCTCACCGGCGACCGCTTCACCTCGGAGACCGCGTCGTTCGGGAACGACCTGTCGACGCTGCCGAACTTCCCCGCCGAGATCCGCGCGCCCGCAGGTACCCTGCCGGGCGTCTCGTCGTTCCAGCTGCACTTCGCTGACCACGACATCCTCACCCCCGGCGACGCACCGAACGTGCTGGTCGCGATGAACCCGGCGGCGCTGAAGGCGAACATCGCCGATGTGCCGCGGGGCGCGGACATCATCGTGAACACGGACGAGTTCACCAAGCGCCCGATGGCGAAGGTCGGTTACGCGACCAGTCCGCTGGAGGACGGGTCGCTGGAGGCCTACCAGGTCCATCCGGTGCCGCTGACGACGCTCACGATCGAGGCGCTGAAGGAGTTCGGCCTGCCGCGCAAGGAGGCCGAGCGCAGCAAGAACATGTTCGCGCTCGGGCTGCTGTCGTGGATGTACCACCGGCCGACGGAGAACACCGAGCGGTTCCTGCGGACGAAGTTCGCGAAGAAGCCGCAGATCGCCGAGGCCAACGTCGCGGCGTTCCGGGCGGGCTGGAACTTCGGGGAGACCACCGAGGACTTCGCGGTCAGCTACGAGGTCGCCCCGGCCACCAAGGCCTTCCCGACCGGGACCTACCGCAACATCAGCGGGAACCTGGCCCTGTCGTACGGGCTGATCGCCGCGGGCCGCCAGGCGGACCTGCCGCTCTACCTCGGCTCGTACCCCATCACCCCGGCGTCCGACATCCTGCACGAGCTGTCCAAGCACAAGAACTTCGGTGTGCGGACCTTCCAGGCGGAGGACGAGATCGCGGGGATCGGCGCGGCGCTGGGCGCCGCGTTCGGCGGGTCGCTGGCGGTCACCACCACGTCCGGTCCGGGTGTGGCGCTCAAGTCGGAGACGATCGGTCTCGCGGTGTCGCTGGAACTGCCGCTGCTGATCATCGACATCCAGCGCGGCGGCCCCTCCACCGGGCTGCCGACCAAGACCGAACAGGCGGACCTGCTCCAGGCGATGTACGGGCGCAACGGCGAGGCACCGGTCCCGGTGATCGCGCCGAAGACGCCCGCGGACTGCTTCGACGCCGCCCTGGACGCGGCCCGGATGGCCCTGACGTACCGGACCCCGGTGTTCCTGCTGTCCGACGGGTACCTCGCGAACGGCTCGGAACCGTGGCGCATCCCGGACACCGGTGAACTCCCGGACCTGCGGGTCCAGTTCGCCACCGGGCCCAACCACGAGCTGGCCGACGGGACCGAGGTCTTCTACCCGTACAAGCGCGACCCGGAGACCCTCGCCCGCCCCTGGGCGGTCCCCGGCACGCCCGGTCTGGAGCACCGGATCGGCGGGATCGAGAAGCAGGACGGCACCGGGAACATCTCCTACGACCCGGCCAACCACGACTTCATGGTCCGCACCCGGCAGGCCAAGATCGACAACATCGAGGTCCCCGACCTGGAGGTCGACGACCCGGACCACGCGACCACGCTGGTCCTGGGCTGGGGCTCCACCTACGGCCCGATCACCGCGGCCGTCCGCCGGCTGCGCACCGAGGGCACCGCCATCGCGCAGGCCCATCTGCGCCACCTCAACCCCTTCCCGGGCAACCTCGGCGAGGTGCTGAAGCGGTACGACAAGGTCGTGGTGCCCGAGATGAACCTGGGCCAGCTCGCCACCCTGATCCGTGCGAAGTACCTGGTCGACGCGGTCTCGTACAACCAGGTCAACGGAATGCCGTTCAAGGCTGAGCAGCTCGCCACGGCCCTCAAGGAGGCCAACGATGCCTGAGATCGACTCGCCGCAGGGCCACGGGCAGCCGGGTGGCGCAGGGAACGACCTGCTCCAGCTGGTGCCGAAGGCCGAGGCCAAGCAGTCCATGAAGGACTTCAAGTCCGACCAGGAAGTCCGCTGGTGCCCCGGCTGCGGCGACTACGCGGTCCTCGCCGCCGTCCAGGGCTTCATGCCCGAACTCGGCCTGGCCAGAGAGAACATCGTCTTCGTCTCCGGCATCGGCTGCTCCTCCCGATTCCCGTACTACATGAACACCTACGGGATGCACTCCATCCACGGCCGCGCCCCGGCCATCGCGACCGGACTCGCCTCGTCCCGGCGGGACTTGAGTGTCTGGGTGGTCACGGGTGACGGCGACGCGCTGTCCATCGGCGGCAACCACCTCATCCACGCCCTGCGCCGCAACGTCAACCTCAAGATCCTGCTGTTCAACAACCGGATCTACGGGCTGACCAAGGGTCAGTACTCCCCCACCTCCGAGGTCGGGAAGATCACCAAGTCGACGCCGATGGGCTCGCTCGACGCACCCTTCAACCCGGTCTCGCTGGCGATCGGCGCCGAGGCGTCGTTCGTCGCCCGTACCGTCGACTCCGACCGCAAGCACCTCACCAGCGTGCTCCGCGCCGCCGCCGACCACCCGGGCACGGCGCTGGTGGAGATCTACCAGAACTGCAACATCTTCAACGACGGCGCCTTCGAGGTCCTCAAGGACAGGGAGCAGGCCCAGGAGGCGGTGATCCGTCTGGAGCACGGGCAGCCGATCCGCTTCGGTGCCGACGGCGCGAAGGGTGTCGTACGCGACCACGCGACCGGTGACCTCCAGGTCGTGGCGGTCACCCCGGAGAACGAGTCGCAGATCCTGGTCCACGACGCGCACGCCACGTCACCGACCACGGCCTTCGCGCTCTCCCGGCTGGCCGACGCCGACACGCTGCACCACACCCCCATCGGCGTCCTCCGTGACGTCGAGCGCCCGGTCTACGACACCCTGATGTCCGACCAGCTGGAAGCGGCCGTCGAGCAGAAGGGCAAGGGCGACCTGGCCGCTCTGCTCGCGGGCGGCGACACCTGGACGGTCGCCGGATAGCGCGTCCGACTGCTGTTCCCCGGGGCCCGGTTCTGCTGTGTCAGGACCGGGCCCCGTCGTATGCCCTCACGGTCAGGACCGGACCGGTCGTACGCCCCGCGAGCAGGACCGGACCGTTCGCACGCCCCGTGATCAGGACCGGGCGCCGTCGTACGCCTCGCGCGCCTCGGCCACCTCACCGACCCGCCGCTCGGTCCAGCGGGCCAGCTCCCAGACCTGTTCGGCGGCCTCCCTGCCGAGCGGGGTGAGCGTGTAGTCGACGCGCGGCGGGATGACGGCCTGGGCGTCGCGGCGCACGAAGCCGTCCCGCTCCAGGGTCCGCAGCGTCTGGGCGAGCATCTTCTCGCTGACCCCGCCGACCTCGCGGCGCAGTTCGCTGAAGCGGTACGAGCGCTCCAGGAGCACGGCGAGCACCAGCACCCCCCAGCGGCTGGTGACGTGCTCCAGGATCAGCCGTGAGGGGCACATCTGCCGGTTGACGTCGGGCCTCTCGTTGCTTACGTCCATGCCAGTACCTTACTTCAAAGTGGGCACTATCCCCTGGTTAGTACCTGCCGTAGGGTGAGTGACAGACACCGCACAATGCCATCAAAAGCACCACACCTCACCAAAAGGGAGACAAGCGCCATGAGCATCGTCGTCACCGGAGCCACCGGAGCCCTCGGCCGTCTCGTCATCGACGAGCTGCTCGCCCGGGTCCCCGCCGAGCAGGTCGCCGCAGTCGTCCGCGACAAGGAGAAGGCCGCCGGCCTGGCGGCGCGCGGCGTGGAGCTGCGCATCGCCGACTACGACGACCCCGCGAGCCTCACCGGCGCCTTCCGCTCCGGCGACCGTGTCCTCCTGATCTCCGGCAGCGAGGTCGGCAGGCGGGTCCCGCAGCACACCGCGGTCATCGAGGCGGCGAAGGCGGCGGGCGTCGCGCAGCTGGCGTACACCGGCGTACTGGGCGGCCCCGACGCCGACTTCCAGCTGGCCGCCGAGCACAAGGTCACCGAGCAGCTGATTCTCGACTCCGGGCTCCCCCACACCTTCCTGCGCAACGGCTGGTACACCGAGAACTACACCGCCAACCTGGCGCCGGTCCTCGCACACGGCGCGGTCGTCTCCAACGCCGGTGAGGGCCGGGTCGCCTCCGCCGCCCGCGCCGACTACGCGGCTGCCGCGGCTGCCGTCCTCGTCTCGGACGGGCACCTGGGCAAGGTCTACGAGCTGAGCGGCGACGTCGCCTGGTCGTATCCCGAGTACGCCGCCGAGGTGGCGAAGGCCTCCGGCCAGGAGATCGGGTACCGCAACGTCCCGGCCGCCGCACACCAGGAGATCCTGGTCGGCGCCGGGCTGCCCGAGGAGTTCGCGGCGATCCTGGTGGACGTGGACTCGGCCATCGAGCGCGGCCTGCTGGCCGCCACCAGCGGTGACCTGGCCCGGCTGACCGGCCGCCCCACCACCCCGATCGCCGTCTCGATCGCCGCCGCCCTGGCCTGATCCCGGCCCTGGTCCGAGCCCCGTCCGGGTCCGAGCCACGCCTCCGTCCGAGTCCCGGCCGGGGCGGTCATGACAGCCCCGGCCGCGGCTGTCATGACCGTATGGCGACACGGACATGACACACGGGCCCTCTTCCCCTTACCTTCGACACGTTGTCGGAACATTCCAGGGGAGGGCCCGTGAAGGGGACCAGCGAGCAGCGGACAGGTTTCCTGAACGGCGTTGTCGCGTACGTGCTGTGGGGCCTCGTGCCCATGTTCTGGCCGCTGCTCAAGCCCTCGGGCGCCATGGAGATCCTCGCCCACCGCATGGTGTGGTCCCTGGGCTTCGTCCTGATCGCGCTGCTGCTGATGCGCCGCTGGGCCTGGATCGGGGAGCTGGTCCGCGACCGCCGCAAGCTGGGCCTGATCGCGGTCGCCGCGGTGGTGATCAGCGTCAACTGGGGCGGCTACATCTGGGCCGTGAACAACGGCCAGGTCGTCGAGGCCTCCCTCGGATACTTCATCAACCCGCTGGTCACCATCGCCATGGGCGTCCTGCTGCTCGGCGAGCGGCTGCGCCCGGCCCAGTGGGCGGCCGTCGGCACCGGTGTCGCGGCGGTCCTCGTCCTGGCGGTCGGATACGGCAAACCGCCGTGGATCTCCCTCATGCTGGCCTTCTCCTTCGCCACCTACGGGCTGGTCAAGAAGAAGGTCAACCTGGGCGGCCTGGAGTCCCTGGCGGCCGAGACGGCGGTGCAGTTCCTGCCCGCCCTCGGCTATCTGCTCTACCTGGCCGCCAGCGGCGAGGCCACCTTCGGCACCCCCGCCCACGGCGCGCTCCTCGCCTCCACCGGACTGGTCACCGCGATTCCCCTGATCCTCTTCGGCGCCGCGGCGATCCGGGTCCCGCTCTCCACGCTGGGCCTGCTCCAGTACCTGGCCCCGGTCTTCCAGTTCGGTCTCGGCATCCTGTACTTCCACGAGGCGATGCCGCCCGAGCGGTGGGCCGGCTTCGGGCTGGTGTGGCTGGCGCTGACCGTACTGACCTGGGACGCGCTGCGTAACGCCCACCGGACGCGGGCGCGGGCGGCACGCCTGAAGGCCGAGGCGCGGGCGGCGAAGCCGCAGGCACCGGAGCGGACCCCGGAAGAGCCATCGGCGTCCGCTCCCACGTCGTCCACGGAAACCGCGTCCTCGTCCACGGAATCCGCTTCCTGACCGCGTCCGGACGCAGGGTCAGCCGCCGAGCCCCTTCAGGACATGGGCGATGAGCCGGGTGAGTTCATCGGCGTCGTACGTGGGCCGACGCAGGGTGTGGCGGTAGTAGAGCGGGCCGTACAGCATCTCCACCGCCAGCCCGAGGTCCGTGTCCCGCGGCAGCACCCCCTGCTCCTGGGCGCTGCGCAGCCGGGCGGTGGCCAGTTCGAGGCGCGGCCCGATGAACACGTCCTGCACGGTCCTGGCCAGGTCGTCGTCGTACTGGATCTCGGTGAGGACCCCGGCGTACGCGGGGCCCAGCGGCGGATGGGCCAGCAGCCCCACGACCGCACTCATCTGGGCGTGCAGATCGGCGGCCAGATCGCCGGTGTCGGGGAACGGCCTGGACCCGATGACCGCGGCGTCGATCGCTTCCAGCACCAGTGCGCCCTTCGACGGCCACCAGCGGTAGATCGTCTTCTTGCTCACTCCGGCTCGGGCCGCGATCCCTTCGACCGTGACACGGGCGTACCCGCGTTCGGTGCAGAGCGCGAGGGCCGCCGCGAGAATCGCCTGCTGTGATTTCCCGCTGCGACGCGCGGGGTTGGGCCTGAGGTTCACCGGATGAGTCTATTCACCGGGGTGGCGGCCGGACGCTACGGAGCGTGTTGACAGGGGAAGTTCCACATCCGACAATGAGCGCCGGGGAAACGGTACGTGTCGTGTCGGGCCGCGTCGGGGGACGGCTTCTCGGTACGGCACGTGCCCTCCCTGTGCCCGCGGTCCGGGCGGTCCCCCGCGGTTCCGGCGGCGCCCCGCGGTTCCGGCGGCGCCCCGCCGCCCCTCATGCGGCGATGTCCTTCGCGGTGAACCGCGCCCAGGCCGCCGAGCCGAACACCGCCGCGTACAGCCCTTGCAGATCGAGGTTCCTGACCACGTCGTCCCAGTAGACCGGCGCGCGCAGCAGGTCCGCGAAGGACAGCCAGTAGTGCGGGAAGAGATACGGCTGCACCGCGTCCAACTGCGGGACGGTGTCCAGGATCTGCACGGTGATCAGCAGACCGACCGTCGTGGCCATCGCGGCGATCCCGCTGTTGGTGAGGGTGGAGACGAACAGCCCGAGCGAGGCGACCCCGACCAGCGAGGCGGCGACGACGAGCGCGATCAGCGCCGCGCGGCCGAGGCCGTCGGCGAAGGAGATCTGCGTGCCGGAGATCGTCGTGACGTCGCCGAGCGGGAAGAGCAGGGCGCCCACCGCCAGCGCGGAGAGCGCCACGACGAGGGTCGCCGCCAGGCAGAAGGCCAGCGCGCAGACGTACTTGGCGAACAGCAGCCGGGTCCGGCCCGCCGGGGCGACCAGCAGATAGCGGAGCGTACCGGCGTTCGCCTCGCCCGCGACCGCGTCGCCCGCGACGACGCCGACCGCCAGCGGCAGGAAGACCGGGAGGGTCGCCGCGAGGGCCGCGAAGACCAGGAAGAGACCGTTGTTGGTGACGTCCGTGAGGAAGGCCGGGCCGTCGCTGCCGGTGCCCGCGGCCGAGCCCTTGCCCGTCTCCAGTTTCACGGCGATACCGATGAGGACGGGGACGGCCGCCAGTACGGCGAGCAGCGCCAGCGTGCGCCAACGGCGGAAGGTGGTCGTCAGCTCGGAGCGGAAGAGACCGAGCGACCTGCGGAGTCTCCCGGCGGCGCGCGCGCCCGACCCGGCCTGCGCAACGGTCGGATCACCTGTCCCGGCCGGCACAACGGCCGTGCCGCCCGGCGTGTCGGTCGCCCTGCCCACGCCTCCGTCGGCGATTCCGGCCCCGCTCCCGTCCACGGGCTCAGCCTGCGACATCGAATCCCTCCCCGGTGAGTGCGACGAAGGCGTCTTCGAGCGAGGCACGTTCGACGCCGAAGGATCTGACACGGACACCGCCCCGTACGAGTGCGGCGTTCAGGTCCGCCAAGTCGGTCCCGTCGGACGGTGGTTCACCGGTGACCCGGTCGCCGGTGGCGGTCACGCCGGACACCCCCAGCTCCGTGAGCACCCGGACGGCCTCCCCCGGGTCGGGGGTGGAGACGGCGAGCCGGCCACGGGTCGCGAGCTCGCCGACCGGGCCCTGGGCGAGCAGCCTGCCCCGGGCCATCACGGCGGCGTGGGTGCAGACCTGCTCGATCTCGTCGAGGAGATGGGAGGAGAGGAACACGGTCGTGCCGTCGTCCGCCAACTCCCGTACCAGGGACCGGATCTCGCGCATGCCCTGCGGGTCGAGGCCGTTCGTCGGCTCGTCGAGCACCAGCAGTCCGCGCGGCTGGAGCAGCGCGGAGGCGACACCGAGGCGCTGCTTCATGCCGAGCGAGTACGCCCTGGCCTTCTTGCCCGCGGCCGGGGCCAGCCCGACGCGGTCGAGGGCGGCGTCGACACGGGCCCGCCGGGTGCGCGGATCGGCCTCCGGGTCGGCGGAGTCGTAACGGATGAGGTTGTCACGCCCGGAGAGGAACCCGTACAGCGCGGGCCCCTCGATGAGCGCACCCACCCCGGGCAGTACGGCGCGGGCGGCGCGCGGCATCGGGCGGCCCAGCAGGCGCACGGTCCCGGACGTCGGCTCGATGAGGCCGAGCAGCATCCGGATGGTGGTGGTCTTGCCGGAGCCGTTGGGCCCGAGGAAGCCGAAGACGCTGCCGTGCGGGACCGTGAGGTCCAGCTGGTTCACGGCGAGTTGGCCGCCGCGGAAGCGCTTGGTGAGGGCGCGGGTCTCGATGACCGCAGCCCCGGCCGGGTCCGGTCGGGCTGTTGAGGCCGGCATGGCGGTCCTCCCGTCGTTCGGTGCCCGTACAGGCTCTCAGGCCGGGGCATGTCGTCGAACCGCCGTCCGCCGCGCGGCGCCGATCTGCCCGCAGGGCCGGTGCGCCGGGATTCGGGTCCGGCGACCAGCCGGACAGGCCCCAGGACTTGGGCAGCTGCCCGGGTGGTCCGGGAACGCGGCCGGGGCGGCGCCGCGTACTGCGACACCGCCCCGGCCCTCAGGCTTCCTACTTCGCCGCGTCGGCGGCCTTCACCAGTCCCGCCTTGTCGACGGTTCCGACGAACATCTTCCCGTCGTCCGTCAGCAGCGCGTTCACCAGCCGCGTGTGGAACACCGTGCCCGAGCCGAACGAGCCCGTCACCTTGTCCCCCAGCGAGCCCAGGAACTTCTCCGCGCCCGCGGGGGCACCGCTCGTGCCCGTGCTCCCGGCGCTCGGCAGGCCGGGGATCCCGGCCGCGCTGCCGGCGTCCAGCTGCACCACCGACGTCCAGCCCTTGCCGAGGACTTCCGTCCCCAGGCCCTTCGCGCCCCCGGGCAGGCCCTTGGAGTCCCCCGGCAGGGCGGACATCGGGCCGCTGTCCTTCGGCGCCTTGCCCAGGTCGCTGCCCTCCGTCACCTTCGCGCCCTTCGGCGGAGTGAAGGTGAAGGACGAGGCCGACGGCTTCGCGAAGCTGACCTTGGTGAAGCCGACGTCGATGGCGGCCTTGCCACCGTCGGACGGGGTGAGCGTGAACTTGAGCGGGGTGCCGTTCTTCGCGTCCACCGCGATCCGTACGGATCCGATCGTCGAGCCGGACTGCTTCGGCTTGATGAGCAGTTGGTACGCGTCCTGCCCGGCCACCTGCGTCGTGCCGTCGACGGTCACCGAGGTCGTCGGACCGGCCGCCTTCAGCACCTCGTCGGCGAACGCCTTCGGGGTGGCGGGGAGCTGGTCCTTGCCGTCCCGGTGGGCGCGCCGGTCCTTCGCCGTGGCCGACGGCTTGTCGCCCTTGGAGTGGTAGACCTCACCGGACTTGCTGTCGTACGCCCAGACCTGGTCACCGTTGTGGATCAGGCTGTACTCGGCGGCGCTGCCCAGGAGGGAGACCCGCTGCCGGTCGGGGCCGTCGACGGCCACCCGCAGGGTGTGGGTGCCCGAGGCGAGTTCCATCGCCTTGGACTGCGGGTCGGCGCTCGCTCCGCCGTCGCCCCCGGCCGCGTCCTTCAGGAACGAGTCGGCCATTCCGCCCAGCGACGGGATGCCCAGGTCCGCGCTGACCTGGACGGTGCCGGACAGCTGCTGGGTGTTCGACGCGGCGATCTTCTCGATGAGCTGCTGGGCCGTGATCTTCGGCAGGTTCGGGTCTCCCGAGCTGGCGAGCGCCGGGACCAGACCGATCGTCACGGCAGCCACCCCCGCCACCGCGACCGGGAGGAAGTAACGCGCCGCCTTCCGGCGGCCGGCGGTCAGGTCCGTGGCCTCTGCGGTGTCCTGCGCGCTGTCGTTCGGTGCCATGTGTGCCCTACCTCCGTGATCGGCGGCGATCCGTCCGGTTGCTCTCGTCCACCCCCGCGCCGCCATTCTCACCCGAATTGGTGGGGCGTGGTGGTTCCATCCCACCAAATCCCCCGGCGCTCCGCGTCACCCCGCGGGAGCAAGTCCATGTACCCCTCGGGTATGACAACCGACGGCGCCGGTCCCCCGTCCCCGTAGGGGCGTTGAACCGGCGCGGGTCGCAGAGCGGCCGTAAGGGTGACCGGATGTGCCGGTGCGGATCCGTCAGCCGACGCGGTGCACCACGGCGCCGCAGAGTTCCTCCAGCGCCGTCTTCGCGAAGCACTCCCGCAGCGGCGCGAGCGAGGCCCGTGCCTCCTCCGCGTACCGCACGGTGTCCTGCCGGGCCTGTTCCAGGGCCGGGTGAACCCGCATCAGCCGCAGCGCCTCGGCGTGCCTGACGTCGTCCGTGAGGTCGCCGTCGAGCAGTTCGACCAGGGCCTGGTCGTCCGGCCGGCCGTGGGCGGCGGCCTGGGCGCGCAGCCGCAGCACCGGCAGGGTGGGGATGCCCTCGCGCAGATCGGTGCCCGGGGTCTTGCCCGACTCGTGGCTGTCGCTGGCGATGTCCAGTACGTCGTCGGCCAGCTGGAAGGCCATGCCGAGCCGTTCGCCGTACTGGGTGAGGGTGTTCACCACGCTCTCGTCGGCGCCGGACATCATCGCGCCGAAGCGCCCGGACACGGCGATCAGCGAGCCGGTCTTGCCCGACAGGACGTCGAGGTAGTGGTCGACCGGGTCGCGGCCGTCCCGCGGTCCCGCGGTCTCCAGGATCTGACCGGTCACCAGACGCTCGAACGCCTCGGCCTGGATGCGTACGGCCTCCGGGCCCAGGTCGGCCAGGATGTGCGACGCGCGCGCGAAGAGGAAGTCGCCGGTGAGGACCGCGACGGAGTTGTCCCAGCGCGCGTTGGCGCTGTCCACCCCGCGGCGCACTTCTGCCTCGTCCATCACGTCGTCGTGGTAAAGCGTCGCCAGATGTGTCAATTCGACCACTACGGCAGAAGGTACGACTCCGGGTGCATAAGGGTCGCCGAACTGGGCAGCGAGCATCACGAGAAGCGGACGAAAGCGCTTACCCCCAGCCCGTACCAGATGTTGCGCGGCCTCCGTGATGAAAGGGACCTCGCTCTTGGTGGCATCGAGCAGCCCGGCCTCGACAGCCGCCAGTCCGGCCTGGACATCGGCGTCAAGTGCCTGGTCCCGCACCCTCAGCCCGAATGGCTCGACGACGGTCACGAGGGGATCTCCTGTCTGCTGACGATCACACGGATTGTCGATGTGTCGCTGTCCGCACTCAAGGCAGCGTATCCGGTCCGCTTTCGATCACCATGAGCGCCTGCCCGCCCACCCCGAGCGCATACCGAGCGTGACCGGTATGTTCAAAACACCTCGATTTGAAATGGAGCAGCACCTTTGTCCGGAACAGAGCCGCAGCCGGGACTGACGCCACCGGCTCAGCCCCCGACGCAGCCGGGCGACGACCATTCCTTCTTCGGCCAGCCACGGGGTCTGATGACCCTGTCCGGCCTGGAGATCTGGGAGCGATTCTCGTTCCTCGGAATGCAGGCCATTCTCGTCCTCTACTTCACGGCCACCGTGGCGGACGACGGCCTGGGCATGTCGCCGGGCGCGGCTGCCTCCGTCTCCGCCGCCTACGGCACGCTGGTCTATCTGGTGTCGGTGGCGGGCGGCTGGCTCGCCGACCGCATTCTCGGCTCGTACCGCGCCGTCCTGTACGGCGGCATCCTGATCGCCGTCGGCCACTACTCGATGGCGATCCCGACGGCCGCCATGACCTGGGTGGGCCTCGGGCTCATCTCGCTCGGCACGGGGCTGCTCAAGCCCAACGTGGCCACCCTGGTCGGCAAGCTGTACCGCACCGAGGACCAGCGCCGGGACGCCGGCTTCGCGCTGTACTACATGTGCATCAACATCGGCGCGTTCCTCGGTCCGCTGATCACCGGCTGGCTCGGTGACCACAAGGGCTGGCACTGGGGGTTCTCCGCCGCGGCCGTCGGGATGACGTTGGGCCTGATCCAGTACGTCCTGGGGCGCCGCCACATCGCGGGCCGCTCCGACTCCGCCGAACAGGCGCTGCCGCCCGCCGCGATGCGCCGCGCGGTCAGGCTGATCGTCGGCGGGTGCCTGGCGGTCGCCGTGGTGGCCGTGATCCTCGGGCTGACCGGCTGGCTGACCCTGGACCGCACCGTGGACGTGCTCACCGTCGTCTCGGTGGTGGCGCCGATCATCTTCTTCGCCGTGATGTTCCGGAGCCCCCGGGTGACCCGCGCGGAGCGCGCCCATCTGCGCCCCTACATCGTCCTCTTCCTCTCCTCGGTGGTCTTCAACTTCATCCTCTTCCAGGCGTACTCGACGATGATCCTGCTCGCGTCGACCAACGCCAAGACGGAGATCTTCGGCTTCCACTTCCCGGCCAGCTGGTACGCCTCCGCGCTCGGCGCCTTCGAGGTGGCGCTGGCTCCGGTGGTCGCCGCCCTCTGGGTACGGATGGGCAAGCGCCAGCCGCACGCCTCCAACAAGATCGCGATCGGCACCATCCTCGGCGGTCTCTCCTTCCTGATCATGGTTCCGGCCACTTCCGGCCGTACCGGCACCGACTGGCTGATGTCCGTCTGGTGGATCGTCGGCTCGTACGCCCTGCTCGGGCTCGGCGACATCCTGGTGGAGACCTCGGGCATGTCCGCCACCACGAAGCTCGCCCCCGCCGCCTTCGCCAGCCAGACGATGGCCCTCTGGTTCCTGTCGCTGGCCCTGGCCAACGGCATTCAGGCCCAGATCGTGAAGCTGTACGGCGAGGTCTCCGACCCCGCGTACTTCGGGGTCAACGGCGCCATCGCCGTCGTCGCCGGACTCGCGGTCGTCGCCGCAGCACCCTGGCTCAAACGCACCATGCACCCCGTCCACTGAGGAGCGCCTGCCGTGGCTCGAATCCGCACCGACTTCCCGTACGAGACCCGCCGCGAGGACGTCTGGATCCCCCTCCCGGACGGCACCCAGCTGTACGCCAGGATCTGGCGCCCGATCAGTGAGGAGCCGGTCCCGGCACTGCTCGAATACCTCCCCTACCGGCTCAACGACTGGACCGCGCCACGGGACTGGCAGCGGCACCCCTGGTACGCGGGCCACGGTTACGCCTCCGTACGGGTGGACGTGCGCGGCCACGGCAACTCCACCGGCATGCCCGGCGACGAGTACGACGCGCAGGAGCTGGCCGACGGGGTCGCCGTCGTGAACTGGCTCGCCGAGCAGCCGTGGTGCACCGGCAAGGTCGGCATGTTCGGCATCTCCTGGGGCGGCTTCAACTCGCTCCAGATCGCGGCCCTCGCACCCGAACCGCTCAAGGCGATCGTGACGGTCTGCTCGGCCGACGACCGCTACGACAACGACGTCCACTACATGAGCGGTTCGGTGCTCGCCGTGGACATGCACGCCTGGGCGGCGACGATGCTCGCCTTCGTGTGCCGGCCGCCGGACCCGGCACAGGTCGGCTCCGTGTGGCGGGACATGTGGCTGCGCCGGCTGGAGGCCGTGGACCCCTTCATCCACACCTGGCTCGCCCATCAGACCCGCGACGCCTACTGGAGGCACGGCAGCGTCTGCGAGGACTACACGGCCATCGACGCGGCGGTGCTCGCGGTCGGCGGCTGGCACGACCCGTACCGGGACACCGTCCTGCGGCTGGTCGAGCATCTGGACCCGTCGCGGGTCCGGGGGCTGATCGGCCCGTGGTCGCACCAGTACCCGGACCGCGGGCTGCCGCCGGGCCCGGCCATCGGCTTCCTCCAGGAGACGTTGCGCTGGTGGGACCACCACCTCAAGGGCGAGGACACCGGTGTCATGGAGGAGCCGCTGCTCCGCTCCTGGATCAGCGAGTCGCACCCGCCCGCGACGGTGTACCCGGAGCTGCCCGGCCGCTGGGTCGCCGACACGGCCTGGCCCTCGCCGCACGTCACCCCGGTCTCGTACGCGCTCCAGGGCGACCCGATGGTGGTGAGGTCCCCGCAGCAGACCGGCCTGGACGCGGGGCGCTTCTTCCCCTTCGGCAACGACGCCGACCTGCCGCCGGACCAGCGGGACGAGGACGCGAAGTCCGTCTGCTTCGAATTCCCGGTCCGCCAGGCGCCGATCGAGATCCTGGGCCGGGCGAAGGTCCATCTCTCGGTACGCTCCGAGGTCCGCACCGGCCAGGTGATCGCCCGGCTCTGCGACGTGGCACCGGACGGCTCCTCCACCCTGGTCACCCGGGGGGCGCTCAACTTCTCGGCCCGGCACGGCCGGGACCGCGCGGACATCTGGGAGCCGGGCACCACCGAGACGGTCACCTTCGAACTCAACGGCGTGGGGCACACCTTCCCGCCCGGCCACCGCATCCGGCTGTCGGTCTCCTCCGCGTACTGGCCGTGGATCTGGCCCCAGCCGGACTCGGCGCACGGCTGGACCCTGGACCCGGCGGCCTCGACGATGGAACTGCCGGTCCGCGCGCACACCGAGGACCACATCACCTTCGAGGAGCCCGAGCAGTCGGAAGCGCTCGCGGTGGTCTACCCGGAAGACCAGGAGGAGCGCCCCGAGCGGCTGGTCGTACGCGACGTGGCGAAGGGGACCTGGCGGCTGGAGGTCGACCCGCGCTACGGCGGCACCCGGATCTACCCGGACGGGCTGGAGTTCAGCGAGGACGCGCTGGAGACGTACACGATCAACGAGTCGGACCCGCTGTCCGCGCACACCCGCTCGGACTGGTCGATCCGCCTGCACCGCCCGGAGACGGGCTGGGACGTACGGGTCAGGACGCGCTCCGAGATCACCTGCGACGCGGCGGTCTTCATCACGTCGAACGAGGTGATCTGCGAGGACGGGGACGAGGTCGTGTTCCAGCGGTCGTGGGAGCGGCGGATCCCGCGGACGGCGGGGTAGGACCAGGTGCGGCGGGGCGCGGCCGTCCCCTTCCCGGGGGCGCCCGTTGCCCCGCTGCTTCCTGACGGAGCGCCCGTTGCCCCGCTGCTTCCTGACGGAGCGCCTGTCGCCCCGCCGCGCGGCACCTGCCCCCTGCGTGTCACACCGGCTCGAACGCGTACCGGTAGACGTTCGACTCCCGCCGCCGGAACCCCACCCGTTCGTACAGCCGGTTCGCCGCTTCCCTGGAGGGCCGCGACGTGAGGTCGACCGTGCGCGCCCCGGCGGCCTCGGCCACGCCGAGCGCGTGCTCGATCAGCGCCCTGCCGACTCCGTGGCCGCGAGCGGCGGTGTCGACCACCACGTCCTCCACATGGGCCCGCCGACCGGACGGCAGCGGGGACACCACCAGGGTCAGCGTTCCGGCTACCTCGCCGTCGACCCGCGCGACCAGCAGCGTCTGGGTGTCGACGGAGGCCAGTGCCGCCAGCGCCTCGCGGTCCAGCGGCCGGGCCGTGGACGACAGTTGCGGAAGGAGGCGGGTGAACGCCCGCACCAGTTCGTCGGTCACCTCGTGCACGGCTTCGATCTCTACGCTCATGCGCGGGATCCTCGCACGGCGGGCGCACCCGCCCGGAGCGTTCATCCGGAGCACCCGCCGGGAGCATCCGGCCGGAACACATTCACCCGGAACGTTCGGCCGGAAGGTTCACCTGGAACATGCGCCCGGCCCGTCCGTCCGGTGACAGCTGACGCCGTGACGGTTGCCGCCGTAACGTAGGCGTGTCCCAGAGACCCGAAAGCGAGGCAGCACCCCATGCCTGAGCAGAGCCCGCTCGACCTGTCCGAAGGCGATCCCTTCGGCCCGCACAACCTTCCGTACGGTGTCTTCTCCACCCCCGCGGAACCCGACCGGCGCCGGGTGGGTGTGCGCATAGGCGGTCATGTGCTGGATGCCGGAGCCGCGGCGTTCGCGCTGGGCTCGCCTTACAGCAAGCTGCTGGCGCACCCCACGCTGAACCCGCTGCTCGCGGCGGGGCGTACCGCGTGGCGCGACGTACGGCGGGCGCTGACCGCCTGGGTCACCGTCCCGGCGCACCGCGCGGACATCGAGCCGCTGCTGTATCCGCTGTCCGCCGTCACGCTCCACCTGCCGTACGAGGTCGCCGACTACGTCGACTTCTACGCGAGCGAGAACCACGCGACGAACGTCGGCCGGATCTTCCGCCCGGACTCGGTGGCGCTGACCCCCAACTGGAAGCACCTGCCCATCGGTTACCACGGCCGCGCGGGCACGGTCGTCGTGTCGGGCACCGATGTCGTACGCCCGTCGGGCCAGCGCAAGGCGCCCTCGGACCCGGCGCCGGTCTTCGGCCCCTCGGTCAAGCTCGACATCGAGGCGGAGGTCGGCTTCGTCGTCGGCGTGCCGTCCGGACAGGGCGGCCCGGTCCCGCTGGCCGACTTCCGTGAGCACGTCTTCGGGCTCCAGCTCCTCAACGACTGGTCCGCACGCGACATCCAGGCCTGGGAGTACGTCCCGCTGGGCCCCTTCCTCGGCAAGTCCTTCGCCACCTCGGTGTCGGCCTGGGTGACCCCGCTGGAGGCGCTGGACGCGGCACGGACCGCCCCGCCGGAGCGTGAACTGCCCCTGCTGCCCTACCTCGACGACGCCTCGGCCGAGGAGCCGGGCGGCTTCGACCTGCACCTCTCGGTGGCGGTCAACGGGCAGCTGATCTCCGAGCCGCCGTTCTCCGGGATGTACTGGACGGCCGCGCAGATGCTGGCCCACATGACGGTGAACGGCGCCTCGCTCCGTACCGGGGACCTGTTCGGGTCGGGCACGGTCAGTGGCACGTCGCCGGACCAGTGCGGCTCACTCCTGGAGATCACCTGGAACGGCACCCGGCCCCTCGAACTCCCGCACGGCAAGCGGACGTTCCTGGAGGACGGCGACGAGGTCACCATGACCGCCTGGGCGCCGGGCCCGGACGGGACCAGGGTGGGTCTCGGCGAGGTGACCGGAAGGATCGTACCCACGCCATGAGCCGGGCCGAGCCGACCCTTCCCGAAGAGCTGCTGCTGCTCGCGCTGGACCCCGCGCGGGGCAAGACGTTCTGCCGGGGCCGCTACCTGGAGTACGGGATGGCCGGCGCGGCTCTGGCGGAACTGGAGCTCCAGGGCCAGATCTCCGAGTCCCTGGGCAAGGTGCTGGTGGTCAACCCGCTGGTGCCGGGCGACCCGGTCCTCGCCCAGGTCCTGGCGCTGCTCCCGGAACCGGGCAAGGGAACGTTCGCCGGAACGGCCTCCGCCCGCAGCTGGATCCACCGGAACGGCAGCCAGATCGAGGGGCTGTACCTGGACCGCCTGGTGGAGCAGGGCGTCCTGCTCAGGGAGACCCGCCGCTTCGCCGGTCTACTTCCTTACCACCGCCATCCCGCGGGCCCGCACAACTGGTCGGCGCAGGCCCGCGCGCACTTCGCGGCGGCGGAGACGGCGGACTTCCCCGACCACCGCAGCCGCGCCCTGGCCGCGCTGGTCGCGGCGACCGGCCTGGCGCAGGTGACGGCGCAGGAGGGGTGGCGGTCCCGGGCGGCGATGCGGGGGCTGATCCGCAGCGAGTGGCCGGCGAACGCGGTACGGCGCAACGTCCAGCGCGACAGGTCACGGCGGAGCGGGGCCTGAGGTCCACGCGGGGCAGCCCCGAGGGGCGGAGCCCGACCGGCGCGGAGCCGGGCCCGGGGTCACGCGGGGCGGCCCCGAGGGGGGCGGAGCCCCGCGTGAACCGCCCGCGCGTGCGCCCTCCCCCTCGGGGACCCCTCAGGACCTCAGGACCCTCGGGACCCTCACGGTTCAGAAATCCTCGGGCGCGTACGACTCCTCGGGCGCGGGCGGCTCCTCGGATGCGTCCCACTCCTCCGGGACGTCCTGTGCGTCCGGTTCCTTCGGGGCATCCGGCTTCTCGGGCGCGTCCGGGGAACCGCCCGCCAGCACCCCCAGCACGCCCTCCCCGTACGTCGCCAGCTTCTTCTCGCCCAGACCGCCGATCCCGCCGAGTTCCCCGAGCGAGGACGGCCGCACCGTGGCGATCTCCCGCAGGGTCGCGTCGTGGAAGATCACATACGCCGGAACGCCCTGCTCCTTGGCCTGCTGCGCCCGCCATGCCCGCAGCGCCTCGAAGACCGGCACCGCCTCCGCCGACAGATCGGCGACCGCCGCGGCGGCTCTGGCCTTCTTCTCACCCTTCGCGGGCCTGGGCACCACGGCCTTCTCGGGCTCCTTGCGCAGCCGGACCTCGGCCTCCCGCGCCAGCACCGAACCGCTGGTGCCGGTCAGCACCAGCGTGCCGTACTCCCCCTCGACGGCGAGCAGCCCCTGCGCCAGCAACTGCCGCACCACGCCCCGCCACTGGCCCTCCGACAGGTCCTCGCCGATGCCGAAGACCGACAGCTGGTCGTGGTCGAACTGGATGACCTTGGCGGTCTTCCGGCCCAGCAGGATGTCGACGATCTGACCCGCCCCGAACTTCTGCCGGCGCTCCCGGTCCAGCCGCACCACCGTGGACAGCACCTTCTGCGCGGCCACCGTCCCGTCCCAGGTCTCGGGCGGGCTGAGGCAGGTGTCGCAGTTGCCGCAGGCCGGTGTCACGGCCTCCTGGCCGAAGTACTGGAGCAGCTGGACCCGACGGCATCCGGCGGTCTCGCAGAGCGCCAGCATCGCGTCGAGGTGCGCGGCGGCCCGGCGGCGGAACGTCTCGTCGCCCTCGCCGGTCTGGATCATCTTCCGCTGCTGGACCACGTCCTGGAGGCCGTACGTCATCCACGCCGTGGACGGCATCCCGTCCCGTCCCGCGCGGCCGGTCTCCTGGTAGTACCCCTCCACCGACTTGGGCAGGTCCAGGTGGGCCACGAACCGGACGTCCGGCTTGTCGATCCCCATCCCGAAGGCGATGGTCGCCACGACCACCAGGCCCTCCTCGCGCAGGAACCGCGACTGGTGGACGGCGCGGGTGCCCGCGTCCAGGCCCGCGTGGTACGGCACCGCCTCGATGCCGTTCTTGCACAGGTACTCGGCGGTCCGGTCCACGGAGGCGCGGGAGAGGCAGTAGACGATGCCCGCGTCCCCGGCGTGCTCCTCCTTCAGGAAGGCGAGCAGCTGCTTCTTGGGGTCGTTCTTCGGGACGATCCGGTACTGGATGTTGGGCCGGTCGAAGCCCGCCACGAAGTGCCGTGCGCCGGACATCCCGAGCCGCTGGGTGATCTCCTGGTGCGTGGCCCGGGTGGCGGTCGCGGTCAGGGCGATCCGCGGTACCTCGGGCCAGCGCTCGCCGAGCAGCGAGAGGGCCAGGTAGTCCGGCCGGAAGTCATGTCCCCAGGAGGCCACGCAGTGCGCCTCGTCGACCGCGAACACGGAGATCTTCGCGCGGCTCAGCAGCCCCAGCGTGGACTCCACGCGCAGCCGCTCGGGCGCCAGGTACAGCAGGTCCAGCTCCCCGGCGAGCAGCTCGGCCTCCACCGTGCGCCGCTCGTCGAAGTCCTGCGTGGAGTTCATGAACCCGGCGCGCACACCGAGGGCGCGCAGCGCGTCCACCTGGTCCTGCATCAGCGCGATCAGCGGCGAGATCACCACACCCGTACCGGGTCTGACCAGCGCGGGGATCTGGTAGCAGAGGGACTTTCCGCCGCCGGTGGGCATCAGCACCACGGCGTCCCCGCCGTTGACCACCTGCTCGATGATCTCTTCCTGCTCGCCGCGGAAGGCGTCGTAGCCGAAGACCCGGTGCAGTGTGCTGAGCGCCTCGCTCTGTTCGCGCTCCGCCACTGCCTCGCCGCTCCCGTTCATCGCTCGGTCCCCCGTCGCACTTGTCCCTCGTCCGTACTGCCGGTCACTCCAGCCACGATAGGGTCCCGCACTGACATCCCCGGACACACCGGTACTCCGGGACGGGGCCGGGGCGGCCGGGCCGCACGGGAAATACCAGGTCAGCGACCATGTCCGCCGTTCTGCGGGCGGCCGGGAACGGAAACGGCGAACGCCGGGCGGGCCGATACCTCCGGCCCGCCCGGCGTTCGGCGGTCGTACACGTCGGCGCTGTCGTACACGTCGGCGCTGCGCAGGGCAGGGGCCCCTGGCGAGGCGCCTACCGGACGAAGACTCCCGCCTGGCTCGCCAGGTCCAGGAAGTACTGCGGCGCGAGGCCCAGCACCAGCGTGACCGCGACGCCCACCGCGATGGTCGTCGTCGTCAGTGCCGACGGGACGGCGACCGTCGGGCCGTCGGCCTTCGGCTCGCTGAAGAACATCAGCACGATGACCCGGATGTAGAAGAACGCGGCGATGGCCGAGGAGATCACACCGACCACGACCAGGCCGCCGGCCCCGCCGTCCGCCGCCGCCTTGAACACCGCGAACTTCCCGCTGAACCCGCTGGTGAGCGGGATGCCCGCGAAAGCGAGCAGGAAGACCGCGAAGACCGCCGCCACCAGGGGTGAACGGCGCCCGAGCCCGGCCCACTTGGACAGGTGCGTCGCCTCGCCGCCCGCGTCCCGCACCAGCGTGACCACGGCGAACGCGCCGATCGTCACGAAGGAGTACGTCACCAGGTAGAAGAGGACGGAGCTGATGCCCTCGGGCGTGGTCGCGATGACACCGGCCAGGAGGAACCCGGCGTGCGCGATCGACGAGTACGCCAGCATCCGCTTGATGTCGGTCTGGGTGATCGCGACGATCGCACCGCCCAGCATGGTGATGATCGCGACGGCCCACATGACCGGCCGCCAGTCCCAGCGCATGCCCGGCAGCACCACGTACAGCAGCCGCAGCAGCGCGCCGAACGCGGCGACCTTGGTGGCCGCCGCCATGAAGCCGGTGACCGGGGTCGGGGCGCCCTGGTAGACGTCCGGGGTCCACATGTGGAACGGCACGGCACCGACCTTGAAGAGCAGCCCCATCAGGATCATCGCGCCGCCGATGAGCAGCAGCGCGTCGTTGCCCATGGTGTCGGCGAGCGCCGGGTCGACGTTCTGCACGGTGCCGTCGACGACCGCGGCGATGCGGGCGTACGAGACGGAGCCCGCGTACCCGTAGAGCAGCGCGATCCCGAAGAGCAGGAAGGCGGACGAGAAGGCCCCGAGCAGGAAGTACTTCACCGCGGCCTCCTGCGACATCAGCCGCTTGCGGCGGGCGAGGGCGCACATGAGGTAGAGCGGGAGCGAGAAGACCTCCAGCGCCACGAAGAGCGTCAGCAGGTCGTTGGCCGCCGGGAAGACCAGCATGCCGCCGACCGCGAAGAGCGCGAGCGGGAAGATCTCGGTGGTGGTGAACCCGGCCTTGACCGCCTCCTGTTCGCTCTCGCTGCCCGGTACGGACGCGGCCTGGGCGGCGAACGAGTCGACGCGGTTGCCGTGCACCTCGGGGTCGAGCCTGCGCTCGGCGAAGGTGAAGACCGCGACCAGCGCGGCCAGCAGGATGGTGCCCTGGAGGAACAGCGCGGGCCCGTCGACCGCGACCGCGCCCATGGCCGCGATGTGCGCCTTGGTCGAGCCGTATCCACCGGCCGCCAGCGCGACGACCGCCGCGAAGGAGGCGGCGATGGCCACGACCGTGAGGAACACCTGGGCGTAGTAACGGCCCCTGCGCGGCACGAAGGCCTCGACGAGGACGCCCAGCATCGCGGCACCGAGAATGATCAGCACGGGTGAGAGCTGCGCGTACTCGATGTGGGGAGCCGGAATCTTGCCGATGGGGCCGACCGCCCCCATTGTCCACAGGCTGTGGACAGCTGTTGCGCTCACTTCGCGGCCTCCACTGCGGGCTGGGAAGGACGGGGGTCCTTCTTCTGAACGTCGGACATCGTGTGCTTCACGGCCGGGTCGACGATCTCCGTCAGCGGCTTCGGATAGACACCGAGGAAGACCAGCAGCGCGATCAGCGGCAGTACGACGACCAGTTCACGGACCTTGAGGTCCGCCATCCCCTGCACGGTGGCCTTGACCGGGCCCGTCATCGTCCGTTGGTAGAGGACGAGGACGTAGAGCGCGGCGAGCACGATGCCGATGGTCGCGACGATCCCGGCGGCCGGGTAGGCGCTGAACGTGCCCACCAGGACCAGGAATTCACTGACGAACGGCGACAGGCCGGGCAGCGACAGCGTCGCGAGACCGCCGATCAGGAAGGTCCCGGCGAGCACCGGGGCCACCTTCTGCACCCCGCCGTAGTCGGCGATGAGCCGCGATCCGCGCCGCGAGATCAGGAACCCGGCCACCAGCATCAGGGCGGCCGTGGAGATCCCGTGGTTGACCATGTAGAGCGTCGCGCCCGACTGGCCCTGGGTGGTCATCGCGAAGATGCCCAGGATGATGAAGCCGAAGTGCGAGACCGACGCGTAGGCGATCAGCCGCTTGATGTCGCGCTGGCCGACCGCGAGCAGCGCGCCGTAGATGATGCTGATCAGCGCGAGCACCAGGATCACCGGAGTGGCCCACTTGCTCGCCTCGGGGAAGAGCTGGAGGCAGAAGCGCAGCATCGCGAACGTGCCGACCTTGTCGACCACGGCGGTGATCAGCACGGCGACCGGGGCGGTCGCCTCACCCATGGCGTTGGGCAGCCAGGTGTGCAGCGGCCACAGCGGCGCCTTCACCGCGAAGGCGAAGAAGAAGCCGAGGAAGAGCCAGCGCTCGGTGCTGGTCGCCATGTGCAGCGAGCCGTTGGCCCGTGCCGCGACGATGTCCTGGAGCGAGAAGTTCCCCGCGACCACGTAGAGGCCGATGACCGCGGCCAGCATGAGCAGGCCGCCGACCAGGTTGTAGAGGAGGAACTTGACCGCCGCGTACGAGCGTTGGGTCGCCGCCGCCTCGTCGCCCTGGGCGTGCGCCCGGTCCCCGAAGCCGCCGATGAGGAAGTACATCGGGATGAGCATGGCTTCGAAGAGGATGTAGAAGAGGAAGACGTCGGTGGCCTCGAAGGAGAGGATCACCATCGCTTCGACGGCCAGGATCAGGGCGAAGAAGCCCTGGGTGGGCCGCCACCGCGAACTGTGTGTCTCCAGGGGGTCGGCGTCGTGCCAGCCGGCCAGGATCACGAACGGGATGAGCAGGGCGGTCAGGGCGAGCATCGCCAGACCGATCCCGTCCACGCCCAGTTCGTACCGCACCCCGAAGTCCTTGATCCAGGCGTGCGATTCGGTGAGCTGGTAGCGCGCGCCGCCGGGCTCGAACCGTACGAACTGGACGGCGCCCAGGACGAGCGTGCCGAGCGAGAACAGCAGCGCCAGCCACTTCGCCGCCGTGCGCCGCGCGGCCGGGACCGCGGCGGTGACGACCGCACCGACCGCCGGGAGCGCGGCTGTTGCCGTCAGGAGAGGAAAGGACATCGTGATCAGACCGCCCTCATCAGCAGGGTCGCGGCGACGAGAATCACTGCGCCGCCGAACATCGAGGCCGCGTAACTCCGGGCGTAGCCGTTCTGCAGCTTGCGCAGCCGTCCCGAGAGGCCGCCGACCGAGGCGGCGGTGCCGTTGACGACACCGTCCACCAGGCTGTGGTCGAGATAGACCAGCGACCGGGTGAGGTGTTCGCCGCCGCGGACCAGAACGACGTGGTTGAAGTCGTCCTGGAGGAGATCGCGCCGGGCGGCGCGGGTGAGCAGCGAGCCCTTGGGCGCCACTGCCGGGACGGGCTTGCGGCCGTAGACCAGCCAGGCGATGACGGCGCCGATCACCAGGACCACCATCGTCCCGGCGGTGACCACGCCCGCGCTGACCGGCGAATTGCCCTCGGCATGGCCGGTGACGGGCTCCAGCCAGTGCAGGAAGCGGTTGCCGATCCCGAAGAACGCTCCGGCGAAGACCGAACCGAACGCCAGGATGATCATGGGGATGGTCATCGACTTGGGCGACTCGTGCGGGTGCGGCTGGTTGCCGTCCGCGTCGGGCACCCAGCGCTTCTCGCCGAAGAACGTCATCAGCATGACCCGGGTCATGTAGAACGCGGTGATCCCGGCGCCCAGCAGGGCCGCGCCGCCGAGGATCCAGCCCTCGGTGCCGCCCTTGGCGAAGGCCGCCTCGATGATCTTGTCCTTGGAGAAGAACCCGGAGAGGCCGGGGAAGCCGATGATCGCGAGATAGCCGAGCCCGAAGGTCACGAACGTCACCGGCATGTACTTCCGCAGGCCGCCGTACTTCCGCATGTCCACCTCGTCGTTCATGCCGTGCATGACCGATCCGGCGCCGAGGAAGAGTCCGGCCTTGAAGAAGCCGTGGGTGACCAGGTGCATGATCGCGAAGGCGTAGCCGATCGGGCCGAGCCCGGCCGCGAGGATCATGTAGCCGATCTGCGACATCGTCGAACCCGCGAGGGCCTTCTTGATGTCGTCCTTCGCGCAACCGACGATCGCACCGAAGAGGAGCGTCACCGCGCCGACCACCACGACCGCCATCTGCGCGTCGGGGGCCAGGTTGAAGATCGCGCCGGACCGGGTGATCAGGTACACGCCCGCCGTCACCATCGTCGCCGCGTGGATCAGGGCCGAGACCGGGGTCGGGCCCTCCATCGCGTCACCGAGCCAGGACTGCAGCGGCACCTGTGCGGACTTGCCGCAGGCGGCGAGCAGCAGCATCAGCCCGATGGCGGTGAGTTTGCCCTCCGAGGCGTGCCCCGCGGTGGACAGGACCGGGCCGAAGGCGAAGGTCCCGAAGGTGGTGAACATCAGCATGATCGCGATCGACAGGCCCATGTCACCGACGCGGTTGACGATGAAGGCCTTCTTGGCCGCCGTCGCCGCGCTCGGCTTGTGCTGCCAGAAGCCGATCAGCAGGTACGACGCCAGACCGACGCCCTCCCACCCGACGTACAGCAGCAGGTAGTTGTCGGCGAGGACCAGCAGCAGCATCGCCGCGAGGAAGAGGTTCAGGTAGCCGAAGAAGCGGCGGCGCCGCTCGTCGTGCTCCATGTAGCCGATCGAGTAGATGTGGATCAGCGTGCCCACACCGGAGATCAGCAGGACGAACGTCATCGACAGCTGGTCGAGCTGGAAGGCGGCGTCGGCCCGGAAGCCGCCCACCGGGATCCAGGTGAACAGGTGCTGGTGCAGGGTGCGGTGGTCCGCGCTCCTGCCCAGCATGTTCACGAAGAGGACGGCCGCGATCACGAACGACGCACCGGCGAAGAGCGTGCCGAGCCAGTGGCCGGCACGGTCGAACCGCCGCCCGCCGCAGAGCAGTACCGCCGCTCCGAGCAAAGGCGCTGCAATCAGCAGCGCAATCAAGTTCTCCACTGTTCAGCGACCCCTTACAGCTTCATCAGGCTGGCGTCGTCGACCGAGGCCGAGTGGCGGGAACGGAAGAGCGACACGATGATCGCGAGCCCGACCACGACCTCGGCGGCGGCAACGACCATCGTGAAGAAGGCGATGACCTGGCCGTCGAGATTTCCGTGCATACGGGAGAAGGCGACGAACGCGAGGTTGCAGGCGTTGAGCATCAGCTCCACGCACATGAACACCACGATCGCGTTCCGCCTGATCAGCACCCCGGCCGCGCCGATGGTGAACAACAGCGAGGCGAGATACAGATAGTTGACCGGGTTCACTTCGCCTCCTCCTCTTCGCGGTCGTGGTCACCGGGCAGTTCGGCGTCGTGACCGTGTCCGGCGTCCCGGCCGAGCCGCTCCTCGGAGCGCTGTTCCAGCGCCTTGAGGTTGGCCATGGCCTCGCTCGACACGTCGCGGATCTGACCGCGGCGGCGGAGCGTCTGCATGACGGTGAGCTCCGAGGGCGTCCCGTCCGGCAGCAGTCCCGCGATGTCCACGGCGTTGTGCCGGGCGTAGACACCGGGAGCGGGCAGCGGGGGAACCTGCCTTCCGCGTACGCGCTCCTCGGACATCTCCCGCTGGGTCATGGCCCGTTCGGACCGCTCGCGGTGGGTGAGCACCATCGCGCCGACGGCCGCGGTGATGAGCAGCGCGCCGGTGATCTCGAAGGCGAAGACGTACTTGGTGAAGATCAGGGCGGCGAGGCCCTGGACGTTCCCCGCGGAGTTGGCCTGGCCCAGGCCGGTGAAGGTCTTCAGCGAGGCGTTGGCGATACCGGCGATCAGCAGGATGCCGAAGCCGAGCCCGCAGAGCACGGCCAGCCAGCGCTGCCCCTTGATGGTCTCCTTCAGCGAGTCGGCGGCGGTGACACCGACCAGCATGACCACGAAGAGGAAGAGCATCATGATCGCGCCGGTGTAGACGACGATCTGGACGATGCCCAGGAAGTACGCGCCGTTGGCGAGGTAGAAGACCGCCAGGACGATCATGGTTCCGGCGAGGCTCAGCGCGCTGTGCACGGCCCGCCGCATGAGTACGGTGGACAGCGCGCCGATCACGGCGACGGTGCCCAGCACCCAGAACTGGAAGGCCTCACCGGTGGAGGTCAGGTAGTTCACGCCCCCGCCCCCTCTTTCGGTGCCCCGTCCGAGGGTGTCTCGCCCTTGGAGACCGCGACCTGGCGGACGGTGCCCGGGGCGGCCTCGGTCACCAGCCCCCGGTAGTAGTCCTGTTCGTCGGTGCCCGGGAAGATCGAGTGCGGCGATTCGACCATGCCCTCGTCGAGACCGGCGAGCAGCTGCTCCTTGGTGTAGATGAGGTTCGCCCGGCTGCTGTCGGCCAGTTCGAACTCATTGGTCATCGTCAGCGCCCTGGTCGGGCAGGCCTCGATGCAGAGTCCGCACAGGATGCAGCGGGCGTAGTTGATCTGGTAGACGCGGCCGTACCGCTCGCCCGGGGAGTAGCGCTCCTCCTCGGTGTTGTCCGCGCCCTCCACGTAGATCGCGTCCGCCGGACAGGCCCAGGCGCACAGCTCGCACCCGATGCACTTCTCCAGTCCGTCCGGATGCCGGTTGAGCTGGTGCCGCCCGTGGAAGCGCGGCGCCGTGGTCTTCTCCTGCTCCGGGTACTGCTCGGTCAGCCGCTTCTTGAACATGGCCTTGAAGGTCACGCCGAAGCCGGCCACCGGGTTCTGCCAGGGAGCCTTGGGGGTCTCGTCCCCGGAAGCCTCAGTAGAGCGGTCAGGCATCGTCAGCCTCCTTTCCGTCACTCACAGTGTCCACGCCACCACTGACAATCAGCTCCCGCTCCGTGCGCGAAGGCCGCCGGGGTACGGGGGGAAGGGTCTGTCCGGGCAGGGGCGGTACGGGGAAGCCGCCCGCCATCGGGTCGAAGGCCGGCCCCGGTCCTGCCGCGTCGGCCGCCGCCTGTTCCTGCTTCTCCTGCTTGTCGCGGAAGATGTCGTAGACGAAGGACAGCAGCAGGATCGCCACGACGGCCCCGGCTCCGTAGAGCACGATCCGGGAGTAGTCGTAGTCGGCGTTGCGCAGCGCCCGTACGGTCGCCACCAGCATCAGCCAGACCACCGAGACCGGGATCAGGACCTTCCAGCCCAGCTTCATCAACTGGTCGTAGCGGACGCGGGGCAGTGTCCCGCGCAGCCAGATGAAGAAGAACAGCAGCAGCTGGACCTTGATGACGAACCAGAGCATCGGCCACCAGCCGTGGTTCGCCCCCTCCCAGAAGGTGGAGATCGGCCAGGGGGCCCGCCAGCCGCCCAGGAAGAGCGTCGCGGAGACCGCCGAGACGGTGACCATGTTGACGTACTCGGCCAGCATGAACATCGCGAACTTGATCGACGAGTACTCGGTGTTGAAGCCGCCGACCAGGTCGCCCTCGGACTCCGGCATGTCGAACGGGGCGCGGTTGGTCTCACCGATCATCGTGACGATGTAGATGATGAAGGAGACCGGCAGCAGCACGATGAACCAGCGGTCCTTCTGTGCGTCGACGATCGCCGAGGTGGACATCGACCCCGAGTAGAGGAAGACCGAGGCGAACGCCGCGCCCATCGCGATCTCGTAGCTGATCATCTGGGCGCACGAGCGCAGACCGCCGAGCAGCGGGTACGTCGAACCCGACGACCATCCGGCGAGGACGATGCCGTAGATGCCGACCGAGGCGACCGCGAGAATGTAGAGCATCGCGATCGGCAGGTCGGTGAGCTGCATCGTCGTGCGGTGGCCGAAGATCGACACCTCGTTGCCCGAGGGGCCGAACGGGATGACCGCGATCGCCATGAAGGCGGGCACCGCGGCGACGACCGGCGCGAGGATGTAGACGAACTTGTCCGCCCGTTTGACGACCAGGTCTTCCTTCAGCATCAGCTTGATGCCGTCGGCCAGCGACTGGAGCATGCCCCAGGGGCCGTGCCGGTTGGGCCCGATGCGCAGCTGCATCCAGGCGACCACCTTGCGCTCCCACACGATGGCGAAGAGCACGGTGAGCATCAGGAAGGCGAAGCAGAAGACCGCCTTGACGACGACCAGCCACCAGGGGTCCCGTCCGAACATGGACAGGTCCTCGGTCGCCGCGAGGTAGTAGTTCGTCACGCCTCCACCTCCGTCGTGGCCGTGGTTCCGGCGGGTCCGTCGGCTGCCGCGGAGATCCGCACCAGCTCGCCGGGTCGGGCGCCGGTGTCCGCAAGGACCCCGCTGCCCGTCGAGTTCAGCGGGAGCCAGACCACCCGGTCCGGCATCGCGGTGACCTGGAGCGGCAGCCGGACGTCACCGGCGGGACCGGTCACCGCGAGGACGTCGCCGTCCTTGACGCCGGTCTCGGCGGCGGTGGTGGCCGAGAGCCTGGCGACCGCCGCGTGCCGGGTGCCCGCCAGGGCTTCGTCGCCGTCCTGGAGCCGCCCCTGGTCGAGCAGCATCCGGTGGCCGGCGAGGACCGCTTCGCCCTCGGCGGGGCGGGGCAGCGGCCGGGTCGTGGCGGCCGGGTCGTCCGCGTACCGGCCGGTCCAGGAACCCAGCCTGTCCAGTTCGTCGCGTACGGACCTGACGTCCGGCAGCGCGAAGTGGCTGAGCCGGTCACCGCCCGCGGCGTCGGCCAGCGCGTCGGCGAGCATGTGCAGCACCCGCGAGTCGGCGGGGGCCAGCGTGCGCGTCATCTGCTCCGGCTTGAGCGACGCCTCGAACGGCCTTGCCCGGCCTTCCCAGTTGAGGAAGGTGCCCGCCTTCTCGGCGACCGCGGCCACCGGGAAGACCACGTCGGCCCGCTCGGTGACCTCGCTGGGCCGCAGTTCGAGGGAGACCAGGAAGCCGACCTTGTCGAGTGCTTCCCGGGCGCGGGCCGGGTCGGGCAGGTCGGCGGTCTCGACGCCCGCGACGAGCAGTGCGCCGAGTTCGCCGGTGGCCGCGGCCTCGATGATCTGGCCGGTGTCGCGGCCGAACCGGTGCGGCAGTTCGCGTACCCCCCAGAGGGCCGCGACCTCTTCGCGGGCCCGGGGGTCGGTGGCGGGACGGCCGCCGGGCAGCAGCGCGGGGATCGCGCCCGCCTCGACGGCGCCGCGCTCACCCGCCCTGCGGGGCACCCACACCAGGGCGGCGCCGGTGGCCGTCGCGGTCCGGACGACCGCGGTCAGCCCGCCGGGTACGGCGGCCAGCCGCTCGCCGACGACGATCACCGCGCCGTCCGCACGCAACGCCTCGGCGGCCTGCTGCCCTTCGGCGTCCAGGCCCACCCCGCCCGCGATGGCGTCCAGCCACTCGGTCTCGGTGCCGGGCGCCGCGGGCAGCAGCACCCCGCCCGCCTTGGCCAGTCCACGGGTCGCGTACGTGGCCAGGGCGAAGGTGCGCTGGCCGTGCTTGCGGTGTGCCTTGCGCAGCCGCAGGAAGACACCGGGGGCCTCCTCCTCGGACTCGAATCCGACGAGGAGGACGGCCGGGGCCTTCTCCAGCGAGGTGTTGGTGACGCCCGCACCGTCGAGATCCCGGCCGCGCCCCGCGACCCGGGCGGCCAGGAAGTCGGCCTCCTCGGCGGAGTGCACCCGGGCGCGGAAGTCCACGTCGTTGGTGTCGAGGGCGACGCGCGCGAACTTGGCGTAGGCGTACGCGTCTTCGACGGTGAGGCGGCCACCGGTGAGCACCCCGGCCCGGCCGCAGGCCGCCGCGAGTCCGTTCGCCGCCTTCTCCAGCGCCTCCGGCCAGCTGGCCGTTTCCAGGACGCCGTCCTCGTTCCGTACGAGGGGGGTGGTCAGCCGGTCGGGGCGCTGGGCGTAACGGAACCCGAAGCGCCCCTTGTCGCAGAGCCACTCCTCGTTGACCTCGGGGTCGTTGGCGGCGAGCCGCCGCATGACCTTGCCGCGCCGGTGGTCGGTGCGGGTCGCGCAGCCGCCCGCGCAGTGCTCGCACACCGAGGGCGACGACACCAGGTCGAAGGGGCGGGAGCGGAACCGGTACGCCGCCGAGGTGAGCGCGCCGACCGGGCAGATCTGGATGGTGTTGCCGGAGAAGTACGACTCGAAGGGGTCACCCTCGCCGATGCCGACCTGCTGGAGCGCGCCGCGTTCCAGCAGCTCGATCATCGGGTCTCCGGCGATCTGGTTGGAGAACCGCGTACAGCGGGCGCAGAGCACGCACCGCTCCCGGTCGAGCAGCACCTGGGTGGAGATCGGTACCGGCTTCTCGAAGGTCCGCTTCTTGCCGTCGAAGCGGGAGTCCGCGTCGCCGTGCGACATGGACTGGTTCTGCAGCGGGCACTCGCCGCCCTTGTCGCAGACCGGGCAGTCCAGCGGGTGGTTGATGAGCAGCAGCTCCATCACACCGCGCTGGGCCTTCTCGGCGACCGGCGAGGTGATCTGCGACTTGACGACCATGCCGTCGGTGCAGGTGATGGTGCAGGAGGCCATCGGCTTGCGCTGGCCCTCGACCTCGACGATGCACTGACGGCAGGCGCCGGCCGGGTCGAGGAGCGGGTGGTCGCAGAAGCGCGGGATCTCGACGCCGACCTGTTCGGCGGCGCGGATGACCAGGGTCCCCTTGGGGACCGAGATCGCGATGCCGTCGATGGTCAGCGAGACCAGGTCCTCCGGCGGAACTGCCGCCGCCCCGCCCCCGGAGGGAGCGCGTTTGCCCGTGGCGGAGCCACTGTCGGGCTGAAGTACTGTCATGCGTTCACCTCCGAGGTGCGGTGGGGTTCGTCGGCCCAGACCGTCGACCTGGCCGGGTCGAACGGGCAGCCCTTGCCGGTGATGTGCTGCTCGTACTCCTCGCGGAAGTACTTGAGCGAGGAGAAGATCGGCGAGGCGGCGCCGTCGCCGAGTGCGCAGAACGACTTACCGTTTATGTTGTCGGCGATGTCGTTCAGCTTGTCGAGGTCGGCCATCTGGCCCTTGCCCGCCTCGATGTCGCGGAGCAACTGGACCAGCCAGTACGTCCCTTCGCGGCACGGTGTGCACTTGCCGCAGGACTCGTGCGCGTAGAACTCGGTCCAGCGGGTGACGGCCCGCACCACGCAGGTCGTCTCGTCGAAGCACTGGAGCGCCTTGGTGCCGAGCATCGATCCGGCGGCGCCCACCCCTTCGTAGTCCAGCGGGACGTCGAGGTGTTCTTCGGTGAACATCGGGGTCGAAGAGCCGCCCGGTGTCCAGAACTTGAGCCGGTGGCCGCTCCGGATGCCGCCGCTCATGTCGAGCAGCTGGCGGAGCGTGATGCCGAGCGGGGCCTCGTACTGGCCGGGGCTGGTGACGTGCCCGCTCAGCGAATAGAGCGTGAATCCGGGGGACTTCTCGCTGCCCATGGTCCGGAACCAGTCCTTGCCCCGGTTCAGGATCGCGGGAACCGATGCGATGGACTCGACGTTGTTCACCACAGTGGGACATGCGTAGAGCCCGGCCACGGCAGGGAAGGGAGGACGGAGCCTGGGCTGGCCGCGGCGGCCCTCCAGGGAATCGAGCAGTGCGGTCTCTTCACCGCAGATGTACGCGCCCGCCCCCGCGTGCACGGTGACGTCGAGGTCGAGTCCGCTGCCCAGGATGTCCTTGCCGAGGAAGCCCGCCTCGTACGCCTCGCGTACGGCCTCGTGCAACCTCCGCAGTACGGGGACGACTTCGCCCCGGAGATAGATGAAGGCATGCGAAGACCTGATCGCGTAACAGGCGATCACGATCCCCTCGATGAGGGAATGCGGGTTCGCGAAGAGGAGCGGGATGTCCTTGCAGGTCCCGGGCTCCGATTCGTCGGCGTTGACAACTAGATAGTGCGGCTTTCCGTCGCCCTGCGGGATGAACTGCCACTTCATTCCGGTGGGGAAGCCCGCGCCGCCACGGCCGCGCAGACCGGAGTCCTTGACGTACGCGATGAGGTCGTCGGGCTCCATGGCGAGGGCCTTCTTCAGGCCCTCGTACCCCTCGTGCCGCTTGTACGTCTCCAGGGTCCAGGACTCCGCCTGGTCCCAGAAGGCCGAAAGGACCGGCGTGAGCACCTGCTCGGGGCCGGTCCTGCCGTTCCCCTCGCCGTTTCCGCCGCCGTTGATCTCGGTCGCCAAGGTCATCACTCCCCCTCCTCGGCCGCGGGTCCTGCCTGGTTGTCCGGGTCGGAGGCCGAGGTCTGCTGTGGTGGGTCCTCGGGGGCCTCGCCACGTGGGGACACCACGCGTGGCCGGGGGCCCTCGCCCTTCGCGAGCCGCAGGCCGACCAGTGACGCGGGTCCCGCGCCGCCGGTCGCCTCGACCGCTCCGGGCCGCTGGTCGGGGAAGCCCGCCAGGATCCGGGAGGTCTCCTGGTAGGTACAGAGGGGCGCACCGCGGGTCGGGGCCACCTGCTGCCCTGCTCGCAGGTCGTCGACCAGTTGCTTCGCGGACTCGACGGTCTGGTTGTCGAAGAACTCCCAGTTCACCATCAGGACCGGCGCGAAGTCGCAGGCCGCGTTGCACTCGATGTGCTCCAGGGTGACCTTGCCGTCGCCGGTGGTCTCCCCGTCGCCGACGTCCAGGTGTTCCCGCAGCGCGGAGTAGATCGCGTCGCCGCCCATCACCGCGCACAGGGTGTTGGTGCAGACGCCGACCTGGTAGTCGCCGCTCGGCTTGCGCCGGTACATGGAGTAGAAGGTGGAGACCGCGGTGACCTCGGCGGTGGTCAGGTCCAGCACCTCGGCGCAGAACCGCACCCCGGTCCGGGTGACGTACCCCTCCTCGGCCTGCACCAGGTGCAGCAGCGGCAGCAGTGCCGACCTGCTGTCCGGGTAGCGGGCGACGATCTCCTTCGCGTCCGCGTCGAGCCTGGCGCGTACGTCGGCCGGGTAGTCGGGAGCGGGGAGTTGGGGCATGCCCAGACTCGTTGCAGCGGTCGAAGCCGCCGGAGCAGCGTCCGTCATCGGTCGACGCCTCCCATCACGGGGTCGATGGACGCGACAGCGACGATGACGTCGGCGACCTGGCCGCCCTCGCACATCGCCGCCATGGCCTGCAGATTGGTGAAGGACGGGTCGCGGAAGTGGACCCGGTAGGGCCGGGTGCCGCCGTCGGAGACGACGTGGACGCCCAGTTCGCCCTTGGGTGACTCGACCGCGGTGTACGCCTGTCCGGCCGGGACCCGGAAGCCCTCGGTCACCAGCTTGAAGTGGTGGATCAGGGCCTCCATGGAGGTGCCCATGATCTCCTTGATGTGGTCCAGCGAGTTGCCGAGTCCGTCCGGGCCGAGCGCGAGCTGCGCGGGCCAGGCGATCTTCTTGTCGGCGACCATGACCGGGCCCGGCTCCAGGCGGTCCAGGCACTGCTCGATGATGCGCAGCGACTGCCGCATCTCTTCGAGGCGCACCAGGAAGCGGCCGTAGGAGTCGCAGGTGTCGGCGGTCGGGACCTCGAAGTCGTAGTTCTCGTAACCGCAGTACGGGTCGGTCTTGCGCAGGTCGTGCGGGAGCCCCGCGGAGCGCACGATCGGACCGGTCGCGCCGAGGGCCATGCAGCCGGCCAGGTCGAGATAGCCGACGTTCTGCATGCGCGCCTTGAAGATCGGGTTGCCGGTGGCGAGCTTGTCGTACTCCGGCAGGTTCTTGCGCATCGTCTTCACGAACTCGCGCAGCTGGTCCACGGCGCCCGGGGGCAGGTCCTGGGCCAGTCCGCCGGGCCTGACGAACGCGTGGTTCATCCGGAGTCCGGTGATCAGCTCGAAGATGTCGAGGACGAGTTCACGGTCGCGGAAGCCGTAGATCATTATCGTCGTCGCGCCCAGTTCCATACCGCCGGTGGCGAGACAGACCAGGTGCGAGGAGATCCGGTTGAGCTCCATCAGCAGGACGCGGATGACCGACACCCGGTCGGGAATCTGGTCCTCGATGCCGAGCAGCTTCTCGACGCCCAGGCAGTACGCCGTCTCGTTGAAGAACGGCGTCAGGTAGTCCATGCGCGTGACGAAGGTGGTGCCCTGCGTCCAGGTCCGGTATTCGAGGTTCTTCTCGATGCCGGTGTGGAGATAGCCGATGCCGCAGCGGGCCTCGGTGACGGTCTCGCCGTCGATCTCCAGGATCAGCCGGAGCACACCGTGCGTGGACGGGTGCTGCGGTCCCATGTTGACGACGATGCGCTCGTCGTCGGCCTTGGCCGCGGACTGGACGACTTCGTCCCAGTCGCCACCGGTGACTGTATATACAGTCCCCTCGGTCGTCTCGCGGGCCGCGGCCTGTGATGCGGAGGTGGGTGAAGTGGACATCAGGTGTACGACCTCCGCTGGTCCGGAGCGGGAATCTGGGCGCCCTTGTACTCGATGGCGATGCCGCCCAGGGGGTAGTCCTTGCGCTGCGGGAAGCCCTGCCAGTCGTCCGGCATCATGATCCGGGTGAGGGCCGGGTGGCCGTCGAAGATCAGGCCGAAGAAGTCGTAGACCTCGCGCTCGTGCCAGTCGTTGGTCGGATAGACCGCGACCAGCGACGGGATGTGCGGGTCCGCGTCCGGCGTACCGACCTCCAGGCGGATCAGCCGCCCGTGGGTGATCGAGCGCAGGTGGTAGACCGCGTGCAGTTCGCGGCCCTTGTCCCCCGGGAAGTGCACGGCGCTCACGCCCGTGCAGAGCTCGAAGCGGAGGGCCGGATCGTCGCGCAGGGTCCGCGCCACGGTCGGCAGGTGCTCGCGGTCGATGTGGAAGGTGAGCTCGCCGCGGTCGACGACCGTCTTCTCGATGGCGTTGCCGGGGACGAGTCCCTGCTCCTCCAGCGCACCCTCCAGCTCGTCGGCGACCTCGTCGAACCAACCGCCGTAGGGCCGGTTCGTGGCGCCGGGCAGGGCCACGGTCCGTACGAGACCGCCGTATCCGCTGGTGTCCCCGCCGTTGTTGGCGCCGAACATCCCCTTGCGTACGCCGATGACCTCACCGGAAGCGTCGCGCCGGTCCGGTGCCGCGCCGTTCTTCTCGTGCTCGTCACTCACCGCAGCAGCCCCTTCATCTCGATCGTCGGGAGCGCCTTGAGGGCCGCCTCCTCCGCCTCGCGGGCCGCTTCCACCTGGTTGACCCCGAGCTTGGAGCCCTGGATCTTCTGGTGGAGCTTGAGGATGGCGTCCATCAGCATCTCGGGACGGGGCGGGCAGCCGGGCAAATAGATATCAACCGGGACGATGTGGTCCACACCCTGAACAATTGCGTAATTGTTGAACATGCCGCCCGATGACGCACAAACCCCCATGGAGATAACCCACTTGGGGCTGGGCATCTGGTCATAGACCTGCCGCAGGACGGGCGCCATCTTCTGGCTCACCCGCCCGGCCACGATCATCAGGTCCGCCTGTCGCGGCGATCCGCGGAAGACCTCCATGCCGAACCGCGCCAGGTCGTACCGGCCCGCGCCCGTCGTCATCATCTCGATGGCGCAGCAGGCGAGGCCGAAGGTGGCCGGGAAGACGGAGGATTTCCGTACCCAGCCCGCGGCCTGTTCGACGGTGGTCAGCAGAAAGCCACTCGGCAGCTTCTCTTCGAGTCCCATAGGTGCCCCTCAGCCCCTCAGTCCCATTCCAGACCGCCGCGCCGCCACACATACGCGTAGGCGACGAAGACGGTGAGCACGAAGAGCAGCATCTCGACGAGCCCGAAAAGCCCCAGGGAGTCGAAGGTGACCGCCCAGGGATAGAGGAAGACGATCTCGATGTCGAAGACGATGAACAGCATCGCCGTCAGGTAGTACTTGATCGGGAAACGGCCGCCTCCGGCCGGCGTGGGTGTCGGTTCGATACCGCACTCGTACGCTTCGAGCTTCGCCCGGTTGTAGCGCTTGGGGCCGATAAGCGTGGCCATGACCACGGAGAAGATCGCAAACCCTGCCCCGAGGGCGCCGAGTACGAGGATGGGCGCGTAGGCATTCACGCTCCTCGCTCCTTCCAGTCGTCCTTGACCGTTGGACCGCATCGGGCCGGCTCGTCCGCCTCGCTCGCCCCGCCGTCCGGACGAAGATCGCGAATATGTGAAGCAGGTCACAAGCCCGACTGCCCCGCATCCTATGCCCGCCGGTCTGTGATCTGCGACACGGGGTACGACAACGCCTTTGTGATCTCCACCACCTGACGAAGGATCATGAAGTCGGATGACCGGTGATCTTCATACGCGAAGCGCCCGGGTGGTCACGAGACGTGACATCTTCCCGTGTTACCGCTGGTCCAGAGGGTGCGCCCCTATCAAGTAGTGGCCCATACACGCAAATTGGCGATGGACAGATCCGAGTGATAGAGGTCCGCCGCACACCCCTAGGGGGTGAGTTCGGCGACCGGAACGGTCACGGACGGCCGCGTGCGCGCATTCACGAGCGGCGCCGTTCGCGGACGCAGCCGCACCCCTCCCGGGTTCGTGACCGCGGCGTGACCTGCCTCACTCCGCGCCGGGTGCGGAAGAAACGGGGCTTGGCCAACTTCGTGAACGGATGGTAGGCGTCGGGCAATTCGGACGAATTACGGAAAGCCCATGATCACAACCATGATCATCGATGACCGTATTGCCCGTTTGGGCGTCAATAAAGGCCGTGGGCAACCGGAATGAACTCATCCGTTCGTAACTGTGGCGCAACACACGTTTGTTGATGGGGACCGGGAATGACTGATAGCGGTAGTGCTCATGTCCCACACCGCTCACATACCCAGCCACCGGAAGCCCCGCCTCAGCACAGCCAAGAACGTGCTCCGCGCCGGAGTTGCCGGTGGCGTTCTCAGCACCATCGCAGTGGCAGGCGCCGCCGGTTCGGCAAACGCTGCCGAGCCGGTGACCGAGACCACCATCCAGATGCCCACCCTCAGCGCCGCACAGGTCGCCGAAGCCACCGAGCAGGCCGCCACCGACCTGCAGCAGCAGGCCCAGCAGGACACCGCGGCCCAGGACGCCGCCAAGGCCGCCAAGAAGGCCAAGACGGACGCCGTCCACAAGGCCGAGGCCAAGAAGAAGGCCGAGGCGAAGGCCAAGGCCGAGGCCGAAGCCAAGAAGAAGGCCGAGGCGGCTGCCCTGCAGCGCGCGTCGCGCTCCTCCGCCCGTACGACGCTCAACGCCGTCCCCGCGTCCAGCGTCAGCAACACCGGCGGCAGCAGCTCCTCCAGCTCCTCGCAGGCCACCGGCTCCGCCGCGTCCATCGTGAGCTTCGTGAAGTCCCACATCGGCGACGCGTACGTCATGGGCGGCACCGGTTCCAGCTCCTGGGACTGCTCCGGCCTGGTCCAGGCCGCGTACAAGAACATCGGCGTCGACCTGCCGCGCGTCTCGCAGGGCCAGTCGACCGCGGGCACCCAGGTCTCGCTGAGCAACCTCCAGCCCGGCGACATCCTTTACTGGGGCAGCGCGGGCAGCGCGTACCACGTGGCCATCTACGTCGGCGGCGGCCAGTTCGTCGGCGCGCAGAACCCGAGCTCCGGTGTGGTCGAGCGCCCCCTGAGCTACGACCAGCCGACCGGCGCGGTCCGCGTTCTCTGATCCACACGGGGCTGCCCTCCGGTCCCCCCTGGGCGGTTCTCCGATCCGTCACCGGACGGGTGCCCCGATCCACCCGACGGCTCTCCGACCTGTCCGAGGCATTTCCCCGATTCGTCCGAGATGACCGTTCAGTGGCAAGTCATGGCCGATGGGCCACCGTTCCCCCCGCTCGGGAGCGACGGCCCATCGTCATGAATCGTCATGAATCGTCATGACCGGAACCTGCCGGGCGGTCAGCCCGTGCGCAGCAGGACCCGGCCGAGGTTGCCGCGCGCCTCGACCAACTCGACGGCCTCCGCGATCCGGTCGAGCGGCAGCGCCGTGTGCGCCGGGTGCAGGCGGCCCGCGGCGTGCAGGTCCCACAGCTCTGCCCGCAGCCGGGCGATCCGTTCGGGCCGGTCGCGGCTGATCCGTCCGACGGAGAACCCGGTCACCGACTTGAGGTCGCCGAGCAGGCTTCCGGCGTCCACGGCGCCGCCGCCCGCACTGAACGCCACGAGCCTGCCGTGCGGCGCGAGAGCGTCCACTCCCCGCTGCACCAACGCGCCGCCGACGCCGTCCAGGACCACGTCCACCGGGTCGCCCCAGGACTCCTGCCCGTACGTCACCACCTCGTCGGCGCCGCACCCGCGCACGAAGCCGGCCTTCTCCGGCGACCCGACCGCCGCGACGACCCGACCCGCACCCAGCGCCCTGGCCAGTTGCACGGCCAGATGCCCGCTCCCACTGGCCGCCGCGGTGACCAGGACCGACTCGCCCCGCTCGAAGCGTCCGGCACGAAGTGCGCCGAGCGCGACCAGGCCGCCGCGTACCAGCGCAAGCGCGTCCGGGGCGGTCACCTCCGGCGGTACACGAGTGACCAACGCAGGGGCGGCGAGCACCGACCGGGCGTAGACGTCCTCGAACACCACCCCGCCCACGCGGTCCCCGACCTCGAACCCCGCCACACCCACGCCCAGCGCGGCGACCCGCCCGACCATCTCGCCGCCCGGTCCGGCTTCCGGCGCGGTACGGCCGCGCAGCATCCTGACGAGACCGATCCCCACCCCCACGACCTCGGTGTGTACGAGCAGTTGCCCGGGACCCGGGACCGGCACGGGCACCTCGTCGATCACGAACGGCTCGGCGGTGTCCCACGGCTGGAACCTGATCCTGCGCATGCGCGCCTCCCTCTCCCGGCTTCCGGCTTCCGGCCGCAATCCATTGGGATCCCCAACGATAATCGAATCCATGGGGAACCCCAACGAATTTGCCTAGACTGTCGCCATGCACGCATCCCCCGCCCCGCTCAGCCGCCTCCGGACCCTGCCCAGCTGGCTGTTGGCCCGCGCCTCGGCCCGCGGCCACCGCCTGGTCAGCGAACACCTCGCCGAGGAGGGCGTACGGATGCCCCACCACGCGGTGCTGTGCGGCATCGCCGAACTCGGCCCCCTGGCCCAGGCCGAGCTGTCCCGCACCGTCCGGATCGACCCCAAGGACATGGTCACGGTGCTCAACGAGCTACAGGCCAAGCAGCTGATCAGCCGCACCAGGGACCCCCGCGACGCCCGCAAGAACGCACTCGAACTCACGGCGGACGGCCGGGCGCTCCTGCACCGCCTGGAGAAACTGGGCGACCGGGCCAACGACGAACTGCTCGCCCCGCTGACGCCTACGGAACGGAAGCAGCTCAACGCGCTGCTCGCCAGGCTGATCGCCACGGAACAGCAGTAGGCCTCAAGGCCGTCCGGCGGCTGCCCAAGGGCTGACGCCCAGCAGTTCCCCGCGCCCACATCAGCTCATAGGCTCGCAGCGGCACGGTCCGGTCTCCACCACGACAGCGGGCGCCCGCACGAAGGCGAAGGACGAGCATGAGCGACCTCACCGGCTTCCAGGACATCTCCCCGACCACCCTCGCGGACGTCCTGGGCCGCGAGCACGTCATGAACACCGGTATCCGCCCGCTGTGGCCGTCGCCTCCACGCATCGCGGGCCCCGCGTTCACCGTGCGGTGCCCTCCCGGTGACAACCTCATGCTGCACGCGGCCATCCACCGCGCGGAGCCCGGCTCGGTCCTCGTCGTCGAGGCGGGCGATGTGGACTACGCACTCGCCGGAGGGAACGTCTGCGCCGTCGCCCAGCGCCGGGGCATCGTGGCGCTGGTGGCGGACGGCGTGATCAGGGACCTCGCCGAGGTGCGCGCGATGGGCTTCCCCGTCTTCGCCAGGGGCGTCATCCCGTACCCCGGCACCAAAAAGGCCGTCGTCCCCCTCAACGGCGAAGTGCGGTGCGGAGGCGTGCGGGTGAACGCCGGGGACATCGTCGTGGCCGACGAGGAGGGCATCGTGGTCACGCCCCACGCCCGTCGGGAAGAGGTACTCCTCTCGGCTCGGGCCAAGTTGGCCAAGGAGGCCGACGAGTCACTCGACGCGTGGGAAACGGCGCACCGCGCCCGCATCGACGAGATCCTGGCCGAGAACGGCTTCGAGGGCTGACCTGGACGGCACTCGGCCTGAGGGCAGGCGAGTTCGACCACAGCCGACCGGGGTGGAGTCGTGCAGTCCAGCAGCCCGGCAACGCCGACGCCACGGCGTGACTATGCGTCGCGGTCACTTCGCAGGGCCTGGATGAGCCAGGGGTACACGGGGGTCAGGCTCGGTACCACCTGCCAGCCGTTGACGATCCACACCAGCCGCCAGTACCGATCCACCCTGGGATCGTGCGCCTCTTCGAACCGCTGGGCCATCCAGGCCCGGAATTCCACGTCAGGGGTGCGCGCGAACACCTCGGCGAAGCGGTGCACCAGGTCGTCGATGACGGGGGCGGCCCTGCTGTCGCGCGGGCCGATGCCCGACTCCATGGCCTCGGCCACCTTCTGACGGGTGACTCCCATCAGTTCCTCGCCGGCCTCGCTCTCGATGTCGAGCGGTCGCCCGGCGGCCTGACGCCCGGCCGTCCGGCGCATCCGGGCCCGGAAGTCCTCGTCGCCGACCAGCCCGGCGAGCTCCACCCAGGCGGCGACCTGGTCGCTGGACGGATCATCGGGGAGGTCGGGAGTGGCAGCGCGAACCATGGCCACAGCCGCTGGGTCGGCATCCATGGTGCCGAAGGTGCCCTCAATGAAATCGTCGATCAGGCGCCGGCGTTCCTCGCCGGACAACTGCGTGAGCCTGTGCATGAGCTTGGTCTCCTCGGGATCGGACCCGCGTCCGGCCACGACTCGCAGAACGCTCCGACGCAGTTGCAGCACCCGGATCTGGACGTCCATCGCGTCGGCGTGCGCCGCGGCGACTTCCGCCACCGAGAGCTCACGGTCCAGTACCCGTTGAATCGTGGCCAGGTCCATGCCCAGCTCGCGCAGGGTGCGGAGAAGTTCCAGACGAAGCAGTGCGTCGAGGTCGTAGAGCCGGTAACCGGCGGGACTTCGGGTGGTCGGCGTCACCACCCCCGAATCGGAGTAGAACCGGATGGTCCTCACGGGCACGCCGGTCCGCCGGGAAAGCTCCCCGATCGAGTAGAGGGTCGTCACGTCCATGTCCCCCACTCTGCTGTCTCCAGCCACTGGAGACTCAAGCCATTCCCCAGCCGGGCCCCGACCTTGAGGACTGAGCCGAACTCGCCGCCGCGCGGGCAGTTCCCTTCGCCCCGCCCACGCCCGGTCATTCGACGAGCGTGAACCAGACGGACTTGGAGCCCGGTACGGGTTCATCGTTGACCCGTACTCCCCAGCGGGCGGCCAGGCAGTCCACCAGGACCAGCCCACGGCCGCGTTCCGCGTCCGGCAACTGCCGATGTACGGGCCGGGGCGGCGAATCCGGCTCCTCGTCCGTCACGTACACCGTCACCTGCTTCGGGTTGACGGTCACATCCACCCGGATCATCCGCGAACGCGTATGACAGTACGAGTTGGTGACGACCTCGCTCGCACAGAGACGGGCATCATCCACCAGCCGGGGGTGCCCGGTAGCCCGGAGCAGTGTCCCGAGGAAGTCCCGCACGATGCCCGGGGCGGTCGGACTGTTCGGCGCGACGACCCGGTAACGCGCTCCGCGTTGTGGAAGGGGCGGGCGAGGTACTGGAGGGGCGGTTGCCGGGGTCATTTCGCGTTCTCCCTTACGTGATCCGGTCTCGGTCGCAGCATGCAGCGCCATCTGCAACCCGTGGCATCGGCCAACCGCGCACACTCAACAGGCCTACGCATGGCTGCACTTCGGGCATTCGGTGGTAAACGCCGCACGGTCAGGACCGTAGAGGGAATACAAGCCCCGGAGCAAGCTTGTCACTAGGGTTCACACGACCGAGTGGACCAGTCCCGCCGTCAGACGCCAAACTGGTCGCAAACAGGGGAAGGTGACATGCCGCCAAGGGACAACCCGACCGGGCGCCAGGTACGCCTGGGCGGTGAGCTGAGGAAGCTGCGCGAACGCGCGGGCAAGACTGCCCGGGAAGCAGCCGGGCTCATCTCGACCGACCAGGCCAAGATCAGTCACATCGAGGCGGGCCGTACCGGCATCGGCGAGGACCGGATTCGCCGCCTGGCCAGTTTCTACGCCTGCGACGACCATGCGTTGATCGAGGCACTGTGCGCCATATCGCGGGAACACCGGGGCCAGTTCTGGTGGGACGAATACCGGGGAGTACTCGCGCCCGGGTTCTTGAACATCGCGGAGATGGAGCATCACGCCCGTCACATGCAGTGCCTGCAGTCGGTGACACTGCCCGGATTGCTCCAGACACCTGAGTACGCCCGAGCCCTGTTCGAAGCAGTCCTCCCCAAACTGCCCGAGGAGGACGTGGCGGCCAGGCTCGAACACCGCATGCGGAGGCAATCACTGCTCGACAGGGAGCAGCCACCCACCTTCGATGTCCTCGTACACGAAGCGGCTCTGCGCATGCGCGTCGGCGGACGCACGACGGCCCGCGAGCAATTGCAGCACCTCATCGAGGCAACGGACCGGCCGAACGTGACCGTGCAGGTGATCCCGTTCGCCATCGACCGGTTCATCGACATCACCCAGACCGTGCTGTACGCAGCCGGCGCCGTGCCACAACTCGACACGGTGCACATCGACACCCCCATCCGCGGTCTCTTCCTGGATGCGGCGGCGGACATTCGCAAGTACGGGTTGCAACTGGACGTCGCGAAGCAAGCCTCGCTGGAGCCCTCGGAGTCACGCAGCTTCATTCACCACATCGCGCGGGACATGTGAGAATCCGCAGCATGGACACAGCAATCGAGTGGCAGAAGTCATCCTTCTCCAACGGCCAGGAGCAGTGCGTCGAGATCGCGGCGAACGCCGACGACATCCTGATGCGCGAGAGTGACGATCCGGGCGCCGTTGCCGCTACGAGCCGGGCGAAGTTCGCCGCGTTCATCCACGGCGTCAAGGCGGGCGAGTTCGACCGCGCCGGACGGTAGCCGCCTCAGCGATCTCCCTCCCCGAAGGCCCTCTGCCCGCGCAGGCAAGGGCCTTCACGCATGTCCGGAGACAAGTACAGCCAGGAGCATACTTGCGCCGCACGGATGGGTAGCGCTACGGTCACCGTACGTCGCCAACGCCGGTCACGGCAGTAGCTCAGCCGCGCCCCGATTCTGTAACTCGCCCTGCGTGCAAGCTCGTTGGCGTACAAGTTCCAGAAGCCGCCCCCGCCCCGCTGTTCGTCACACAACACCCCGGGGCGGGGGCTCCCAGACGCTGCGATCGGACGGTCGGCCATGCGTACAACACCACCACCGCACCCCACCCCCACGCAGGCCCGCCTCGAACACGGCTACCGGTTCGAGGTCCTGCGCTACGGGCCCGCCAACGGCTTCGTCCCCGAACCCGTCGACCTCCGCATCCTGGCCACGCCACGCGAAGCGATCCGTACGGTCCGCTCGCAGTTGCGCTCCAGCCACGTCCTCGGACTCGCCCCACGTGAGGCGACCCGCGCCCTGTACTGGTCCGAGCACGGCGGCTGGCTGCCCGCGCTCGCCGCACTGCACCGGGGTGAACCCTGCGGGCTCGTACTACTGCTCCGCAAGGGCCGTCATCTGGAGTGGTCCGTACGGCCGTTGACCTACCTGACGTTGAGCCCGCCGGAGTGCACGCATCCGCGGCGCAGAGGGTGACCCGGTGGCATGCTCACCGTGCCCACCCCGGTACCCGGACTCCGGTCCCGAGGTTGGAGCACAGCAATGGGCCGCGCCTCTTGGCTACTTCTGATCTGCTGACGCAGGGAGATGCCCCTTGACCGACACGGCTCCCGAGCGGCGCGCCCTCGCCGATCGGCTGGCGAAGGCCGATGTGCTCACCACGCCTCAGTGGCGCGCGGCGGTGGAGGCCGTACCACGCGAGCTGTTCCTGAACCCCGGGGTGTTCCTCCCCCAGGACGGTGGCCGCTGGCGGCCGGTCACCACAGTCGGCACCGATCCGGCCGAGTGGATGCGGATCGCCTACAGCGACACGTCCCTGACCACTCAGCTCGACGGACATCTGACCGCCGACCAGGTCCGCGGTCCCGTCACAGGCTCCCCCACGTCGTCGTCCACCACCCCGGTGACCGTGGTGGACATGATCGAGAGTCTGGAGGTGGAGGACGGGCATCAGGTGCTGGAGATCGGTACGGGTACCGGCTACTCGTCCGCCCTGATGTGCCACCGGCTCGGTGAGGACAACGTGACGACCGTCGAGGTGGACCCCTCGGTATCGGCCCGCGCGGACGCCGCGCTGGAGGCGGCCGGGTTCGAGACCTGGACCGTGATCGGAGACGGACTTCTCGGTCACCCACGCCGCGCACCGTACGACCGGACGATCGCCACCTGCGCCGTCCGCCGTATCCCCCTCGCCTGGATCAGGCAGACCAAGCCGGGCGGCATCATCCTGGCTACCGTCGGCGGTTCCTGGCACTACGGCACGGGCCTGGCAAAGGTCACCGTGCGCGAAGACGGCACTGCCGAGGGCAGGATCATCGGCCGCTCCTCATTCATGCAGGCCCGATCCCAGGCCGCGCTGCCGCTGTCCGGCGACCTGTCCGCCCGTACGGCCTACGCCGACAACGCGCGGGAAGCGAAGCTGCCGCCTGTCCTGATGGAGGAGTGGATGCCCGCGTTCATCGCCCAACTCGCCGCACCGGGAGCACAGTTCGTGCACGCCGCGACGGCCGAAGGGGCCCAGCTCCTGTACCTCTTCGATACAGAGCGCGAGTCCTTCGCAGAGTTCACCGCCGACGGCAGCAGTTGGACGGTTCGCCAGGGCGGCCCCGTAGCCCTCTGGGACGACATCGAGGAGGCGTTGACCGCATGGCAGGCCGCAGGAAGTCCCGACATCACCGCCGTCCAGCTCCGCATCACGAACAGGTCCCACACGTACTGGATCGACGACAACCCGTCGCTCCGCTGGCAACACCACGTCGCCTGAGCAATAGCGAACGATCAAGACCGCGGGCCTGGCCGAGGACAGCTTTGAGGGCCGATCTCGAAACCGCGCGGGTCCGAGGCCGTAACTCACCTTGCACGCAACACTGTTGGCCTATCTTGGCCCTGGAACCCGAACCCGCCCCCGTACAAGCAGCCGCACTGCAAGCCTGACCCGGCGGTCCGGTCACCGCGCCCATTCCGGCACCCAGACGCCGGTACCCGGGCGGTCGTCCCGCACGGAGCGAAGATAGGCGCGGAACGCGGCCAGCGCGGGGTGCGGGTTGTCGCTGCGCCAGATCAGGGAGTGCGGGTAGAGCGGTGTCGGGTCGTGCAGGGCGACCCGTCGCAGGCCGTGTTCGGGGGGCCAGACGAACCGGGTCCGCTCGCCGATGAAGGTCGTCAGGGTCGGGGAGTCGGCGATCGCGTCCAGGAGGGGCGAGGTGCCGAAGCGGGGACCGGCGGAGTCGATGGTGAGCCCGAACGCGGCGGCGAGGTCGCTGTAGTACACGGCCCATTCGGTCCCGGGGGTCATGTCGGGCATCCAGATCCGGTGCCCGGCGAGCTGGGCCGGGGTCACCGTGCGGGCCCCGGCGAACTCGTGGGCCGGGCCGATCAGGAGTTGGACGGGTTCGTCGAGGATCCGGACCGACTCGATCCCGTCGGGGAGGCGTCGCGCGGGCAGGGTGAGGGCGCGGAACGTCGCGTCGACCGTGCCGGACCGGACGGCCGCGATGGCGGAGTCCGCGTCGTAGTGGGTGACGATGTCGAGCTCGGTCCCGGGGTGCGTGCGGTGGAAGTCGCGCAGCAGGTCGGCCGGGCCCAGCCGCCTGCTGATGACATCGACGCGGAGCGCGCGCCGACCGGGCCGCACGGAGGCGGCTGCCCGTTCCTCGGCCTGGAGGAGGTCTCGGGCGTGGGGCAGGAACGCCTGCCCGTCGACGGTGAGCCGGGCGCCGCGCGCCGTGCGGGTGAAGAGCCGTACACCGAGGTCCTTCTCCAGTGCGGCGACGCGCTTGGAGACGGCCTGCTGGGTGACCGCCAGGTCGGCGGCGGCCTGCTGGAACTGGCCCGTGTCCGCCACGGCGACGAAGGTGCGTACGGCATCGAGGTCCACGTCGCCCGACTCTAGTCCCGCCCGCGACCTCTCCGGAGTGCCGTTCGCGAGCCTCCCCGGAGTGCCCCTCGACCAAGAATCAAACGCCCTTCAGCCCTTCAGCCCTTCAGAACACGGTCAAGTGCCGCTCGGCCAGCTGGTCCCCAGTGCGGCTTGCCGCCGGGAAGGCCCCGGTCTCCGTTCTGCCCCATGAGCATCAGGAAGAGGCTCTTCATAGCAGCCAGCCCGCGGGCGCGCCGGATCGCCGCCTCGTCCGCATGCGCGTACGTGTCGAAGAACCGTGAGGCCGTGCCCGCGGGCAGCAGCACCCATGCGGCGGCGAGGTCCCACGCCGGATCGCCGGCGAACATGTCACCGAAGTCGACGATGCCCGAGAGCGTTCCGTCCGAGACGACGACGTTCGCGGGATGGAGGTCGCCGTGCACCCACACGGGCGGGCCCTCCCACGCGTCGGCCGCAACGGCGTCGTCCCAGACGGCCCGGACGTCGGCAGCGATGTCGTCGGGGGCAACGGCCTGGAAGAAGTTCCCGAAGCTGTCCGTGCAGTTCCTGGGATGGGTCCTGCGGTCCATGGAGATCGGCGCCTCGGCGGGTGCCTCCACATGGAGCGCCTGGAGGAAGCCCGCCAGGGTGTCGGCCGCGTGGTCGCCGCGGCTGATCGAGCCGTGGTCCAGCGGCTCGCCGGGAACCCACGTCATCACGGTCCAGTGCTTGGGGAAGCGCTCGGACGGTTCGCCGAGCCGCACCGGGGTCGGCACCGGGAGCGGAAGGCGCGGGGCCAGCACGGGTAGCCACCGCCGCTCGTTGAGCTGGAGCTCCGGGGTGGGGTCCATGCGCTGCATGCGCACGGCCAACTCGTCCCCGAGGCGCCACATCTGGTTGCCCCAGCCGCCCGCCACCTCGCGGATGGCCAGCCCTGCAAGGTCTGGATGTTGCTCCTGGAGCAGGTCGCGGACCAGGTCTGCGGTGATTTCGATCTCGCGGTCGGTCATGCGACATCACAGTACCGAGGCCGTAGGCGGAGCGGAGCGGCTCTCCCTCTCCGGAACGTCCCGGAACGTCCCGCTGTGATTCCTCACGCTGGTGCAGCCGGCTGACCAGGCGCACAACGTGCCGTTGTGGCTACGGTCGGGTCGGTTGTTTGACCTGCGGGTGTGCTGGTCGCTTTGATCTCGGGGGTCGACATCGGGGGTCGACGCCGGGGGTCGACGCCGGGGGTCGACGTCAGAGTTCCGGCGAGCGGTGAAGAGAGCGGGAGGTGCTCTGATCATGGTGTCCAGGCGGTCGCTGGGCCGGCAGTTCGGGTGGCTCTGGGCGGCCTACGCGACCAGTACGTTCGGGACGTGGCTCGCGTTCGACTCGTTCTCCCTGATCGCGATCCTCGCGCTGCACGCCGGAACGACCCAGGTGTCGTTGCTGGCCGCCGCCGGGCTGGCGGTCGGTGCGGTGGTGGCGGTGCCGCTCGGCCCCTGGGTGGAGTTCCGCCGCAAGCGGCCGGTGATGGTCGCGATGGACCTGATCCGGTTCGCCGTGCTGATGAGCATCCCCGCCGCCTGGGCGCTGGGCCACCTCAGCTTCGCCCAGCTGCTGGTCGTGTCGGTGATCGTCGGTGCGGCCGACATCGCCTTCACGGCGGCGAGCGGGGCCTGCATGAAGGCGCTCGTACGACCGGAGGACCTGCTCGTCGCGAACGGCCGGTTCGAGTCCACGACCTGGACCGCCACCATGCTCGGGCCGCCGATCGGCGGGGCCGCGATCGGGATGTTCGGCCCGGTGATGACCGTCCTGGCCAACGCGGTCAGCTACCTGCTCTCCGCTGCGGGAATCCGCGCGATCGGCGGCGAGGAACCGCGCCCCGAGCGGGCCGCGGGACCACGGATGCGCGCCGGTGACCTGCTCGACGGGTGGCGGTACATCCTCAAGCACGCGACGCTGCGCCCGCTGTTCTTCAACTCGATCCTGAACAACGGCCTGATCATGGCGGCCTCGCCGCTGCTGTCCGTGCTCATGCTCAGCCACCTCGGGTTCGCCCCCTGGCAGTACTGCATCGCCTTCGCGGTGCCCTGCATCGGCGGCCTGATCGGCTCGCGGCTGGCCCGCCGGTTCGTCACCCGGTTCGGGGAGCACAAGGTCCTGCTCACCGCCGGCACGCTGCGGGCGTGCTGGCCGATCGGGCTGGCCTTCGTCCGTCCCGGCGTTTCCGGGCTCGTCATCGTGATGGCCGTCGAGCTGGGGCTGATCACCTGCTCGGGCGTGTACAACCCGGTGCTCGCGACCTACCGGCTCACCCGGACCGCGCCCGACCGGGTGGCCCGTACGCTGTCCGCCTGGTCGGTCACCAGCAAGTCCAGCATCGCGGCGTTCACCGCCCTGTGGGGCCTGCTGGCCGCCCTCATCGGTCCGCGCACCGCGATCGCGGTCGCCGGTCTGCTGATCCTGGCGACGCCGCTGCTGCTCCCCCGGCATGACCCCGGCGCGGCACAGCCGGAACCCGAGTCGCAGCCGGAGCCGGAGGCCGCCCCGAGCCGCGCATGAGCGTCGCTGCCGATCAGCGGGGCGCGTACCTGACGCTGCCCAGGGGCCAGTCCGTGGCCAGCCAGTCGGATACGGCGGCGTGCAGCGGCGCGTCCAGTTCGGCCCGGTCCGCGCGGACCCAGGAGCTCACGTGCGGGCGGGGGTCCTGGCCGTCGCCACGGGCGGGATAGATGTACACGCACCCGATCACCTCGTAATCGCCGCCGTCGCCGTCGCCATCGCCGACGTCGATGCCGGTTCCGGTTCCGGTTCCGGTTCCGGTTCCGGTTCCGGTTCCGATGACGGTGTAGGTGAATCCGCGCCGCTGAGCGAAGTCGTCCGCGTGCTTCTGGAGGTCGTGCAGGTTCGCCTCCAGGGTCATCCCGCCCACCGGCGGCCACTCCCGATCTTCGAAGCCGGGGGTGGCGCGGATGTGCTCGATGCCCGCGGACCAGGCGGCGTGATCGGCGGCGTTGTGCTGCGGCCCCAGGGGTTCCAGCCGGAACAGCGGGGTGATCAGCTCGGTGGGAACGACGAAGTCGGCGGGGACGAGGGCGTGTTCGGTCATGGCGCAAGGCTATGAGGCCGGGGCCGCGTCGGCGTCGCCCGTTTCCTTCCGGACGCGGCCCCATTACCGTCAGGACACGGCCCGCTCCCGTCAGGAGCTGGGTGCCACCTTCGTCAGCCCGTTGATGATCCGGTCCATCGCGTCCCCGCCCGTCGGGTCCGTCAGGTTCGCCAGCATCTTCAGCGTGAACTTCATCAGCACCGGGTGCGTCAGACCGCGCTGCGCCGCGATCTTCATGACCTTCGGGTTGCCGATCAGCTTCACGAACGCCCGGCCCAGCGTGTAGTAACCGCCGTAGGTGTCCTTGAGGATCTTCGGGTAGTTGTGCAGCGCCATCTCGCGCTGCGCCGGGGTCGCGCGGGCCGAGGCCTGAACGATCACGTCCGCCGCGATCTGGCCCGACTCCATGGCGTACGCGATGCCCTCACCGTTGAACGGGTTGACCATCCCGCCCGCGTCGCCCACCAGCAGGAGGCCCTTGGTGTAGTGCGGCTGGCGGTTGAAGGCCATCGGCAGGGCGGCGCCGCGGATCGGCATCGTCATGTTGTCGGGGACGTAACCCCAGTCCTCCGGCATCGACGCACACCACGCCTTCAGCACCTCGCGCCAGTCCAGCTCGCGGAAGGCGGAGGAGGAGTCGAGAATGCCGAGGCCGACGTTGGAGGTGCCGTCGCCCATGCCGAAGATCCAGCCGTAACCGGGCAGCAGCCGCTCCTGGGCACCTCGGCGGTCCCACAGCTCCAGCCAGGACTCCAGGTAGTCGTCGTCATGACGCGGCGAAGTGAAGTACGTACGGACCGCGATACCCATCGGCCGGTCCTCGCGCCGGTGCAGTCCCATGCCGATGGACAGCCGGGTGGAGTTGCCGTCGGCGGCGACCACCAGCGGGGCGTGGAAGGTGACCGGGGTCTTCTCCTCGCCCATCTTGGCGTTGACGCCGGTGATCCGGCCGGTGCGCGGGTCGGTGATCGGTGCGCCGACGTTGCAGCGCTCGTACAGCCGGGCGCCCGCCTTCTGCGCCTGGCGGGCCAGCTGCTCGTCGAAGTCGTCGCGCTTGCGGACGAGTCCGTAGTCCGGGTACGAGGCGAGGTCCGGCCAGTCCAGCTGGAGCCGTACACCGCCGCCGATGATCCGCAGGCCCTTGTTCCGCAGCCAGCCCGCCTCTTCGGAGATGTCGATCCCCATCGAGACCAGCTGCTTGGTGGCGCGCGGGGTCAGTCCGTCACCGCAGACCTTCTCGCGCGGGAAGGCGGTCTTCTCCAGGAGCAGTACGTCGAGCCCGGCCTTGGCCAGGTAGTACGCGGTCGTGGAGCCGGCGGGACCCGCTCCGACGACGATCACATCTGCGGTGTGCTCGGAGAGGGGCTCGGTCACGGCGGGATCTCCGGAAGACTCGAATTCGCGTGCCGTACGGCACTGGACACGTGCAGTCTATGGGGACCTCCTGAACGATCCACTGAAGGGTGAGACCGAAGTGACCAAGCCCCTGCCTGTCGTACGGCTCCGCGTCCCCACCGAGGAGGACGCTCTCGCCTGGCACCGCGTCTTCGACGACCCCGAAGTGATGGAGTTCCACGGCGGTAGCTCGGCCGAGTTGTCCGTGTACGAGGAGTTGACCGCACGGCAGCGCAGGCACGACGCCGAGCGCGGCTTCTGCCTCTGGACGATGCTCGACGAGCACGACGAGGTGATCGGCTTCACCGGCGCGCAGCCGTGGCCGCGTGAGGAGTTCGGCCCCGTCGGCGAGATCGAGATCGGCTGGCGGCTCGGCCGCGCGTACTGGGGCCGGGGTTACGTGACCGCCGCCGCCCGGACCACGCTGGAGCGGGTACGGGCGGCGGGACTGGAGCAGGTGTTCGCGATGGTCGACGCCGAGAACGAGCGGTCGATAGCGGTGACCCGGCGGCTCGGGATGGAGCTGCACGAGAGGTTCGTGTCGCCGATGAGCCAGCGGAAGGGGTACTGCTTCCGGCTGGAGCTGTGAGGGCGGGGAGCCCGGGGAGCCCGGGGAGCCCGGGGAGCCGGGGTCCCGGGAGCCGGGGCCCCGGGAGCCGAGCCCGAGGGCGGGGCGGCAACCGGGGCGGTGTCAGCCCTTCTTGAACCCCCGGTGCAGCGCCACGATGCCGCCGGTCAGATTCCGCCAGGCGACATCCGCCCAGCCGGCCTGCTGGAGCCGGGCGGCCAGCGCGGGCTGGTCGGGCCAGGCGCGGATCGACTCGGCGAGATAGACGTACGCGTCGGGGTTGGACGAGACGGCGGTGGCCACCGGGGGCAGCGCGCGCATCAGGTACTCGGTGTAGACCGTACGGAACGGGGCCCAGGTCGGCTGCGAGAACTCGCAGATCACCACTCGGCCGCCCGGCTTGGTCACGCGGTACAGCTCCCGCAGCGCGGCATCCGTCTCCTGGACGTTGCGCAGGCCGAACGAGATCGTCACGGCGTCGAAGACACCGTCGCGGAAGGGCAGCTTCGTCGCGTCGCCCGCGGTGATCGGGAGGTGCGGATGGCGCCGCTTGCCGACCTGGAGCATGCCGATCGAGAAGTCGCAGGGCACGACGTACGCACCGGTCTGCGCGAACGGCAGCGAGGAGGTGGCGGTCCCCGCGGCGAGGTCGAGGACCTTCTGCGCGGGACGCGCGTCGACCGCCTTGGCGACCTCCTTGCGCCACAGGCGCGCCTGTCCGAGGGACAGCACGTCATTGGTGAGGTCGTAGTTCGCCGCCACGTCGTCGAACATCGAGGCGACTTCGTGCGGCTGCTTGTCCAGGGAGGCTCGGGTCACCCCGCCATTCAAGCAGCCCGGCCCGGCGACCCTTCGCGCCGGTCGGAGCCAGGATGCGTGTGGACTAAACCAATCGGATCAACCGACACTCAGTACAGAGGGAGGCACAGCCACCGGGGAGTTGAGAAAGGCGCGAATGTCCGCACAAGGGGCAAGTCGGAGACAGCGGGGGAAGCCCGGTCGGAACGTGACCGTGGCCGGCGTCATCGCGGCGGCGCTGCTGGTCGGTGGCGCCGTCGCGGTGGGGAACCGGTCGGGCGGCGGCGACGGGGACCGGAAGGATGGCTCGGTCCCGTACTCCACCGGCAAGTTCACCGTCGCCCGCGCGGGTGTCCCGGCGACCGCCAAGGGTGACGCCTACCGGGTCGAGACGGAGAACGGTTCGGGTATCGATCCGGACCAGGCCGCCGCCGAGGTCGCCCGCATCCTGGCCTCGCCGCGGGGCTGGTCCCACCACGGCGAGCACACCTTCCGCCAGGTCACCGACGACACCGCGGGACTGGTCATCCGCATCGCCACCCCCAGGACCACCGACACCATCTGCGGCAGGAGCGGACTCGACACGCACGGCGAGGTCAACTGCCGGGTCGGCACGGACGTCATGGTCAACCTCAAGCGCTGGCAGCAGGGATCGCCCGAATTCGACGGTCCGCTCACCGATTACCGCGCCCTCATCATCAACCACGAGGTCGGCCACTGGACGGGCCACGGCCACGAGACCTGTCCGGGCAAGGGCCGCCCCGCCCCCGCGATGATGCAGCAGATAGACGGCCTGAAGGGGTGCGTCGCCAACGCCTGGCCGTACGACGCCAAGGGCCGCTACCTGGGCGGCCCTTCGGTGCCGTGACGGACGACGGTGCCGTGACGGACGGTGCCGTGACGGACGATGCCGTGACGGGCCTCAACTACGGCGGAAGACCAGCCGCCCGCCGAGCACCGTCGCCGTACAGCTCCCGGCGCCCTCGGCACGCAGCGCCGCGAGGTCCGTCACGCCGAACACCGCCAGGTCCGCGGGTCCGCCGACGGTGAGGGCCGTCGCGAACGCGTCGGCCGGTTCCGGTACGGACATCAGCGGGTCGAGCCCGGTCGCCGGTACGGGCGGTGCCTGCGGATCGGGGGCGGCGAATCCGCCCGCCGGGCCGGGGGCGTGGACGCGCAGTCCCGAGCGCGCGACCGCCGTACGCACGGCGGGCCGGGTGAAGGGGCCGCGGACGGCCGTCGTGCCGTGCCGCAGCATCCGTTGCAGTCCGCGCCGGGCACTGGCGCCCCAGCGGGCGTCGTCCATGCCGAGTGCGGTGAGCGCGGCACCGGTCAGCGGGTCGCCGCCGAGCTGGTCCGCCTCGCGCGGGTCCGGGTGGTAGGCGGCCTCCAGCAGCGCCGGGGCCCCCGTGTTCAGCAGCCCCGGGGTGATCAGTCCGGACCACCGCCGGATCCGGGCCTGCGGACGGGCGGCGGTCAGCTCCTCGTACGGACCGATGGCGACGACCACACCGCCGTCCACGGCCACGGAGTCGGAATCGGAGCCGGAGTCGGCCGCGTCCGGGGCGCCGTGCACCGCGTCGGCGGCGTGGATCGTCAACAAGGCTTCGCGGAGCCCTAGTTGGAGTTCAGGAGCTTCAGCTCCGGGTGGGCGGTGCCGCCCTCGATCGCGGTGGACGAGATGTGCGAGACGACGCGGTCGTCGACCGGGTCGTTCGCCGGGTCGTCGTGGACGACGAGGTGCTCGTACGTCGTGGCGCGCTGCGCGGGGACCCGGCCGGACTTGCGGATGAGGTCGATGATCTCCATCCGGTTCGAACGGTGCCTGGCACCGGCCGAGGAGACGACGTTCTCCTCCAGCATGATCGAGCCGAGGTCGTCCGCGCCGTAGTGCAGCGACAGCTGGCCGACCTCCTTGCCGGTGGTCAGCCAGGAACCCTGGATGTGCGCGACGTTGTCGAGGAACAGCCGGGCGATGGCGATCATCCGCAGGTACTCGAAGAGCGTGGCCTGCGTCCGGCCCTTCAGGTGGTTGTTCTCCGGCTGATAGGTGTACGGGATGAACGCGCGGAAGCCGCCCGTCCGGTCCTGCACGTCACGGATCATCCGCAGGTGCTCGATGCGCTCGGCGTTGGTCTCGCCGGTACCCATCAGCATGGTGGACGTGGACTCCACACCCAGCCCGTGCGCCGCCTCCATGATCTCCAGCCAGCGCTCGCCGGACTCCTTGAGCGGCGCGATGGCCTTGCGGGGCCTGGCGGGCAGCAGCTCGGCGCCCGCACCGGCGAAGGAGTCGAGCCCGGCGGCGTGGATCCGCGAGATCGCTTCCTCGACCGACACCTTGGAGATCCGCGCCATGTGCTCGACCTCGGAGGCACCGAGGGAGTGGATGACCAGCTGCGGGTAGGCCTTCTTGATCGCCGAGAAGTGCTCTTCGTAGTACTCCACGCCGAAGTCCGGGTGGTGGCCGCCCTGGAACATGATCTGCGTACCACCGAGTTCGACGGTCTCCGCGCAGCGGCGCAGGATGTCGTCGAGGTCGCGGGTCCAGCCCTTGTCGTTGTCCTTCGGGGCGGCGTAGAAGGCACAGAACTTGCACGCCGTCACGCAGACGTTCGTGTAGTTGATGTTGCGCTCGATGATGTACGTGGCGATGTGCTCGGTCCCGGCGTACCGCCGACGACGCACCGCGTCGGCGGCGGCGCCCAGCGCGTGCAGCGGGGCGTCGCGGTACAGGACGAGCGCTTCCTCGGGGGTGATGCGCCCACCTGCGGCGGCACGATCGAGGACGGCTGCGACATTTACAGACGAAAGGTCGGCGTTCTCGGTCACCGGGCGGGTCCTTCCCAAGGGGCTACTGACGACCGATCCAGCCTACGCCAGGCATCGGGGCGAGAGATCTCGCCCCCTTTGCGGCGTTTGCGACACGTTCCAGGCGGTGCGGCGGCGCTGCACGGGGCCCACGGCAGCAGCCAAATCCAGCCCGCCCGGCAGCGCTGCACGGGGCCACGGCAGCGGCAATTCAAGCCCGTCCGGCGATTGAGGACCGGGGTCCGGGGCAGCGCCCCGAAAACCCCGCACGGCACGCCCCGCACCGCCCCGGACGCGTCACCCCGCCGCCGCAGCCCCCTCGCGCCACCCCGGAAGCAGCTCGTCCAGCAGCGCCTCCGTACGGGGCGGGAGCCCCCGCGCCCCGCTCCGTACCGCGAGGTCCGCCGCGAGCTGCCGCAGCCGGTCCATGTCGCCGGTCGCGTGCGTCGCCCGCAGCAGCTCGTTCCACAGCCGCTCGTCGGCCGAGGACCCGGCCACCGCGGCCTCCAGCGCGGCGATCGCCTTCTCCGGCTGGTCCTGTTCCAGGTGGTGGGCCGACAGTGCCAGCGCCACATCGGCCACCAGCAACGGCAACTGGGTGTCGATGATCTCGTGCGTCAGCCAGCCGTAACGCCCCTCTGTACGGTCCGCGAGCAGCGGCCCCCGCACCAGTCCGAGCGCGTCCGTGAGCAGCCGCTCGCGCACCGACGCCCGCCGTGTACCGCGCCCCTCCGTCGCCTCGTGGTGCAGCGAACGCAGCACGTCCAGGTCGGAGACGACCGACGGGGCGAGCGTGAGCCGCCCGGTGTCATCGGTACGGAGCCGGGCCGAGCCGTCCTCGTCCGTACCCAGCCACATCCGCAGCCGCTCGATGAGCGCGTCGCACACCTCCGGGGTGACACCGCGCGGCCACATGGCCGAGGCGAGGACGCGCGGGTGCACGCCCTCCCGGTGCAGCAGCAGCAGCGCCAGCGCCTCGTGCAGCAGGGCGCTGCGTTCGCTGTCGGGGGTGTCGAGGCCGATGATCTCGTACGGGCCGACCAGCCTGGCGTACACCGCGGGGCGCCCCTGCTCGGTGATGTCGACCAGGAACGGGCGGGCCGGCTCCGGGCCGTCGCCCTCCGGGTCCGCGTCGGCGAAGAGCCGTACGACGGCCTCGTGCTGGGCCTGCGGCAGCAACTGCGCCTGGAGTTCGAGACCGAGCAGCGGCGCGAGCAGCCTGCCGTCCTCCGTGATTTCCAAGTCCCAAGTGGCACCCGGCAGTTGGTTGCCGGATCCGGTCCCGATCAGGCAGCCGATTCCCAACCGCCCTGAATCAGTGGTCAGTTCGGCCAGCGCAGCCGCTTCCTCCGCCGTCGGCTCCTGCGCGACGAGCACCAGGTGCGGGGCCCAACGGGTCTGCTGGGCCGGTCCCGTACGCCCGGTGAGCACCGAGTCGTGCCCCGCCGCGCCCAGCGCGCCACGGCGCTGCCCGATCTCGGCGCCGAGCATCTCGACGAGTTCCTCGACCGAGCCGAGGTGCCGGAGCCGGGTGGGCGCGAGCGGGCTCAACTCGGCGCCGAACCCGACGACGGTGACGGTCATCCGGTCCGACCAGCCGTTGGTGGCCAGTTCGGCGGCGACCGAGGACAGCACGGCGGCGCGCGCGTCGTCGGGGCCGCTGAGCGCGACGACGCCCGGCACGGCCTCCAGGTTCAGCAGCAGCCGCGCGTCGTCCCGCGTACCGAGACTGACCAGCCCGGGGTACGGGGCCGCCGCGGTCTCCGGGTCGATCCCCTCGTACGCCGAGACGGCCGACCGCTCCAGCCGCCAGAACGTCTGGTCCTGGCCCTGCTCCCACGGCGCGGGCGGCGTGCCGGACGGCTGCGCGAGCTGAAGGTGCAGATCGCCGTCGGTGAACCAGGCCGCGTACACCACGGGGAGCTGACGGTTCTCGTCCGCCAGCGACGCGGAGAGTCCGCGCAGCGCCAGATCCAGGAACCGCACGGCCTCCGGATCCGCGCCCACCAGCAGCGCGTCGTGCGCATCGGCTTCGTCACCCGTCGGCACCGGCGGCTCCATGCCGCGCCGCCCGGCGACCGCCGTCATCGCGGACTGCCACAGCGCCATCCGGCGGCGACGGCCCAGCGCGCCGAGCACACCGGCGGCGAGCAGCGGGGCACCGACGAGCGCCGCCGACAGCCCGAACCCGGAATCCGAACTCTGCGACGGCGCCTCGGCGACCGCACCCGAGTCCCCGGTGGGGGCGTCGGGGACACGCTGCTGCGGCACGGAGATCTGCGCCGTCGGGTTCTCACCCCGGCTGCCACCCTGGTGCTGCGCGGGCTTCTCCTGGTGGGCGCCGGACTTGGCGTACTCATTGATCTGGTGCTGTACCGCTTCGGAGACCTTCGGCGCCTGGTCGGGCATCTCCACGACCTCGCCGCCGTGGGCGTCGGCCGGCATCTCCATGATCCAGCCGGGCCGGATCAGACTGGCCTCGGACAGCTTGGTGCCGTCGGGCTGCATGCGGTCCTTGTTGAGCTGGTAGATCTCCTTGTACCGGCGGCCGTCCCCGAGGTGCCGCTGAGCGATCTCCCAGAGCGAGTCGTGGTGACGCCCCTCGGGCGGACTGATCCGGTAGAACTTCGTCCCCTCCTGCGACCCGGTCTTCGCATGCGCCTGCTCGGCCTGCGCCTCGGCCTGCGAGGCCATCGCGGCCTGCGCCTGCTGAACGGACCCGACACCGGGCAACTGCTGCGCGGCGGCCACGGTCGGCTTGTGCGTCGACTCCAGCGACTGCCCGAACTGCGCGATCCCGGGCGCGAAACTCGCGGCGGTCGCACTCACCAGGAGCAGCGCGGCGATCAACTGACGGGCCAGCAGCTGGCTCGGCCCCGCACCGGGAATGTGCGAGGGCATCCCCACCCCGGAGACGGCCGCCTTGATCTCGACGAGCACACACGCGGTGAACTGCGCCCAGGCCAGCCAGACCACGACGGTCAGGATGTTCAGGAACGTGCTGACCGTGATCTGCTGCTGCACCATGTCGAAGGACGGCATGCTGTGCGGCAACGGCCACCCCACGCTGTACGCGAGCGCCCCCGGCACACCGACCAGCAGCACGGCAAGAGCGAGGAAGGCAAGGAACGCCTTCACGAAATCGCCACCGGTACGTCGGCGGGGCAGAGGTTGCGGCGTCCGATTGGTCGGGCCCGTCGAACCGGGATTGGTGCGCGCCATGGCGGATGTCCTGTGGAGAGGGAGCGGGAGCGGAAGTCGGTGCGTTCGGGGGTGAGGTGAGCCTACCGAGATGGTACGGAGGGTTGCGAAGGACAGACAGAGCCCGACCACCACAACACGCCCGATATGGCTGGCCTGTTGCCGCATTTCCGATTTGGCCGCCGCGGGTTCGGGTGACACCGCAGACCCCGCACGTCACCACCACACCGCGAGCCCACGGCGCACACATGCACCGAACGCGCCCCCCACATGACGGGCCCGTCACGGCAGGGTCACGCCTTCCGCACATGGCACGGAATCCCCCAATCGCACACTGCTGCCCTTTACACCCGGCTGGTAGTTTCGGTCTCTCTGTACGTTCACGGAACGGCCTGATACGGAACCACCGGACCATCGGGCCACCGAACACCCGGGGGAGAACACGTGGCTCGCCGCACTCCGACCATCGCCGCCGCACTCGCTGTTGGCGCTGCACTGCTGTTGACCGCCTGCGGGGGAAGTAGCGACAACTCCTCCTCGGACAAGATCAAGGGCGCGGGCGAGGGGTCGAAGAGCCCTTCGGCTTCGGCGTCCACTTCGACCGGTGACGGCAGGCCGGATGTCAGCGTGCCGGCGGATCTGCACCTGAACTTCGACTTCGACAAGCCGTCGGACGCGAAGCACGCCGCTGCACTCGCTGACGCGGAGAACTACATCCGCGCCCTGGACCACGGGATCAACGCACAGGATCCGAACGACCCTGCATACAAGTTCTACTCCGGCGCCGATGCCGCCCACTACGCAAAGACCGAGATCCAAGCTTGGGTGACCGGTGGGTGGACCGCGACTGGAACCGACAGGTACTACAACGCCGAGATCAGCCCCGTCGGCGACGGTAAGCGCGTATCGGTCACCTTCTGCCGCGATCAGTCCAAGTTCTACGGCAAGGAAATCAAGACCAAAAAGATCCTCCAAACCAAGGCGAGCTCAAAGAGTTTCCAGAAATTCAGCATGCTCATGGACCAGCCCACTGGCTCATCAGACGTATGGAAGACCCAACTGATCAACGTCAAGGGCACAGCGTCGGAGTGTCAGTGATGACTAATCCAGGAAAGGCAATCCGCTGGAGCTCCGTAGTGGCGGCAACAGTGTTGTTGTGGAGTGGAGGTATGGCGCACGCAGATGGCCCCACCGATAACTCTCATTCCAACCCGAGCGGCCCTTCGGGTAACGCTGACGGAAAAGAGCTGCTGGCTTCCGCCAGCCACTCGCAGATCAAAATCAACTATGTGAAGGGTGGCGGCCACGGGAACAAGAAGGGCAACCTCACGACAATCGACCCTAATTGGAAGCCCCCGGCTTGCTGGTATGAGCCAGTCTTCACACCTGAGTCGCTGAAGAAGTTCGTGGACGACACAGGCGGCATCGGCGACGTGGGCGCCTTTTGGTCGTGGTACGGAAAGGGCCTATGGACCGATCACTACAAGGACGAGGAGACCTGGCCGAACAACGACGGAACAACCGCTCCAGGATACAAAAACTACAACATCGGCAAGAAGGGATACTTTTGGCGAAGCGTCGCGAACGAAGATGCCGCCGGTGACGTCTGGGACTGTGGGAAGCTCATGTTTTGGCAGGACGCCCAGACAATCCCGAATGTGCCGAACGCCCCAACGCCGAAGACACTCGCCGAGTACGCCTACAACAAGGTCGAGGTTCCGGACACCAAGATCGAACTGAAACCCGCCACCCGATCAACAGTGAATCTGCCCACCTGGGTCTGGCTCGACAAAGGCACCTTCCAGGACGTAGTAGTCCGCGCCGAACTCCCCAACACCGGGCTCTGGGCCGAAACCACCGCCACCCCCGTAAGCCTCCACCTCGACCCCGGCACCGACGACGCCGAGACCTACCCCGCCTCCGGCACCTGTGACTTCAACCAGGACAAGTCCATCGGCACCCCGTACAAAAAGGGAGACGCCGACCAGACCCCGCCCTGCGGCATCAGCTACCTCCACGCGACCGACGGAACCCCCTACCAGCTCAAGGCCTCCATCACCTGGAAGATCTCCTGGAAGGGCTCCGGCAACTCGGGCGGCACCATGCCCGACGGCACCTTCGAGACCACCCAGGACATGAACGTCCAGGAGATCCAGGCAATCAACCGCTGACCGCTGCGCACCGAACGTCATGCATCACCGCACTTGGCGTACGCATCGCTGCCACCGCGACGGGCCCATAACCATCCAAGGTCCATATTTCAGCCCTCACCCCTTCATCATGAAGCGGTGATCAGTGTCCTGTTCGCCGTACTGACCGCCCTCAGCAACGGCGCAGCCTCCGTGTTCCAGCGCCGCGCCGCCGCGACCGTACCGTCCAGCAAGGCGATGCACGCATCCCTGATCGGTCAGCTGCTCCGCAAGAAGGTGTGGCTGGCCGGGATCGGCCTGGTGATCGTCGCGGCCGTCTGTCAGGCCGTGGCGCTGGCCAACGGTCCGATCGCCGTGGTGCAGCCCATCTTCGTGATCGAGCTGCCCGCGACCCTGTTGCTCGCGGGCCACATCATGCGGGTCCGGCTGCCGCGCCGCGTCTGGTACGGCGTCGCGGCAGTCACCCTGGGTCTGGCGCTCGGAATGGCGACCGCCGACCCGGGCGGCGGGCGCGAGACGGTGTACGGGTGGGCCTGGATTCCGGCGCTGGTGGTTACCGCGATCTTCGAGGCCGCCGTCATCAGCGGGGCGCTGAGTACCCGCGGCAACATCCGGGGCGCACTCCTCGGGCTGGCCGCAGCCTGCGGGTACTCGCTCACTGCCGCGCTGATGAAGGACGCGATGGCGCGGCTCAGCGACAGTGACGGGGTCGTGGCCCTGCTGACGTCCTGGCAGCTCTACGGCACCGCCGTGGCCGGGGTGGGTTCGCTGTTCCTCCTCCAGAACGCGCTCCAGGCCGGCACCCTCGTCGCCGTACAGCCGATGCTCACCCTCGGCGACGCCCTCATCAGCATCCTCTACGGGGTGACGCTCTTCGGCGAGAGTCTGCGGACCGGCTGGTGGCTGCTGCCCGAAGCGGGTGCGCTCGCCCTGGTCGCCGTCGGCTGCGTCGAACTGGCCCGCTCCCCCCTCGCCTCGGGAAAGACCGCCCCGCCCTCCCGGGTGAAGTGAGGGCCCGGTGCCCGACACCCGTACTCGTACTCGTACGCCGTGACCGGTCCGGCCACGTACCCACCGCCGGTCACAGAGGCTCAGTCGTGCGGGACTTCCTCCATCACGGTCTCCCCGAAGCGCCACGAACCCCGGTTCCCCGCCGCCTCCGCACGCAGTCCCATCTCCCAGGCGATGCGCGCGGCCCGTTCCAGCGATACATCGGGGTACCACCCGGGCTGCACCTTGATGTAGCCGCGACGATCGGCGGGGAAGGTACGCAGAGCCTCGCGGAGCTTCTCCTCCTGTTGCTCGTTCTGCGCCATGTGATCAGGCAGCCCGTTGGGGTACGCCTTCCGCTTCGCCGCCAACAGCTTCTGCCGGTCACGACGCTTCGCGGTGTCCGAACCGCGCCATGTCATCCAGCCGACGGCGCCGAGCGCCACCAGACCGAAGGCTCCCGCCCCGGCCACGTCGCCCGTGGCGTCCGCCTGGCCGGGTGTCTGAGGACCGAGCTTGCCCTCCGGATCCTCCACAACCGTCAGTACGTCGCCGACGTCGTAGCGGTCCGACATCGTCTCCATCTCGGGCCCCGGGACCCGCGTGCCGTCCTGCCGCTCCAACGTGTAATGGGAATGCCGCCCCCCACGCCCCCGGGGCGGGTCGAGCCGCTCCTTCACGACCGTGACACGGACCCGCTCCCCCCGATGCTGAAGGGTGAGACCGTCGCGGGCGATCCCGGCAACGCTCACGGACGCCACAGAGGCGAACACGATGAACAGCGCCGCGCCCAGGGCAGTCACGCCGCCGACGCCCAACCCGCGGATCAGCACCGCGAGAAGCACCCCTGCCACGAACCACAGAAGGGCCAGCAGGCCGAAGCCGTGGTCGTCCGACAGGAGGAACATCCCCGCGCCGACCGCGAGCACATAACAACAGATACCGACCGCCAGCACGATGCGACACCAGGTACGTATCCCCGCTGTCGCCCCCTCCACCGGACTGCTCACACCCATCCCCCGTCTCTCCGTCTTCCTGTTCCTGCGGCATCCGCGCTGCCGGACACCTGGCTGCCCTCCCCCGCCGGATCATCCGACGAAGGGGACCAACTCCACGATGCTGCCGACGGTATCGAGCTCGACCGCTTCTGGTGGGGGTCGGTCTTTCTCGTCAACGCTCCTTTCGGCTGTACTGCGTTGATCGGGAACGACACACTGAGCCTTTTCCAACCTCACGCTGACGTGTGGTGAAGGACGGCAACAGCCTGGTGAGCGTTCAGTTGGTGGCGAGGCTCGGTTCCTCCACGGCGCCCCGCTTGGGGCTCTGCGCGGTCGCGAGCGTCAGGAGGAAAGCCAGCAGGGTGACACCGGCTGCCGGGATCCCCAGCCACACCGGGGAGATCCAGCCCTGGAAGAGCCCGCCGAGGGCTCCGCCCAGGGCGACGCCGAGGTAGATCGCCGAGGAGTTCAGTCCGAGAAGCACGGACGTCGCGGCCGGCGCGTGGGCGACGAGGCGGTGCTGCTGGAGGACGGACGGGATGCCCACCAGAACGCCCCACACCGCGGCCCAGACGAAGGTGGTTCCGAGGGTCTCGATGGCCGGCCGGCTGACCAGCAGGACGATGATGAAGACGACAAGGGCACCGAACAGAAGCCGTTCCGCCGGGTAGTGATCGGACAGGCGCCCGGCCAGGAGATTGCCGCCCAGAACGCCGAGCCCGTACACGAACAGCACCCAGGTGAGCGTGGTCTCACTGCCGTCGATCGTGTCCTCCAAGGCTGCTCCAACGTACGTGTACAGGAGGTACGTGCCGGTCAGAGCCAGCGTCGTGACGGCCAGGGTCCCGAGCACCCAGCGTTCCTTGAGCGGCTGGAGCCGGGCCCGGAACGTCGTGGCCGGGAGCATGATCTTCGGCAGGGCGAAGGCGACCCCCAAAGCCGCCACCACGCCCAGCCCGGCGACCGCCCATAGGGTCACATGCCAGTCACTGCGGCCGATGAGGGTGCCGAGGGGAAGGCCGATTGCGCTGGAGAGCGTCAGGCCGCCCAGGACAAAGGCCAGGGCACTACCGCGGCGTTCGGGCGGGCTGACCACCGCGGCCGCACTGGAGGCGGTGGAGGTGATGATGCCGGCGCCAGCTGCGGTGATGACGCGGGCGGTCATGACGGCGGCGAAGGAGGTGCCCAGCGCCGTAGCGACGTTACCGATCGTAAAGACCGCCAGAGCAATCATCAACGCCTTGCGGCGGTCCATGGAGCTGGTGGCCCAGCCGAAGACGGGGGCGGCGATGGCGAGGGTCAGCGCGAAGGCGGTGACCAGCTGACCCGCTGCGGGGACGCTGACGTTGAGATCTTCGGCGATAGAGGGAAGAAGGCCGGCGATGACGAACCCGTCTGTGCCGACGGCGAAGGTCGCAAGCGCCAGAGGGAATAACCGCTTGTGCATGATGCACTCTTTCCGCTGCCGAGAGGGCGAGATGGCGTCGAGAGCGGCAACGTAGCAAACACGTTGATGGTTGTCCACGTATCCACTCGTGGGTTATTCTCGGTCCATGACTTCGCGGACAGGCCGACGATGCGCGAACTGACACAACCGGCGGCCGAAGAAATCAAGATCGCCGAGATCTTCCATGCCCTCGCAGACCCGGTGCGCCTGCAGATCGTCGCGCAGCTGGCGGACAAGGGCAGGGACAGCTGCTCCGCTGTGGGCGAGAACATCGACGTGCACAGGACGACGATGTCCCACCACTACCGGGTGCTCCGCGAGTCGGGGGTGACCTGGACCGAGGTGGAGGGCCGGACCCGGTTCGTCAGTCTGCGGCGCGACGATCTCAACGCACGGTTCCCAGGTCTGCTCGACGCGGTGCTGGCTTCTTGCACTGATCTCGGCTGAGCCAGTCGGCTGCCGTTACCTCAAGGCGTGGCAGTGGTGACGCAGTGTGCTCTCTTTCGACCTGCGTGCGAGTAGGGGCTGTTGGGGGGTGAGTTCGGGAAGAGGCGGACCTCCTGGTAGACGGGGTGATCCACCAAGAACAACCTGACCACCCTGAGCTTCGTGTGCTTGTCTACCCATCGGGGATCGATCTGTCCGGCTCTGCCCTTCAGTTACTGTCCAGCCTGCTGCGCACCCAACGCCTGGAGCGCGGCACCCGGTGGCGTCGGCTTCCGGCCGGCCGACAGGCCCTGCTGGTGTTGGCCCACCTGCGGTGCGGCCATACGTACGCTCAGCTGGCAGCCGGTTTCGGTGTCGGAATCACCACTGCCTATCGATACGTGACCGAGGCCGTCGAGATCCTCAAGGCCCTGGCCCCTGACATCACCACGGCGGTCCGGGCGGCGGCGCACAAGGCATATCTGATCCTCGATGGAACGCTGCTGCCCATCGACCGCATCGCCGCCGACCGGCCGTATTACTCCGGGAAGCACCGCAGGCACGGGATGAACGTCCAGGTCCTTACTGATCCGTCAGCCCTCGCGGAGTACAGCCAGTGCGAGTGCCAGCCGGCGGTCCAGCCAGCTCGCCCGGGGCGTGTACGTCCTGACGGCCTTGTCCGTGTGGCCCGAGGTCAGGGCGACTTCCGTCTCGCCGGCCCGCCATGTCACCGGCTTGCTCTCGTACGTGCTGCTGTCGCCGCCCTCGGAGCCGCCGAGGATCAGTGAGTCGACGACACTCTCGGCCAGTTGGCCCGCCCCGCGGACCACCGCCGACGCTCCCCGCTCCCTGACGTCCTTCGCGCTGCCCTTCGCCCAGTGGTAGCGGGCGACGATGTCGGGATGGCCGGGCTGCTCCAGCCACCAGGCGTGCTGGACGGTGCGCTTGGTGGCGCCGGTGCGGTGGACCGTGCCGAGTTCCTGTCCCTGGCCGTCCGTCACCCGGTAGCGCTCGCCGCCGCGTCCGCCCTTCACCGGGGCGAGCGCACAGAGCAGGGTCCGGGGGTCCAGGGCCGGGTAGAGCTCGTACGCCTTGGTCTCCGCGTCGGGCTGGGCGATGAACACCGCGGGGGCGTACAGCTCCACGCCCGGCTCGACGACCCGGGTACGTACGCAACGCGGGCCGGTCACGGCCTTCCGCCGGAGGGTGGCGGGGCGCTCCACGGCACTGATCACGAACCAGTCGGCGCTGTCCCACGCCACCGGCTCGACCGTCGGCTCGGGATCTTTTCGCCGACCGAACGCCATCTCGTTCCTCCATGAATCGCTGCGTGATGCGTGATGCGTCATGCCTGATGCCTCATGCACGGCGCCCTGATGCCTGACGCGTGCCGCATGACGACCAGGTGCTCAAGCGCTCAAGCGCTCAAGCGCTCAGCCCGTGACCGATTCCGCGACCGAAGAGCCGTGCACCGTGATCGAGTGACTGTAGAACATGCCCGTCAGCACCGGCTCGTACGTCAGCTGCACCGTCACCTCGACCCGCTGCGCGTTCGCCGCCGTGCAGTGCGACGCCCCTATGTCCTGACCGGACATGCCCATCTCGACGGCGAAGGCGTGCACCCGGGCATCGCAGTTCTGGTAGTTGATCGGTGCGGGGCCGCCCTGGTCGCCGTAGAGGGACTCGCGGTCGATGTCCTGCGCCGCGTACCGCGCCGCCTGTTCCGCGATGTCCGCGGCCCGTTCGCGCTGGGAGATCGACAGCCCGCCGTCCACGACGAACGCCGCCAGCGCCAGGAACAGGAACGCGAAGATGATGACGGCCGCGGCACCCGAGCCCCGGTCGTCGAGCCGGTCGCGGCGGGACCGCACCCACAGGGAGCATCGGGAGAGTCGGGACCACGGCGTCCAACGCCTCGGCACCGAGCGGGCGTTCGGCGCGCTCATACCGTCCTCCGGTAGGGGTCGATCGGCGAGGTCGAGCGGCCGGTCAGGGTGGTCGGGATGTTCAGGCCGAGCATCGCCAGGCCGCGGATCTGGCAGCTGACTTCCACGGTGAAGAACCCGCCCTTCACGAAGCCGTTGGCGGTCACCGAGACCGGGCCGGAGCAGACGTCGCTCAGGTCCGCCTCGGCCGCCCTGCGGGCCTCGGCCATGGCGACTCCCCCGTCCTTCTGGATGGAGCCCGCGCGGGCCGCGTCGCGGGCCGCGCTGTCGACGGCGCCCCGGCCTTCGACGAGCTGACCGAATCCGACCAGGACCAGAATGAAGAGGATCATGACGGGGGCGAGAATGACCACTTCGATGGTGGACAGCCCGCGATCGGCGAACGCCGCGCCGGGCCCCTCAGCATCCCCGGAACCATCCCCGGAACCCTCGCCGCCCCCGGCCGCCGTACCTGCCGGCATACCGGTCACCGCGTGGCCGCACCGCGTACCCACGTATCCCCCCAAGCTCCGCAGCCCCCGCACCCGTTGGTCTCCCATCAGTCCCGCCCAGTCCCGCTCAGTCCTGCCCAGCCCGCCCAGTCCCGCTCAGTCCCGTACGAACCGCTCGACCGGCCCCCGCGACTGCGCGTGCACCGTCAGGTCCAGCCCCGGGAAGACGCTCGGGACCCGGGCGGAGATCTCCACCCCGACCGTGTTCCGGTCCGGCTGGACCATGGTCACCCGGGGGCCGAGCACCAGCTTCGAGCCGAGCTGCTGGATATAGCTCTGCACGACATCGCCCGCGTCCCCGCGCCAGCCGCCGGGGTTCTCGTCGGCCTCGGCGCGGGCCTTGCGCGTGCCCGCCTGGGCGGCGGCCTGCGCCACGTGGTCGGCGAAGAAATACAGCGCGAACTGCACCGTCGCGAAGATCAGGAAGAACAGCACCGGAGTCAGGAACACGAACTCGATCGCGGTCATGCCGGAGTCACCGCGGGTGGAGGCTGCCTCCACCCTGCGGCGTACGAACGCTCTGATCCTCTGACGCACCAGCACCACCATCGGTACCTGCACCCGCCCCGTGTCCCGGACTCGGGATTCCGTACTCAGCAGGTGCCGCTCGCGGTGGCGCCCTTGATGCAGTCGCCGACCTTGTTGGCACCGGAGCTCAGTGCCGAGTTGATGATCGCGGCGACCACGCCGACGATCGCCACAACGACCGCGGAGATGATGACCCACTCCACGGCGGATGCGCCGCGGTCGGTGTCCTCGGAGCGGGCACGCTCGACGCGCGCCTGCAGGAACGTGATCAGGAAGTCGACAGTCGGGTGACTGAAGCGGCGTCCGAACATGGATGGAATCCTCTCAAGAGAAGTGGGTTGCGGGTTCAGACCTGGAAGACGCGCATCGCGGCCGGATAGATGAGGAAGACCAGGAATCCGGCGCAGAGGAGCAGCTGCGCGACAAGCATCGACTGCGACTTCTCACCCGCCGCTCCCTCGATCTCGGCCATTTCGCGGTGCCGCATCGTTTCGGCCCTGGAGGCCAGCGACTCACGCACTTTCGCCCCGTCGTCGGCGACGAGCGCCAGCGACGACGACAAGTCCTTCAGCTCTTCGATACCCAGCTCCTCGCCGAGTCTGCCCAGAGCGAGCCACTGGCTGGTGCCGGTGATCCGGGCGTCGGCGAGGGTGTTACGGATGCGGCGCAGCGCCCAGCCGTCGCTGACCTCGGCCGCGGCCATCAGCGCCTCGGGGAGCCCGCGGCCACCGGCCAGGTTCATCGACACGAGGTCCAGATACGCGCCGATGACCCGCCGCAGATCCTTGCGCTTGTCGGCCGCGTCCCTGCGTACTTCCAGATCAGGCAGGAAGAAGAAGAGCGCGGCGCAGGCGAGCGCCAGCCAGACCGGGATGATCGGGCCGCTGCCGAAGCCGATGGCCCAGGCGATGGCGAAGAGCATCGGCCCGAAGATCAGGCCGGACACACCGAGCAGGACCTTGGTCGCCAGGAACCGTTCCCAGCTGCGGTCGAGGACCGCCAGGTCGGAGCGGAGCGAGCGCTGCTCCCAGCCCTGCTGCATGTAGAGGTCGGCGATCCGCACCCCCACCTTGGCGCGCAGCGAGCCGAGCCGTCCGTCGTCCTCGGCGGACTGGCTGCCCGGCCGCTCGTACCCGGAACCGGCGGCCCGCAGCGCGTCGATGCGCCGCACCTGTGAGACGGCGGAACGCTTCGAGGGCGACAGGGCCCGTACGAGGACGTAGATACCGAGGCCGAGCACGGCACCGATCAGTACCGGTGCGGTGAGAATGTCCATCATCGCTGCGCCCCCTGGCCCTGGTTGAACGGCGATGCCTGCGGGGCGGGGTGCTGGCCGTACGGGCCGTGCTGACCCGGCTGGCCCGGCTGGCCGCCGGACGGCGCCGAGTCCGGTCGTACGAACCGGACCTCCGGCTCGTCACGGACCAGGAAGCGCTCCGGCGTCTCGATCACCGACAGCTTCCGCAGCCACCAGAAGCCGAGCGCGAACAGACCGCACACACCGGCCAGCACCAGCTGGCCCATCGGCGAACCGTACGGTGACACGAAGTCCCGGTTGAACACGGCGAGTCCGAGCACGAACGCCACCGAGACGACCACCACGATCTGCACACTGCGCCGGGTCGACGAGCGCTGCGCCATCACGCGGTGGCGCATGTCGATCTCCTCGCGCGCGCTCTTCGAGAGCGCGCCGAGCACCTGGCGCAGGCCGGGGCCGCGCAGCTTGGCGTTGAGGATGAGCGCGGCCACGATGATGTCGGCGGACGCGTCGTCGATCTCGTCGGCAAGGTACTGCAGGGCCTCGGGCAGCGGCATACGGGCGCGGAGCCGGTCGACCAGGGCGTCCAGGTGCGGGCGGAGCGCGGGGGCCGCGGCGCGTGCGGACGCCGGGATGGCCTGCTCCAGACCGACGGCGCCGGCGATGGTGTCACGCAGCGACTCGGTCCAGCCCGCGAGCGCCTCGACCCGGCGCATCGCGACCTTCTCCTGTGCGGCGCCGCCGAAGAGGCGGTCCCAGAAGAAGACCAGCAGTCCGGCGCCGATTCCGGCGACGGTCCAGCGCGTCAGCAGCAGGACGATCAGTCCGACACCGACGGCGATGGAGCCGCGCCGGCCGATGAACTGGACGAGTTCCCTGGTGCGCTCACCGCGTGCGGCCTTCACATGACCGGGCTTGGGCTCGATGCCACGGATGGCGAGGATCAGCAGCGCGAGGCCACCGCCCGCGGCGATGCCGCAGCCCAGTGCGTACAGCAGCTGCGGATCGAAGAACCCGCCCAACGAGGAGATGCCATTCATACGGTCTCCTTCACCCCCAGGCCCCGGAAGGGCGATAGCCGTGTACGGCAAGGTCGTCGAGGCACGCCACCGGGGCGTGCGGCAGGACACGCCCGTCGGGCGTCTCCGCGAAGACCTCACTGGAGAGCACGCGTCCGTCCACGCCGTTCACCTCACGGACCGAGGTGACGGCACGTTGCAGCCGGCCGCCGCTCTCGAAGTTGTTGCGGCGCTGGACGAAGACGACGAAGTTGACGGCTCCGGCGATGAGCATCTGGCTGGCCTCGATGGGCAGCCGCTCGGTGGCCTGGAGCGCGTAGGTGGAAATGCGGTTGAACACCTCGCTGGAGCTGTTCGCGTGGATCGTGGAGAGCGAGCCGTCGTTACCCTGCGACATCGCGTTCAACATGGTGACGATCTCGTCGCCGAGCACCTCACCGACGATGACGCGGGAGGGGTTCATACGGAGCGACCGGCGCACCAGCTCGCCCATCGAGATCTGCCCGAGCCCCTCGGAGTTCGGCAGCCGCTCCTCGAACGCCACCACGTTGGGGTGCAGTTCGGGAAACTGGTCGAGCCCGAGCTCCAGTGCCCGTTCGACCGTGACCAGACGTTCCACCGGTGGGATCTCGTTGGCGAGGGCCCGCAGCAGCGTGGTCTTCCCGGCGTTGGTGGCACCGGCGATCATGATGTTCTTACGGGCCCGGACCGCGCAGGCGAGGAAGTGGGCCAGCTCCGGGGTCAGGGTGCCGTTGCCGACGAGGTCTGCCATGAAGACCTTGCCCATGCGGGCGCGACGGATGGAGAGCGCGGGCCTGCGGGCCACTTCCATGACGGCGGAGAGACGCGAACCGTCCGGGAGCCGCAGGTCGAGCTGCGGGTTCGCGGAGTCGAAGGGCCGGGAGGAGAGACCCGAGTAGGCGCCGAGCACCTGGATCAGCTCGACGAGTTCCTCATCGGTCTCGGCGACCGGGTCGACCCGGGCCTCACGCCCGTCGGCGTACCCGACGAAGACCTGGTCACAGCCGTTGATGTCGATGTTCTCGACGTCCGGGTCGTCGAGCAGCGGCTGGAGCCGCCCGACTCCGAAGAGCGCGGCGTGCACGGCTGCCGCGTACTGCTCCTCGGTCTCCGCGTCGAAGGGGGTACGCCCGGCGTTGATCTCCGCGCGCGCGTACTCCTCGAGTATCTGGGCGATGACGGCGCGGGCGTACTGCCGCTCGTCCTCCCCGGACATCGGCGGTGTGTTGCTGACCTGGTCGATACGGCGCTGTTCCGCGATACGGTCCCCGGCGTCCTGCCGGAACCGCTTGACCAGCGAGTGGTCGACGACGCTGCTCATCGACCTGCCCCGGCACCCGGCTGCGACCAGGCGGCGCCGAACTGCTGGTAGACGTCGGCGGCGACCTTGCGGGCACTGCGGATCAGCAACGACTTGTCGAGCCGGCCCCGGCCGCGCCCGGACAGCAGCCCGGCACCCGAGGTGTCGTACGCGAGCGTGCCGATGACCCGGGCACCGGTCTGCGCGGCGACGAGCATGTCGTTGACCTGGTGGGCGAGCTTGGTGGACGTGTTCGAATCGGCGACGAGGAGCACCCCGATGAGAGGCGTCGCGAGCTGCGACATGCCCCGCTGTCCGCCGTGCAGTTGCGCGTGGAGGGCGGCGGCCCTGTCCCGTACGCGGGCGATGTGCTCCGGCTCCGTACGCGAGACCAGCAGCACCAGGTTGGCGTGCGGCATCAGGTCGATCGCGGGCGAACCCCCGGCGATCCGGCCGCAGTCGGCGATCACATCGGCGGGGGCGTGCGGGGACTCGCCGAGTGTGGCGAAGGCCTGCCCGAGCGTGGGCCACACCCCGGCGAGCCCGGCGGCCTGCTCGGCCGAACCGATCCCGACGAGCAGTTCGAGCCCGCCAGCCATGGGCTGGGCGTGGTCCCAGAGCTGATCGGCGGCGAGCCCGCGGCGGGCCGCGGCGGCGATGGAGAGCAGACCGGTGTTCGGGTTGAGCGGGCCGCCGTTGGCGGCGTTGGTGCGGTAGACGAGGTCCCCGCCCGCCGGGTCGGCCTCGGCGAGCAGGGCCCGCCGGGGCCAGACAGCGGCGAGGGCAAGGGCGGCCGTGGTGACTCCGGGCGAACCCTTGTCTGCGGCGAGGGCGATGAGCGCCATGTCTTCTGCGTTCCTCTACGTCTTCTGCGTTCCTCTGCGGGTTCGGAGGGTCAGCCGGTGTGGGCGGCGACGCGCACGAGTGCGACCTGGCCGTTCGCCGCCGCCTGGGCGAGCGCGGGGGCATCAGCGGTATCGACGGTCAGCGTGATGGAACGGTTCCCGCTGCCGATCGAACCGGTCGCCGGGACCACGGACTTGCTGACGATCGCCTGTTCGACGAGGGGGGTGCTGCCGGAACCGCCGGTCTGCGAACCGCCGGTGGTGGAGCTGGAGCTCGAACCGCCGCTCTTGTCGCCGACGCGGTACGCGGTGACGGTGTCACCGGCCGCGATGTCCGGCGGGTACTGGCCGTCCTTGAGGGAGAGACCCACCGAGGCCTTGCCCGCGGGCATTCCGGTCGTGGCGGTGAACATGTCACCGATCAGCAGGGTGCCGCCGACCAGGGTGTTCTTCGCCCGGAGCTTCTCCAGCGAGGCGAGCTGCTTGTACGGGACGTAGTTGATGCTGGCGTCGTCGGCGACCATCACCGAGGACACGTCGTTCGCGGTCAGCTTCTCGCCGGCCTGGATGGTGTGGCCTGCCTTCAGCCGGACGACCTCGACGCGGTTCCCGGCGCGCAGCACGAGCACCGTCGCGCCCAGCGCACCGACAAGAATCAACAGCACGGCAAGTGCGGCGAGTGCGGGCTTGCGCTCACGTGTGACCGTGGGAAGCCGCTCACCGGCCGACTGTCCGGGTGAGGGAACCCGGTGGTTACCTGCGCCCGTGCGCTCCTGGACCTTCACGCCGCTTCTCCCCGAATGTTTCTCTGCGACATAAGCGAGTCGACTTCGCCGCCATTTATCCGGTTCCGATTCCCAGGCCACCGGAGGCTGTCAAGTCATCGCACCGTAGCAGCAGCACATAAGCGCCTCAAGGCGAGATAAGGATCGTGAACACCGCACGGTTCATCAACATCGGTCCAAATCGGTCACAAACGGCGGCACTTGCCGAACACTGAAAGCTTCACGAGATTTCCCCGTTCCTGCTGGACGGGAGGGTGGACTCCCGTTGCATACGCCAAGGCTTCGGCGGCACCACCCCGTAGCCGCCCTACAGCCCCGACCTCTTCGGGGATCTGACGATGCACAAGCAAACCGCAGAGCTGTCAACTGCGCGCAGCCTCGCCACAATCGGAGCGCGGGACGGGGTGCGGATGGGCATGAACCCACGCGGATCGACGGGGTGCGGGCGGGCACCGAACTGGCGGCACGGGTGCGCGTACGGAATGGTCGGGACGGGTACCGATGCCTGACCCGAGGCGCGAGCGATTCGCCTGAAAGGTCCCGACCGTCCGGTTGACGGGATGGATTCGCTCTGGTGAAACCAAGTACGCCCCGGATAGCGTCGGTTCACCCAAGACCACCACCGCCCCACCGGGAGTCGCCCGTGAACCGCCGCACTCTGCCCGCTGCCGCCGCACTCGCGACCGCAGCGGCCCTGCTCCTGACCGCGTGCGGGGGAAGCGACGACGGCAAGTCCAAGAACTCGGGCAAGATCGCGGGCGCCGACGAGGGCGCTACGAAGGCGGCTTCGCCTCGCGCGTCGGCGTCGGCGACACCTGGACGCCCGAAGATCGAACTGCCCGCGGACCTCTCCTACACCTTCGACTGGCCGAAGACCGGCGACAAGGACAAGGACGCTGTTCTGTCCGACGGCGAGCAATTCGTCAAGGCCACCGACCTGGCCGTAGCAAACCAGGATCCGTTGGACAAGGCGTACCGCTTCTACTCGGAAGGGGAAATGTCGTCCGGGACACAGAAATACGTTCAGGGTTACGTCGACAGCAACATGCGGACGACGGGAAAGTATCGATTCTACAACCCGTCCGTCCTGATCAATAAAGACGGAACGGCCGCATTCGCCTACTGCGAGGATCAGGGCAAGGCCTTTGGTCTGCACATCAAGACGAAGAAAATCGACCACACTCCGGTAACCAGCAAGAGCTACGTCTTGTACAACACAGCCTTGCGGAAGAACGAGCTCGGCGTCTGGGTCACCACAAAGATGATCACGTTGAGGGGGAACTCGAAGTGCCAGCCGTGAACCAACAGCGGGGTCTTGTTCTAGCCTGCACCATGGCCACGACACTTCTGCTGCTGAGTGCCCCGTCAGCGCTGGCCGATGACCCCTCTGAGCAGCAGTCTTCCCCGCCACCAGCTCAAACGCACACCTCTGGCAAGACAGACGGCGACGGCACTCTCTCGTCCAGCGCCGGCATCGTGTATGACCGAACCAACAACGGCCATGGCTCGCAGGCTGGCCCGGTTGCCCCTCAGAGCAATTGGTCCCCTCCCCCCTGCTGGTACGCCCCGAAGTACACTCCGGCTCAACTCAAGACCTACCTTGAACCCATTTGGGAAGCCGAGTCGACCGGATACGAATGGGACGCCCAACAGCGCAAGCACTACGAAGATGGAGAATCGAAAGACGGGGACTACAAGGACTTCAACAAGGCCAAAACAGGAAAAGGCTACTGGTGGGACTCCTACGTTGACGACTCACGTATCGGAGAACCAGGTGCCCTGTCTTGCGACAAACCCATCTTCTGGGTGGACAAGGGTGCACCGCCTCCCGCGGACATCCCCCAGGCCATCACCCCTGAGATCCTGTCGCAGCTCGCATACGCGGAAATTCGAGTCCCGGACACCAAGGTCACCCTCGCGCCACATGGCGCGACCAAGGTGAACCTCCCCACCTGGGCCTGGCTCGACAGCACAGATTTCAAACCGGTCTCTGTCACTGCCTCCGTGCCTGTCCTGAACATCCAGGCCACGACCAAAGCCGTCCCCGTCTCCCTGAAACTCGAACCCGGCACTGCAGATGCCGAGACCTACCCGGCATCAGGCGAATGCGCGTTCAACGCCGACGGCTCCATCGGCACCCCGTACGCCAAGGGCGACGCCGACAAGACCCCGCCCTGCGGCCTCACCTACCTCCGCGCCTCCGGCGACAACGGGCCGTACCAGCTCAAGGCCACCATCACCTGGAAGATCTCCTGGACCGGCACCGGCGGTGCCGGCGGCGACCTCCCCGACGGCACCTTCGGCACCACTCAGGACGTAACCGTCCAGGAAATCCAGGCGATCAACCGCTGACCGGCGAACGACGGATTCCAGGACCGCAGCCACCTCACCCGGAGCCTCGCGTGAATCGCCGCACTCTGCCTATCGCTGCTGCACTCGCCACCGCAGCAGCCCTCCTCCTGGCTGCATGCGCGGGGAACGACAACACCATGCCTAAGAATCCGGCTATGGACGCAGGCGTGGGCACAGGAGCAACGAAGCTCGCCGCACCAAGTGCGTCCGCCCCGGACACTGATGCTGCGACCAGACCGAAGATCACGCTGCCCTCGGACGTGAGTGACACCTTCACTCCAGAGAAGGTCGGCGACCCGACACAGGACACGATTCTCAGCGACAACGCCGAATTTGTCCGGGCCTTGGATGCGGCCGTTGTCGTCGGCAAGCCGGATTATCCACCCCTGAGCTTCTACACGGACGGTGAGGGCACGGACGCATCCCAGAGCTGGGTGAAGTCGTTCGTGGACAGCAACCAGACCATCACAGGGGCGACCCAGTATTTCAACCGAAGAGTCACTGTAAAAAGCGAAATCCTCGCATTCATCACCTACTGCGGAGATGAAAGCAAGAGTTTCAGCACGGCCATCAAGACAAGAAAAGCAAACCGGACAAAGGTCACGCCCAAGAGTTACGTCTCCTACCGCGTCCAGGTTAAGAAGAGCGATGCGGGCGTTTGGCAAGTTCTGAAGATTTCATCTCTCCGCGGTGCCGCATCCTGCCAGCCGTGAGCGAACAACACGCACAGCCACCCTGGTGCACCAATACACATCCTGTTGGACATTGGATGGCACGCGTACCGGTGCGCGCCGTCATTTACTCCCGTCGGGTTCAAAGCGAATCAGCAGCACGACTTCCCCCCTGGCACGGCGGTTCACGGAACTGGCCACTCGTCGGCGCCGCCAACCGCTGACCTGACCTGACCTGACCTGACCTGACCGACGCAACCCTCAACTCCCATTCAAGGGGTTGTCTCGTAGCTGATGGTCACGGAGTTGGCCAGGGTGCGGAAACGGCATAGCTGCCGAGGTCCCGATGCCGGTATCGTCCGGTGTCCCGAACGCCGTACCGGCGGCCCCGGTTCAGAGAGCGATGCAGATGACCAGCCAGCAAGCAACGACGACCCTGTGGCGCCCCACTGGCCCCAAGGAGCTGGAACTGGTTCGGGAGTTGAACTGGCGCGCCTGGCCGCCCCGTCTTCCCGAGCAGCCGATCTTCTACCCAGTACTCAACGAGGACTACGCGGTCAGGATCGCGCGGGACTGGAACGTGAAGCACGATGGTGCCGGCTTCGTCACTCGCTTTGAGGTCGAGGCCGAGTTCTTGAGGCGGTATCCCATCCAGCAGGCCGGTGGGCAGACGATCCTCGAGCTCTGGGTTCCAGCCGAAGAGTTGGACGATTTCAACGCCCACATTGTCGGCGCGATCCAGGTGGTCCACGAGTTCCGCTGAGACGGGGCGGCTTGCTGACAGGGCAGGTCGGCCCAACACCTGAAGGAAGCGCACAACAAGTCCCACAAACAGGCCAGCGTCTGAATCGAGCATGCCTTCGCCCGCATGAAGACTTGCAAGATTGCGGTCGCCGGATGGACGAGCGGGCCACGCAAGGTCAGGCACACCGAGGTGGCCCAAAGCGCTTTTTACGGGACAGCTCTCAAAGAGCCGAACCTCTCCAAGTACTCCCCAGATTTCGACTGGCCCAAGACCGCCGACAGGGACAAGGACGCGATCTTGTCGAGCCAATACCCGCATGTGCGAACGACCTGCCAACCGGCAGCGCGACACAGACTCCCTCCGCCTCAGGGACGCTCACCTGGTCGCCCACGGACACCTTCCCGGGCCTGAGCACAGCGAACTTCGTACCGAAGGCGACTCCTCCCCCGGCCGCCCGGCGGTAGTCGGCAAGCGTGCGGAGCGGTTCGGGGCCGGCCTTGGCGCCGGTCCGCTGGTCGACCATCGTGACGACACAGCGGATGGCCAACGTGGCGTAGCTCAACTCCGCCTCGCCCAGGACGACGTGTCGAACCCGGTCCTCGGCGTGGGGCTCACCCCAGCCCTCGATGACGATGTTCGGGCGAAACCGGTCCATGGGCAGCGGCGCGGCTCCCCGTGCGGCCATCCGTTCGTTGAGCAGGTCCAGAGTGGACCGGGAGAGAATGTGTACGGCACAACTGTCGGCGTAGCCGGAGGTGCCGGGCGTCCGGCCATCGGTCACCCGGCCGTGCTCCGGCGGCACCCGTACCAGCCGGGTCGGCGCACCCAGGAACTCCGACAGCCATCCGGCCGCCTCGTCGCCCTGGTCGATGCCCTTGTACGGGGTCCCGAACAGCACCACGTCCCGGCGTGCGCCGGCGGTGTCCGCGTCGATGGCGAGCCGACCGATGCCGGGCCCGTGCAAGGTGAGGCGTCGGCCGTCAGCGCTGATCTCCGGAGAGATCGGCGCGAGTCGCGGAAGGCGCCATCGGCTGCGGAACACACCATCCGCATCGGTGACCATGAACTCCGGTCGTGGGCAATTCCCGCGAACCTCAACATCGCATCGTCCACCACGACTCCGGCGCACCCCTTGATGGGGTAGTACGACAGTGCAGCGATCCTGGCAGCCATGCTCTTCCCTCCCCTCCATCGCTGTGAGGTCGCGACCTGCCGCCTGGGCCCGGCGGCAAGTCGCGACCACGAACCATCTCGTCCCCGGCCCGCTCCACTGGAGCGAACCCGGCGCAAGGGCCCGGCTGCGAACCGAGCCCTTGCGCCTCCTTCCTCTTGCTTCCTACTGCGTCTCTGCCGGCTTGAGCTGGTACAGCTCGGGCACGGACACCTTGATCGGCTCCTGTGTGGTCCGTGCGATCACGACGACCACGGGCTCGTCCGGGTCGGGATTCTCCTCGCGGTGCGGGACGAACGGAGGCACGAGCAGGAAGTCCCCGGGTTCCGCCGCGATCCGTACCTCCTGCGTGCCGTCGTGGTAGACGAACACGGGGTGCCCGCTGACCACGTAGATCCCCGCCTCCGACTCGCCGTGGTGGTGGTCGTCGGTCGCGCTCAGCGGCGGGTTCTCCACCCGGCCCATCCAGAGCTTCTTCGAGCCGACGGTGCCGCCGCTGATCGCGGCGTAGCCGTCCAGCTCATCGGATCGCACATGGTGGACGCGGTTTCCCAGCGGCACGCTGTCGCCCCCGTTCGGTGCCGTACCGACGCCTTCGCGTGTGGTCATCGTGTGGCCCTCCTGATTCTCCTCGGTGGTCTTCGGCCTGGCACCAGACTGTGACCGCGGGGCCTCGGGCGGCAACATTCTTTGCCGGAACAGCAACCGCACGTATACGCGGATGGGCCGGTTCGCCCCAGGCCGGTCAGCCGTCCCACCGGGAGTCGCGCACACATTCCCAAAGCTCGGGGCCCGGGGTTCGAGGCCCGGGGTTCGAGGGCCAAGCACCGACAGCCGGGCGTGAGTGCCGGGCTTCGAGAGCCGGGCTGGGTGCCGGGTTTCGGGAGCCGAGATGCGGGCTTCGAGATCCGAGCTTCTTCCCTCAACCAGCAGGCAGGTATGGGGGGAAGGAGATTTGCTCCTCCCTGCCTCCCACCCCGTAACGGCGTGCAAGTATGACTAATCCGGACCAACTTGCGGCGCGCGGGCGCGGGTGCATACCGTTCCGAAGACACATCCGAAGACACAACTGAACGACCCCGACGCGGTGTTAGAGCACCAGGCCGGGGTCTCACCCCAAGATCGAAAGAAGCGATCCCGTGGCTACCGAGAATTTTAGCGCCGCCCTGTGCGCACCCGCATCTGCATCCGTACCCTCCACCGCCCACCCGATGGCGGCTCCCGGATACGGCAAGCGATCGGCCCCCGACCAGGCTCCCCGCCGTACGGACGACTTCCAACTGCTGCCCGAGCGCGAGCGGTACATCGCCGCCTTCGTGGACCGCCTGCCCGAAGGCGCGGCGATGACGGTCAAGACCCTCGCCCGGCAGCTCCCGCGCTACGGACAGCAAGCTGTCAGCACGGCCCTCACGGCGCTGTCCGTCGCCGGACACCTGCGCCGCATCCGCCGCCTGGCCGGAGACGGCGACCAAGTCCGCTGGGTCTTCCGGACGTTCTGGTCCCGCACCGCACGCGACAACGAGTGGTGGACCACCTTCCTCGCCGCCGAAGACGGTCGCGTCACCACTACCGCCCCGGTGTCCGTGTCCCCGCCGCCCTATGGGGTCCCGGCCCAGACACCGGCAGCCGTCCGACCAGTCGAGGCCGAGACCCCGGACTCGCCACCCATGCACGGGCCCGCGCCCACAGCCCCGGTCGGGGCCCCGGCCACGGTCCTCGCGGTCCCACTCGCGGTCCCGGTCGTGGCACAACAGCCCAAGTCGAGCCCTGACCACCCCTCGCCCGGCTACCTGGCGCTCGCCCAACTCGGTTGCGCTGAACCCCGACTGGCCCTCTCCGCAAACGACTGCAAGCAGTTGGAAGGTCTCGCGCTGGAGTGGCTGGCACGCGGGGTATCACCGGCGTACATCGTCCAGGCCCTGGCAGCTGGACTCCCCGCCGAACCCATCAACTCGCCCCTCGGCTTCGTACGCCGACGCCTCAAGCAGAAGACGCCGCCGCACCAGCCCAGCATTCCCGCGCCAGGAACTGTCGGCTCTCCCGCCCGGCGCCTGCTGGTGGAGTGCACCGAGTGCGGCGCCCCGGGCAGGCCCGAAGCCCTCCCCGACGGCCTCTGTCACGCGTGCCGCCCCGGCGCCCTGCCCACCAGACGGACAACGACCGCCACAGACACTCAGGCGGCGACCGCGCGGACCGCACGTGACGTCCATGCCCGGGTCGAAACCCTCCGCGCTCTGGCACGCACTTCGTGAGAATCCCGCCCAGTCGCAGTGTCAACCCGCCCCATGCGCCTTACTATCCATCTGTGCCTGTTTCTGCTGGGCCTTCTCCACCAGCCGGTTCTCCTCCGCCGGAAATGAGTTGAACAGCGTCTTCAGCCGCTTCATCCGGCCCTCGTGATCAGCACGCCAGTTGTCGGCCTTCTTGCCGATCCAGGTCTTCGGCAGCATGCTGTCGACGCTCTTCATAGCAGTCCGAATATCCGTCACGGCACGTTCGATCGCCGCCATGTCCTGGCGGCAGATGTAATCCAGGCGATCTTCCTGAGGTATCCCCATGACTGGGTTTCTCTCCTATGTGCGGTATGGCGCGAATTACGGGATCAGAGCCGGTCCTGCTATCTCGTTGGGATCTTCAGCACGAACGGGGCATTGCCTGCCATGATGAGACTTCCCGCTGAATACGTCATCGCCTCAGGCATTCTGCAAGACAATTTCATCGCATCAACCAAGTATCCTTCTTTACATCCCGCGCCATAGTCAATACTGGAAACTTGTTTGGCGACGATCTCAGCCTTTCCGGGAGTAACGTGAAGTACATACTCGGCGTCTGCAGAGGGTTCTCGAGCACGTATATACACGCCATTTCCGGCGTCCCCGGCCATCCACGTCAGTACGAGATCTGCCAGATTCCCCTTCACTCCGGTGACCCGTTCGGGAACGTCAAGTTTTTCGACGGAGCCATTCTTGCTGACGGCGACGACGTCACCAAGCCGCCCCCACACGCCGCCTGTTGAGGACCTCAGGTAGACCGTTCCGAATTGATCAATTGCGCTCCCGTGGTCAATGGCCTTGCCTGCCTCGTTCTTCGGCAATTGGTACACACGTGTCAGATGGCCCGACTTGAGCTGCCAGATCACGTCCCCGTCCGAGAACAGAATGGAACCGTCCGGTCGAGTCCCGAAAGGCTCGATCCGCTCCCCGCTCAGGTGGTAATCCTTTGCCACCGCAGTAGCCGGCACCGGCTGCCAAAGCTTCCTGTGCTTTCCAGGCGCCCCGGCCAGGGTTGTCCTCGCCCCATTGGGCTGCATCTTCAGCAGCTGGGAGTGGTTGCCGACCACGAACGAGTTCGGGGACAGAACGACCAGCCCGCCGGCGCCGTGCACTTCACTGTCCAGGATGCCCCTGGCCTCGTGGTCCTCTTCGATCACGGCGAGCGAAGTGCCCAGGCCGTAGACCTTCCCGTCAGGCCCTACCGTGAGGCCATCGGGATCACCGTCAAACGCGAGCCAACCGTCGTCCGGACGCCCGTTGTGTTTGAGGTCGGTACTGAGCAGAGCCTGAGCCTGACCTTTGCCCGGTTCCTTCCACTTCCCCCCCACTGCCCCCTGACAGCCGCCCATGGCGAACATGACGGCTACAGCTACTCCAGCCGCTACCCACCTGTCACTGCCTCGCATCACAGCCGAACCCCCTTGCCCATGCACATGTATCAGCCCATCCCTCGAGCTCCCGAATCCCGGATGTGATCGGCACATTCGCTCAAGCGGCCACTTTTCCGCCCTCTTTGTCTTTCTACCGCATGCATCCAGGGTGAAATTTCAGACCGATCCGCAGGTAGCAATCTAGGCCGTAGGTACCCTTCCAGGGCGTACGCCAACAGCTTCGCTAGGGGGCGAGAGAGACCGCCGCGACGCCGGGCAGAAGTCACCCGGGCTGGCTGCGCCCCCCTCTCCGATTTATTGCTACTTCGTTGCAATCTTCAGAACAACTGGAGAATTGCCTGCCATGAAGAGACTTCCGCGCGAATAGGTCAGGGCCCATGGCATCTGACAAGGCAGCTTCATGACATCGACCAAGTAGCCTTCCTTGCACCCTGAATCAGAGTCCCCGTAAAGGTCCCTGGCAATGAGTTCCGCGTTGCCGGAGGCCACATGGAGGACATAGTCGGCCGAGTGGCTCGAAGCTCTCACATAGACTCCGTTACCACCGTCTCCCGCCATCCATCCAACCTCAAGCGCGGCCAAGTCTCCTTTAACCCCTGCCACCCGCTTCGGAAGGTCGAGCTTCCCGACGGATCCATCCTGACTAATGGTCATGACATCACCTAGATTTGCCGGCACCACTTCTGTTGAGCTTCGCGCATAGACCGTACCCGACTGATCTACCGCGCTCCCGACGTCAATGACCGGGGTCTCAGTCTTGTCAGCTCCATCCTTCCTCGTCGGCACCTGGTACACGCGTTTCAGATTTCCCGCCTTGAGCCGCCAGATCACATCACCATCCACAAACAGGACGGACCCATCGGGCCTGACGCCAAAAGGCTCGGGGAGATAGTTACTCAAGTGGTAAGTCTTCGCCGATACAGTGCCCGAAACCGGCTCTCCGAGCTTTCTGGACTTACCAAGCGTGCCCGCGAGAACAGTCCGCGTGCCATCCGCCCGCATCCTCAGTACCTGCGCACCCTTGCCGACCACAAACGAATTCGAAGACAGAACAACCAAGCCGCCGGCACCGTGTGCCTCACCGTCCAGAATAGTCCCGACTTTGTGATCTCCTTCAATCACAGCCAGTGAAGTTCCAAGGCTGTAGACTTTCCCGTCGGGTCCAACTGTGAGTCCATTAGGGGAGCCGGAAAATCCAAGCGAAGCATCCCTGGTCTTTCCGGCATCTCCTCCAGCAGTATTGAGCAGAACCTCAGCCTCCCCTATGGCTGGTTCTTTCCACTTGGCCTCGCCACCCCCCAGGCAGCCGCCCACGGAAAGCAGTGCGGATACGGCCGCTCCGGCCGCCAGCCATCCCTTACTGCGCCGCATCACCATTGAACTCCGCTCACTCAAAGTGCCACGCATTAGCTGGATCCACGGGTGAAGGCATCCCTCATATCACCCTCAAAGTTATTCAGCTGACCGTCCTGGCCTTTCTTCACACGAAGCCACCAAATGTTGAAGTCCTGCCGATCATCGTCATTGCGGATGACGATGTCACCTTGCGCCCATTCTGGATGATTCCCCGGCGCCTTAATATCACCAGATCGGACGAGACCCTGCATCAGAGGAATCTGCATGGACGTCGCCTCGCCGAACTTCACCCCTGAGTAGTTACGCTCCGCCTGTTCGGCCTCGCCCGAAGGGAACTTGGAACCTCCGTACGGCATCCCCGCCCATATCGACGCCTGAACCCACGTAGACCCCAGGGCGAACTTCGCTGGATTTGCGGGCAAGGGAACCGCCGCCGCGGCGCTGGAGATGATGTTGAACCACAGCAGCTGCTTGGCGTGTTCGGCCTCCCTCAGGTCCGCCTCCTCCATGTGGACATCGTGACCGGCAGCGGATACTTCCCCGCGGAGCTCTGCCAAGTTCCGGAGATACGCACCGTCTTCTCCAGTAATTCCATGCTGAGATACCAAGCTGATCTGTGCATTAATTGCCTGGATAACATTGCCCGCCTCCCCCTTATTCTTCATGGCTGCACTCAGAAATGCCTTGGCAGTATCTCGACCCACAACAATCGTGCCATCACCGGCCGGAGCAGCATTCTTCTGGTTGATGTCCGTCGATGCGGCAAAATCTGGCACATAGGATTGAAATACATTGGACAGCGCCTTTGATATCTCAAGGTTGAACGGATACTGCTCCTTCTCTAGATCGCTCCTCTTCCCGTCCGACTTATACTTCTCCGCGCCCGCGTTGATGACGTTCGCAGCTGCCCCGGCGGACGCCGTAGCGTGGTGTTGACGGTCGTTGGTGGCTACTCGAATCACCGCGCCCGGCCACTTGGCGTCGTTCGTCTGAAGTCCCGGCGTCGCCCAGTGGTCATCGACGAGTTCCCTGGCGTGCCGGGGGCCGTCGGATCCGTTGAGCAAGTCCCGCGATGCTTCGGGGTTCTCGCTGACGCGCTGCATCAAGGCGATCGACGGATCATTGGCATCAATGGCCGCGGTCCGGTCCTGAGCGTCGTAAATGCCCTCGTTGTCAGAACTGTGCGCCAGTCCGATCGAGTTGTACCAGGCGTCGTCCGGGTCTACAAATCCCCCAGGAGCGTATACAGCTCCGGCGACCCGCCCCTTCTTGTAGGTGGGCCTCATCTGATGCTCCTTGCGCCAGTCGAGCATCACGCCGCCGACCGCAGAAAGCGTCTTCGGATCCCAACTGCTGCCCTTAGGGCCATATTTGAAGAGTGCACCGACCGACCACATGTCACCATCTGGCGGATTGGTGAGGGATTTGAGGTAGTCCGGGTTCGGCAGGATCTTGCCTGCCTGCTGGAGAGCGAAGACTTGACTGACGCCTGTGGCGTACTGGCCGATCATCCGCTGTGAGTCTTTGTTGACGACCTCACCGTCGTGCGTTCCGTCTTCCACATGCAAGGCGTGACCGACGCGAGCCGCGTCGGCGATGCCGCCTGCAGCTGCGAAGGCCGTCAGGTAGGCGGGATCGTCCTGGTGATCGGCAAGAGAGCGACCGATGGCCTCGATGTCCTCGCGGGAGCCATCGGCCTTGGGGTCGTCGAGCGCCTTCTTGAGGGTCGCGGCCTCTTGCTTGGCCTCTTTCGCGCTCTCCTTGGAGACGTCCTTCATGTCCCACGGGATGTCGATGATGTTCCCGTCCGGGGTGCAGACGCCGGACGCACCACCGACCTCTTCCAAGTTGTGAGCCAGATCGGCGCGCTTGGACATATCGCGAGCATCGTCGCCAACTGCGCGCGCCTGCTGGGCCAGCAGGGACAGATCGAGGCCGCTGTCCCAGTCCTTGAAGTTCTTGCGAATCAGTGCCCCGTGTTTTACCAGGGCCTGTTCCAAATCCCCGAGCCGGTCGGCGAGCTTGCGCACGCGCACCGGATCGACACCTACGTATTCCCCCATGAACTCAACGCCCCCGTGCACCATCTGTCGACGATCAACCACAGCTCAGCGGTCAGCATTCACCGTAGCAAGGCTGCGTATCCAGTAGTTAGGCCACTTCGAAGTCCTGGGCGGTCTAGGCACTGTTTCTCGGATCATGTTCGGAGCCAGATGACGAGGGCTGCGAGTGTGACGGTGCCGAGGTAGATGTAGGCGCGTTTCTCGTAGCGGGTGGCGACGGCGCGGAAGCCTTTCAGACGGTTGATTGCGCGTTCGACGGTGTTGCGTTTCTTGTATCGCTCGCTGTCGAAACCGGTGGGACGGCCGCCTCGGGAACCGCGATTCTTGCGGTGTCTCTGCTGGTCGAGGCGTTCGGGGATGGTGTGCCGGATTCCGCGTCGTCGCAGGTAACGCCGGGTTTTCCGAGAGGTGTAGGCCTTGTCCGCGAGGACATGGTCGGGCCGGGTCCGGGGCCGGCCGACTCCGGTTCGGGGCACGGAGACCTGCTCCAGTACTCGCTCGAACTGGGGGCCGTCACCGTAGTGTCCGGATGTCAGGACGAGGGCGAGTGGCCGGCATCGCCCATCGGCGGCAAGGTGGATTTTGGTGGTGAATCCGCCGCGGGAACGTCCCAGACACTCGCCGATCTGACCACTTCCTCCAGCCGGACTGCCAGTTTCCTCAACACCGGATCGACCTGGTTCGTCCCCCCAGCGATCCCCCTTTGAGGGACCGCGACCGCCGGCGCCTTCCTCGCGCCAGCGGCGTGCTGGTGGGCCCGCACAACTGTCGAGTCCACCGACACATCCCAGTCGATCCCGCCCACCGCGTCCTCGGCCGACTGGATGCGGGACAGCAGCATCGCCCATGTCCCATCCGCTGACCAGCGGCGATGTCGTTTATAGACCGTCTCCCACGGCCCGAACCGCTCCGGCAGATCCCGCCACTGCACACCGGTCCGCACCCGGTAGAGAACCCCGTTGATCACCCGACGGTGGTCGCTCCACCGACCACCACGCGCACCACCAGGAGGTAAGAACGACTCCAGCCGATCCCACTCCGCATTCGTCAGATCCCCACGGCCCATACAGCCACCCTCGCCCCAACACCCCACCCACGTCAGGAGATCCGAGAAACAGTGCCTAGTACTCCAGCCGGACTTCTTCATTAGCGCTGGTCAGCGGTTCGAGTGTGGGGAGTGTAGCGGGCTGGAACAGGGGTGGGGCGGTCTTGGCCGGGCCGGCCCACGAACGTGTGGCCGCGCCGTGTGTAGTGGCAACGGCGGGCGCGTGCTTGGTGGCGGCGACGCCAGTGGGACCACGTCATCGCGTGGTTGCGGTCCGGAGCACGGTGGCGGGGTCCAGTTGCCAGCAGACGTCGAATCTCGGCGGGTGTGAGGTCCACGAGGTCGGGTGTGTCCCGTTCGATGCCCCCTTTTCTCGTTCCTGGGCGGCCAGGACCGCGAGGAAGGCATGCGCGAGCATGGCGAGGGTGATGTGCCGGTACCAACCCACCCAGCGGCGGACTTCGTACTGGTCCAGGCCGCATTCGTTCTTCGCGCTCTGGAAGCATTCCTCGACCTTCCAGCGGCAGCCGGCGACGTGCACCAGGTCGGCGACGGTGGCGTCCAGGGGTGCACTGGCGAGGTAGTAGGCGAGTTCGTCGGGCTTGGCGATACTGCGGCGGGCCAGCATCCAGCGCTGCCGGGTCGGTTCGTCGCCGTCGAATTCCCACACTGCGGGGAGGCGAGCTGCGGCCCAGTCGTAGAAGCGCTCGCCCTTCGCGCCGCTTCCTGCGGACAGCCGCTGCCAGGCTTCGGGCGGCGCCTGGCCGATGAGGTGGTCGATGCGCGGACCGTGGACCTGCTGGGACTTGGGCACGGCCACGACGTAGGAAAGCTGATGGTCTTCGAGGAAGCGACGGAAGTGGGAGTCCTGGCCGTAGGCGGAGTCCGCGGTGACCCAACCAACGGGCAGGGGCGAGGCGAGGGCCCGCAGGATGGTGGCCCTCGCCAGCTCTCCCTTGGTGGCGAAGGCGCGGTCGTCGGGGACACGGGCGGCCCGACAGCGTTCGCGGTCCTCGGTCCAGGACTTGGGCAGGTAGAGCTCACGGTCGACCAGGGTGTGGCCGCGGGTGGTGGCGTAGGCGGCGAAGACGCCGATCTGGCAGTTCTCGGTGCGGCCTGCGGTACCGGAGTACTGGCGCTGGACGCCGGCTGAGGTGGTGCCCTTCTTCACGAAGCCGGTGTCGTCGATGATCAGCACCCCGTTGTCCGCGCCGAGGTGTTCGGCGACGTAGGCGTGCAGGTCGTTGCGGACCTCGTCGGCCTCCCAGCGGCTCCGGGAGAGCAGGTGCTGCAGCCCGTCGGGGGTGGCGTGCCCGGCGTATTCGGCGAGCTGCCAGCCATTCTTGCGGCCCACCGGGCCAAGAAGCCCACGGACGTAGTCCCGCATCCGACGCCTGGACTCCACGCGGGTAAAACGGCCCCCGATCCGCAAGAGGAGCTCGCCAAGTTCCTCTTCCCACAGGTTTGTTGGTACATCGTCCATGCGGTCGGAATGCCCGAAACACTGCCACTACAAGCAGCGCGGCCACACGTTCGTGGGACGGCCCGGCCAAGACCGCCCCACCCCTGTTCCAGCCCGCTACACTCCCCACACTCGAACCGCTGACCAGCGCTAATGAAGAAGTCCGGCTGGAGTACTAGTGGGGTTTCCATGCGGCCAACAAGCGAAGCCCGCCTCGAATGCCGGTTTCTCGCTGTATTCGACCCTCTTACCACCAGAACACACACCTCGATAGAGTTCGCCGCATGAGGGAACGGAACGCAGACGCCCACGCGGGCACCACGCCGTACACCGCTCGCGGCGGCACTCCGCACGCTGCCGCTCTGCGTACCACGTTCGCGCTGTTGGCGCTGGTGTTCGCCCTGATCGCCCCCGCCGGGCCCGCCGTCGCTCAGGGCGGCGCGCAAGGAACCGCGCCCGCCTCCCAGGCCGCTCACCTCGCCGACCTGCTCCGTGCCGACCCGGTCTACGTCACCGACCAGTTGCCCCGGGAAGTTCCCCGCTCCCTCGCTCCCTCGTTCGTGAAGTACGCGAAGCGGACCGGCGTCCCGACGTATGTCCTGGTCCTTCCCCCGCAGCGCGGCGGTGTGGACTCGCTGCTCGGCGCGGTGCACGACCGGCTCGGGCGGGACGGGCTCTACGTGCTGGTCGACGACATGGGAGTCGCCGCCGCCACGGCCTACGGCGTACGCGCCCCCGCAGACGACGCCTCCACCGTCTCGCTCTACGAACTCCCTTACGATGCAGGTCCCTTGCTCAAGTTCCAGCGCTTCACCGACGTGATCGCCGAGGGGAGCGGCAAGGCCGCGCAGCGTGCGGCGAAGGCACGGAAGATGTACAGCGGCGAGAACGGCAGTTCCCGTGATCCGGGCCCGATGTACATCGGACCCACCGACCGGGACAACCAGTCGTTCCTCACCGGCATTCTGCTGACCGGGATTCCGCTGCTGATCCTGCTGCTGTCGCCGTACGTACGACGTCGGCTCCGCCACCGCGCGCAGCCGCCCAAGGCACACGAGGCACACGAGGCACACGAGCCTCCCAGGCCGCTCAAGACGCCCAAGGCGCCCAAGGCGCCCACGCGTCCCGCCGGGTCTCAGCGGCCCGTCGACCTCGCCAAGCTTCCGAAGCAGCAAACCGGAGCCAATGCCTCCACGACTGAGGCCTCCAAAACTGAGGCCTCCAAAACTGAGGCCTCCACGACTGAAGCCTCCGCGACCGAGACCTCCGCGCGGCCTCCGCGACCACGCCGCCCGCTCGTCCCCCATCTCATCGAGGCGGCGTGCGCGCTGCTGGCTGCCGTCGCCGTCGTCCTCGTCACGCTGCACACCTTCGACCAGAAGTCGTCCAGCGCGGCGCCCCCGCCCACCGCCGCCGACCTGTCGGCCCGCATCGACCGGGTCGCGGCCGGGCTGACGCAGGACCCGCTGTACAGCGATCCGGAGAGCCCGCAGCCTCTCGACGCGGCCAAGCAGTCCGAACTGCGGCACCACATGGCCGCGTTCAAGGCGAGCGCCGGGCCCGTCTACCTCGCGGTCGTACCGCAGCTGTCCGACGACGAGTCGGGCGGCGAGGCCGATGTCTTCAGTTCAGCGCTCCACACGAAGGTGGACAAGGACGGCGTCTACATCGTCGCCGATCCGCTCCGGGGCGATATCGACGTCCAGAACTTCGGACTCCGGCTCGATGACAGCCGGTTGACCTTCGGCCTGCCCGACTCCATCCGCTACGACCACGAGGCCTCCGCGCCTGCCGACCTCCGGCTCGGCGCGCGGCTCGACCAGCTGATGGCGCTGCTCGACAAGACGCCCCGCACGGCCGGATCGGGCGATTCCAGCTCCGGCACCGGCACCGACCGCGCACCGGACCCCGTCGAGGACAACGCGCTGCATCCGCTCTTCTTCCGCAGCGACTTCTGGCCGGGTACCTTCATCGGCCTGCTCGCCGGAGCCGCTGCGTTCGGGATCGCCGTAGCACTGATCAGCATCGGCGGCGCACTGACCGCCCGCCGCAGACGAGCCACCGCCGCTTCCTCCATGCCCGGCGCCTTCCCGGCCCCGGCCGATCCGTCCATGTCGTACGTACGACGCACGGCTCGCAGCGAGATCAGCGCCCTCGGACGGGAGTTCGCGTCCCCGCCGGACGGGATGTCCGAGGCGGTCCGTACCCGGGTCTGGGACTGTCTGGACGCAGCCACCCTCCTGATCGACCGTGACTCCGACGGCCGGGTCGACAGCGGAGCGGCGCCCGCCGAACTGGCAACCGCCGTCGCCCTGGCCCGCCTCGGCCGGGCTGCACTGGCCACCGGTACGACCGCCGACTTCTGCTGCGCTCTCAATCCGCTGCACGGCCCCGCCACCCAGCAGCACGACGTGCGGTACCTGGTACGAGGGCGGCGCAGGCGGCGCCGCATCCCGGTGTGCGAGCCGTGCCGCGCCGCGGCCACCGGAGCGGACGCCGCGCCGGGCTTGCGCCGGCTCACACTTCCGGGCACCGACGGCGGTGAGCGAGTGGCGTACGAGGACGCCACCGGCCCCCTGTCCGCCGCGCAGCAAGGGACCGCCCCACTTCTCGACGCCGTAAGGGAGTACGCCGGTGTCCAGTAACCCCGGGAGCCTCAAGCGCACCCTCACCACCCCGTTCACCACTCCGCTCGCCGCTCTGCTGTCGGCACTGGCCCTGGTCCTGGTGCCGGCGCTTCCGGCCGGTGCACAGCAGCCCAGCCCCGGCACCCGGATCGCGGAGGGGCTGCGTACCTCGCCGGTGTACGTGGACCCCGGGTACGCCGGATCCGTGCCACCCGCCCGCCAGAAGCAGCTCGCCGCGCAGATCGCGAGGACCGGCCTGCCGATCAAGGTGGTGCTGGTGCCGCTGGTCAAGGGCGACAGCTTCAACGGCAAGGCCGACGAGCTCCAGGGAGTCGTACGCGACCATCTGACCCGGCCCGGCCTCATCCTGATCACCACGTCCGAGCAGGCCGGCTATCTGGACGGCCAGGAGTGGCCCGACGACAAGCACCAGACCAGGGACGCCGTGTCGGCGGTCGGCTTCCTGCCCGACATGCGGGACGCGGGCCTGGCCGAGCAGGTGTCCAAGGCGATCGAACTGGTGCAGCAGGGCAACGGCACTCAGGTGTACAAGAACGCCACGGCCCACCTGGGTTCGTCCACGCCGGACACTGCCCACAAGTCGACGGGCAGCGGCGCTCCCTGGCTGGTCGTCACCGTCGCCGCAGTAGCAGCGCTCGGCCTCGCAGGCGGCCTGCTGGTCTTCGTACGCCGCCGCCGGAACGGCCAAGGGGCAGGCGCGGCCTTCACGTTCCCCAAGGCAGTGTTCGCGGCGGCCCGCACCGCCGACGAACGTGCCCTGCGCGAGCACGCGAACGCCGAGGTCATCGCGCTCGGCGAGGCTGCGCAGTCCGCCTCCGACGCCCTTCCCGGCCTGCCGCGCGCCCTGGACGCGTACGCCGCGGCGGGCAAGGTACTGGACGAGGCCCACGGCCTGCCCGACCTGGCCGGTGTCCTGGCCCTGGTCACCGAGGGCCGCGACGCCCTGGCCGGCAATGCCGCGTCCGCGCTCCCGCTCTGCTTCTTCAACCCCCTGCACGGCCGCGCCACCCGCCGCATCGACTGGCGCCCGCTGGGCCGCCGCGACCGACTGAACGTGGCAGCGTGCGAGGCCTGCGACCGCGCGGTCCGCACCCGGCGCGCGCCGGAGGTACTCACCGCACCGGAGCCGCGCGGCGCCCACCGTGTCCCCTACTTCGAGATCCCGGCGGACCGGAGCGTGTGGGCCGCCACGGGGTACGGGTCGCTGGTGCGGTCGGCGGAGGACGGAATGGCGGCGCGGGTGGGGCGCGGGGAGTTCTCGCGGGCGGGCGGGGCGTCCTCTTGAGCGGAGGCGCGCACGTGCACCGGAAATATTCGACGTAGCACCTGAAACCGGTACAGCACTGACTTCACCTGGCGCGCCCCCTCTCCTCTTGGGTAGCGTCGGTTCACTGTCGAGGACTTCTTGCCGTCAACCACTGAGGCGAACCCGGAATCATGTACGCAGAGAAATTGCCCAAGATCTGGTCGGCCGTCTGTATCGGGCTCTATCTGATCGGGATCTCCTACCTGGGCAAGGACACCATCCCCGATGAAATCGGGCTCTGGCTGGGACTTTCCGCGCTTTTCCTGATTGTTCTGGTGCCCTGCCTGGGTGTCCCGATCTCAAAAGCGATCTATCACCGGGTGCGGATCGAGGACGGAATTCTCCGGGTCGGTCGCGAGCGCATCCCCGTCTCCGATGTGGACCCGGCATCCGTGCATGCCGCAATCCAGAGCGCCGAACCCATTCCGGCGCAGCAGTGCGCGTCGTCGATGAGTTCCATCGACGCACCGGCAGCCAGCTTCCGGGCCGTCGAGCGGAAGGCTCCTCGGCTGGTCGGCGGAGGGTGGGCAGTGCCGATGGGTATGGACAGCGTCGCGATCTCCAACCGCCGGGGTGAACCACTACTGATCGCCACCAGGGATCGGGCCGCCTTCCTCACCGCCCTGTCCAATGCCACTGCCGCACCAGGAAGGTTCTGACAACGCAGCGAGTTGGCACCCGGCACCCGACTGCGCGCAGGTCCATCGCACCCACCAGATCAGAGGAACGCCCAGATGCATAGCCGTAATCTGCGGAATGTCTCGCTCGCGCTACTCGTCGTGGTTCTGGCCGCGGGATGTTCCCGCGCAGCGGAGTCGGGCCGGAAGGCCGGATCGAAAAGCTTGGGCCCGACTTACCACCAGGCCATGGACCGGAGGTATCCGGACGCACTGAAGGCGATGAAGTCCACCCTGCCGAAGGAAGAGGCCCAGGAGATTCCGGGCGGAACCATTTAGTGCGGCGAGCTCGACGTCATTGACAACAAGGTAGGTGCAATCCCTCATCTACTGACCAGAGCGGCAGCGCCTGACGTATCTGACGCAGTGTCGAGCCTGTCGGCGATCGCCAACTGACTGCGTGACACGGCACGCGATCTACGCCGACACGCGACCGTACTCAGGACTCCGTGAGAATCCCTCTTCGAATCCCTCTCGGCTTTCGGCCTGCCCACCGTCTTGGCCAAATCGCGGAGACAAAGCATCAAAAGTCGGCTCCGGAATCGCCCACGGCGCCAAAAGCCTCGCCAAAAAAGCCAACCCGATGCACCGGTTCTGAACATGGGGGCGTCGGCAGCCACTGCCGACACCCCCGGAACTCGCCATCCACATCCAGCTCGGCGATTCGATCCTGTACGCACGGGCACAGGTGTACGGTCCCCACGACGGTGCGCTAGTTGTTCCCGCTCGATCCCCTGCCGCGCGAGTCCGCGAAGAGTCCCTCCCTACGGCGCCCATCGGCGAATCCTCGCGTCAGGAAGTGGACCTGCGCGCCCCCACCCGCTCACCCTTGTCGCTCGCTCCGGCTGATCTGGATCAGTTCGCCAACCAGCAGGGCCAGAACCGCGGTACAGGTCTGCCGCGCCAGTATTCTGAGCCACGCGCGCGGCTGAACCGCGTCTGCAAAGGGACGATTCCTGAGGGGGACAGAGAATCATGAGGATGGTCAATCCGGACGATCTGGATCAGCTCGCCAAGCTCATGGACGGCAAGGGTGGAGTTCAGGACAAGGTCGACGAAGCCTTCACCAGAGCGTCACAGCTGGGCGTCACCAGCCATCTCACCTCACTGAAGCCGTTGCGCTCCTGGGTCTCGGACACCGCCCCCGACCTGCGTAAGCGCGCCGGGATCGCCCGACTGGAGAGCGGCGACCCCGAGGCCGGGGCCCGCTGGGCGGGATTCACGCCCAAAGAACTGGACAAATACCTCAAGGACCACAAGGGTCAAGGACTCACACCCGACGAGATCCTCCTCGCCAACTCCATCGCTGCCAGCAAGGATCCCAAGGCCGACACATTCAAACGGCAGTCCAACGAGTCGCTGAACGACTGGATCAGCCGGATCAAAGCGGACGCCCTGAGCCAAATACCCGGGCTTGAGCCCCACGCCGCGACCATCGTCAGCATCATGGACCTCTACGGCGACTGGAAGTCCGTCAAAGGCACCGCGGCCACGGTCACCATGCAAGGCGGAGCACTCACCAAGGTTCTGGTCGGTAACGCGCTCAAGTCCAACGTGCTCGTGCCGTGGAAGAACCGCATCGGCACGGTTCTGGCCGGCCGCAACAACAGTCTGCTGAAGTGGGCCGGCGGCAAGGTCATCGCGTACACCCCGACGATCCGCTCGCTCGGCGCTCCCGGCAGTTGGTTCCCGAGCAAGCTCGGACAGTGGGCGCAGAAGATACCGGGCACACGAGGCCTGGTCGGCGACATGACCGGGGAGGCGTACGACGCGGTGCGTGGGCTGAGTTTCATGGACTCGCCCATCTGGCGGGGTGTCACGGTCAACAAGGCGATCAACTTCCTTGTCGGCTCTGATGAGTTGGCGGCCAAGTACGGGGGTGTCACGCACGCGGGCACTCTGGTCGCCCGGGCAGGCAACGCCGATCTTCTGCGGGTGGCTCGGAGTGCTGCCTACTTCCAGAAGGCGGCCAACGCCCGGCCTGCCGTTATCGCGGCAGGCCGAACAGCTTCGCCGCTACTCAAAGGGCTTGGCGCTGCGGGCAAGACGGCGGGCTTCCTGCGTGGTGCGGGCATCGTCGGCAGTGTCGCGGCAACCGGCTTCAGCGCGGCGAACGTATGGGCCCAGGGCAACCCGATCGACGCATTCAAGCGGAAGGGCGCGGGGTACGTCGCGGATGTCGCCGAGGTCGGCTTCAACGCCTCCATGACCGCTGCCATGATCGCCCCCAACCCCGTCACCATCGGCCTCGCCGTCGGAACCGGGATCATCTACGGCGGCGCAAAAATCGTCGAACACTGGGACGACATCAAGAAGGGCGCAGGCAAAGCCGCCGACTGGGTCGGAGACAAAGCATCAAAAGTCGGCTCCGGAATCGCCCACGGCGCCAAGAGCCTCGCCAAAAAAGCCAACCCGATGCACTGGTTCTGAACATGGGGGCGTCGGCAGCCACTGCCGACACCCCCGGATCTCGTCATCCGGTACGGCGATTCAAGCCCGTGCACGAGGGCGCAGGCCTACGATCTCCGCGGCAGCGCGTCGAAGTCCCGCTCGAACCACGGCGCCGTACGGCACCCACGACTGAAACCCCCGTGTCGGGGAATGGACCTGCTCAGCCCCAGCCCACTCAGTCGTGCCGACGCCGCAACCGCCCGTACAGAACGAACGCTTCCATCCCGGCGAACAGGCTGCCGCAGGTCCACGCGAGACCGGAAGACAACCCGTGGACCGAACTGTCCAGCCTTGGAACGAGCCAACCGGTCGGGTCCTCGACCAGGATTACCCGCTGACCGGTCTTGCTGCTTCCAGAGCAGCCGCTGGAATCGTCCACCGAGTACGTCCTGGGCTTGCCCGTAACAGGATCGATGCGGACCACCTGGCAGGTGTGGCCAGCATCGCCGTGCTTACGGTGATAGCTCGCGACACCGGCCATCAGGCCCTCGTGGTGCACCCCACGCCGGTTCATCACGAAGTCGTTCAGCGCGGGCCCAGCAAAGAGCAGCAGGACGAACCCGAGCGTGGCTGCACAGACGCCCGGCCCGGCACCGCACATGGCCCAGGCGGTACAGAGCACGATCAGCGCAAGGAACACGGCCAGCAGCATCGCCGACGTGCCCTGCCGCTGCGCGAGCCAGGCGCAGCCCAGCAACAGTGGCGCGAGGACAAGGGTGCCAATGGTGCCGGGCCACCGGCGGGGGCGCTCGACGGGAATCGGCGTCGAGGCTGTGTCCTCCACGCCGACGGCATCCGTGCTGTTCACTTCGCTGTCCATTCCCCCATCGCCCAGGGTTCGCGTCTCATTGCCGGACGGTGGGGGAATTACCGGTCATCGATACGACTGTTCCGCCCACGGTGAGGCCTGCCGCGCGGAGGCTCGCTTTCCCCAGGCCTCCCTCGGAGGAGAGAATCCGGTAGTTCGCCACCGGGCAGGCGGACCCGGCTCAGAGTCGTCCCCTCCCGCTGCCTTCCAAGTGGGGCCCGGCAGGCGACAGGGATCCCGGGAAGTCGCGATACTTCCACGTTTGCCCTTTTATTGCCTCTCACTGAAAGGGAGCAAATCAAACTGAAATGAACTCGGCTTTTGCGTCACGCCTCGTCAATCAGATCAACCTTGTCCGGCAGCAGATCCGCGACCTTCTCCCAGATCGCGCCTGCATCCGATCGCACCAGGACCAGCACGCTCTCCGGTGTCACCTGGCCCGGCAGGATCGGCTCCTCCGGCTGTTCGCGGATCCAGTAACCGCGGGGGCCGCAGTCCCAGACCGCGAGGGCGCGAAGCATTGCGGCCCGTTCGCCCTCGTGCTTGCCGTCCCAGGCCGTGGTGATGCGCCAGGTGGCGTTGACGGCCAGGACCAGGTCGGCGAACTGGGCCAGCTCCGGGTCCTTGAGTTTACTGTCGGACGCCACCAGGGCCTTGCGCACCAGTTCGCGCGTCGCGGCCTCGTCCACTCCATCGCCTTCGCCGAGCGCCACGAAGGCCGAGTCCAGAGCGCCCATCGTCGTTTCGACGCGCGGGGTCGTCGGCTCCTCGCTCTCACTGTTTCGGAGGTTGACCTTGCGGGCCAGTTCCCACACCAGGGTGCTGGGCTCCAGCGGGACGTACTCGGACTCCTCCTCGCCGGGCCAACCATCGTGGGAGACGACCGCGTCCTGGCCCACGATGACGCCGTGGTTGACCGGACCGTGTTCGCCCGTGACCTCCACCGTGATCATGACCAAGGGCTCGGAGAGCGCACCGAGCAGATCCCGCATCAGTGGGGCCAGTTCACCTTCCTCACCGACCAGGCCGATCTGCTGGAGCTCTGCCAAGGACGGCCAAAGGTCGTCGGGTGGGGTCTCGCCGTCCAGCAGGTGTGCGAACACGCCGATGTGGCGGTCGGCCAGCCGGAGACGGCCTCGGGAACTGTCGTAAGAAGGCATGTCTCTCTTTCTCCCCAGGGCCTGACGGCCGCGCGGATCACTTCTTCGGGTTCTGCAGATCCTTGGCGTCCTGAGTGGCCTTGTGTGCCTCGTCGCGCAGCGCCTTGGCGACTGTGCCGCACTTCGTGCGCCAACTCTTCAGCTTGCCTCGCACGTCATCCGCATTGGGACCCGCCCAGGTCTTCATCGCTGTCGTGCTCTGAGTGTTGGGCTGATCGACCATCGAATCGATGTAGTCCGCCAGCGAACGCAGAGACGCAGCACGCGTATTAAGTTCCTGAATGTCCGGATTACCCATAGCAGCTCCCCCGCTGTCCTGCGCAGACTGGCGTCAAGCATAGTTTGGACCCCAATCGGCATCAAAGCGTGTGTCAAACCTCGACACCTCCCGGCAGCACGATGTTGTCCCACCGCGGAAATCCTGAGAAGGCACCGATCGTCCAACTTCCGCCAGCCGGAGGGCCGAAGGGGCTTTACGGGAACTGCCTGCGGTGCGGTAGCGTCCACTGTTGCAAACGGATAGTCCGTTTACCTCAGTGACAACGGGGAGGATCGCGATGGATCGCGGTGCAGATCTTGTAAAACTCCGGCATTTGGCTTCGACCTTCAAGGGTAAGTCGGGTGACCTCCACACTCTGATCAAGACCCTGAACTCGGCGTCGTCCGGAAGCGACGGCTACTGGAAGGGCCCGAAGGCCGACCGGTTCCGCCACGACTGGGAGAGCGTCCGTCCCACCTTCGAGAAGTGGGTCGAGACGCTGATGGACGCCAGCAAGTCCGCGTCCACGAGCGCCGACAACATCGAGCGCGCGACCTGATCCAGGTCAGCTGAGCGCACGACGGCGGGGCGGTCACCTGATTCAGGTGACCGCCCCGCCGCCGTAGATCTCGTCGCAGGGCGAGCTGCCATACAGGGCCTAGCCGCGCATCACGCCCTGGATCGGCATCAGCGTGCCGCCCGACACCAGGAGCCCGCTCCCGACCGGGCCCGAGCCGCTGTTCGACGGCAGGCGGACATTGAACAGTTCGCCCTCCTGTGGGGTCTGCGGGGTCAGCAGCAGACCGTTGCGCGACTTGCGGGCCTCGGTGGCAAAGCCCCGGTACTGCGAGGACAGCGAGTCCGTCGTGCCGGCCGCGATCAGGCCGTGGTCACCGTCCGCTCCCTTGCGCACGACGGTCTCCAGCGCCTCATCCAAGCTGGTGTCGTAGAGCAGTTCGGCGTCGTCGACGACCACCACGTACTTACGTCCCTGCGCTTGCTCCAGCAACTCCTCCAGGTCGTCCTCCCGGTGCTCCGCGTTGAGCAGACCGAGTACACCCTCGCGGCCTTCCAGTTCCCGTAGAGGCGAGCGGCGCGGCGTGATGAGAACCAGCGGGGTGCCCTGGCGCAGCAGGGACTCGGCGGCGCACACCAAGGCGTTCGAGCGGCCGGACTTGGGCGGTCCCGCGATGACGAAACCGGGGCCCGATTCCATCAAGTCGATGCCGATCGGCGCCAGTTCGTCGCCACCCACACCGATCAGAGCCCACAGTGGCGACGCGGGGGTCAGCTCCGGCTCCAGAGCCATCGCCTGTTCCGCTGTGATCCGAGCGGGCAGGGCGTCTACCCGCATGGGGCCGCGCCCAGCGGGCCGCCTACCGTATTGGTCCTGTACCGCCTCAGCGATCTCTCGAAGCTTACGCACCTGGGCCTGGCCCGCCGGGTCGGTGTCGAGCAGAGCAATCTGCGTCTCGTCGATGCCGGTGTCCGTGATGCGCAGGGCGCGTCCCGGCGGCATGTTCTTGGGGACCTCGCGCACCTGGAGTCCGGCTGTGCCGTAGTCGTTCGAGTCGGCGAAACGCATGACGAGTCGGTCCGCGAAGGCCGAGGAGACGTGCCCGCTGAGCCCGGAACGGTCGGCGGTCATGACGACCTTGAGTCCGGCCGCCGAGCCCTCCCGGAAGATCCGCTGGACCTGCTCGATCAGCTGGCCGTAGTTGTAGTTCTCGAAGGTGGAGACGAAACCCTCCCAACTGTCGAACAGCAGCACCATCCACGGCAGCCGGTCCTCCGGCGCCGCCGTCGCCCGCTGCTCGGCAGCGCTGGAGGCACCTTCCATGGCAAGCATCTGCTGGCGCCGGGCGATCTCGGCCAGCAGCCGATCGATCAGCCGCCGGACCCGGTCCGGTTCGTCGCGGTTGACCACGGCGCCGACATGCGGCATCCGGACCAACGGCAGCAGCGCGTTGGAGCCGCAGTCGATGGCATACACATGTACGTCGGACGGCGAAGTCTCCCGGGCGATGGCACCGCCGAGGGTGCGCAGTGCCGTGGAGCGGCCGGACCTGGCGCCGCCGACAAGCATCGTGTGTTCACCGTTGACCAGGTCGATGGCCAGCGGCTTACGGGCCTGCTGGGCGGGCAGGTCCGTGAGCCCGTAACCGATCGGCGGCACGTCCTCATGGGCCGCCACCTGGTCCTGGAACTCGGTCAGTTCATCGATGGTGACGTGCTCACCGAGCGGCGGCAGCCAGGGGCTGCGCGGGGCCGGGAAGCCCATCTTCTCCGAGCCCTCGCGGATCGCGTCGACGAGTACGGCGAGGTCGGTGACCATCGTCCCGTCGTCATCCGCCTCGGCCGCCCTGGGCGCGGGGCGGCTGTACATTGGCCAGGTCAGCGGGGCCAGAGTGGCCTTCGGCCCGCTGCCGCCGGTCGCCGGGCGCCGGCCACCGATACGAGCCGACTGCACGCCCACGAGCGACTGCGCTCCGGAACGGACAAAGGCCCGGCCCGGGGTGGACTTGGCGATCGCGCCGGCATCCATCGCCTCGATGACGTCCTGCGACTCGGAGCCGTCCGTCACCCGCAGCGCGATCCGGAGGTTGGTGTTGGCCCGGATGTCCGCGCTCACCACACCGGCGGGACGCTGGGTCGCGAGGACCAGGTGTACCCCGAGCGAACGGCCACGTCGGGCGATGTCGACCAACCCAGCGATGAAGTCGGGCAGTTCGGCGACGAGTGAGGCGAACTCATCGATGACCAGGACGAGTCGGGGCATCGGTTCGAGCTCGGGACGGAGCTTCCGGGTGTCGTTGTAGTCCTCGATGTCCTTCGTGCCGGTGTCGAAGAGGATCTCCTCACGGCGGTGCAGCTCCGCGGCGAGCGAGGCCAGGGCCCGCTCGGTCAGATGGGCGTCGAGGTCACTGACCATGCCCACGGTGTGCGGAAGCCGGGCACAGTCCATGAAGGCACTGCCACCCTTGTAGTCGATGAGTACGTAGTTGAGGGCGTCGGGCCGGTTGGCCACCGCCAGCGAGGCGATGATTGTCTGAAGCAGTTCGGACTTACCGGCACCGGTGGTACCCGCGACGAGCGCGTGCGGTCCGTCGCGCCGGATGTCCAGGATGAAGGGCCCGTCCGCCGCCACCCCGATGGGGGCGGCGGTCGTGGATCCGCCCGCCTTCCAGATCCGTTCGATGTCATTGCCGGTCGGGTCCGGCATGCCGATGAGGTTCAGCAGCCTGGCCGCGGTGGGCAAGGCGCTGTCGGCGTCGTCGCGACTGACGTCCCTCACGGGCGCCAGCGAACGCGCCAACAGCTCGCACCAGTCCCGGGCAACCTGGTCGGCCAGTACCTCGCCGACCGTTTCGAGGCCGGAGCCGCGCAGCCGTACGTGCGCCGCGGAGTCGGGGGTCCAGCACACCACGGCCCGACACTCCTCGGGGAGCAATCGCTCGTCCTCGTCTACGCAGAGCGCGAAGATGCCGAGCTTGGGTCCCTCCTGGAGCAGTTGGGGCACTCCGGCCATCCGACGCAGCAGGCGGGCGCCGTCGAGCACGAGCAGGATGTGCGGGTCGGAGTTGACCGACCCGGCCATCTGCCCCTGGTTCTGGCGGGCGGCCTTGCGCCGGGCCAGTTCGTTGAGTAGTTCGTTGACGCGCCGGGCGACGGCCTCGGAGTCGGAGCCGACCAGGGCCAGGCAGTCCTGGCCCTGCTGGGGTGCGGTGTGCGGGATCCAGTGCGCCCAGTCCCACTCGTCGGCGGCGTCGCGCGCAGAGGACAGGACGACCAGGGCGAGTTCACGCGGGCTGTGCAGCACGGCAGCCTGTACGGCAAGCCAGCGGGCGGTCGAGAGCGTACGGGGGCGATCGCCCGCGATGCCGACCACGCCGAGCTCCGGGAAGGGCAGCGTGACTGGTACATCGGGAAGCCTGGGCGGCTCCGGCGGGTCGTCGTCGTACGATCCGCCGCGCCCCGGGACGAGTTCGATGTCGGCGGGCAGGCTGCCGACGCCGATGCGCAGCCTCAGTACGTCCGGGTCGGTGATCCGGCGCTCCCACAGCCGACGGCGGGGACCGGTGGCGAAGAGCAGGATCTCGGCCGGGTCGGGGCTTCCGGTGCGCAGCCGCGCCTGCTCGTCCTTGCCGACCCTGACCAGGTCGGCTTCGTGGGCGGCGAGATCCTTCTTGTACTGCTTGGCTGTGGTCTTGTTCTTCTTCTTGCCCTCGCGGTTGTCGCTCGCCCACTGGCCGATCATCATCAGGGGGCTCATCAAACAGAACAGCAGCATGTAGATCTGTTTGGTCACCAGGTACATGACGAGGCCGAAGAGGAGCGGAGTGAATGCCGCGATCATCTGGAAACGGGCGCGCTCACCCTTCGAGGGCGGGAGCGGCACAACGAGCCGGGGGCGCGGCCTGAGCGGTGAAAGGCGCGGGGGCCGGTTGTAGGCGAGACCGCCCTCACCGGTGTCGGCGAGGTGGGCATCCGGTGCGCCGACCTCGTCGAGCACGAAGAGTGAGTCACCGATCCGGACGACGCCGCGCAGCGGCCAGCACTGCTCACCGGTGACGGGGACGTCGTCCAGCTGGACGGCCAGGCCGGGCTGCGGGGTGAGGGTCGCATTGCCCTGCACGTCGATGGCCACCTTGGCTGCCAGTGGCGGCAGTTGGTTGTCGGCGACGGTCAGCGTGCAGGTGGCGGCCGAGCCGATCGTCGCGGACCCGGCAGCAAGTCGCACCACGCGCCCGGAGCCCGCCCCGGCGGCGACCCGCACCTCGTACCTACCGACCGGCTCTCCCCTGCGCAGCAGTGGGCCTATCGAATCATCGACCGAGACCCTCATGCCGTCGCGCAGGACGGAACCCACAGGTGTGCGCGGATCGCAGCGGTGGCCGTCGGCCCAGAGCATGGGACCCGCCGGCACTTCGTTCCCGTAGGTGAATCGCGGGTCGAGTGTCGTACCCGGCATCGGGACGACGACGGACGGCGGGGCCGCTTCCCGACCCTGCTGCCGTGCGCCGCGCGTCGCCGCGAGCACCTCCGCCAGATCGCCGGTGGTAGCCGCGTCGTCCGTGTTGACCAGAACATCCTGCGGCTCCTCCCCCTCCCGTACGACTGTCACCAGCACTCGCATGGTCGTCTTCCTCCCTGCCGGCCCTGGGTGGCTCGCTCGTCACATGGGTTCACTGAGGCTAATGGGTGCGAACGCACCGCTACACGTGTGGTTGGCTTCTCAGACAGCTGGGAGGGCGTAGACCTCACCACCGTGCGTGGCCAGCAGTCGCTGCCCGGAGACCTCGATGTGCCACTGCTCGTCGGTGCCTTTGTTGTCGTTGTACGTCCAACGGGACTTACCCGACGTGAGGTCTAGCGCGAAAATGCCTCCGGCATCATCGTACGAGGCTCCGTAGAGGGTCTGGCCGAACCGCACGTACTCGGTCGGAGCCTTTCGCGCACCGGTCTCCTCACAGAGCCAAATCTTCTTGCCGCTCATGGGGTTGACGGCCCAGACGCCCTGGTCGTAGTCGGCCGCGTACAACACACCGTCGACCACCCTCGGCTCCTTGAATCCGCGGCGGCCGTTCGGCGAGAGCTTCCAGCGTTCCGCGCCGTGTTCGACACCGACCGCGCGCATGGTCTCCCCCGGGAGGAAGACGAGTCCGCCGTGGACCTCAGGCGTCCACTCCAACTGGTCGCCGATCTTCTGGGACCAGAGCTGGTTGCCCTTGATCGTCTCCCGCACGGTGAGGTTGTAGTTGGAGTCGGTGTAGACGAGGCGGTTCCCCGCGGCTGTGCCCATGACGTCGTAGTCGTCGGTCCCCGCGTCACGGGTCTGCTTCCAGACGACCCGGCCGGTCCGGTGGCTGACGGCGGCGACAGCTGTCAGCCCGTCACGGATCCTTCCGTCGTCGACGGAAGCGATGACGTACACGTTGTTGTCGTCCACGGCGATCGTGGCCATGGCCGTCATTTCCTTGCCCAGACGGCTTCTCCAGGCTTCCTTACCGGTCTTCAGGTCGAGGCCGACGATGTCGCCGTCATACTCCGTACTGAGCAGGAAGAGCTTTCCGGCGGAGACGAGCAGCGGCGAACCTGCCGGTGTGATTCCTGCACGGGACCAGAGGTGCTTGCCGGTCGTCACGTCGTACGACACCAGCGGGTCACCACTGATCAGGAGCGCTCCGTCGCGGACCAGAAGACGCTGATCCGTACTGAGGGTGTCCACCGACACCGATTTGTGCCAGAGCACCTGAGGCGCCGTACCGGGAGGCGGGGTCGTAAAGGTCTCGGGCCGGGTGCGCTTCTTCTTCGACTTCGCGTCGGATGCCGACGTGGACGTGCCGTTGTCCCGCGTGATCAGCCACGCCGCGCCGCCCCCCACCACCGCCACGCCCGCCGCGCCGCCCGCGATGCCCAGGAAGCGGCGGCGGGACGGGGTCGCGGGTACAGGTACGGGTACGGCAGTTGCTCCCGGGGTGTTCAGGGTGGTGGGGGCCGGGCCGAACCCCTGGGAGACCGGGGCTGCCGGGGCCGGGACGGTCACCGGGGTGTTGCCGGATGCCGGGGTCTCCAGGTCCAGGATGCGCGAGGCGTGCGTCGCGATCGTGGAGGAGACCGAGGAGGGGAGCCAGTCCGCCAGGACCGCGCCGGTGCCGTCGGGGGCCAGCGACTGGAGGATCTCCGCGGGGCTCGGGCGCTGCGCCGGGTCCTTGGCCAGGCAGGCGCGGATCAGGCCGGTCAGCATCTGGGGGGTGCCGGTCAGGTCCGGTGCCTCGTGGACCACCTGGTAGAGCAGGGCCGCCGGGGCGGCAGAGTCGCCGAAGACGTTACGGCCGGTGGCGGCGAAGGCGAGGACGGCGCCGAGGGAGAAGACGTCCCCCGACCCGTCGACGGGTCGGCCGAGCGCCTGCTCGGGGGGCATGTAGCCGGGCGAGCCGACCACAACTCCCGTCTGGGTCAGCCGACTTCCGTCCACCGCACGGGCGATGCCGAAGTCGATGACCCGCGGGCCGTCCGCGGCGAGCAGCACGTTCGACGGCTTGAGGTCACGGTGTATCAGCCCGGCGGCGTGTATCTCCTGCAGTGCGGCGGCCAGCCCGGCCCCGAGCGCACGCACCGTGTGTTCGGGGAGGGCGCCGTGGGCGGCGACGACATCGGTGAGGTCCGGGCCGAGGACGTACGCCGTGGCCAGCCAGGGCAACGGCGCGTCCGGGTCGGCGTCGACCACGGGTGCGGTGTACCGGCCCGAGACCGCCCTGGCGATGTCGACCTCGTGGCGGAAGCGCTGCCGGAACGCCTGGTCGGCGGCGAGGTCCTGGCGTACGACCTTCACCGCGACGGTACGGCCACCGGGCGAGCGGGCCAGATAGACACGACCCATGCCGCCGACCCCGAGCTGGCCCAACAGCCGGTAGTTTCCCAGCGTTTGCGGATCATCCGGCTGTAAAGGTTCCATAACAGGTATTCCCCCACTGATGTCTGCTGTTACGTGCGTGTCCTCCCGGACACAGTAGAGAACCGGTCCCGGCACTCCGCCCGGCCCTCGGTGACCGTCGCACGGAGACGGAGTACGTCGTCGCCGGGAACGCCCGCGCTGAACACCGCCGTCAGCCGACCCGCCGACGCCCCGTCGTCCTGGGCGAGTTGCCCCTGCCGACTGCCGATGACGGCCGCATGCGCCCTCCCCCTGCCGCCCCGCGCGGAGCGCCGCGCTTCCGCAGCCCGACCAGTCGAAGCGGTGGGCGCGCGCACCCAACCGGCCTCAGCTGCCGAGCAGTTCGACCTTCACGTCCGAGGGGAAGCCCGTCGTGGAGCCGACCCGTCCGGCGAATTCCCTGACCCCTTCGAGCTGGGCCGCGCCGAAGCGGAAGTCCAGGGTGGTGAAGTACCGCTCCAGCAGTTCCGCGTCGAAGACCTCCCAGTGCGAGGCCTGCTCGGCAACCTTGGCTACCTCTTCCAGCGACACGTCGCGCGACTCCAGGAACGCCCGGTGGACCTCTTCGACCAGCTCCGGCTCGCGGGCCGCGTAGTCCTTCCGCGCCGCCCAGACCGCGAAGACGAACGGCAGCCCCGTCCACTCCTTCCACATCTGCCCCAGGTCGTGGACCTGCAGGCCGAGCTTCGGGGCGTCGTGCAGCGACGCCCGGAGCGCCGCGTCCCCGATCAGGACGGCCGCGTCCGCCTCCTGCATCATCACGCCGAGGTCGGGCGGGCACCGGTAGTAGTCGGGCGTGACCTCGTACCGCTCGGCGAGCAGGAGCTGCGCCAGCCGTACGGACGTACGCGAGGTCGAACCGAGCGCCACCCGCGCCCCGTCGAGCTGCTCCAGCGGCTTCTTGGACACGATCACGCAGGACATCACGGGGCCGTCGCAGCCGACCGCGAGGTCGGGGAAGGCGATCAGGTCGTCGGCGTTCTTGAGGAACTCGACCAGAGTGATCGGGCCGATGTCGAGGTCGCCCCGGACCAGCTGTTCGCTGAGCTTCTCCGGGGTGTCCTTGGTGAGCTCGAGATCGATGAGCGTGCCGGTGCGGGCCAGCCCCCAGTAGAGCGGGAGACAGTTCAGGAACTGGATGTGCCCGACGCGCGGCCGGCTGCGACGGTGATCGGCTCCGGCGGCGTCCGGGGAGGTGTTCCCGGTGGCGGATGCGGCGGCGTTTTCGGCGTATGAATTGTCCACATCGTGAGGCTAGACCCGCGTTGTACGGTGCAGTACGCAGGGTGGTCCGTCAGCCTGACGCGCCGCTTCCAAACGTCCGGGTGAAGTGATCTTCGCCTCTATCGCGGGCGCGTGGGCGCATGCTAGGCTCGATCGCAAGTTGCAGTTTGGTTTCCCTTGCAGTACAGAGCCTGCGGAGCATGTAACCCGCAGGCTTTTGTAGTTTTCAGACTTCTTAGCAGGTTCTGGAGCAGGGCAACCCTTTGGCCCAAGGAGGGCTTATGGCTACCGGAACCGTCAAGTGGTTCAACGCTGAAAAGGGCTTCGGCTTCATCGCCCAGGACGGCGGCGGCCCGGATGTCTTCGTCCACTATTCCGCGATCAACGCGTCTGGTTTCCGCTCGCTCGAGGAGAACCAGCAAGTGACCTTCGACGTCACGCAGGGCCCCAAGGGTCCGCAGGCGGAGAACGTCATCCCGGCCTAGTTGCCCGGGCCGATCGATCGCGGTCGGGATAGCACCACCCAAGGAGCCCCGTTCCACAAGGAACGGGGCTCCTGCCTTTCCGGGCCTGCCTTCTCCGGCCTGCCTTTCCGAACCTGGCTTGTCCGGCCTGCTTTCCGCCCGCCTGCCTTTCCGGGCCGGTCCTGCTGGTTCGGTCTTGCTGGTTCGGTCTTGCTGGTTCGGGCCTGCTTGTTCGGGCCTGCTTGTTCGGGCCTGCTTGTTCAGTCTTGCTTGTTCGGGCCTACTGGTTCGGGATCCGGCCTTTCGCCTTCTCAGCTGTAGAGCCCTTCGATCTCCCGCTCGAAATCCTTCGCTATCGCCGCCCGTTTCACCTTGAGCGAAGGCGTCAGATGGCCGTTCTCCTCCGTGAAGTCCACCGGCAGGACGGCGAACCGCCGGATGGACTCGGCCCGGGACACCAGCCGGTTCGCCTCGTCCACCGCCCGCTGCAACGTGTCCCGCAGTTCCTCGTCCTGGACGAGTTCCCGTATCGGCAGTTCGGTCTTCTTCCGCATCCGGCGCCAGTGGGCGAGCCCGTCCGGCTCCAGGGTGATCAGCGCGGTCACGTACGGCCGGTTGTCGCCCACGACCATGCACTGACCCACCAGCGGATGCGCCCGCAGCCAGTCCTCCAACGGCGCCGGGGCCACGTTCTTGCCGCCCGACGTGATGATGATGTCCTTCTTGCGGCCGGTGATCGTGAGGTAGCCGTCCTCGTCGAGCGCGCCCACGTCGCCCGTCGCGAACCACTGGCCCCGCGCGACCCCCGGCCCGTTCCCGTTCCCCGCCCTCTGCTGCTCCGCGTTCCAGTAGCCGCTGAAGACCTGGCCGCCGCTGAGCAGCACTTCGCCGTCGTCCGCGATCCGTACCGCCGTGCCCGGCAGCGGCCAGCCGACCGTTCCCAGGCGGGGCCTCAGCGGGGGTGTGACCGTCGCGGCGGCTGTCGTCTCCGTCAGGCCGTACCCCTCGAAGATCTCGATGCCCGCGCCCGCGTAGAACGCGGCGAGTCGGTGGCCGAGCGGGGAGCCGCCGCAGATCGCGTACTTCACCCTGCCGCCGAGTGCCGCCCGGATCCGCCGGTAGACCAGCGGGTCGTACACGGCGTGCGCCATCCGCAGGCCGAGGCCGGGGCCGGATCCGGTGCCGTGTTCGACGGCCTCCAGCGCTTCCCCGTACCGCTGGGCGATCCGCGCCGCGCGGTCGAAGGACGAGGCCCGGCCCATCTGCTCGGCGGTGGCCCGGCCCGTGTTGTAGACCTTCTCCAGGACGTACGGGATCGCCAGCAGGAACGTCGGCCGGAAGCCCGCCAGGTCGGTGAGGAGGTCCTCCGTACGGATGCTGGGGGCGTGGCCGAGGCGGACCCGCGCCCGCATGCAGCCGATCGCCACCATCCGGCCGAAGACGTGCGACAGCGGCAGGAAGAGCAGCGTCGACGCCGGGTCCGTGCTCACGGACTTGAAGACCGGGTGCAGCAGTTCGATCGCGTTGTCCACCTCGGCGAAGAAGTTCCCGTGCGTGAGGACGCAGCCCTTGGGACGGCCCGTGGTGCCCGAGGTGTAGATCAGTGTGGCGACCGAGGACGGCGAGCGGGTGGCCCGACGGTCGGCGACGGCCTGGTCGGGTATGTCCCGGCCCGCCCGCTTCAGCAGTGCCACCGCGCCCGTGTCGAACTCCCACAGGTGTACCAGGCCCGGCAGTTGGCGGCGCTCGGCACTGATCAGCCTGGCCTGCTCCTTGTCCTCCACGGCGCAGGCGACCGCGCCCGAGTCCTGGAGTATCCAGCGGGCCTGGAAGGCGGACGACGTCGGGTAGACGGGGACGGTGACCAGGCCGGCGGCCCAGGCCGCGAAGTCGAGGAGCGTCCACTCGTAGGTGGTCCGGGCCATGATCGCGATCCGGTCCCCGGCCCGCAGCCCCTCGGCGATCAGGCCCTTCGCCACGGCCTGCACCTCGTAGGCGAAGTCCAGGGCCGAGACATCGGCCCAACTGCCGTCCGGCTGCTTCCTGCTGAGGACAGCCTCTTCGGGCGCCTGGTGCGCGTTGTCGAAGGGGATGTCCGCGAGCGAACCCTGCTCGACGGGGTGGACGAGCGGCGGTACGGAGACTTCCCGCACCCTCCCGTCCACGCGTCGCTTGTGCGGTTCCCACTGCTGTACGGACACGGTCACAGGCACGTGCGGCTCCTCATGTCGTGGTACGTCGGGTGCCGGGGCGGGCGGAGAACGGTGCGGAGGAACGGTGTGCGGAGGAAGGGACGGCGCGGGCGGAGTGGTGGAGGGGCCGAGATACCGGAGGGGCCGGGCGTCAGGGCCTTTCCAGCACCGCGGTGACGCCCTGTCCGCCCGCCGCGCAGATGGAGATCAGCCCCCGCCCCGGAGCGTCCCGCTCCGAGAGCAGCTTGGCGAGTGTCGCGACGATACGGGCGCCGGTCGCCGCGAAGGGATGCCCGGTGGCGAGCGAGGAGCCCGCGACGTTGAGCTTCGCGCGGTCGACCGGGGCCAGTCCCTGCTCCTCCCAGGCGGCCAGCGTGGCCAGCACCTGGGAGGCGAAGGCCTCGTGGACCTCGAAGAGGTCGAAGTCGGCGATGGTCAGCCCGGAACGTTCCAGCATGCGCGGGACGGCGTGGGCGGGGGCCATCAGCAGGCCGTCCGTCCGGTTCCGGTCGGCGTCGGCTGCGGACCCGGAACCTGGCCGAGAGCCAGTTACGGATCCGGCCTCGGCTCCCACTCCGGCTCCCGCTCCCGCTCCCGCTCCCGCTCCCGCTCCCGCTCCCGCTCCCGCTCTCGCTTCCGCTCCCACTCCGGCTCCGGCTCCCACTCCGGCTCCCACTCCGGTGAAATCGACCGCCGCGGTCTCGTACAGCGTCAGATACGCCAGCGGCACCAGCCCGCGCTCCCGCGCCCACTCCTCGCTCGCGAGCAGCACGGTCGCCGCGCCGTCCGTGAGCGGGGTCGAGTTGCCCGCCGTCATCGTGGCGCCCGGCTCCCCGGTGCCGAACACCGGCTTCAGCGTGGCGAGTTCGCCGACGGTGGAGCCCGGACGCAGATTCTGGTCGCGTGCCAGCCCCCGGAAGGGCACCACCAGGTCCTGGAGGAAGCCGCGTTCGTAGGCGGCGGCGAGCCGCTGGTGGCTGGCCGCCGCCAGCACGTCCTGGTCCTCGCGACTGACGCCCCAGGCTCGGGCGGTGAGCGCCGCGTGCTCACCCATCGAGAGCCCGGTGCGGGGTTCGGAGTTGCGCGGGATGTCCGGGACGAGGTGCCGGGGGCGCACCCGTGCGAGCGCCTTGAGCCGCGCGCCGGCCGACTTCGCCCGCCGCGCCTCCAGCAGGATCTTCCTGAGCTGGTCGTTGACCCCGAGGGGCGCGTCGCTCGCCGTGTCCGCCCCACCGGCTATCGCACAGTCGACGGCGCCGAGCGCGATCTTGTTGGCAGCGGCGATGACAGCCTGCAGGCCGGTGCCGCAGGCCTGTTGGATGTCGTACGCCGGGGTGCGCGGGTCGAGCCGTGAGCCGAGCACCGTCTCGCGGGCCAGGTTGAAGTCGCGGCTGTGCTTGAGCACCGCGCCCGCCACGAACTCGCCGACCCGCTCGCCCTCCAGGCCGAACCGCTCGACCAGACCGTCCAGCGCGGCCGCCAGCATGTCCTGGTTGGACGCGGTCGCGTATGGGCCGTCGGCGCGCGCGAAGGGGATGCGGCTGCCTCCGATCACGGCGACCTTGAGGGGCTTCATCTCGACCAACTCCTGACCCTTGAGTAACCTTACTCAGGAGTAAATCTACGACGACGCAAGGAGTCCGGACAATGGCCGATCGCTATCTGCACTTCTCCAGCACAGCACCCGGCCGATTCCTGACACGCAGGCTCGGCCTTCCGCAACCGGCCGTGCTGCGCAGGTGGTCCGCCGAACGTCCGTCCCTCGAAGGGCCGTTGCTGCATCTGACCACCCCCGGAACCCCGCTCCCCGGGCTGGCCGAGGTGCTCGCCCGCACCGGCCTGGAGGTCGGCGCGGAGGCCGAACGCCCCGTGGGTGTGGTGCTGGACGCAACGGGGGTCGCCACGGTGACCGGTCTCGCGGAGGTGCACGGCACGCTGCATCCCGTCGTACGGTCGGTCGCGCCGGGCGGCCGGGTGGTGGTGCTGGGCGCGCCGCTCTCCGGCTCCGACCACCACCAGGCCGCGGCGCAGCAGGCACTCGAAGGCTTCGTACGGTCGCTGGGCAAGGAGATCGGACAGGGCCGCACCGTACAGCTGGTCAGGACCGTGTCCGCGACGGCCGCCGAGTCGACCCTGCGCTTCCTGCTGTCGCCGAGGTCCGCGTACGTCAGCGGCCAGGTCATCGAGATCGGCGGCGCCGCGGACGCCGGACCGGTCGCGGACGCCGGACCGGTCGCGGACACCGGACCGGTCACGCCCGCCGACGGGGACCTGCCGCTCGCCGGGCGTACGGCGCTGGTCACCGGCTCGGCGCGCGGCATCGGCGCCTCGGTGGCCGCGACCCTGGCCCGGGACGGGGCGAAGGTCGTCTGCCTCGATGTCCCGGAGTCACGGGCCGAGTTGACCCGTACGGCCGACTCGCTCGGCGGAACGGCCCTGCCCCTGGACATCACCGCCCCCGACGCGGCCGACCGGATCACCGCCGCGCTCCCCGACGGCCTGGACATCCTGGTCCACAACGCGGGCATCACCCGCGACCGCCGCCTTGCCAACATGCCCGCCGAACGGTGGTCGAGCGTGCTCGACGTGAACCTGGACAGCGTGCTGCGGACGACGGACGCCCTACTGAAGTCCGGCACGCTGCGGCCGGGCGGGCGGATCGTGGCGACGGCGTCGATCGCCGGGATCGGCGGGAACACCGGCCAGACCAACTACGCGGCGAGCAAGGCCGGGATCATCGGCCTGGTCCGGTCACTGGCGCCCCGGCTCGCGGAACAGGGCCTCACCCTCAACGCCGTGGCCCCCGGCTTCATCGAGACGAAGATGACGGCCACCCTCCCGCTCTTCATCCGCGAGGCGGGCCGCCGGCTGAACTCCCTGGGCCAGGGCGGCCTTCCGGTCGATGTGGCCGAGACGACGGCCTGGTTCGCGCACCCCGCGTCGGGCGCCGTCAACGGCCAGGTCGTACGGGTCTGCGGGCAGAGCCTGTTGGGGGCCTGAGGCGGCGCCCGGTCGCCGAGGGACGCGAGGTGCCCCCCTCCCGGCCACTGGGGGGGGACCTCATGGCCGGCCGCCGGGTGCGGCAGATCAGCCCCCGGCCGGTCCGATCAGCTGGAGGTCCACGTACCCGGAGTGCGGGTTGCTCCCGGCCGGGCTCCCGTCACCGGCCTCGATGGCCGACACCTTCCACAGCCGGCCGGCGAATTCGAGGGTGTCGCCCACGCGGGCGTCCGGGTAGGAGGCGTCCCCGCCGTCCCGGCTCGCGATCCCGATGTCCGCCCGCGGGCCGGGGTTGATCTCCGTCACGACCGCGCTGTACTGCCCGCTGTACTCATTGTTCGGAATGTGCCACCTGAGACGGAAGCGCCCGTCGGTCAGGGACGGCCAAGTGGCCTCGGAGCTGGGTGGGGGTGACGAGGTCACGTTCTTCTGACCCTTCGGAGTGAGGACGACGCGGTAGGTGCAGATCTGCGCGACCGTGAACGAGGCCCGGCCGACAGTGAGGGCCTGGCCCGGCTTCACGGTCCAGTCCCGGGTCCCGGCCGCTGCCGCACCGGGGCCCGTCCCGTTGGTCAGGACCGCGGTACGGGCCGAACCGTCCGACCGCGCCTCCCGGTACGAGACCGATCCGGCGCCACCGGGCAGCTGGACGGAACCGCCACGCAGCACATGGATCCCCTTCGCCCCACGGTCACCAGCACACACCGGCCCCTTGTCGACGGCCGGCGCGGGGCGCGTCGCGGACGTCCGGGAGGACGACGGGGACGCCGCCTGCTTGCCGGACGGGCCGCAGCCCACCGCGAGAAGCACACAGCCGGTGGCCGCGGCGAATCGGACAGCCTTCATGACGTGGGTACCTCCAGAGCCTGCGGATTCCCGAAGAACTCCTTGTACTGATCGGGGCTCGCCACAATGTCCTTGTAAGGCGGGCCCCACGGGTTGCCAAGCACGATGTTGCCGTTCTGGAACCCCTTGACAAAGTAGACGTGGCGGGTCGAGAAAGACGTTCCCCAGTTCTGCTGGCCCTTCTTGTTCACATCGTCGCCACTGCCCGTGCTGACGATGACCGGGTGCCCGGACTCGAAGCTTTTCTGCACGGAGTCGACACTGTTGTCAATTCCTTTGGAGTTGTGGCCGGTGACGTAGGGAGGGGCTTTCTCGTTGAAGTCCCATTCGATCGCACCGTATGTCCCGTGCTCCGTACGGTCGTAGCGCTTGTCGCCCAGATGGTCGTCCGGAGCACCGCCCTTGTCGCCCCCGTAGACCAGAGCGAACGCCTTCTCGTAATAGGCAGGCCACATGGCTCCCTTGGCACGAGCAGACAGCGGATTGCCGTCCTTGTCCAGCGGCACGTCCGGGGTCACGGTGACCCACCGCTGGTTGCCGTCCTTGTCCCAGATGCGAACGTTGACGGTGCCATTGGGATTCTGCTTGATCCCGTCACGGATGAACTGGGGATTCACCTGTGCTGTCGAAGTGAGCGACGCGATGTACCAGCAGTCACCGAAGCGCCCCTGGTTGATGTCCGCAGCCGTGATGTCCTGCCCGTCGGAGCCCGGGGCGAAGAGGGGATCGGACGGGATACCCCAGTGCATGCCCTTCGCATCCGCCCCGGACTGCGAGTTCTTGCCATCCAGGTATGCGTCCGTGGTGTCGAATCCCGGTTGCGTCCCCGGAAAGGCAGCCTGCGCCTTGGCCCAGTGCTCGGGGCCGAGTTTCGCGAGGATCCCGCTGAGGTGATCGCGGCGCTCACCCTCGGGCAGGCCGTTCTCGTCCCACCATTTCCAGCCGCTGTCACTCGTGTTGCCGATCAGGTCGTTGTAACGCTTCAGGTCTGCCTCGGGAACACGGTCGAAGAAGGCATCCAGTTCGGCAGCGGTCATTCCATCCAGCATCCTCTCGACCTTCCTCAGGTCGTCACGGTTGCCGTTGGTGCCGAAGTCCTTACCGTCGAGTTCCTTGATCTGTTCCAGGGCGTCGTTGATGTGCTGCTCGTCGGCAGCGGCCTCGTCCGCGAAGAGGAGGGCCGGGTCGATCGAGTAGCCGTGCTCGATCAGGACCTTGCATTCTTCGAGCTGCTTGCTGCGGCGATCCATCGAACCGGCCATGTCCCCGAGCTCGCCGTCGAGCACCCCGGGCATGTGGGCGGGCCCGCCGAAGAACGAAGGCAGGACAAAGACCTGGCCGACAAGAGGCTCCAGGAGCGGGTCGGTCGTGGCCGGCTTTCCGTTCATGAGCTGGGACGCCTCGGTGAGGACGAGAGCCAGGTCCCGGTGCAGCCCCCTTGCGTCGCCGCCCAACTTTCGCAGGCTGGAAGCGAGTGCGCCGATCTCGGCGGTGTCGAAGCCACGGAATCCGGTCAATGGCCCGGTCCAGTCTTCTGCTTGGCCAAGGCCGCCTTCATCTGATCGTCGAGTCGGTCCGCCTCGACGTCCCAACGGCCGGCATCGTGCATGAGCGCGGATGCCATCTGACCCAACGTGCGGCTGCGGTTCACGATCTGCCTCGTCGAGTCGGTGGCAAACGGCCCCTGCCATATCGGAGGATCGGACTGCTGGGCCTTCTTCGCAGCACCGTCCAGATGGGGCCCGAGTCTGTTGGCGAGCGCGCGGGCCTTTCGGGCACAGGCCCGCAGATCCTCCGCCCGTTTCTTCAACTGTTCCGGCGTCTCCCCTGCCGGGTCCTCCGGTCGTCCCACTGTCCATCCCCCTTGCCAACCGACCGCCCAGATCGACTGGCCAGGCTAACAGTTGGCGCTCCAGCGGGCAGGGGGTTCAACTCGACCCTCATGGGGCCCACACCGCCCGATCACGCGGCGCACAAGCAATCAGCCCCCGGCCGGTGCGGCGCCGATCGGCGGCGACATCGACCAGCACCTGACCCCCAGGTAATCTTACCCTGGAGTAAATACCGTACGGATCAGGGAGCCTGGACCATGAGCGACCGTCCCCCGCACCCCGCCGGCCTGCTGACCACCATGGTGCGTGGCGCGCTGACCTCGCCCTTCAAGCCTGCCGTGTCGGCCGATGCGCCGTTGCCCGCAGGCAGGTTGACGCTTCCCGGAGCGCGGATCCACCCCGGGCGTCTCGCCGCGTACGCCCAGATCTGCGGCTTCGACCGGACCGGCCCGCTCCCCCTCACGTATCCGCATGTTCTCGGCTTCCCGGCGGCCATGCGGCTGATGACCGCGCGGGCCTTCCCGCTGCCGGTCCTCGGTCTCGTGCACACCGGCATCGAGATCACCCGGCACCGCGCCCTGCCGGCGGACCACGCGCCCGAACTGAGCGTGTACGCGGACGGGTTGAGGCCGCACCGGCGCGGCACCGAGGTCGTCATGGTGACGGAGGCGCGGCTCGCGGGCGAGCTGGTCTGGGAGTCGCGGAGTAGGTATCTGGCCCGGCACCGGACGTCCGAGGCGCACCCGGAGGTCCGTACGGACGACGCGCAATCACAGCGTACGGACGACGCTCAGCCCCACCGTACGGACGACGACGCCACCGTCGACACGGCCGCAACCACCGGGACCGCCACCGGAACCTCCATCGGGACCGCCACCGCGACAGCCACCTGGGAGCTGCCCGCCGGTCTGGGCCGCCGCTACGGCGCCGCGTCCGGGGACCGCAACCCGATCCACCTCTCCCCGCTGACCGCGAGGCTCTTCGGCTTCCCCCGCGCCATCGCGCACGGCATGTGGACGGCCGCCCGCTGTCTGGCGGAGGCCGGGACCCCGGACGCCGTACGGGTACGGATCGGGTTCAGGGCGCCGGTCCTGCTGCCGGGAACGGTGACGTACACCGCCGACCCCGGGGCGGGCACCTTCCGTCTCCTCAGCCGGGGCCGGGAAGGGGCGGAGCGGATCCACCTCACGGGCGAGGTGACGGCACCCAGCGCTCCCCGTTCATGAGGTTCTCCAGGCCCGCCCACGCGAAGTTCATCAGCGTCGAAGCGGCTTCCTTCGCCGAGACGCCGGGGGTCTCGTTCGCCCACCCGGCCAGCGACTCCGCGGCGCCGACCAGCGCCTGTGCCAGACCGGCCACATCACGGTCGGGAAGGGCCGGGTCGCGGTGTGCCTCGCGGTGCGCCGCGCCGATCAGGCCGGTCACGAACTTCGTGATCTCGTCCCGCATGGCGCCGACTTCGGCGGCGAACGGCTCACCGTGCGTGCGGGCCTGGCGGTGCAGGATGTTCCAGCCGTCCGGGTGCCCCGCGGTGTGCTCGAAGAAGGCGCCCAGCCCGTGCCACAGTTGCCGGTCGGCCGGGTCGTCGGGGTCGACCCCGGTCTGCACCGCGTCGACGAGCGACTTCGCCTCGCGCCGTATGCAGGCGGTGAAGAGCTCTTCCTTGGAATTCAGATACAGATAGACCAGGGGCTTGGACACGCCTGCCAGTTCGGCGATCTCGTCCATCGAGGCGGCCCGGTACCCGCGCTGTCCGAAGGTCCGTACGGCAGCGTCCATCATCTGCTGCTCGCGTACGGCCCGGGGCATCCGCTTGCCCTTGGCTGCCTTGACTGCACCCACCTGAGAGTCCCTTCAGCCGGTCGGTCGTACCCCGGCAAGAGTACGGCTCCGGCCCCTCCCCGTCGTACGGAGGAGGGGCCGGAGCCGTGCGGTGAAGGGTCAAGCGGCGACCGGGAGGGTGGCCTCCTGCCCGGCCTCGCGCGCTGCGTGGTCGTCCACCGGGGAAGCGGACGCCGACCGGAACGCGCCGGGATCGAGGGTCTTCTCCCGGGCCGAGACGACGACCGGGACGAGTACCTGACCGGCCGCGTTCGTAACCGCGCGGCATGTATGCACGTTGTAGAGCGCGGTATGACAGTCGGAGGGTCCCATGTCCAAGCCGCAACGTGTGGCGATCTACGTCCGGATCAGCAAGGACCGCAAGGGTCAGGAACTCGGCATCCAGCGCCAGGAGAAGGCGTGCCGGGAGTTGTGCTCACGTCTCGGGTGGACCGTCTACAAGGTCTACCCCGAGAACGACGCGTCCGCTTCCACCACCAGCAAGCGCAAGCGCCCCGCGTACACGGAGATGCTGCGTGACGCTCGTGACGGGGTAGTGGACGCGATCGTCGTCTATTCGATCGACCGCCTGACCCGCCGCATCGCCGAACTGACCAGCTTCTTGGAGGAGCAGAAAGCACAGGGTTTCGCGTTCGCCACGACGGAGGGCGAGGACACCGCCACGGCCAACGGTCGCATGGTCCTGACGATCAAGGGAGCGGTGGCCCAGCAGGAGACCGAGTGCATGTCGGAGCGGGTGAACAGGTCACTGCTCCAGCGTCGTGAGAAGGGCAAGCCGCACGCAGGCGGTCCCCGCGTCTTCGGATTCGATCCGGACTCGAACTTTCAGCGCACCGTGCCCGAGGAAGTGAAACTGATCCAGCGCGGATACGAGATGCTCATGAGCTTCCCGGCAAAGACGCCCGGAGACGTGGCGCGCCTTTGGAACGAGGCGGGAGCGCGATCCCCCGGCGGAACGGCTTGGACGATTCAGAAGGTCAAGCGTGTGTACCGGTCCGAGCGGGTCGGCGGGATCATCACGTACAAGGGCCAGGACATCGGGGACAGCGTCTACCCCCACCCGCTCACCCGCTCCGAGTGGGACAACGTACAAACTGTTCTGGACTCCCGGGCGACCCCTGCCGCTCAGGGCTCCGGCAAGCGCAAGCACCTGTACTCGGGGTTCCTCAAGTGCGGATACTGCCGGTCGGTCATGCGGGTCCAGTGGGCGACCATCCAAGGCAGGACGTTCCGACGAACGCTCTGCCACTCGGGTCAGTCGGGGCGCGGCGGCGAGTTGGGCTGCGGGAAGGTGAGCCGGTCGTACACCTGGATCGAGGAGCGGCTGAACGAGATGGTCGAGGCCGCCCTGGCACTGCGCCAACCGCAGCCGCAGGAGCCCCCTACCGAGGATCTGTCCGGGCAGATTTCGATGCTGGAGGAGCGCATCAGGGTCCTGCGGCAGCGGTGGAAGGACGGCAAGTTGGAGGACGAGGACTACTTCGACTCCCTCGGCCACCTCCGCACCGAATTGCAGGCCCTCCGCGTCCGCGAGTCAGCATCGGTCGTGAGGCAGTCTCGCCGCGTGGTCGACGCGATGGCAGTGTGGGGCGATGAGTCTCCGGAGAACCTTGACCGCCGGAGGGCGATCGTCGCCCAGATGATCGACGAGGTAGAGGTGTTCAGCGTCGGGCGAGGCCGCAGAAAGCCTCCCGAGCCGGACTCGATCCGGGTTACGCCGGTCGGGGATTCGGAGGGGGCGGAGGCGAAAGGGCTCGGTGCCGAGTTCCACCCCACCGATGGTGCATGAACTCCTGATCCCCCGGCTTGCCCGAAGAGTCGCCGCAGCGGTCGAGGCCCGTCGCGACGGCAGCACCCGCTATCTCGAACACGGTGTGGCACCCACTGATCGACCCCGTCCGGCCCAGAACTGAGGAAGCCCCCTACCGATAGGGGGCTTCCTCAGTTCTGCCGAAGGGGGTTCTGGGTCTGCCTTACGCAGAGACCGGCACGCGCTCCTCGGACGTCTCGGACTCCTGCGGCTCGGCCTCGTACTCCTCGATGGGCGAGGCGGTCGCCGAGTTGTACATGTCGCGGTCGAGGATGCCCTCTCGTGCAGCCACAATCAACGGTGCTACAACTTGTCCTGCAACGTTCGTCGCCGTACGCATCATGTCCAGGATCGGGTCGATCGCCATCAGCAGGCCCACACCCTCCAGCGGGAGGCCCAGCGTGGAGAGGGTCAGCGTCAGCATGACCGTCGCGCCGGTCAGGCCCGCGGTGGCGGCCGAGCCGATGACGGACACGAAGGCGATCAGGACGTAGTCGCCGACGCCGAGGTGCACGTCGAAGATCTGGGCGATGAAGATCGCGGCGAGCGCGGGGTAGATCGCGGCGCAGCCGTCCATCTTGGTCGTCGCGCCGAACGGCACGGCGAACGACGCGTACTCCTTCGGCACACCGAGCCGCTCGGCCGACGCCTGGGTGACCGGCATCGTGCCGACGGAGGAGCGGGAGACGAAGGCCAACTGGATCGCGGGCCAGGCGCCCTTGAAGAACTGGAGCGGGCTGACCTTGGCGACGGTGGCGAGCAGGATCGGGTACACCCCGAACATCACCAGGGCGCAGCCGATGTAGACGTCGGCCGTGAAGGTCGCGTACTTGCCGATGAGGTCCCAGCCGTAGTCGGCGATGGCGAAGCCGATGAGGCCGATGGTGCCCAGCGGGGCGAGGCGGATGACCCACCACAGGGCCTTCTGGAGCAGTTCGAGCACGGCCTCGCTGAGGGTGAGGATCGGCTGCGCCTTCTCACCGAGGGAGAGCGCGGCGATACCGGCGACGGCTGCCATGAAGACGATCTGCAGGACGTTGAGCTGGGTGAACGGGTCGATCACGTTCTCCGGGATGATCCCGGTGAGGAAGTCCAGCCAGGAGCCCGCGTGTTCGGGCAGCTTGCCGTCCTTCGGGGTCAGGCCGGTGCCGGCGCCCGGGTTGGTGATCAGACCGATCGCGAGGCCGATGGCGACGGCGATCAGTGACGTGATCATGAACCAGAGCAGGGTGCGGGTGGCCAGCCTGGCGGCGTTGTTGACCTTGCGCAGGTTGGTGATGGACACCAGGATCGCGAAGAAGACGAGCGGGGCCACGGCCAGCTTCAGCAGCTGGACGAAGATGTGGCCGACCTTGTCGAGCGTGGCGTAGAGCCAGTGGATGTCCTGGCTGCGGGTCAGCCAGCCCAGCAGCACACCGATCACCAGACCGGCGACGATCTGGGCCCAGAACGGGATCTTGGGTATTCGGAACTTCGTGGGACTGGGGGCGGGGCTCGCGGAATTCGCGGACACGGGAACACTCCGGTGAGGACGCAGCTGTGTGCTCGGGATGGAGCACGGGGGACGGGGGCGCGGCGCCCAGCACATGGGGGGGCGCCGCCGCATGAGGCCGTTCAGACGCGGCGACAGGCCGCGGACATGGCGCAACAGGCCGCGGACATGCAGCGGCAGAGATCGACATGCAGGCGCTCCACGAGCACGATGCTCGTGAAATGTGGGCGCGCGGCTGTCTTCATGTCGGACACATTAACACTTCAACTTTGAGAGTCTCAAAGCAGGGCTTTGAGGCAGCCGGTCGCCGACGGCAGAGGGCCGCCGCCGGCAAGGAGCGCCAACGACAGGACCCCGGCACCGGAGCGATGAGCTCCGGTGCCGGGGTCCTGTCGAACGGCTTGCGCGCGGCGTACCGCGGAACGGTGTCCTACGTACCGCGACCGGTGTCCTACGGAGGGAACGGCACCCTACCGGCGGACCGGCGTCCCACTGGACGAGGCCGCCCTACTGGACGAGGCCGTCCTCCTGCGTACGGTTGGCCTCCAGCCGGGCCTTGGCCCGGTCGACCCTGTTGATCAGCTGCTCGGACATCTTGTCGCGCTGCCGGCGCAGCAGGACGAAGCTCAGCGGCGCGGAGATGACCAGCGCGAGCAGGATCGTCCAGACGGCGTTGGAGCCGCCGAGTCCCTTCGGCACCACACCGAAGTGGACGAGCAGGGCGCAGAAGACCAGGGATCCCATGAAGATGAGGATTCGCATCGCGGTGTAGCGAATCGTGGCGCCCGGGTTGGCTACAGACACGGCTGAGGCCTCTCTCTTCGTACCTACGGCATCGGATCCTGCCCGACAAGTGAAGCACGCCCCAGTTGTGGCCGTCCCGGCCGGGGTGCGGTCACGCCGTGTCGGCCGGATCAGCCGGTCTGATCAGCCGGTCGGTCCGGATCGGTCACCCGCCCGGATCAGAGCAGCGGCAGATACATCGTGATGTCGTCGCGGTCGTCCCCGGGGGCGACGCGGATCGCGCCGGGCACCCGGCCGACCTCCTTGTAACCACAGGATCCGTAGAAGCGGTCGACGCCGGTGCCGCCCCGGCAGGTGAGCCGGATGCTCTCGACGCCGTCGAAGGTACGGGCGGCTCCGGCCGCCGCTTCCATCAGGTCGCGCCCGTATCCCTTCCCCTGGTGGGAGGGGTGGACCATCACCGTGTACAGCCAGATCCAGTGCCGCATCAGACGGTGGGTGTTGTACGCCAGGAAGGCGGTGGCGGCGACCGTGCCGTCGGCTTCCCTGCCGACCAGCAGCCGGGTGCGGCCCTCGGCCATCGCGGCCAGGTGCTTGACGAGTTCGGGGCGTATGTCGTCGGGGCTGACCGGCGGGACGAATCCGACGGCGCCGCCGGCGTTCGACACGTCCGCCCAGAGCGCGACGACGCCGTCCCGCAGCCCGGTGTCGATCGGCGGGTCCAGCTGAAACGTGAGGCTCATGGGGACCAGCGTAGAAAAGCGCGGAACCCCGGCCGTGGCCGGGGTTCCGTCGTGCAGGGGTCCGCAGCGGAAGGTCCGCGGTGCGGGTGCCGGCGCGTGCCGACGTCAGAAACGCATCGTCTGCGGGGACTCCCGGCGGTCCGCGTCGGGACCGTCGAACTCGCGGACGATCTCGTAGTGGGTGTTGCGCTCGACCGGGCGGAAGCCCGCGTCACGGATCAGTTCGAGCAGGTCCTCACGGCTGAGCTTGTTGGGCGTGCCGTAGTTGTCCGCGTCGTGCGTGATCTTGTACTCGACGACCGAGCCGTCCATGTCGTCGGCGCCGTGCTGGAGCGCGAGTTGCGAGGTCTGCACGCCGTGCATCGGCCAGAAGACCTTGACGTGCGGGACGTTGTCGAAGAGGAGACGCGAGACCGCGAAGGTCTTCAGCGCGTCGACGCCGCTCGCCATCGTCGTACGGGCCTGAAGGCGGTTACGGATCTTGCCGTCCTTCATGTCCTCGAAGTCGTGCTGGTAGCGCAGCGGGATGAAGACCTGGAACCCGCCGGTCTCGTCCTGGAGTTCACGCAGCCGCAGCACGTGGTCCACGCGGTGGCGCGGCTCCTCGATGTGCCCGTACAGCATCGTGCACGGGGTCTTCAGACCCTTCGAGTGCGCGAGGCGGTGGATGCGCGACCAGTCCTCCCAGTGGGTGGCGTGGTCGACGATGTGCTGCCGGACCTCCCAGTCGAAGATCTCGGCGCCGCCGCCGGTCAGCGACTCCAGACCGGCCTCGATCAGCTCGTCGAGGATGTCGGAGGCCGACATCCCGGAGATCGTCTCGAAGTGGTGGATCTCGGTGGCGGTGAACGCCTTGAGCGCGACCTGCGGAAGGGCTTCCTTCAGCGCGCTGAGCGAGCGGGGGTAGTAGCGCCACGGCAGCGTCGGGTGCAGGCCGTTGACGATGTGCAGCTCGGTGAGGTTGTCGCCCTCCATCGCCTTGGCGAGGCGGACGGCCTCCTCGATGCGCATCGTGTACGCGTCCTTCTCGCCCGGCTTGCGCTGGAACGAGCAGTAGGCGCACGAGGCGGTGCACACGTTCGTCATGTTGAGGTGACGGTTCACGTTGAAGTGGACGACGTCGCCGTTCTTGCGCGTACGCACCTCGTGGGCGAGGCCACCGAGCCAGGCCAGGTCGTCCGTCTCGTAGAGCGCGATCCCGTCCTCGCGGGTCAGCCGCTCACCGGCCCGGACCTTCGCCTCCAGCTCGCGCTTGAGGCCGACATCGGTGATCGATGCAGTCATGTAGCGGCCGCCTCCCATATGCGTACGTAAACAACCAGCCAACCGTACTCCCCCGCCTTTCCGGTTTCCGGCGGCGGGACCCGCACGGCAGTCCGGGCCGGCAGGGCCGTCCGGGTCAGCTCTGCTCGGGGAGCTCGCCGACCCGGTTCTCCCACTTGGTGGAGAGCACGATCGTGGTACGCGTCCTGGAGACGCCCCGGGTGCCGCTCAGCCTGCGGATGGTCCGCTCCAGACCGTCCACGTCGTCGACCCGGACCTTGAGCATGTACGAGTCGTCACCGGCGATGAACCAGGCGTCCTCGATCTCGGCGAGGTCCTTCAGGCGGTGCGCGACGTCCTCGTGGTCGGCCGCGTCCGAGAGCGAGATGCCGATCAGGGCGGTCACCCCGAGCCCGAGCGACTTGGCGTCGACGGTGGCGCGGTAACCGGTGATGACTCCGGCGGCCTCAAGACGGTTGATGCGGTCGGTGACGCTGGGGCCGGAGAGTCCGACGAGCCGGCCGAGCTCGGCGTAGGAGGCCCTGCCGTTCTCCCGCAGTGCCTGGATGAGCTGCCTGTCCACCGCGTCCATACCGTTGGAGCCTTCCATTGTTCAGGAATATGGCGAGCTTGCTTCTGAAATCTTAGGCTTGCAGGGAAAATACCCTGCGAATCACGGCCGCGGCTACCGGGGTCCCCTCAGGCGGGGCCCTGTGACGGATCCTGTGTGCGGGAGCCTCCGAGCTCTCCCTCCCAGCGGCGGTACAGCCGGTGCGGCACCCCGGCCGCGTCCAGCACCCGGCCGGCCACGAAGTCCACCAGGTCCTGGATGTGCGTCGCCCCGGCGTAGAACGCGGGTGAGGCGGGCAGCACCACGGCGCCCGCCTCGTCCAGGGCCACCAGGTGCTTCAGCGTCTGACCGTTGAGCGGGGTCTCCCGCACCGCGACGACCAGTCGGCGCCGCTCCTTGAGGGTCACGCTCGCCGCCCGCTGGAGCAGGTCCTTCGAGAGCCCCAGCGCTACCCCGGCCACACAGGCGGTGGACGCGGGGACGACGAGCATCCCCTTGACCGGGTACGAACCGGAGGACGGCCCGGCGGCCAGATCCCCGGCGGCCCAGTGCCGTACCCGCCCGGCGTCCGCCATCCCCACCGCGTCCACCGCGAAGGTGCCCGGCTTGCCGTCGGCGCCCCTGGACAGCCAGGTGCCCAGGTCCTGCTGCCAGTGCGCGTCCCGGAACGCGATCCCCGTCTCGTCGAGCAGCGTCAGCCGGGAGGCGCGGCTGACCACCAGGTCGACGTCCTCACCCGCGTCCAGCAGCCCGCGCAGCACGGCTGCCGCGTACGGCGTACCGGACGCCCCGGAGATTCCGACGACCCAGGGCCGACGCTGCTGCTGACTGTGTACGTTCACCTGCTCCACGGGTCCGAGCCTATCCGGCGGCCCGGATCCGGAACCGGGTGCGGCCCGGGAACCGAACCGAGTGGGGCCCCGAACCGGAACTCAGCAGGGTGCCCCGGACGTTCCCGGCACGGGGACAAGGGATCCCCGCAAGGGAACGAGGAGTGGGGGTCCGCGATGGCCGCGACGCCGGATCGGCTCGCGTGGGGCACCGGCGACCGGGTCAGAGCCGCGGCCAAGCTGATGGCCGGGTGGGTGGCCCTGCTCTGGGTGCTCGAAGTGATCGACGTGTCGACGGGGCACGCGCTGGACACGTTCGGGGTCGAACCGCGTCAGCTCGGTGAGCTGCGCGATGTGGTGCCCTCCGCCTTCATCCACTTCGGGTTCGCCCATGTCGCGTCGAACAGTGTGCCGCTGCTGGTCTTCGGGTTCCTGGCCGCGCTGAGCGGTATCCGCAGATTCGCCGCGGTGGCCGCGCTGATCGTCGTGGTCGACGGGCTCGGTGTCTGGCTGGTCGCGCCCGCGCACACCAACACCGCGGGCGCGTCCGGGCTGGTCTTCGGGCTGTTCGGCTATCTGCTGGTCCGCGGCTTCGTGGACCGCCGGATCCTGGACATCGGCGCCGGGCTGTTGGTCGGCGCGGTCTGGGGTTCCTCGATACTGCTGGGCATCTCCCCGGGGAACACCGGGGTCAGCTGGCAGGGGCATCTGTTCGGGCTGGCCGCGGGGGTGGCGGCGGCGTTCGTGTTCCGCCGCCGGGCCACGGAGCCCGCCCCCGCCCCGCTCCTCCAGTGAAGCCGCGCACCCGGCGTACGCCGCCGCGGACGGCCGGGCCCCCCGGACGGCTGGGCGCCTCGGCCGGTCGGCGCCACGGACGGCTGGGCGCCTCGGCCGGTCGGCACCTCAGACGGTCAGGCCGCGCACCAGCAGGTCCAGCAGCGCGCACACGAACAGTGCGATGCCGATGAATCCGTTGACGCTGAAGAACGCCCGGTTCAGCCGGGACAGGTCGTGCGGCTTGACCACCGTGTGCTCGTAGACGAACGCCACCGCGACGATCGCCAGCCCGATCCAGAAGAACGCCCCGGCGTGCGTCGCCACCGCGAACCAGACCAGCAGGCCCGTCGTCACGACGTGGCAGCCGCGCGCGCCGTACAGCGCGGCCGGGATACCGAAGCGGGCCGGCACCGACTTCACGCCGTGCGCCCGGTCCGCCTGCACGTCCTGGCAGCCGAAGATCAGGTCGAAGCCGCCGATCCACACGCCGACCGCGAGACCGAGGATCACCGCGTCCCAGGACCACTCCCCGGTGATCGCCAGCCAGGCCCCGACCGGGCCGATCGCCTGGGCGAGGCCGAGGATGGCGTGCGGGAAGTTGGTGAACCGCTTGCCGTACGGATAGACCACCATCGGCACGACCGCGAGCGGCGCCAGCGCCAGACAGAGCGGGTTCAGCGCCGCCGCCGCGCCGAGGAAGACGACGACCGCGGCGAGCGCCCCGGTCCAGGCCGACTTCACCGAGACCGCGCCGGTGACCAGTTCACGGGTGGCGGTGCGCGGGTTCCGGGCGTCGATCTCGCGGTCGATGATGCGGTTGCAGGCCATCGCGAACGTCCGCAGCCCGACCATCGCGACCGTGACCAGGACCAGCCGTCCCCAGTGGATGCTGCGGTCGAGCTGGAACATCGCGGTCAGCGCGGCGATGTACGCGAAGGGCAGCGCGAAGACCGAGTGCTCGATCATCACCAGCCTGAGGAAAGCTTTCACCCGGCCCGGCGGCGCGGGCTCGGGCCCGAAGAGGTCCCGGGTTGCTGAATCGGCGCTCACGAAAGCCCGTACTCCTTCCAACGGCGGTCGACCTTCGCCGCCGTCTGCGGGTCCGACTCGACCATCTCGGGCCAGCCGCCGTCCCGCGTGTAGCCCTCCTCGGGCCACTTCCTGGTTGCGTCGATCCCCGCCTTGCCGCCCCAGAACTGCTGGTAGGAGGCGTGGTCGAGGTGGTCGACCGGACCTTCGACGACGGTCAGGTCGCGTGCGTAGTCTGTATTGCCGAGGGCCCGCCAGGACACCTCGTGCAGATCGTGCACATCGCAGTCGGCGTCCACCACGACGATCAGCTTGGTCAGCGACATCATGTGGGCGCCCCAGACCGCGTGCATGACCTTCTGCGCGTGCTTCGGGTACTTCTTGTCGATCGAGACGATCGCGCAGTTGTGGAAGCCGCCCGACTCGGGGAGGTGGTAGTCCACGATGTCCGGAATGATGATCTTGAGCAGCGGCAGGAAGAAGCGCTCGGTGGCGCGGCCCAGCGGCCCGTCCTCGGTCGGCGGGCGGCCGACGACGATCGACTGCAGCAGCGGACGCTTGCGCATCGTGACGCAGTCGATGGTCAGCGCGGGGAACGGTTCCTGCGGGGTGTAGAAGCCGGTGTGGTCGCCGAAGGGACCCTCGGGCAGCATCTCGCCGGGCTCCAGCCACCCCTCGATGACGACCTCGGCGTGCGCCGGGACCTGGAGCGGGACCGTCTTGCAGTCGACCATCTCGATCCGCTTGCCCTGCACGAACCCGGCGAAGAGGTACTCGTCGATGTCCTCGGGCAGCGGGGCCGTGGAGGCGTACGTCACCGCGGGCGGCGCACCGAAGGCGATCGCGACGGGCAGCCGCTCGCCCTTCCTGGCGGCCACCGCGTAGTGGTTGCGGCTGTCCTTGTGGATCTGCCAGTGCATCCCGATGGTGCGCTTGTCGTGGCGCTGGAGCCGGTAGAGGCCGAGGTTGCGGATGCCCGTCTCGGGGTGCTTGGTGTGGGTCAGCCCCAGGTTGAAGAAGGAGCCGCCGTCCTCGGGCCAGGTGAAGAGCGCGGGGAGCTGGTCCAGGTCCACGTCGTCACCGGTCAGGACCACTTCCTGCACGGGGGCGGCCTCGGACTTCACCTTCTTCGGCGGTACGTGGACCATCGAGCCGAGCTTGCCGAAGGCTTCCCGTACGCCGACGAAACCGTGCGGCAGCTCGGGCTTGAGCAGTCCGCCGATCCGGCCGCTGATCTCGTCGTACGACTTCAGGCCGAGCGCCTTGAGCAGGCGGCGGTCGGTACCGAAGACGTTCATCGCCAGGGGCATGGACGCGCCCTTGACGTTCTCGAAGAGCAGCGCGGGACCGCCCGCCTTGTTGACGCGGTCGACGATCTCCCCGACCTCCAGGTAGGGGTCGACCTCGGCCTTGATGCGCTTGAGGTCGCCATCGCGCTCCAGCGCCCTGAGCAGCGAGCGAAGATCGTCATAAGCCATGCGGTCCAGTCTGTCATCCTCCGTGGCGAAGCCTGCCGGGAGCCTTCGACCGGCGCGGCCGAGGGCGCCCGACCGTTACCCTGTGGCCGTCATCGGGATGTACGGAACGTCCCGTCACCATTCCCTGGGGGGAACGTTCGACCATGCTCAGGTATCTGCCGTTCCTGCTGGTCCTGGCGCTGTGGATCTACGCCTTCATCGACTGCCTGAACACGCCGGAGGAAGAGGTCCGCGGCCTGCCGAAGGTCATCTGGGTCATCATCATCCTGCTCTTCGGTGAAGTGCTCGTCGGCCCGATCGCCTGGATCGTCGCGGGCAAGCAGCGGCGTGGCCCCGGCGCGGGTTCGACCCCCGCCGAGTGGCACCGCAACCAGCGGACGACGTGGACGGCCCCCGACGACAATCCCGAGTTCCTGAAGTCCTTGACGGAAGAGAACAAGAAGGACGAGTCGCTGCTCAAGGACTGGGAGGCGGACCTGCGCCGCCGTGAGGACGAACTGCGGCGGCGCGAGAGCGGCGACGAAGCGAGCTGAGTCTCCGCCCTCCTTGAGGCCGCCCGCCTGTTTCCTTGAGGCCGCCCGCCTGAGCCTCCGGCGGGCGGGCCCCTGGGAGGATCGGGGGATGGAACTCACCCAGGCACAGGAGTGGCTGGCCACGGCGGTCGCGGAGGCGCGGGCCGGGCTGGCGGAGGGCGGCATCCCGATCGGCGCCGCGCTGTACGGGGCGGACGGCGAGCTGCTCGGCCACGGGCACAACCGCCGTGTCCAGGACGGCGATCCTTCGATGCACGCGGAGACGAACGCCTTCCGCGCGGCCGGACGGCAGCGGTCGTACCGGGGCACGACCATGGTCACCACGCTCTCCCCGTGCTGGTACTGCAGCGGCCTGGTCCGGCAGTTCGGGATCTCCCGGCTGGTGGTCGGGGAGGCGGTCACCTTCCACGGGGGCCACGACTGGCTGGCCCGGCACGGGGTGGAGGTCGTGGTGCTCGACGACGCCGGGTGCGTGGAGCTGATGCGGGACTTCGTCACCCGGCATCCGGCGCTCTGGAACGAGGACATCGGGGACGAGCCGGACGGCACGAACGACGACGCGAACAGCGACACGAACGGCCCCGCGAACGGCCCCGCGAACGGCCCCGCGAACGACACGGCGACCGGCCGTACGACCGGCGATGCGTGAGGGATGTCCCGGTACGCCCACCCGACGGCCAAAGGTGTCTTTCAGCCGCGGCGTGAAACCTTTACCCCTACCAACCTCCCGTATATAAGCTGATGTTGGCGCAGTGACAGCTGCGCCGACCGGCACGGGAGGTGCTGTGGACAGAGAGCTGTACGGACGGGACGCGCTCCTCCACGGCCTCGCGCCACGCCTCATCGGCCTGCCGCCCGAGGGCTACCAGCAGACACCCACCGAGGCGTTCGCGGGCGGGCGGGACGACCTGCCGGTGGCCGTGCTCACCGGCGGTCGCGGCATGGGCAAGACCGTCGTACTCAAACAGCTCCGCACCAACTACCGCGGCCGTACGCCCGTCGCGCTGATCGACTGCGAGCACCCGGACTTCGCGGCGATCCCGTCCAGCCATCCGCGCGCGCCCTTCTGGTCGCCCGTCACCGAGGCGCTCTCGGTGCTCGGGGAACAGCTCGGGCCCGCCGTGCGCGGCGCCGGAGCAGTCGAATTCCCGCGCCTGGCGGCCGGGTTGATGGCCATCGCGTCCACCGGCTGGGACCCGAACAACCGCCAGCAGGTCCACGACGAGGCGCTGCGGCTCGGCATGCTCGTCGAGTCGGGTTCCCGGCTCAAGAGCCTGAGCCGTGGCTGGCTGGTCAAGATCACGGCGAAGTTCGCCGCGCTGTGGACGGGCGCGCCGCCCGGCCTGGACGTCATCGTCGAGACCACCGTCGAATCGCTGCTCGAGGACCTCTTCGACCGCGGGCAGCGCGCCGCCGCCAACTGGTACGGGCAGTACCCCGGCGCGGGCGGCCAGGCGAAGCGCGGCCTGAACCTGATGGCGCTCCAGTTCCACCGGGAACGCGACAGTGACGCACGGGCGCTCGCCGAGCGCCATCTCGTCGGCGCCCTGCGCGCCGATCTGCGGGCCGCGTACCAGGGCATGGGGCGGCTGCGCCGGGTCGGCAGGCCGCTGGTGCTGCTCGACAACGTCCAGGCACCGCTGGGCCGCCGACTCCTTGAGCCGGTACTGCGCGACCGCGCCGCGGGCCGCCCCGACCAGGTCGTCTTCATCGCGGCGCTGCGCGGGTACGACCATCCGGCGCTGCGCTCCGCCGAGCGCTGCGCCCTCCCCCAGGTCACGCACACCACACCGTGGACCCGGGGCACCGAGGTCGCGTCGGGCGCGCTCGTCGTGGAGCTGACGGCGCTGGGGCCCGAGCACGTACGGCAGATGCTCGGCCGGGAGGACCCGGCGATGCGTACTCCGCCGCTGCTCGCCCGCTCCGTGCACCGGCTGACCGGCGGCCGGCCGCTCGGCGTCGCCCTGCTGACGAAGGCGGCGGGACAGGCGGTCCAGCTGGCGGGTCCGACGGTTCCGGTCGCCGAGGGCCCCGAGCATCTGACCCCCGGTTCACTGCTCTCGCGTCCGGTGCTGCTGCGTGAGGACGAGCCGGGCCGCCCGACCGTGACCGAACTGCTCCAGCAGCTGGTGGATCCCGCGAGGCTCGACCGGCTCGCGGTACTGGCCGCCGCGCACGGCACGGCGGACGCCGAGCAGCTGGCCGCCGCCCGGCTGGACCACGACGGCGGCCGGGCGGGCGTGCTGCCGATGCGCGACCTGCTGACCGGGGAGTACTGGCCCGTCGCACCGGACCACTTCATCGGCGACCCGTTCCTGCGCACCCTGCTGTTGCACCGGCTGCGCCACCCGGACGGCGAGGCGTCCACCACCTCCGAGCGCTGGCGTGAGGTGCAGGAGACGATGCGCGACCTCTGCGCGGAGACAGCGCCGCGCCGTCTCCACCACGAGCTGGCGCTGGGCCGCACCGAGAACGCGGTGACGTATCTGCGCGACACGTTCGGTGTCTCGTCCGCCGCCGACTGGCTCGACGAGCTGCGTTTCATCGCGTCCGCCCCGTACTTCGCGGACCACGACGACCGGCGCGCGGTGGCCCTCGGCCGGACCGACGCGGAGCAGGTGACACCCGACGGCATCGACCGGATCTTCCATCTGCGCATACGCCGACTGCTGTACTGCGTCTGGCAGTTGACGGATCTCCTGGCGCTGCCGGACGAGGGTCTCGCCGAGAAGATGGGGGACGAACTGGGGCAGCTCTCGGGGCTGCACCCCACCGGCAACGAGGTGCTCTGGCACGCCTCCAGGAACTGGCCGACGGCCGTCCGGGAGTGGCGGGGCCTGGACCGTTCAGCAAGCGACCTGGGGGGCAACGCGCTGTGAGCAATCGTTTCCGCGAATTCTTCTGGTTCACCGGCCTGCGGCGCATCCTGACCTCGACGGTCGTCCTGGCGCTGCTCGCCGGGGCGGGCATCGCCGCATACGCGATCTACACCCCTGATCTGCACTGCGCCACGGGCGTCGACCGCCCCGAGAAGGGCGCGGAGTGCATCGGCGTCAACGGCGACGGCTACGACTTCGGGAGACCCGCGCTGCACGACGTGGCACAGGCCATCGCCCGGGAGAACCGGACCCTGAAGAAGGGCGAGTACGCCACGGTCGCCCTGCTGCTGCCGCTCACCTCCACGGACCGGGACATGGCGAACAAGGTGCTGCACGAGACACAGGGCGCCTTCGTCGAGCAGTACCGCGCCAACCACGGCTCCAACGGTCTGGTGCCGAAGATCAGGCTCGTGCTGGCCAACACCGGTGTCGGGAGCGCGCTCTGGCCCGGCGCCGTGAAGAAGCTGGAGGGCATGACCGGCGCCCCCGACCATCTGCGGGCCGTCTCCGGGGTGGCCACCAGCAGTGACGAGACCCGCGCCGCCGTCACCGATCTGACGCAGCATCACATTCCGGTCATCGGCACCACCATCACGGCTGACGACATCGCCAACGGCCCGAAGTCCAGCCACTTCCCAGGGCTCGCCCGGGTCTCGCCGACCAACCAGGACGAGGCCGCCGCGCTGGCCAACTTCGCCGACGTCGACCCCAGGAAGACCCTGATGGTCCGCGACAACCGCCCCGGCGACCACTACACCTCGACGCTGAAGAGCGCCTTCGACGGACTGATGAAGGGCGCCCCGTACGCGGACCGCGAGTACACCTCACCGGCCAACCCGTCCCAGGACGGCTCGACCGCCAACACCTTCGAGCAGGACACCGAGGTGATCTGCTCGACCCAGGTGAACACGATCCTCTTCGCCGGGCGCCACACCCAGCTGCGGCAGTTCGTGAACGAACTGGGCAAGCGGGGCTGCCAGGAGAAGCCGTACACCATCCTCACCGGTGACGAGGGCTCGTACCTCGGCTACGACACCAAGCTCAACCGGAGCGCGCTGCGGCCGAGGAGCAAGGGCGCGGCCAAGGTGACGGTCGAGTACGCGGCGCTCGCCCACCCCGACGCGTGGACGTCCGGGAACCCCTCGACGCCGAAGACCGGCGGCACGGCAGCCGACTACACCGAGTTCTTCCAGTGGGTGGCGACCGCGTCGGGCAAGGAGGTCGGCCCGATCGGCCCGATCGGTGCCAAGTCGCTGGCCGACGGGCAGGCGATCATCGCGTACGACGGCATGACGACCGCGGTGACCGGCATCCGGAAGGCCAGGGCGAGCAGCAGCATCCTGCCGGACATCGACGACGTCGGGCGGGAGTGGTCGAAGCTGCAGGGGCCGCTGCGGGTGGAGGGCGCGAGCGGCTGGATCTGCCTGGACAACTACGGGAACCCGTACGACAAGGCCGTACCGATCGTGGAGCTCGCGGCCGACGGCACCCCGCACTTCAAGGAACTCGCCTGGCCGAAGAAGAACCCCCCGAATCAGGAGTGTGTGCCGCCGCGCTCGTAGGCGGCGCGCAGCAGCTGCCAGCGCTCCCGGTTCCAGGAGGACCAGTCCTTGGGGCTGCCTTCGAGCGCGTCGTACAGGAACTCGAAGTGGATGTGCCACCCGGCCAGCGAGTCCAGCAGCTGCGCCGGGGCGCCGGTGAACTCGTTGCTGAACCGCACCACGGTCGCGTCGGGGCCCACCGATTCCAGATGGAATCTGACCCGGCCGTGCACGGAGAGGGTGTACTCCACGACCCGCTCCGGGTCCCAGGCGGTGATGCTCCCGGTGGCCACCGTCGGCTCGTTGAGCCAGCGCAGCGTCACCCGGCCGTCGAGCCGCGACTCGAAGACGTCGGCCGCGGCGAGCCAGCCGGGGAGCCCCACGGGGGTGGCGACGGCGCCCCACACCCGCGCCGCCGGATGCGGCAGGTACAGGGCGAACCGCAGGACGTGGCTGTTCCCGTGGCTGGTGCTGGTGCCGTGTGCGAGGGCCTCGGTCATGACACCACCCTCGCGCGGCGGGGCCCGTTCCGCACAGAAGAGGGCCGGTTCTCCGACACGTGTCGGGAAACCGGCCCTCTTCGATGGTGGAACAGGCGGCGGGGTCAGACCCCGGCGTAGGAGTGCTTGCCGCTGATGAAGATGTTCACGCCGTAGTAGTTCCAGATCCAGCAGGCGAAGGCGAAGAGCGCCAGATAGGCGGCCTTGCGGCCCTTCCAGCCGGCCGTCGCGCGGGCGTGCAGGTAGCAGGCGTACACGACCCAGGTGATGAACGACCAGGTCTCCTTGGGGTCCCAGCCCCAGTAGCGGCCCCAGGCGTCGCCCGCCCAGATCGCGCCCGCGATGATCGTGAACGTCCAGAGCGGGAAGACCGCGGCGTTGATGCGGTACGAGAACTTGTCGAGCGAGGCCGCCGAGGGCAGCCGGGAGAGCACCGACCGGGCGAAGGCGCTGGGCTCCTGGCCGCGGGCCAGCTTCGCCTCGAAGCTGTCGCGGAAGAGGTAGAGCGCGGTGCCGACGAAACCGATGTAGAACATCGCGCCGCAGATGATCGCCGTCGAGACGTGGATGTACAGCCAGTACGAGTGGAGCGCGGGGACCAGCTGGTCGCTGCTCGTGTAGAGCACCGTGGTGGCGATGCCGAGGTCGAGCAGGACCGTGGTGACCAGGGCCAGGCCCAGCCAGCGGACGTTCTTCTTCAGGACCAGCAGGACCAGGTACGCCGCGACCGCCACCGAGGAGAAGGTGATCGAGAACTCGTACATGTTGCCCCACGGCGCACGCTGCACCGACAGCGCACGGGCCACCACACCGCCCGCCTCGACGAGGAACCCGAGGACGGTCAGCGAGACCGCCACCCGCCCGTACAGGTCACCCTTCTCGGTGCCGCCGGAGGCTCCGGGGCCGTCCGGCACGTCGCGCGAGCCGGCCGCGGACCGGGTGATGATCTTCGGCCGGTCCAGTACGGCGGTGCCTCCGGCCTTCTTGACCTGGACGGCAGGGGCGGCGGCGGACACCGTCGATGTCAGCGCGGCGGCCGTACGGCCCACCTTGCTGCGCGCGCCGAAGGTCCACTCCGCGATGTGCGCGAAGAAGGCCAGGGTGTAGACGGCCATCGACGAATAGACGAGCACATTGCTGATGTGCGCCAGGTTCTCATTGGTTCCGGCGGCGAGATTCACTTCTCGGCCCCTTCGGGAGTCTCTGCGGTTGCAGCGGGATCAGGCGCCGACGGCGCCACTGAATGGAGCGTCGCGGCCAGGTCGGCCAGCTCCTCGGGGAGCTTCGCGGACTCGCTCCGCCCCAGCCCTGCCATCTCGACGACGGTCACGCCGTCCTCTCCTCGTACGGCACGCACCCACACACGGCGGCGCTGGATGAACAGCGATCCGGCGAGCCCCACGATGGCCGACAGCGCGCCGACGAGCGCGAAGTCGGTGCCCGGCTGCTGCGAGATCTGGAAGCTGGCCCACTGCTTGACCCCGACGAACTGGATCGAGCCCTCGCTGCCGGGCAGCTTCATCGTCTCGCCGGGCAGCAGGAGTTTCGCGAGCTTGTTGCCCTTGCTGTCCTTGTACTGCTTCATGTTCTTCGGGTTGAGCTGGTACACGCTCTGCGGCAGTCCCGAGTCGACCCCGAGGTCGCCGTGGAAGCCGGACACCGCCATCACCGGGAAGTCGAGCCCCGGGAAGGTGGAGAACATGGTGCCCTTGCCCTTGCCCGCGTACGTCGGCACGAACATGGTCTGGAAGCCGAGCTGTTCCTTCTTGCCCGCGGCGTTCCGGTACCCGTCCATCACCTTGATGGCACCGGTCGACGTGGCGTTGGAGTCGAGCGGCAGCAGCGGCACGGCGTCGCGGTAGATCTCCTTGCCGTGCCCGTCCTTGACGGAGACGACCGGGGCGTAGCCGTGCGAGATCAGGTAGACCTTCGAGCCGTCGACCTCAAGGGGCTCGTTGACCTTGATGACGCCCTTCTTGTCCTTGCCGGTCGCGCCCTCGGAGTACGTCACCTGGGCTTCGTACCTGCGAGGTGTGCCGCGGTTGGGCCCGTTCTTCTCGTACGTCCCGATGAACTTGTCCAGCGTGAAGCTGAACGGCGCCAGGTCGTCCGGGTTGAAGAGCGTGCCGGGCTTGAAGTCGTCGTACTGCGTGAGCGTGTTGGAGAAGCCGTCGCCCTGGACGATCAGCTTGCCGCCCTCGGACTTCCACAGCTGCCCGGACGCGAAGGACACCAGGAGCACGATCAGCGCGATGTGGAAGAGGAGGTTCCCGGTCTCGCGCAGATAGCCCTTCTCGGAGGAGACCGCATCGCCCGCGATATGCGCGCGGAAGCGGCGCTTCTTCATCATCGCCAGCGCGGCCTCGCGGACCACCTCGGGCTCGGAGTCCGTACGCCAGGTCGTGTAGACGGGCAGCCGGGTCAGCCGCTTGGGCGCGCCCGGCGGGCGGCTGCGCAGCTGGCCGACGAACTGCCAGGTGCGCGGCACGATGCAGCCGATGAGCGAGATGAACAGCAGGATGTAGATCGCGGAGAACCACACCGAGCTGTAGACGTGGAAGAGCCCCAGCTTGTCGTAGAAGGGCGAGATCAGGTCGTGCTTCTTCTTGAAGTCGGCGACCTTCATCTCGTCGATGCTGGTCTGCGGGATCAGCGAGCCGGGGATGGCGCCGAGCGACAGCAGGAGCAGCAGGAGCAGCGCGACGCGCATCGAGGTCAGCTGCCGCCAGAACCAGCGGATCCAGCCCACGACCCCCATGGCGGGGAGGCTGGACGCCGACTCCTCCCGGGGAGCGGTGGACAGCTGCGATCCCGCCGCGCCGAGATCGCTTTCGCTCTCGGCGCGGTCGTTCGCGGGGTCCGTCGTTTCGGTCGTCTTGCTCATGGAACTCAGATCCCCACCGCGTAGCCGTTCGTCCAGACCTGCATCTCCTGGATGATGCGGTCCCAGGCGCCGGTGAGCAGCAGCAGCCCGGTCACGATCATCATGATCCCGCCGATGCGCATCACCCAGACGTAATGCTTCTTCACCCAGCCGAAGGCACCGAGGGCCTTACGGAAGGCCACTGCGGCGAGCACGAACGGCACGCCGAGACCGAGGCAGTACGCGACGGTCAGTATCGCCCCGCGCCCTGCGGTCGCCTGCTCGAAGGCGAGGCCCTGCACGGAGGCGAGGGTCGGCCCCAGGCACGGCGTCCAGCCGATACCGAAGAGCGCGCCCAGCAGCGGGGCACCGACCAGCCCGGTCACCGGCCGCTTGTGGAAGCGGAACTCACGCTGGGTGAACCAGGGCATCATGCCCATGAAGAAGATCCCGAGCAGGATCATCAGTCCGCCCAGGACCTTGCTGATGACGGCCTCGTGCTCCAGGAGCCGGTGCCCGAAGTACCCGAAGAGCGCGCCGCCGGAGACGAAGACGGCCGTGAAGCCGACGACGAACAGCGAGGCGCCCGCGGCCATCCGGCCGCGCCGGGCCTCTGCCAGATCCGTGCCGCTGACCCCGGTGACGTAACTGAGGTAGCCGGGGACCAGCGGCAGGACGCACGGCGAGAAGAACGAGACGAGCCCGGCGAGCACGGCGAGCGGCAGCGCAAGCAGCAACGCCCCGCTGACGATGGTCGGGTTCGGGGCGGTGCCGGCCGCCGCCGCGGCGAGAGCGATCACAGGATCACTTCTCCGCGATCAGCGGGTCGATCATCTTGCGCAGCATGTCCTCGTCGACCCCGCCCGACTTGCGCGCGGCGATCTTCCCCGCGCGGTCGACCACGATCGTGGAGGGAATGGACTGCGGATTGAGACTTCCTGCGGGAAAGCGGAGAAGAAGCTTGCCGGTCGGGTCGTAGAGGCTCGGATACGGAACGTCGAAATCCTTCTCGAACGCCTTCGCCGGACCGGTGGAGGGATCGCGGGTGTTGATCCCCACGAACTGGACGCCCTTGGCCTGGAGGTCCTTGGAGACCTTGGCCAGATGTACCGCCTCGGCACGACAGGGCGGGCACCAGGAGCCCCATACGTTCAGCACGAGGATCTTGCCGTGGTAGGCGCTCGACACATCGAGTGTCTTGCCTTCGACGGTTTTACCGGACAGTTCCGGGGCGGACTCGCGGCTGCTCTTCGACGCGGTGACGATCCCGCTGCTGCTGGTCACGTACCGGGAACCCTGCGAACTGCTCACCTTCGCCCCGGATCCGCACGCCGACAGGGCTAGCGCACCGACCACGACCGCTGCGCCCAACTGGGCGGCGCGGCGGACGGCGGTGGTACGGCGATGGGGGCGCGTAAGAGCCATGTGAAAAGTTTCGCATGGCCGATTCCCGGATCTTGGCCACCCCCCTCACTGCCCGGAAAGCCCGTTGTCAGGCAGTCTTAAAGAAACTGTTCCAGCCGCCGGTCGGGCGCTGTCCGACCTCCAGGGTGCGGAGCTTGTCGAGCACCTTCGGGTCCTGCACATCGAGCCAGTCGCAGAACTGCCGGAAGGAGACCAGCCGTACGTCCGGCCGGCCCGCGATCTTCTTCAGCGCTTCCTCGACGGCGTCCATATAGAGGCCGCCGTTCCACTCCTCGAAGTGATTGCCGATGTACATCGGCGCGCGGTTCGTCTCGTACGCCCGCTTGAACCCCGCGAGATACGAGGCAGCTGCCTGCTTGCGCCAGTACGGATACTGCGACGTCATGCCCTTTGTCGAATTCTTCGACTGGTTGGCCAGCATGTTGTAGTCCATCGAGAGCACCTCGAAGGTGTGCCCCGGGAACGGGATCTGCTGGAGCGGAAGGTCCCACAGTCCGCCGCGCTTGACCGGCCAGGTCTGCATACCGCCGGGCGAGCTGGCGTCGTAGCGCCAGCCGAGTTTCTTCGCCGTCGGGAGCAGATTGTCCTGGCCGAGCAGACAGGGAGTACGGCTGCCGACGAGTTCCTTGCGGTAATCGAAAGGCAGCGGGTCCTCGTCGTGCCAGCCGGTGTTCGTCCGCCATTCGGTGACGAAGGAAACGGCCTGGTCGATCTCGCTCTGCCACTGTTCCGGGGTCCAGTTGCCGACCGAACCCGAAGTGGTGCCACAGAAATGGCCGTTGAAGTGGGTCCCGATCTCATGGCCTTCGAGCCAGGCCTGCCGGGTGTACTTCATCGTCGCCTTGATGTGCTCGTCGGTGAGATATCCGATGGCGGAGGCACCGACGGGGTTGTTCGGCGGGTGGTAGAGGGACTTCTTCGACTCCGGCAGCAGATACAGGCCGGAGAGGAAGAACGTCATCCCCGCCTGGTGTTCTTTGGCGAGTTCCAGGAATCGGGGGAAAAGGCCGTTGCCGACCTCGCCCGCACCGTCCCAGGAGAAGACCACGAACTGCGGCGGGGTCTGACCGGGTTCCAGCGGGACGGGCTTGGCGGGCTGGTTCGGCTGAAGGCCGGTATCGGCCGTCGAGCCGTCGCCGATCAGCCGCTGTGGGGCCATTCGGGGGCTGGCCCCGGACCCGGTGCTGCCCTTCTCCTTACCACCGGGGCCGGTCCTGGCGGTCCCGCCGGACGAACCCGATCCTGAACTGCACCCCGCCAGTCCCGCTGCCGCCGCGGCCCCGGCCCCCAGTCCCAGCAGGCCCCTTCGGCTCATGTTGCGCATCGCGCCACCTATCCAATCCGTTGCCTTGCGGCCCATACAAGCGGGCAACGGGTTAGATGCCAGGACGAACACGGAGGTTCCCGCTAATACATATGTTTTTTCACTCTAAGCACCATATGCTTTTGCTTTTCCTTTGACGGGCTTTGCGCCCGACAGGAGGTGGGACGGCACCAGGTCCCTTGCCGGTTCCGTGTATCCGACAGAGATAATCCGGTCCCCCTGGTACGTGAACGTCGTCAGCGAGGCGAGCGTGCACTGCCGCTTGCGCGGGTCGTGCCAGAGCCGCCGCCGCTCCACGAAGCTCCGTACGGTCCAGATGGGCAGCTGGTGGCTGACACACACCGCCTCGTGGCCACGGGCCGCGTCGCGCGCGGCGTTCAGGGCGCCCATCATCCGTACGACCTGGTCGACGTACGGCTCGCCCCAGGAGGGACGGAACGGGTTGGTGAGGTGCTTCCAGTTGGCGGGCCTGCTCAGGGCGCCGTCACCGACGCCGAACGTCTTGCCCTCGAAGATGTTCGCTGCCTCGATGAGCCGCACATCGCTGGCCAGTTCCAGGCCGTGGGACTTGGCGACCGGGGTCGCGGTCTCCTGCGCGCGCTCCAGCGGGGACGCGACGACATGGGTGATGTCACGGCTCGCGAGGTGCTCGGCGACCCGGTCGGCCATCTGCCGGCCCAGCTCGGAGAGGTGGTAGCCGGGGCGGCGCCCGTAGAGCACGCCGTCCGGGTTGTGCACCTCGCCGTGGCGCATCAGATGGACCACGGTGATCTCGTCGCTCGTGTTGTTGACGCTCACGGCGTCACCGATGCCTCTGGGGCTGCTGGTACTGCTGTCACTCATGCGGACACCTCGGCGGCGGCTCGGGCGGCGGCGGGAAGTGCGGCGGCGATGCGCTCGACCGCCCGCTCGTCGTGCGTGGTCGAAACGAACCAGGACTCGAAGGCCGACGGCGGCAGATAGACGCCCTGCGCCAGCATCGAGTGGAAGAAGGGGGTGAAACGGAAAGCTTCCTGCGCCTTGGCGTCCTCGTAGTCACGGACGTCGCTGTCGCTGAAGAACACGGAGAACATGTTGCTCGCCGACTGGATCCGGTGCGCGACCCCCTCCTTGGTGAGGGCGGCGGAGACGAGGCCCTGGATCTCCCGGGAGACCGCGTCGACCTTCGCGTACGCGGCGTCGTCGAGCAGCCGCAGCTGCGCGAGCCCGGCGGCGGTCGCGACCGGGTTACCGGAGAGGGTGCCCGCCTGGTAGACGGGTCCGACGGGCGCCAGGTACGCCATGACGTCGGCGCGGCCACCGAACGCCGCGGCCGGGAAGCCGCCGCCCATGACCTTGCCGAAGGTCATCAGGTCGGGACGGACACCGTCGACGCCGTACCAGCCGGCCTTCGAGGTACGGAATCCGGTCATGACCTCGTCGGAGATGTACAGCGCGCCGTTGCCGGAGCAGAGCTCCTTGAGTCCGGCGTTGAAGCCCTCGACCGGCGGGACCACACCCATGTTCCCGGGCGAGGCCTCGGTGATGACGCAGGCGATCTCACCGGGGTGCGCGGCGAACGCCTGCCGCACCGCGTCCAGGTCGTTGTACGGCAGGACGATCGTGTCGCCGGTCTGCGCACCCGTCACGCCCGGCGTGTCCGGGAGCCCGAAGGTCGCGACACCGGACCCGGCCGCGGCCAGCAGCGCGTCCACGTGCCCGTGGTAGCAGCCGGCGAACTTCACCACCTTGGCGCGGCCGGTGAAACCGCGGGCGAGACGGATCGCCGACATGGTCGCCTCGGTGCCGGACGACACCAGACGCACCTGCTCGACCGGCTCGACCCGGGCGACGATCTCCTCGGCCAGCGCGACCTCGCCCTCACCCGGCGTACCGAAGGAGGTGCCACGCGCGACCGCCGCCTGCACGGCGGCGACGACCTCGGGGTGGGAGTGCCCGAGGATCATCGGGCCCCACGAACACACGAGGTCGACGTACTCGCGTCCGTCGGCGTCGGTCAGGTAGGGGCCCGTACCGGACACCATGAACCGGGGCGTACCGCCCACGGCACGGAAGGCGCGAACAGGCGAGTTCACCCCGCCGGGTGTCACATGGGACGCGCGGTCGAAGAGCGTCTGCGAAACTGGGGCTTCGTATTCGTACGGATAGCTCACACAAGCCATGGTGTCAGAGGCGCAGACAGTATTGCGGACAGGTGTTTCACAGCACATCCGTGGGGGAGGTCTCTGACACGATGATCGGGTTGCGCGGCGGGGGCTGCGAGTGGTCGGGTGGAGATATGCATCGCGGTGGCGGACTGGGCGAGGGGACCGACGACCTGGGTCCCGAGCCTGCCCGGAGGGGTAAGCACCGGCGAGAGGCAGAGGCGCGCGCACAGGCAGGAAGAACGGGTAGCAGAAGTGGTGGGCTTGTGGGGGTGACCTACAAGTACTTCGGCGCGCCCGACGGGGCCACGGCCGCCCGGGTGCCCGTCACCATGCGCCCGGAGGAGCTGGGCGGTGACGAGCTCGGCATGGGCGGCATGTTCACGAAGATAAAGCCGGAGACGATGGCCGCGATGGTCCTCACCGGCATCCAGGGCATACCGCTGGGCAAGGTGCCTCCGCTGGAACTGGTCGTGCTGCACCCCGACTACGCGGTGGTGAAGCTCCCGATGACGGTCGTGGACCCGCTGCGGGGGGTCGGCGAGGAATCGGTGGGCGCCGCCGCCTTCATCTGGTCGACGGTCCCGGACCGCGGCGGGCCGCGGGACGCGTACAACGCGTACCGACTGCTGCACGAATGGCAGGACTTCTCACACCGGCTGCACGACGCGGGGCACCAGGCGTACTGCCTGGTGTGGCCCTGAGCTCGGTGCGGGACCTGCCCTACCGGTAGCGGGCACGGCCGACCCCGGCGGCGACGGTCAGCGGCACCGTCAGCACTGCGGCGAGCAGGAAGAGCCCCCGGTACGCGGCGCACCGTCCAGCACGGTCCGATCAACGTCGTGCCGCTCGGTACGCGTCGGGCCGAGCCGTGCCGGAACGGGCTCGGGGCGGACCAGGTAGGTCCGCCCCGAGGCGTTCGTCGTGCGCGGCACGGAGGTCCGTGCGCGCTCTGCTGAGGGTGTGTCAGCCGAGGAGTTCGTTCCCGGCCTTCAGGGCGTCGCCCCCGGCCTGCACCGCTCCCTTCACGGCGTGCACCTTCTTGCCGACGTTGTCCCCGACGACGCCCTCGGCGACCGGCTTGGCCTGTTCGCCGATGGCTGCTGTGGTCTGCGCCGTACTGCTGAGCGTGCCGCCGAGGTCGGCGGCCTGAGCGGCGGGGGCGAAGGCCGCGAGCAGGGCGGATCCGGCGGCGGCAGTGGTGAGAATTCGACGTACGTTCATGGTCGGTGTAACGCACGGAAGCGCCCGAGGGCACGCACCCGTCGGCGGATCGCGCCCAAGTAGCCGCAGCCGCAGGAGCGGACGCCGAGGCCACTGCGCCCTTGCCCACCACTGCTGCTAATGGTTTTAATGACATCAACCGTTAGGGCCGTCGGGGCTCGGCGCACACCACGGAGGGGACCTCCATGCTTCTCGCCCAGATCAGCGATCTCCATCTCGACGGGACCGGCCCGACGGCGGAACGCTCGGCCAGGGTCGTGGAGTATCTGCGCTCCCTGACGACGCAGCCCGACGCCGTCCTGGTCACCGGCGACATCGCGGACCACGGAGCGCCCGACGAGTACGCCGAGGCCGCCGCGCTCCTCGCCACGCTCACTCCCCCGGTCTTCACCTGCCCGGGGAACCACGACGAGCGCACGGCCTACCGCAAGGTGCTGCTGGGCGAGGAGGACGCGCCCGGAGCCGTCAACCGCCTGCACCACGCGGCCGGTTACGCCTTCCTGATGCTCGACTCGACGATTCCCGGCGAGGACGCGGGCCTGCTCGACGACGAGACCCTCGACTGGCTGACCCGTACGCTCGACGGGCTCGGTGGCACCCCGGCCGTACCGGTCCTCCATCACCCGCCCACCCCGCTCCACCACCCGTACATCGACACGATCCGGCTGCGGAACGCCGGGCGGCTGGCCGACGTGCTGGCGGGGCGCAGCAACATCCCGGCCGTCCTGACCGGGCACGCCCACACCCCGGCGGCGACGGCGTTCGCGGGCCGCCCGCTGCTCGTCGCGCCCGGCGTGACATCGACGCTCCGACTGCCCTGGGAGAAGGGCGAGACCCTGACCAGTCGTACGCCACCGCCCGGGGTCGCCTTCCATGTGCTGGACGAGGACGGCGGGATCACCACGCACTTCCGCGCCGTGGCCTGACGGACCCCGCGCCCGCGCCCGCGGACAGCCCGATCGCCGAGCCCCGGCTGCGCGGCGAATCAGTGAGCGCGTACCTGCCCGCCCCGGTCGACCGCACCGTCGAGGAGCTGACCGGCCACCCGGCACGCACCTTCGCCGCCTGGGCGACGGAGAACGCGGCGGCCGTCCCCGGTACGGCGGACCGGCCGGGCGCCGCCTGACATGCCGGGCGGCACACCCGACCTGCCGGGGGCGCCCGACCCACCGGGCGGCGCGTCGCCTGGCTCACTGCGGAAATCCCTGGCCCGGCCACCGTCCCGGTGACATCCTGACGGCGTGAACGGACCCGAGATCCACCTCGAATTCGCCCCGGAACTGCACCTCTTCGTCCCGTCGGAGCGACGCCAGGGGCGGACCGCCGTGATCACCGACGGCAAGTCGACGCTCGGGCACGTCGTCGAGTCGATGGGCGTCCCGCTCACCGAGGCGGGCCGCCTGGCCGTGGACGGCCGGACCGTACCGGTCTCACACATCCCGCGCGCGGGCGAGACCGTCGAGGTGTACGCGGTGGAGCGCCCCCAGCAGGTGCCCGGCGCCCCGCTCCGCTTCCTGCTGGATGTCCATCTCGGCACCCTGGCAAGGCGGTTGCGGCTGCTCGGGGTGGACACGGAGTACTTCAGCGAGGACATCGGCGACCCGGCGCTCGCCACCTGTTCGGCACGGCACCAGCGCGTCCTGCTGTCGCGGGACCGGGGGCTGCTGCGCCGCCGGGAGCTGTGGGCCGGGGCGTACGTCTACAGCGACCAGCCCGACGAACAGCTCCGTGACGTGCTCGGCAGGTTCGCCCCCGTACTCGCGCCGTGGACCCGCTGCAGCGCGTGCAACGGAGACCTCGTACCGGCCACGAAGGAGAGCGTGCGCGGCCGTATCGAAGGCGGTACGGAGCGCTCGCACGACGTCTTCGCGCAGTGCACGGCGTGCGAGCGGGTGTACTGGCGGGGCGCGCACCACCACCGGCTGGAGACGATCGTGGCGGAGGCGCTGCGCGACTTCAGTCCGGTTCCCCACTCCGCAGACGGCTGATCTGCGCGGCGCCCAGCTCCACCGTCCGCCGCATGTGTGCGGTCAGCAGGGCGATGTCCCGGTCGACGAGCCGGGTCGCGGACCCCGTGGTGAGCCCGGTCAGCTCGGCGATCCGTCCGGTGGGCCACGTCCCGCGCAGCCGTCCGTGTCACGCTGTCGCCCATGCTGATCGCCCGCTCCGCCGCCCTCTTCGTCCTCGCCGCGCTCTTCGAGATCGGCGGCGCCTGGCTCGTCTGGCAGGGCGTACGGGAGCACCGGGGCTGGATCTGGATCGGCGGCGGCATCATCGCGCTCGGCATCTACGGCTTCGTCGCGACGCTCCAGCCCGACGGCGAGTTCGGCCGGGTCCTCGCCGCCTACGGAGGGGTCTTCGTGGCCGGTTCCATCGTCTGGGGCGTGGTCGCCGACGGCTACCGCCCCGACCGCTGGGACATCACGGGCGCACTGATCTGCCTGGCCGGGATGGCCGTGATCGTGTACGGACCGCGCGGGCGCTGATCCCGCCCCGGACGGCCCGCGCGTGCCGCATATCCTGACCCCGGAGATCCCGAAGCCCCGAAGCCCCGAAGTCCGATGTGAGCCGACCGCACGCCCGAGGAGCACCCGCCATGACCGCCGCGCCCGCAGCCACCAACCGCATCGCCGTCGTCACCGGAGCGAGCAGCGGCATCGGTGCCGCCACCGCACGGCACCTGGCAGCCGCCGGATACCGGGTCGTGCTCACCGCGCGCCGCAAGGACCGCATCGAAGCGCTGGCGGCCGAGATCAACGCCGCGGGGCACCAGGCCACCGCGTACCCCCTGGACGTCACGGACCGCCCGGCCGTCGAGGCCTTCGCCACCGCGTTCCCCACGATCGGCGTCCTGGTGAACAACGCCGGCGGCGCGCTCGGAGCCGACCCGGTCGCCACCGGTGACCCCGCGGACTGGCGTCAGATGTACGAGACGAACGTCATCGGCACCCTCAATCTCACCCAGACGCTGCTCCCCGCCCTGGTCGCGAGCGGGGACGGCACCGTGGTCGTCGTCTCCTCCACCGCGGGCCACGGGGCCTACGAGGGCGGCGCGGGCTACGTGGCCGCGAAGAACGGCGCCCGCGTCCTCGCCGAGACCCTCCGGCTGGAGATCGTCGGGCAGCCGGTACGGGTGATCGAGATCGCCCCCGGGATGGTCAGGACCGAGGAGTTCGCCACGACCCGCTTCGGCGGCGACAAGGAGAAGGCCGCCAAGGTCTACGCGGGCGTGGCCGAGCCGCTGACCGCCGACGACGTGGCGGAGTCCATCACCTGGACCGTCACCCGCCCGAGCCATGTCAACATCGACCTCCTGGTGGTCCGCCCCCGCGCCCAGGCCTCCAACACCAAGGTCCACCGGGAGCTGTGACCCGGTCCGGGCGCACCCCGGGCCGACGGCCGCGGCGCCGTCAGCCCTTCACGCACACCACCTGCTTGATCCTGGCCACGACCTCGACCAGGTCCCGCTGCTGCTCCATGACCTGCTCGATCGGCTTGTACGCCGCCGGGATCTCGTCCAGCACGCCGGAGTCCTTGCGGCACTCCACGCCCCGGGTCTGGTCCGCCAGGTCCTGCGTGGTGAAGCGGCGCTTGGCGGCGCCCCGGCTCATCCGCCGACCGGCGCCGTGCGAAGCGGAGTTGAACGCCTTCGCGTTGCCCAGGCCCTTCACGATGTACGAACTGGTGCCCATCGAGCCGGGGATGATCCCGTACTCACCGGAGCCCGCCCGGATCGCGCCCTTGCGGGTGACGAGCAGGTCCGCCCCCTCGTACCGCTCCTCCGCCACGTAGTTGTGGTGGCAGCTGATCTCCTGGTCGAAGGTGACCCGGGCCTTCTTGAACTCCTTGCGGATCACGTCCTTGAGGAGCCCCATCATGATGGCGCGGTTGTACTTGGCGTACTCCTGGGCCCAGTACAGGTCGTTCCGGTAGTCGGCCATCTGCGGGGTGTCCGAGACGAAGACCGCCAGGTCCCGGTCGACCAGGCCCTGGTTGTGCGGCAGTTTCTGGGCGATCCCGATGTGGTGCTCGGCCAGTTCCTTGCCGATGTTCCGGGACCCGGAGTGCAGCATCAGCCACACGGCACCGTCGTCGTCCAGGCAGACCTCGATCATGTGGTTGCCGGAACCGAGCGACCCCATCTGCTTCGTGGCCCTGCCCTGACGGAACTTGACCGCCTCCGCCACCCCGTCGAACCGCGCCCAGAAGTCGTCCCAGCCCGCTGTCGGGAACCCGTGCATCCGGCCGGGGTCCACCGGGTCGTCGTGCATCCCGCGGCCCACCGGAATCGCCTGCTCGATCTTGGTGCGCAGCCGCGACAGATCCCCCGGGAGGTCGTTCGCCGTCAGTGAGGTCTTCACCGCCGACATCCCGCAGCCGATGTCCACCCCGACCGCGGCCGGGCAGACCGCCCCCTGCATCGCGATCACCGAGCCGACCGTCGCGCCCTTGCCGTAGTGCACGTCCGGCATCACGGCGAGGCCCTTGATCCAGGGCAGTGTGGCGACGTTCCGCAACTGCTGCAGCGCGCCCTCCTCGACCGAGGCCGGGTCGGCCCACATCCGGATGGGAACCTTCGCACCAGGAATCTCTACGTACGACATAACTCCTCTTTCCCCCGAAAATGCAGAAATCTCTGCAAGTGAAAAAACCGCACCAAGGTCCGCGAAAGCGACAGCGGACCGGCATGTACACCAGTGCGTGCGATAGACATTGTGTCCGGCCACCGCCATCGGGCGGTATCCGTTTTCCGTTCCGAAGGGAGCCTCGGACAGTGCAGCGAAGGGCTTACGTACCCGGCTTGGTGCTGCTCGCAGCGCTGGTCACGGGCTGCACGAGTGGTTCCGGGGCCGACGGCTCCACCGCCGACTCGAAGCCCGGCGAGACCATTCCCGCCGCAGCCCCCGGCAAGTACCTCACCCTGCGTGAGCCGTGCCGGACGGCCGACCAGGGCGTGCTGAAGACCATGTTCCCGGAGATCGCCGATCTGCCGAAAGAACAGCAGGAGAAGGCGTACGCCGGCACACCGGAACCCACCTTCGACACCGACCGGCGCGTCGGCTGCCGTTGGAAGGGCGACTCGCCCACCGAGGCGCACCGGCTGCGGATCTCGATGGAACGCGTCGTCAGCTACGACACAGCGGTCAGCGACGACGACCGCGCCAAGGCACTGTTCGAGCAGCGGCAGACCGCCGCGTCGGTCTCCGTACAGGCCACGCCCAACTCGACGCCCCCGGACGGCGCGCAGGGCGGCGACGGCGACGGCGACGGCGGTACCCCCGCGGACCTCCGGCCCAGGACGCTCGACGGGCTCGGCAGCGCCGCCTTCCTCGACGACATCCCGGCCAAGCCGGACGCGGGCACCCCGCAGCACACCGTCCGGGTCGTCTTCCGCGCGTCGAACGTCCTCGTCACCGTCGAGTACAGCGAAACGCCCACCGACCGGGCCGCGCTCCCCGACATCCAGGGCCTCCAGGAGATGACCCGGTCCATGGCCCACAAACTCGCCGAGCAGATCAGCGAATAGTCCGCCGTCCGGTGGCCCCCGCGTACCGTGGCGCCCCGGACCGTACGACCCGTACGACACATGAGCGAAGGAACCATGCACCGATCAGCCACGCGACTCACCCGCCTTCTCGCCTGTGCAGCCGTCCCGGTGATGCTCGTCGTCGCCGGCTGCTCCTCGGACTCCGGTTCCGGCAGCAAGAAGAGCTCCAGCTCCACTTCTCCCTCGCCCAGCGCCCCGGCCTCCCCGACCGTCGCGAAGGCGGCGTACGCGAAGCTCCCGGACGCCTGCAAGTCGCTCTCGTCGAAGACCGTCTCCGACCTGGTGCCCAAGGCGAAGGACAAGGCCGGCACCGAGGTGAAGTCCAGCGACCTGGCCGCCCGCGCCGGCTGTTCCTGGAACGGCCTGGAGAGCAAGGGCACGAAGGGCTCGCAGTACCGCTGGCTCTCCGTCTCGTATCTGCGGTACGACTCCGACACCGTCCTCGGCAGCGGCGCCGACCGCGCCGGGGAGCAGTACACCAAGGCGGTCGCCGACGCCAAGGCGACGGACGGCGCGAAGAACGTCAAGACCGTGACCACCTCCGGCATCGGCCAGGAGGCCACCACGGTCACCTACGGCCAGCGCAAGACGGACGCGGACTTCGTGTACGCCGTCGTCATCACCCGTTCGGAGAACGTCGTCACCACCGTGAACCACAACGGCGCCGGTTTCGAGGGCGCCAAGTCCCCGTCCGCCGACGACATGACGAAGGGCGCGCAGACCGCGGCCAAGGAGGCCGTGGCGTCGGTCGCCACCGCCAACAAGTAGCGCGCAGCGGCAGCGAACAGCGGTCACGGACAACGGCGGATCAGCAGTCACCACACTGCGAACAGCCCGTCACACGGAGCCCGGTCCTCCCTCGGAGGCCGGGCTCCGGGCGTACCCACGCAACGCCGTCCGCACACATGTGCCAGGCTGTGCCCGCCAGATACCGACATCGGGAGGGGACCGCGGGTGGCCGCGATGCAGTTGACACGCACGCACCGGATACTGATCGCGGTGGTGGTCGCGGGCGCGGTGATCATCGCGGGGATCGGTTTCACGGGTTCCTACGCGGCCGTGCGCGAACTCGCCGAGAAGAAGGGCTTCGGCAGCTTCTCGACCGTCTTCCCGATCGGCATCGACGCCGGAATCTGTGTGCTGCTCGCGCTGGACCTGCTGCTGACCTGGATCCGCATCCCGTTCCCGCTGCTGCGCCAGGCGGCCTGGCTGCTGACGGCCGCGACGATCGCCTTCAACGGCGCCGCGGCCTGGCCCGACCCGCTCGGCACCGGCATGCACGCGGTGATCCCGATCCTGTTCGTGGTCTGCGTCGAGGCGGCCCGCCACGCGGTGGGCCGGATCGCCGACATCACCGCCGACAAGCACATGGAGGGCGTACGCCTCACCCGCTGGCTGCTGTCGCCGATCCCCACGTTCCGGCTCTGGCGCCGGATGAAGCTGTGGGAGCTGCGCCGGTACGACGAGGTCATCAGGCTCGAACAGGACCGGCTGATCTACCAGGCCCGTCTCCAGGCCCGGTTCGGCCGGGGCTGGCGGCGCAAGGCCCCGATCGAGTCCCTGATGCCGCTCCGGCTGGCGAAGTACGGGGTCCCGCTCTCGGAGACGGCCCCGTCCGGCCTCGCGGCGGCGGGCATCGAGCCCGTGCTGCTGCCCCCGGCCCCCGCGCTGGAGGCCGCGCCCGCGACGGTCGGGGCCGTTGCCGCGGTCGCTCCGGCTCCGGCCGCCCTTGCCACCGGCCCGGCCGCGCCGCCCCAGGAACAGACACAGGGCCAGGAGCAGGAGCAGGCCCAGCAGTACGAGCAGCACGAGCAGCAACAGCCGCAGGACCAGGACCAGACGGAGCATGCCGAGCAGCAGGCCCCGCACGAGAACCCCTGGTTCGCGCCGCAGATCTCGCAGGAGGCGTACGCGGGCAGCTACGACCCGACGTACGAACCGACCTACGAGCAGCAGTACGAGCGGGAGCAGCAGTACGCGCAGGAGCTGTACGCCCAGGAGCAGTACGAGCAGGGCCGGTACGAGCAGGACCGGTACGCCGAGCAGCACGACCCGCAGTACCCCGCCGATCCGCAGGACGGCCCCCACCCGGACGAGGCCGCCCAGGACCACGAGGCCGCCGACGGTCCGGCGCCCGTGGAACGCCCCGTCCGCTCCCGCCCCCTCGGCGGCACGCTCCCCGGACCGCGCCCGGAGCAGCAGCCGGAGGCGCTGTCCGACGCGGTGGGACCGGAGACCGCCGGTCTGCCGGAGGACGTGTCCCGCGAGGACGCGTACTTCACGGCCTTCCGCAAGTACATAAGCGAGAACAACGAGTCGCCGACCCCGCGTCAGTTCGGCCGCTACCTCAAGGACCTGTACGGCGTCACGGGCCGCAACGGCGACACGCTCAGCGACAGTTCGATGCGCGCCTACATCAACCGCTTCCAGATCCGGTACAACAACGAGCTGGACGCGGAACACATCGCGTGACCCGCGACCGGCCGTCGGACCGGCCGGTCGGGAACGCCGGAGGGCCGCCGCCCGGAACACCTCCCGGGCGGCGGCCCTCCGCCGTGAATCCGTAATCCGTATCCGCGATCCGTCAGGCCCCGAGCAGCTTCCGCACCCGGTCCGCACCGACCGCGAGCAGCAGCGTGGGCAGCCGCGGTCCGGTGTCACGCCCCACCAGCAGCTGGTACAGCAGCGCGAAGAACGTCCGCTGGGCGACCTTCATCTCCGGCGTCGGCTTGGCGTCCACGTCGAAGCCCGCCTGGATCTTCGGTACGCCGTAGACCAGCGCCGTCAGCCCGTCCAGCGACCAGTGCGAGTCCAGCCCGTCCAGGAGCAGCCGCAGCGACTCCCGGTCCTGGTCGGAGAGTCCGGCCAGCGTCCCGGTGTCCGGCTCGTCCCGCACCAGCGTGCGCTGCTCGGCCGGGACCTGGGTGGTGATCCAGTTCTCGGCGCGGTCCAGCCGGGGCCGTACCTCGTCGAGCGAGGTGATCGGGTTCGCCGGGTCCAGCTCGCTGAGGATGCGCAGCGTCTGCTCCTGCGCCCCGGCCGTGATGTCGGCCACCGAGGCGAGCGTCCGGTACGACAACGGCCGTGCTGTACGCGGCAGTTCACCGGCGGCCGTGCGGGTCGCCCGGGAGTGCGCCGCCGCGTCGGCGGGCAGCACCGTACCGTCGGCGACCTTCTTCTCCAGCGAGTCCCACTCGTCGTAGAGGCGCTGGATCTCCTGGTCGAAGGCGATCTTGAACGACTGGTTGGGCCTGCGCCGCGCGTACAGCCAGCGCAGCAGCGGCGCCTCCATGATCTTCAGCGCGTCGGCCGGGGTCGGCACCCCGCCCTTCGACGACGACATCTTCGCCATGCCGCTGATGCCGACGAACGCGTACATCGGGCCGATCGGCTGCACACCGCCGAAGACCTCGCGCACGATCTGCCCGCCGACGACGAACGACGACCCGGGCGAGGAGTGGTCGACCCCGCTCGGCTCGAAGACGACACCCTCGAAGGCCCAGCGCATCGGCCAGTCGACCTTCCAGACCAGCTTGCCGCGGTTGAACTCGCTCAGCAGCACGGTCTCGGAGTGCCCGCAGTTGTTGCAGGTGTACGAGAGCGAGGTGGTCTCGTCGTCGTACGCCGTGACCGTCGTCAGGTCCTTCTCGCAGGAGCCGCAGTACGGCTTGTACGGGTAGTACGCCGTCCCCGCGCCGCTGCCGTCGTCCTCGGCCGCCGCGCCGGACCCGGCGGCGGCTTCCAGCTCGGCCTCGTCGACCGGCTTCTGGCTCTGCTTCTGGCCCTGCTTCTTGCCGCCGCCCGTGCCCTCCGCGGCGGGGTCCTTCTTCGTGCGGTATCTGTCGAGGATCGCGTCGATGTCGGCGCGGTGCTTCATCGCGTGCAGGATCTGCTCGCGGTAGGTGCCCGCCAGGTACTGCTCGGTCTGGCTGATCGGGTCGAACTCCACCCCCAGCTCGGCCAGCGCGGCGACCATGGCGGCCTTGAAGTGCTCGGCCCAGTTCGGGTACGCGGACCCGGCCGGGGCGGGCACCGAGGTGAGCGGCTTGCCGATGTGCTCGGCCCAGGACTCGTCGATGCCGGGGACGCCGTTCGGCACCTTGCGGTACCGGTCGTAGTCGTCCCACGAGATCAGGTGCCGCACCTCGTACCCGCGCCGCCGGATCTCGTCCGCGACCAGGTGCGGGGTCATGACCTCGCGCAGATTGCCCAGGTGGATCGGGCCGGAAGGAGAGAGTCCGGACGCGACGACGATCGCCGGGGTGCCGGAGTCGGCAGCGCCAGAGAGTTTCGCGCCCTCGGCACGGCGCTCCGATTCGGCGATGACATCGTCCGCGAAACGGGAGACCCAGTCGGTCTCGGTGCTCTGAGCCACGATCGGCACGTCCTTCTTCCTCGTACGCCTTCATGTTCATGCAGGGGCGAAAGCCATTGTCCCAGGTCCCCGCAGCAGAGCGAAAACGGCTTTACGGGCCGTGGGATACTTGCGGTGATCCCTTGTACCCCTACGGAAACGGCAGCCGGCCCCATGCCTGAGCCAGTCTCGGTCAATTCCCTCGCTTCGACGCTCCAGCAGCACCTCGCGGACGCCCTGACGGCAGCGCTGCCGGATGCCGGTTCCGCGGACCCGCTGCTGCGCCGAAGTGACCGGGCCGACTTCCAGGCCAACGGGATCCTGGCCCTGGCGAAGAAGCTCAAGGGCAACCCGCGCGAGCTGGCGGCCACCGTCACCGCCGCGATCCCGGCCAATGACCTGATCAAGGACATCGAGGTCTCGGGCCCCGGCTTCCTCAACATCACGCTGACCGACCGGGCGATCACCGAGACCCTGGCCGCCCGCGCCGCCGACGCCCGCCTCGGTGTGCCGTACGCCGCGCACCCGGGCACCACCGTCATCGACTACGCCCAGCCGAACGTGGCCAAGGAGATGCACGTCGGGCACCTGCGGTCCGCCGTGATCGGCGACGCAATGGCCAAGATCATGGAGTTCGAGGGCGAGACCGTGGTCCGCCGTCACCACATCGGGGACTGGGGCACCCAGTACGGGATGCTCATCCAGTACCTGATCGAGCACCCGGACGAGCTGGGCCGCGAGGGCGAGGACATCGACGGCGAGGCCGCGATGGCCGCCCTCAACCGGATCTACAAGGCCTCGCGGGCGCTCTTCGACTCCGACGAGCAGTTCAAGGACCGCGCGCGGAACCGGGTCGTCGACCTGCAGTCCGGGGACCCCGAGACGCGCGCCCTGTGGCAGCGGTTCGTCGACCAGTCGAAGATCTACTTCTACTCGGTCTTCAACAAGCTGGACATGGAGATCGACGACCCGGACATCGTCGGCGAGTCCGGCTACAACGACATGCTCGAAGAGACCTGCCGCCTCCTGGAGGAGTCCGGCGTCGCGGTCCGCTCCGAGGGTGCGCTGTGCGTCTTCTTCGACGACGTGAAGGGCCCGGACGGCAACCCGGTCCCGCTGATCGTCAAGAAGACGAACGGCGGCTTCGGCTACGCGGCCACCGACCTCTCCGCGATCCGCAACCGCGTCCACGACCTCAAGGCCGACACCCTGCTGTACGTGGTGGATGTCCGGCAGGCCCTGCACTTCAAGATGGTCTTCGAGACGGCCCGCCGGGCGGGCTGGCTGACCACCGCCGACGGCAGCGAGGTCAAGGCCCTCCAGCTGGCCTTCGGCACGGTCCTCGGCAAGGACGGCAAGCCGTTCAAGACCCGTGAGGGCGAGACGGTGCGGCTGGAGGACCTCCTCGACGAGGCGACCGAGCGCGCGTCGGCGGTCGTGCGCGAGAAGGCGCTCGACCTCACCGAGGAGGAGATCGCCGAGCGCGGCGCCCAGGTCGGCATCGGCGCGGTGAAGTACGCGGACCTGTCCACGTCCGCGAGCCGCGACTACAAGTTCGACCTGGACCAGATGGTGTCGCTGAACGGCGACACCAGCGTGTACCTCCAGTACGCGTACGCCCGTATCCAGTCGATCCTGCGCAAGGCAGGGGACGTGCACCCGACCGCCCGTCCCGAGCTGGAACTGGCTCCGGCCGAGCGGGCGCTGGGGCTGCACCTGGACCGGTTCGCGGAGACCCTGTCCGAGGTCGCGTCCGAGTACGCGCCGCACAAGCTGGCCGCGTACCTCTACCAACTGGCCTCGCAGTACACGACGTTCTACGCCGAGTGCCCGGTCCTCAAGGCCGAGACCCCGGCGCACGTCGAGAACCGCCTCTTCCTCTGCGCGCTCACCGCCCGCACGCTCCACCAGGGCATGAACCTGCTGGGCATCCGGACGCCCGAGCGCCTGTAGGCATCCGGCGCCCGTAGGCATCCGGCCTCTTCAGGCATCTGATGCCTGTGGGCGCCCGGCTCCGGATTCAGGGACCCCTGGGGACCGGCCACCCGCGTGGTTACTGCGGTGCGGCCGGTTGCCAGGCGTCGCTGCCCGGCGGGTAGATGTACTGCGGCTGACCCGGCGCACCGCTGGCGCGGAACGGCTTGCCGTTGTCGTCGATCCGGACCGTCCCGTGCCGGTTGCCGCTGCTCCACTGGAGTTCCAGGTACCAGCTGACGTCATGAGCCGTGGTGTGGGCGTTGATCTCCAGCACCTGGGGGTCGGTCGACGACACCCTGTACGGGAAGTCGGTGGCCGGGATCTTCTGGTCGCCCTGCACTCCGGCGACCGCCCTGCTGACCGGCGTCCCCGCGTCGAGGTTCACGTCGAACGCGGCCGGGGTCATCTCGCCGCCGCAGCCGTTGCCCATCGCGTACGAGGCCCAGCCGAGCGGCGCGTGACGGCCCACCATCCGTACGTGCAGGGCCTGCAGCACCACCGCGTCCGTCGATTTCCCCTGCACGGACAGCTCGATCCGCGCGCCCCCGGCGGACACCGCGCCCAGCACGTTCGCCCAGCCCTTGGCGTCCTGTTCGGCCGGGGGCGGCGGAACCTTCGAGGCCGACCGGTCGATCAGATACGACTGGCTGCACGGGTTGTCCCAGATGTACGGCCGCACGTTCACGCTCAGCGGTACCGCGGGGATGCTGTCGCCGTCCGCGCCCAGGTCACCCGTGGTACTGGAGGGACGGGCAGCCGTGCCGCCGGACGACACGGAACGGGAAGGGGAGGGGGAAGGGGACAGCGAGCCGGACGGCCGCGGCGACGGGCTCACGGACGGGGACTCACCAGACGGGGCCGCCGGAAGTGCCACCGTGTCGGAGCCGGTGCCGGACGTTCCGTCGGGGCGCAGCGCCAGCGCGACGGGTACCGCCACGGCGACGACAGCGACCACGGCGGCACCGATCAGCCAGAGACGGGTGTTCCTGCGCCCCGGGCGCCGCCCCCGGTCCGGCCCGGAGGCGGGAAGTCCTGACGCGATGACGTCCGACGCCTGAATGTCCGATGCCAGAACGTCCGACGGCAGGACGTCCGACGGCAGGACGCCCGATGCCAGGACGTTCGCTGCCTGGACATCCGACTCCAGGGCGTCCGGAACGACCGCCTCCGGAACCATCGCGTCCGCGAGCACCGCTTCCCGGACGGCCGCGTCGAGGACCACGGTCTCCGGCACCGCTGCTTCCGGAGCCGCTGCCTGCGGCACCGCCGTGTCCTTGGGCCGCCGCCTCGCCGCGTCGGCCAGCAGCCACCGCCGGTGCAGATCCATCAGCTCGTCCGGGGTCGCCGAACACAGCCGCGCGAACCGCTCGACCGGCGCGTACTCGGCCGGGACGGCGTCGCCGTTGCAGTACCGGTGCACCGTGGACGTACTCATGTGGAGTTTCCCCGCGAGGACTCCGTAGCTGCGTCCGGAGCGTTCCTTCAGCTTCCGGAGCAGCGCGGCAAATTCCTCGGTCTCCGAGCCCACAGCCACCGTTCCCCCCTCGTCCCGCGTCCCGCGTCCCGGACTGGCGTTCCAGGCAAGCGTTCCAGGGGCGTTCCATCCCCCCAGGTCACAGTACGCGTTGGCGTTCCAGCGTCCCCAATGGGCCGGGAACGATTGCGGCCGGAACAAGCCGCCCGACAAGCTGAGTTCGTGTTCAACCGCTTCCGGCACGGATGCCACGGACTCAGCAACCGCTGGGGGCTGGACCTCGTGGACGGGCTGGCCCTCGGCGTAGTGGCCGCGTCCGTCACCACGGTCGTCGCCCTCATCACGCACCTCTGACCACACAGACACACCTGCACAGACGCACACCTGCACGGACGCACAGACGCACAGACGCACCTGCACAGACGCACCTGCACAGACCCGCCCGCACCCACAGACGCATCACCTACGGGGAGAACAGTCACCATGAACATGAACACCCGCCGCACCCGCATCACCACCGCAGCCGCCGCCGGCCTGGTCGCCGTACTCGCCCTCACCGGCCTGTCGACCAGCGCCGCCGCTGCCACACCGGCCAAGGCGAAGGCCGCCAAGACCGTGACCTGCACCCCTGCCAACACCAAGACCACGCTCTCGACGGTCAGCCGCCCCATCAACCACGTGCTGATCAAGACCACCAACAAGGGCAAGACCCCCTGCTACGCCTACGGCACCCCGCTCATCGGCTTCGACCACCCGCAGGCGGCCGTCTGGACCCTGGACGAGAGCCGGCCGCAGGCCGTCGTCACGCTGAAGCCCGGCCAGTCGGCGTACGCCGGTGTCCGCACCTCCGCGGGTGACGGGGCAGAAGGCGGCCACTGGGCCAAGGAGATGTCCCTGAACTTCCAGGGCCGCGACATGGCCGGTTCGGTCGGTTCCACGGCCTTCCCCGCGGTGCCCAAGAAGACCTGGGTCGACGACTCCGCCGCCGTCACCTGGTGGCAGGCCACCGCGGCCGACGCACTCGTCTGGTAACCGTCCGGCGCACTGCCGTACCGACCGTTGGCCTTGAGCACCGAATCCAGTTAGGGATCTTCCATGCGTATCCGCCGTACCCGCCGCGCCCTCACCTTCCTCGCCGTCGCCGGAGCGACCGTGCTCGCCACCGCGGCCTGCGGTCCGACCGGAAACGACGCCGCCGACTCCCCGAGCACGAGCACGAGTGCCGACTCCTCGTCGTCCGACTCGTCGGCCTCGTCCTCGTCGTCGTCGGGCAAGGAGAGCGACACGTCCGCGTCCACGGGCGGCAAGTCCGGTTCCTCCGCGCAGGGCTCGGGCTCCTCCGGCACCTCGGGGACGTCCGGGAACACCGGCGGTACGTCCGGATCGTCCTCGGGCAAGGGCGGTACGTCCGGATCGTCCTCGGGCAAGGGCGACGCCACCTGCACCACCGACGACACCAAGATCGCACTGGTCGAGACGGGCGGCACCCTGCCGGTCATCCTCATCAAGGCCGTCAACGCCTCCGGTGGCCGTTGCGACATCTACGGCTTCCCGACCGTGGGCTACCCCGGAGCGCAGGCGGCCATCGGAGCCAACGAGGACAGCAAGCCCCAGGCGGTGGTCACCCTCGCGCCGGGCCAGTCCGCGTACGCCGCCATCGCCCTCCCGAGTGGCGCCCACACGCACCGCGAGAAGACCCTCACCATCAGCCTGCACGGCAGGGACATGGGCCCGATAGACGGCCAGACCACGGTGACGGCGCCCGGCGCCGCCGGACTCGCCCTCAGCGACAGCTCGATGGTCACCTACTGGCAGTCGAGCGAGGAGTCCGCTCTCCAGTAATCAACCTCTGTCATCGGGCGAACAGCGGTCGGCCAACGATGCAGTCGGCCGACCGCTGTTCGCCCGATGACCGGGCAACGCTGCTGCGTTGTCAGTGGCCCCACGTACTGTCACTTCATGGCCACGCTTCCTAATCAACTCCCGTCCCTGGTACGCGCGCTCCCGCCCGGCACACTGGTCGACACCACGGCCGACGGCTCATGGCACGAGCCCCTGCTCTGGTACGCCGACGGCGCCGCGACCGCCGACACCTGGCGGCAGCTCCTGCCCCACCGGATGAGTTCCGGGCTCCAGCCGCTGCTGATAGGCGGCGGCCACCGGGACGAGCTGCCGGAGGACTGGGAGCTGGACCCGGACCACACGACCTACCCCGGCGACCACGACGCCGAGGAAGTCCTCGCGGGCCTCTGGGAGCCCGACCCCACCGAGCCCCAGCTGCTCGCCCCGTTCGGCGCCGAATGGCCGGGACTCGCCCCCGCACCCGCCTCCGTGCCGGGAGTCGACCCCGACGAGCGGGCCGCCGAAACCGCCGCGCAGCTGGCCGGGGTGATGAGCGTCCGCGCCGCCCTCGTACCGGCCCGCCGCAGCGCGGACATACCGGCCGCCATCGGCTGGTCGGGGCCCGTCAACCACGAGCACGACGTGGCGGCGATCAGTTCGGTGCTTCGCTCCTGGGAGGACCGGTTCGGGATACGGGTCGTGGGCCTCACCTTCGACGAACTGTTCGTCTCGGTGGCATCCCCGCCGACCACACAGGAAGAGGCCGAGGCGGTCGCCGCCGAGCACTTCGCGTTCTGCCCGGACAACCTCACCCAGAGCGCCCACAGGTCGATCCAGGCCTACGCGGAGAAGGTCGTGCTCGGACAGCCCGCGTGGTCGTTCTGGTGGGACTGACGGCACGGCGGAATTCCGTGGTGGTGTCCGGTCAAGTCCCTTTGTAAGCTCGCCACTTGGGGTGGCCCGGCAGGACCGGGGCAGCTCGGGGCACCACCGAGGCTGGGGGATTCGTCATGCGGTTGAGCTCGTTCACCTCGTTGGCGCTCGCATGCGCGCTGACCGCGGTTGTCGCCGGTACGGCCACCGGGTGCCGGAAGGCGCCCACGTCCGCCGCCTCCGACGGCGCCACGACCAGCACGCCCGCCCCCTTCTCCGCGTCGCCCCCGGCCTCGCCCTCCCCTTCGCCCTCGGAATCCCCGTCCATCGACGCGTCACGCGTCCTCTCCCTGCCGCACAAGGCGAGCGTGCACATCGCCGAGCAGGACGGACTGGAGTACGGGATCACCCTCCGCACGGCCGCGCTGCGGCCGGCCCGCGCCGGGCTGCTGTCGGGACCGGTCACCACCGACACCGTCGGGGCCATCAACACGTCGGAAGTCGCGGTCCTGGGATCCGCCTGCACCAAGATCGACCCGAAGCGCGACACGGTGCTTCCCCTGACCGTCACCCTGACCGGCCTGGGCGCGCACATCCTTCCCGAGATCTCGCTCCAACTCGAATCCAGCCGCGACCGGACGCTCAAGACCGCCGAGGCGCAGCTCGAATGGACCGACGGCACCACGCCCAGGTGCTCCGCCTTCGACAGCGGAATCGACGGCGGCGCCTTCCCCGCGACGATATCCACGTCCCCGGACCACGACCCCGTCCTACCGGGATTTCTCGTCCTCAAGAACTACCGCACCGACCGGGCCGCGTTCAGCGACGCCCACCTGTCGTTCCACCCCAACTGGGGCCTGCGCTCGAAGCGCCCCCCGGCGTTCACCCACTTCACCGGGAAGATGGCGCCCGACCAGTACACGAGCGTCCTCCTGCGGACGATCACGGACGGCGCCAAGATACCGATCGCCTGACGCCACAAGTCGCTTCGACATCAACCACGTTCAGCGGGTGATCGTCCGCGTCCACGAGGAGCGAGGGTAGAGGCGAGTCGACCCCCGGGCGGGCGGATTTCGCCGCCCGGACCGTATCGCCGACGGCCCCGGCTCCGTGGACCGCAGGTCAACGGCTCCCGGGCCACCAAGCGCCCTCCTACCCGCCGAACCACCCGGCCACATCCACCCGGAAGCCGCCCCCGGACGCGGAGCCGGGGACCACGGCCCGCAGGTCCGCCTCCATCCCGGCGAGCCGTTCCGCGCCCAGCACCTGGGCCCACTGCGCGTACAGCTCGTCGAAGATCTGCCCCGACCGCACCAGCACCTCCACCCCGCGCGGCGTGAGCAGCACCAGCTTGCGGCGGCCGTCGGCGGGGTCGGCGGCGCGCTCGGCGTAGCCCAGCGCCTCCAGCCGTTCCACGGTCTTGCCCGCCGCCTGCTTGGAGACGCCGAGCCGCCGCCCCACCTCGCTGGCCGTCGCGCCGCGCAGCCCGATCGCCTGCATCGCGAAGCCGTACGCGGGCCGTACGTCCGGGTGCCCCTCGTCGGCCAGCCGCGCATGCAGGGCGTCGATCATCGAGCGGAACCCGGCGAACAGCAGCATCGGCAGCTCGAACCCGCGCCCGTCGGCCCCAGCGCTGGCCCCCGCCCCGGCCTCAGACATTGCAAAACTCGACAACCTGGTTTACGTTTTCGTCCATCGCATTTTCGTCAATCACGTTGTCGAGTTTAGCCCGACCCCGAAAGGCCCGCCATGTTCCCGCACCACACCATCGAGTCCGCCCCCGCCGCCTCCCGCCGCGCCCTGCAGGCGACCACCGACCGGCTCGGCTTCCTCCCGTCACCCGTGGCCCTGCTGGCCACCTCGCCCCAAGCCCTCGAAGGCTTCCTCAAGCTCAGCGCCCTCTTCGAGTCGACCACGCTCGACCAGCTGGACCGCGAGACCCTGATCCTCACCATCGCCGCCCGCAACGCGTGCGAGTTCTGCGTGGCCATGCACACCCAGAAGCTCACGGCGATGCAGGCCGACCCCGCCCTCATCGCGGCCCTGCGCGCCCAGCAGTCGCTGCCCGATGCGAAGTTGGAGGAACTTCGCCTCTTCACCCTGGAGGTGCTCGCCACCGCCGGAGGCGTCGCCGACGCGCGCGTCCAGCAGTTCCTCGACCACGGCTACACGGCCCGGAACGCCCTGGAGATCGTCCTCGGTATCAGCACGTACACCCTCTCCACCTTCGCCAACCGGCTGACCGGCGCCCCGCTGAACGACCAGCTCAAGGCGTTCGCATAGGACCGACCGACACAGCCGGGACCGACTTCGGCTCAGTCGGGACGAACCCTTTGACAGTGCACGCCCCCGAAGGCCTCACGGAACGACCGTATCGGTGAGGTCCGACACCACGCCCCACGAGGCGCGGCAAAAGCTGAACGACCGGCCCGCAGCACGGACGGCCGGTCGAGAGCTGCCGCCGCCGTCGGTCGCCCGAGATCGAGGGGCGGTTCGAACCGCCACAGTTGGCTCGACTCGGCATCCACGACGAAGTGGGGGCGCCCCGAAACTGTGTGCCCCCTGTCAGTCGCATGCCCTAATCTGCGATCACCGCCCCCACTCGACGGGGCGGCTCTCAAGTGGGGGGCCACTATCGTGCGTACGCGCACTCTTCCGGCCGCGACAGCGCTCGCGGTCCTGTTCAGTTCCGTCGCGCTCATCACGGGCGCGGCAGGGTCGGCCGCAGCCGATTCCAGCAAGCTCCTGCCGGTGAAGTCCGTCGGCGACGTGCTGGTGGATGGGGTCCACCAGCACGTCTTCATCAGTGACCCGACGAGCGGCAAGATCGTCGTCACCGATTACGCGGGCACGGTCGTCACGACCCTCGCCGGGCTGCCCGGGGTGACCGGGCTGGAGCTGTCCGCCGACTCCGGCCAGGTGTACGCGGCCGTGGCGGACCAGGACGCCATCGTCTCCGTGAACACCGAGAAGCCCACGGAGACCCGGAGTTACGCACTGCCCGGGGCGGACAATCCCCGCCATCTGGCGCGCACCGGCAGCACGCTCTGGTTCGGCTACCAGGCCGACTACTCGGGTCACATCGGCTCGCTGGACCTCTCCGGGGACGAGCCGGTCGTCACGCTCGCGCAGGACGACGGCCAGTCCTGGTACTACTCACCGCTGCTGGCCTCGGCACCGGGAGCGCCCGACGTACTGGCCGTCGGGGAGCCGGGCATGAGTCCGGCGACGCTGGCCGTGTACTCGGTGGCCGACGGCAAGACCACTCTGCGCAAGGCGAGTTGGAACCCGAGCGACAGCGAGAACCTGTCCGACCTGGCACTCACCCCGGACGGCGGCCAACTCGTCACGGCGAGCGGCTCCCCGTACTACCACCCGGTCTTCTCCACCACGGACCTCTCCAAGGTCGGCCAGTACACCACCACCTCGTACCCGAACGCCGTGGCCATCGCGCCCAACGGCACGGTCGCCGCGGGCACCGACTCCTCGTACGAGCCGGACGTCCACATCTTCAGCCCCGGCGCGGGCAAGCCGGTCCGGGAGTACGACTTCCCCAACACCGGGACGAGCAGCGGCTCGGACCTCCTGGTGAAGGGTGGCCTGGCCTGGGCGCCGGACAGCAGCCGACTGTTCGCGGTCTCCGAGAACAGTGCGAACGCCTTCTCCCTGCGCGTACTGGCCGAGCCGGGCAAGTCGGCGCCGAAGGTGACCGTCACCGCCCCCGCCAAGGCCACCCGCGCCAGGTCCCTCACGGTCAAGGGCACCGTTCCGCTCCCGTCCGGGACTCCGGTGACCGTCACCCGGACCGATGTCGACTCACCGGGCGGCAAGTCGCTCGGTACGAAGAAGCTCGGCGCGGGCGGCGCGTTCTCCTTCGCCGACACCCCGCCCGCGGGCGGCAAGGTCACCTACAAGGTGTCGTACGCGGGCGACGCCACGCACACGGCGGCCTCGGGCTCGGCCTCGGTCGCCGTCTCGCGGGCCACGCCCACGCTGACCCTGAACCGCAACGGCAAGCTCTACGCGTACAACACCAAGGTCTCCTTCACCGCCCACCTCGGCTCCACGTACAAGAACCGGACGGTCCAGCTCTGGTCGGACCCGTTCGGCGCGGACAAGCCGAAGAAGCTGGTGAAGACGGGCAAGGTCAACGCGAAGGGCGACCTGTCGGTCACCGTCGCGATGACCCGCGACACCGCGGTCAGCGCCGTGTTCACGGGCGACGCCCGGTACGCGTCGAAGACCGTCAAGTCGACGGCGTACGCCCAGGTGAAGATCTCCACCTCGGTGTCCCGCCAGTACCGGACGGCCAGGATCGGCTCGACGTCGTACGCGTACTTCCACAAGAAGACGAACCCGCTCTTCACGACCACCATGACCGCGTACAAGAACCGCGCGCAGAAGCTCACCCTGGAGGTCTACGCCCAGGGCAAGTGGCGCTCCGGGGGCTCGCAGTACTTCAAGCTCGCCTCCAACGGGAAGTCCGCGGTGCAGCTGGCCGGGACGCACACGACCGGGTACAAGATGCGCATGCGGTCGTCGTACGTGAACAGTTCGTCGGGCGACACGGTCAACTCGACGACCAACGGCGCCTGGAAGTACTTCTACTTCACCAACTGACCACGGCCACAGGCCCGCACACAGCACGGAGCGCCGCAGCCGGCGGGGGAACATCGGCTGTGGCGCTCAGTGCTGTGGGTGCGTGGTCCCGTGGTCAGTTGGTCCCGTAGTCCTGTGGTCCCGTGATCCCGTGGTCCCGGCGTGACTACCGTCCGGCAACCTCTTCGGTCAGGCGTCCCGTCCAGGGGCACCAGTACAGACCGGGCAGGAAGGGGCCGCCGCCCGCCTGGTCGAGGTGCCCCTCGGTGAAGCTGATCGTGGAGTCGCACACCTCCATCGCCGCATCGGCGAAGGTGACCGAGTCGGGGTTGTAGTGGTAGGACCACTGCGCGTTGTAGTCCGCACGGCTCTTCACGATCCGGCCGATGACGATCTTGCGGCTTCCGCTCCGGACGATCTCCCGGGCGTCCGCGATCCTGACGGGGTCCGTGAGCTTGATGACGAAGCTGTCGTGGCGGATGTCCTGCATCTTGAAGTACGCCGGGGCCACCTCGACATGGGTCGCGTTGCCCTGGTCGTCGGCGCGGGCGGCCGAGGTGGTCGTGAAGGCGAGCAGCGCGACCGCCGCGAGGGCGCTGAGCTTGCTGGTGATACGTCGCATGAGGGCAACTCCGTGCCGTCAGGGGCCGTGATCGTCCCGGCCGTTCGTCACGCACTGTATTCCAGCGACAACGCAGTGTGGTGAGAGGTGGCGGTGCGCCACTCCGGCAGAGCGGTGCGCCGTACCGACGGGAACGGGCCCGCACGCCCCGCCCTCGGTGAGGCGGACGACGTGCGGGCCCGTTGACGTTTCCGGGGCTGTTCCGGGGCTGTTCCGGAGCGGTACCAGAGCACTTCCGAGACTGTCCCGGAGCGATCCGGGAGCACGTCCCGAACGATCCGGGACGCCCGCGGCTCAGAGCCGGCCCGCGACCTCCGTCGCCCAGTACGTCAGGATCATGTTCGCGCCCGCGCGCTTGATACCGGTCAGGGTCTCCAGGATCGCCGCGTCCCGGTCGATCCAGCCCTTCTCCGCGGCGGCCTCGACCATCGAGTACTCACCACTGATCTGGTACGCGGCCACCGGCACGTCCACCGACTCCGCGACCTTCGCCAGGATGTCCAGGTACGGTCCCGCAGGCTTGACCATCACCATGTCGGCGCCCTCGGCGAGGTCCAGCTCCAGCTCGCGCATCGACTCGCGTGCGTTCGCCGGGTCCTGCTGGTACGTCTTGCGGTCCCCCTGCAGCGAGGAACCGACGGCCTCACGGAACGGGCCGAAGAAGGCGGACGAGTACTTCACGGTGTAGGCGAGGATCGACACGTCCTCCTTGTCGATCGTGTCCAGCGCATCGCGGATCACACCGACCTGACCGTCCATCATGCCGCTGGGGCCCACCACATGGGCGCCCGCGTCGGCCTGGACCTGGGCCATCTCCGCGTACCGCTCCAGCGTCGCGTCGTTGTCGACCCGGCCCGCATCGTCCAGCACCCCGCAGTGGCCGTGGTCGGTGTACTCGTCCAGGCACAGGTCCGACATGATCACGAGGTCGTCGCCGACCTCGGCGCGCACGTCGCGCAGGGCGAGCTGCAGGATGCCCTCGGGGTCCGTCCCCGCCGTCCCTATGGCGTCCTTCTTGCTGTCCTCGGGGACGCCGAAGAGCATGATCCCGGCCACGCCCGCGGAGACGGCGTCGACGGCCGCCTTCCGCAGGGTGTCACGGGTGTGCTGGACGACGCCCGGCATCGCGGTGATCGGCACCGGCTCGCTGATGCCCTCCCGTACGAACGCGGGAAGGATCAGGTCGGAGGGGTGCACCCGCGTCTCGGCGACCATGCGCCGCATCGCGGGGGTGGTGCGCAGCCGCCGCGGACGGGCGCCGGGGAAAGATCCGTACACAGTCATCCTCAGTTACCTCTTCGAAACGCCTCGAATACCCCCGGACGCCTCGCCTGCCAGCCACGCGGCGCCCGCTTCGTCGGCCCGAAAGCCCCTCAGGTGGTACGCCGTCTGCGACCACCGGGACGGCGCTCGCTGGGACGGGTGACCGTCTCACCCGCCTCCCTGGCCGCCTCCCGGCGCTGCGCGCCGAACTCGGCGAGCGCCTCGGCGAGCCGGTGCACCGACGGCTCCGGCGAGAGCACGTCCACCCGCAGCCCGTGTTCCTCGGCCGTCTTCGCCGTGGCGGGACCGATACAGGCGATGACCGTCACGTTGTGCGGCTTGCCCGCGATGCCCACCAGGTTGCGGACGGTGCTCGACGAGGTGAAGAGGACCGCGTCGAAACCGCCGCCCTTGATCGCCTCACGGGTGTCGGCCGGCGGCGGCGAGGCGCGCACCGTCCGGTAGGCGGTGACGTCGTCGACCTCCCAGCCCAGCTCGATGAGCCCGGCCACCAGCGTCTCGGTGGCGATGTCGGCGCGCGGCAGGAAGACACGGTCGATCGGGTCGAAGACCGGGTCGTACGGCGGCCAGTCCTCCAGGAGGCCCGCCGCGGACTGCTCGCCGCTCGGTACGAGATCGGGCTTGACACCGAACTCGACCAGCGAGGCGGCGGTCTGTTCGCCGACCGCGGCGACCTTGATCCCCGCGAAGGCGCGGGCGTCGAGCCCGTACTCCTCGAACTTCTCACGGACGGCCTTGACCGCGTTGACGCTGGTGAAGGCGATCCACTCGTAACGGCCGGTGACCAGGCCCTTGACCGCGCGTTCCATCTGCTGCGGGGTACGCGGCGGCTCGACGGCGATGGTGGGGACCTCGTGCGGCACGGCGCCGTAGGACCGCAGCTGGTCGGAGAGCGAGGCCGCCTGCTCCTTCGTACGCGGAACGAGCACCCGCCACCCGAAGAGCGGCTTCGACTCGAACCACGACAACTGGTCGCGCTGGGCGGCCGAGCTGCGCTCGCCGACCACGGCTATGACCGGCTGGTGGCCCTCGGGCGAGGGCAGCACCTTGGCCTGCTTGAGCACCTGGGCGACCGTGCCGAGCGTTGCGGACCAGGTGCGCTGACGGGTGGTGGTCCCGGCGACCGTGACGGACATCGGGGTGTCGGGCTTACGGCCCGCCGCGACCAGTTCACCGGCAGCGACCGCGACCGTGTCGAGCGTCGTGGAGACCACTGCGGTCACATCGCTCGCGCCGATCTCGCTCCAGCAGCGGTCCGTCGCGGTACGGGCGTCGACGAAACGCACGTCCGTGCCCTGAGCGTCCCGCAGCGGTACACCGGCGTACGCGGAGACGCCCACCGCCGTCGAGACACCCGGGACGACCTCGAACGGGATGCCCGCGGCAGCGCAGGCAAGCATCTCCTCACCGGAGTTGCCGTCGAGTCCCGGATCCCCGGTGACAGCACGGACGACCCGCCTGCCACCCCGTGCGGCCTCCATGACAAGATTGCCCGCATCGCGGATTGCCGGGATTCCGGCGGCTGTTGACGCTTCGTCAACAACCGTCAGCTGAGGCGTGCTTACGGTCGCCCGCGCATGGGTGCGTACGACGTCGAGCACATGCGGCTCGGCAATCAGTACGTCCGCACTCGCGAGCGCTTCGACAGCGCGCAGTGTGAGCAGCCCCGGATCCCCGGGACCGGCACCGAGGAAGGTGACGTGCCCGTGGGCGGGAAGGGCTGGCAGGTTCGAGGTGGTGGGGCTCATCGTGCTCGCTCCCCCATAAGACCGGCCGCACCCTTGGCCAGCATCTCGGACGCGAGTTCGCGTCCGAGCGCCTCGTTGCCTTCGTGCGACGTGGGTACGGGACCGGTGGTGGACAACTGCACCAGCGTGGAACCGTCGGTCGAGCCGACGACACCGCGCAGGCGCATCTCGGTGACAGCCTGCCCGTCGACCAGGACGTCGGCCAGTGCACCAACAGGCGCACTGCAACCGGCCTCCAAGGCGGCGAGCAGGGATCGCTCGGCGGTCACGGCGGCCCGGGTGTACGGGTCGTCGAGCTCGGCGAGCTGGGCGAGGAGGTCGGCATTGGCTGCCGCGCACTCGATCGCCAGGGCCCCCTGGCCGGGGGCGGGCAAGATGATGTCGACCGGCAGGTACTCGGTCACTTCGGCGGCCCTGCCGACACGGTGGAGCCCCGCCGCGGCGAGAACCACCGCGTCCAGCTCCCCGTCGCGGACGAATCCGATGCGGGTGTCGATGTTGCCGCGGATCGGCACGGTCTCGATGCGCATGCCGCGGTTACGGGCGTGCGCGTTGAGCTGCGCCATCCGGCGCGGCGAACCGGTACCCACCCGGGCCCCGTCCGGCAGCTGCTCGAACGTCAGCCCGTCGCGCGCGACCAGCACGTCCCGCGGGTCCTCACGGACCGGGATCGCGGCCAGCACCAGATCGTCCGGCTCCGCGGTCGGCAGATCCTTCAGCGAGTGCACGGCGAAGTCGACCTCACCGCTCACCAGCGCGTCCCGCAGGGCGGTGACGAACACACCGGTCCCGCCGATCTGCGCCAGGTGCTCACGGGAGGTGTCCCCGTACGTGGTGATCTCGACGAGTTCCACGGGGCGTCCCGTGATCTGCCGAACAGCCTCGGCAATTTGTCCTGACTGCGCCATGGCGAGCTTGCTGCGCCTGGTTCCCAGCCTCAAGGCATCGGTCATGCCCGCCCTCGGTTCTTGACGTCTGTGTTGCTCAGGTCGGTCAGATCGGCCCTGCTGACGGCCGCGACCGTCAACGGGTCGAGGTCGAAAAGTTCCCGCAGCGCGTCCGCGTACCCGGCGCCGCCGGGCTCGCTGGCGAGCTGCTTGACCCGCACGGTGGGCGCGTGCAGGAGCTTGTCGACGACACGGCGCACCGTCTGGGTGATCTCGGCGCGCTGCTTGTCGTCCAGGTCGGGAAGGCGTCCGTCGAGCCGCGCGATCTCACCGGCGACGACCCCGGCGGCCATGGTGCGCAGGGCGACCACGGTCGGCGTGATGTGCGCGGCCCGCTGCGCGGCGCCGAACGCGGCGACCTCGTCGGACACGATGGTGCGTACGGCGTCGACATCGGCGGCCATCGGCGCGTCCGCGGAGGCGTCGGCCAGCGACTCGATGTCGACCAGCCGGGCGCCGCTGATGCGGTGCACGGCCGCGTCGATGTCCCGCGGCATCGCGAGGTCGAGCAGGGCGAGCCGCAGCGGCGCGCCGTCTTCGACGACGGGACGGCGGGTACGGGCGAGCGCGGCGGCCTCGGCCCAGGTCCCGTGCTGCTCCAGCACATCGGCCGCGACGGCTTCCGAAGGACTTCCGGCAGACGGTTCCGCGGGCGCCTCGGCAGATGCCCCGGCGGGTGCTTCGGCGGGCGTGTACTCCTCGCCCAGGGCCGTGGCCACGGCCTCCGCGGTCAGGACGAGACCGGTCGCGCCGGTGCAGGAGACGACCAGGTCGGCGCGGGCCAGCTCACCGTGGACAGCGTCCATGGGGACGGCCGTCGCGGTCACACCGGAGCCGCCGAGGATCTCCGCGAGCCGCTCGGCACGCGCCTGCGTCCGGTTGGCCACGACGATCTCGCCGACCCCGGCGCGGGCCAGCGTGGCGGCGGCGAGCGAGGACATCGAGCCCGCGCCGATCACCAGCGCGCGCTTCCCGCCCGCCCAGGCGGACACGTCCGCGTCACCGGCGAGCTGTTCCAGCCCGAAGGTGACGAGCGACTGCCCGGCCCGGTCGATGCCGGTCTCGCTGTGCGCCCGCTTGCCGACGCGCAGCGCCTGCTGGAACAGGTCGTTCAACAGCCGTCCCGCGGTGTGCAGTTCCTGGCCGAGCGCGAGGGCGTCCTTGATCTGCCCGAGGATCTGCCCCTCCCCGACGACCATCGAGTCGAGCCCGCAGGCCACCGAGAAGAGGTGGTGGACGGCCCGGTCCTCGTAGTGCACGTAGAGATAAGGAGTGAGTTCTTCGAGCCCGACACCGCTGTGCTGGGCGAGCAGCGTGGACAGCTCGGCGACGCCCGCGTGGAACTTGTCCACGTCGGCGTACAGCTCGATGCGGTTGCAGGTGGCGAGCGCGGCGGCCTCGGCGGCGGGCTCGGCGGCCAGCGTGTCCTGCAACAGCTTGGCCTGCGTATCAGCGGAGAGCGAGGCCCGCTCCAGCACGCTGACGGGCGCGCTGCGGTGGCTCAGTCCGACGACCAGGAGACTCATGCCGGCATCACGGCGGGCATGTCCCCGTCGGGTCCCTTCCGGTCGGCGTGGTGGGCGGCGTGGGCCGCGCCCCGTACGGGAGGCGCGTCGGCGTCGGGCGCGGGCGCGGCGCCCTCACCGGCCTTGCGCTGCTCGTGGAAGGCGAGGATCTGGAGCTCGATGGAGAGGTCGACCTTGCGTACGTCGACGCCCTCGGGCACCGAGAGCACGGTGGGCGCGAAGTTCAGGATCGACGTGACACCGGCGGCGACGAGCCGGTCGCAGACCGGCTGGGCCGCTCCGGCGGGCGTCGCGATGACCCCGATGGAGACCCCGTTGTCCGAGATGATCTTTTCGAGGTCGTCGCTGTGCTGGACGGGCATACCGGCGACCGGCTTGCCCGCCATGGCGGGATCGGCGTCGATCAGCGCGGCGACCCGGAATCCGCGCGAGGCGAACCCGCCGTAATTGGCGAGCGCGGCGCCGAGGTTACCGATACCGACGATGACGACCGGCCAGTCCTGGGTGAGACCCAGCTCACGCGAGATCTGATATACGAGATATTCGACGTCGTAGCCGACGCCCCTGGTCCCGTACGAACCCAGGTAGGAGAAGTCCTTGCGCAGCTTCGCCGAGTTGACCCCGGCCGCAGCGGCGAGCTCCTCGGATGAAACCGTGGGCACGGAACGCTCCGACAGCCCGGTGAGGGCACGGAGGTACAACGGAAGTCGGGCGACGGTGGCCTCGGGGATTCCTCGGCTACGGGTCGCCGGTCGGTGAGTTCGGCCAGTTGCCACGGTGCTCCTGCGGGATGAGCGAGGCTGCAGGCGGCCATATGCAGCAGGACCGCCCCGTCGAATGCAGGCTATGTCTTTGTGAACGCGTGCACAAAGATGGTGTCCGTTTTGTCCGTGCAAAGTGACCGGGGTCACGCGCATCGACGGCGTATTGACGGAACCAGAGGCCGATCCGCTGCGTTGGGATCCCAAAGGGGGCATAACCGCACACACTCCTCACGCCTACGCCCCCGAGACTGCTCAAATCGCCCACGATGGTAACTGCCTTTTGCCATCGGGCCCGCAGCGCGTGACGCGACCCCCGCAGCACCGGTGGAATTCCAGCGGTGCTGCGTCAGGCCCGCAGCGCCTGACGCAGCCGGCCGGCGTCCACCCGCCAGAAGGTGTGCTGCTCCCCGTCGACGAGCACCACCGGAATCTGCTCCCAGTAGGCGTCGTTGAGCTCCGCGTCCTGCGTGATGTCCTTCTCCTCCCAGGACGCGCCGAGCTCACCGCAGACCTCGGCGACGACCGCGCGGGCGTCGTCACAGAGGTGACAGCCGGGCTTCCCGACCAGGGTGACCACCCGGTCGGCGGGCTTTCCTTTACCGGCACGGCGCCGCAACAGGGGACTCATGAGGCCATTGTCCGCCCGGAGAACACCCGCGTGACACACGGAAGCACGCAGAGACATACGGAGACACACGGAGGCGCGGAGGAGCGCGGGGAGTTGCGGGAAGGCGCGGGAAAACAGCTCCGCAACCCGCAGTTCACCCCGCCGCATCCCGCAGGACCCGGAACCACCAACCGGACTGGCTATGCTCACAACATGGCCGCACTGGGATGGCTCACCCCTCGTAGGCGCTCGGCAACAGCACGCAGCGTGCTGGCAGGCGAGGCCGCAGCCGAGGCAGCCCGCAAGTCCTCGCAAGAGCTGACACGGGCGGAGCCGGAACCGGAGGACAGCAAGGACCCGGAGCCCGAGTTCCCGGTCGCCGGGGACGATCTGGCCGCCGCCTTCTTCGACCTCGACAACACCGTCATGCAGGGCGCCGCGATCTTCCACTTCGGCCGCGGCCTGTACAAGCGGAAGTTCTTCCAGCGCCGCGAACTGGCCAGGTTCGCCTGGCAGCAGGCCTGGTTCCGGCTGGCGGGCGTCGAGGACCCCGAACACATGCAGGACGCCCGCGACAGCGCCCTGTCCATCGTCAAGGGCCACCGCGTCTCCGAGCTGATGTCCATCGGCGAGGAGATCTACGACGAGTACATGGCCGACCGCATCTGGCCCGGCACCCGCGCCCTCGCCCAGGCCCACCTGGACGCGGGCCAGAAGGTGTGGCTGGTCACCGCCGCCCCGGTGGAGACCGCGACGATCATCGCCCGCCGCCTCGGACTGACCGGCGCGCTCGGCACGGTCGCCGAGTCGATGGACGGGGTCTACACCGGCCGTCTCGTCGGCGAACCGCTGCACGGCCCGGCGAAGGCGGAGGCCGTACGGGCCCTCGCCGCGGCCGAAGGGCTCGACCTGGACCGCTGCGCCGCGTACAGCGACTCGCACAACGACATCCCGATGCTCTCCCTCGTCGGCCACCCGTACGCGATCAACCCCGACGCCAAGCTGGCCCGTTACGCCCGCGAGCGCGAGTGGCGGCTGCGCGACTACCGCACCGGCCGCAAGGCGGCCAAGGTCGGCATCCCGGCCGCGGCCGGGGTCGGGGCCCTCGCCGGAGGCACCGCCGCCGCGGTCGCGCTGCACCGCCGCCGCCGCTGACCCGGCGCACGGCCCTGCCCCCGGCCCCGTACGCGGCGCGAGCCGCTGTGCCCGCCCCACCGCGCCGACCCGCGCCTGCTCGCACAGTGTTCGAACTTCTCACCCCGTGCGACCGCCGCCGGTCCCGCCGTCTCCTCACAGGCACAACTGATCCCGCAATCAAGCCGATCGTGAGCCAATCCGATCAATAAGCGGTCACGAAGTGCCACTTGATTGGCCTCGTAGTCGTCACAGAAACGACGTAATCGATGATTTGAGCAACTGGGTGTAGCACTGCCTGTACGAAGCGTTATTCTCCTCAGACGCATACCGGACCCCACTCGCCATCACGTCGGGTGAAAGGTCCAGCACTGCACGTGATGGAAGCTCTGCCTCTGGGAGTCCCGTGTACCCACACGTCGGGGTTGACGCCTCGGGCCTGGCTACGCTGCGCGCAACGGTCCTTGACCAGCTGCGCGGCTTCGTCCCCACCGCGTACGCCGTCCCCGCATTTGCCACACCCGTGCCTGCCGGCCCCTGCTATGCCCTCGCCGAGGGCGGTGCGGCGGTCGGCAGACGCAGCCGTGGCGGCACCGGCACGTCCACCGCCCGTCGGCCTGCGGCCGACAGCGACAGCGCACGCATGATGGACCTCGTCGAACGCGCTCAGGCCGGCGAGGCCGACGCCTTCGGGCGCCTCTACGACCAGTACAGCGACACCGTCTACCGCTACATCTACTACCGAGTCGGCGGGAAGGCGACGGCGGAGGATCTCACCAGCGAGACCTTCCTGCGCGCCCTGCGCCGCATCTCCACCTTCACCTGGCAGGGGCGCGACTTCGGCGCCTGGCTGGTCACGATCGCCCGGAATCTGGTCGCCGACCACTTCAAGTCGAGCCGTTTCCGACTCGAAGTGACCACGGGCGAAATGCTCGACGCCAACGAGGTCGAGCGCAGTCCCGAGGACTCCGTCCTGGAGTCCCTCTCCAACGCCGCGCTCCTCGAAGCCGTGCGGAAACTCAACCCGCAGCAGCAGGAGTGCGTGACCCTGCGCTTCCTGCAAGGGCTCTCCGTCGCCGAAACGGCACGTGCGATGGGCAAGAACGAGGGCGCCATCAAGACCCTCCAGTACCGGGCCGTGCGCACTCTCGCGCGACTCCTCCCGGATGACGCGCGCTGATCACAACTCACCATCCGTGACAGGACGATGACAGCGCGACAACACCACGGTCGGCTCCTCTTCCGTCCGTAACCCAAGTGCTGTGCGGCTCGTTGAGTGGGATGCAGGCTCCCTGTGGTCACGTCACACCCGCAGGCGCTCACCCGATCGTGTGGAAGCGCTCAAGGCGTGCAACCTTCCGGACCCCGAGGGGAGTCGATCGTCATGACGAGAGGAGGTGCCGCCAGTGATCGGACAAGTTTCGGCACACCGGCGGGCGAACGCCTTCGCCCAGGCCCTGGAGGAGCAGACGCTCCAGGGCACGGCGGCCGACCAGCCCGAAGCTCCTACGAGACCGACCGCATCAGGGCAGTTGCTTGCCCTGGCGACCGGTCTCGGAGAGCTACCGAAACCGCAGCTGGACCCCGAGGTCAAAGTGGTGCAACGAGCCCAGCTCGTGGCCGCCATGGAGACGATGCTCGCGGAGGGAGGTGTGTCCGAGGGCCCTCAGGTGCCCGAACAGCGGACCGGCCGCGGCGCCCACCGGGCGTCCCCGCTCCGGAAATTGCGCCCCCGCTCCCGCTGGTCGAAGGGCCTCGCTGCGGGCGGTCTCACCGTAGGGGTGGCAGCAGGAGCCTTCAGCGGCGTCGCCGCTGCCAGCTCCGACGCCCTCCCCGGTGATTCGCTGTACGGGCTGAAGCGCGGCATGGAAGACCTCAAGCTCGGGATGGCGAACGACGATGCCGCCCGCGGTGAGATCTACCTCGACCAGGCTTCGACCCGTCTCCAGGAGGCACGCCGCCTCATGGAACGCGACCGGGCAGGTCAGCTCGACCACGAGCAACTGGGCGAAGTCAGGCGCGCGCTGAACGGCATGAACCACGACGCCGGCGAAGGCCACCGGCTGCTGCACGAGGCGTACGCGAGGAACGGCACACTCGGCCCGATCCAGACACTCTCCTCGTTCTCCCGCTCGCACCGGGAGACCTGGAGCAATCTCCGGGGACGGCTGCCGGTCCAGCTCCACGACGTGGGCAATCAGGTCAACTCGGTGTTCGACGCCATAGACCAGGAGGTCGCCCCGCTGCGGTCACAGCTGCCGCGCACCCCGGACGCCACCCGGACCCCGCAGCACCCGGGCACCTCCCGGCCGGGCAGCTCCGGGACCGACCGCCCCGGGCCCACCGCGTCCGTCCCGAACCAGCACGGTCCGGCGAGCGGCAGGCCGAAGCCGTCCAGCTCCGGCAGCGAGGCGGACCAGGGGCTGATCGGCGGAAACACCGGCGGACTGCTCGACCCGCCGAAATCCGGCAGCAGCTCGTCGGCGTCGGAGAGCTCCGGCCCGGCCGGCAGGACCGACCGGCCCGCCCCGGACGTCACCCTCCCGCCGCTGCTCCCCGGTCTCCTTCCGGGCCTCGGCATCGACGGCGAGAACGCACCGTAGGCAGGACGTACACGTACGTGAGAGTGCCGGGCCCGCTCCTCGCAGGCCCGGCACTCCCGCGTACACAGCACCGGAACGCGCACGCGGCGCCACCATCACCGGCCGGACCAACCGCCGGGACCAACAGCCCGGACCAACCGCCCGGGCCAGCAACCGGAATCAGAAGAAGACCGACCGCCGCTGCACCAGCAGCTTGTACAGGGTGTGCTGGATCTGCTCCCGCACCTGGTCCGTCAGGTTGAACATCAGCATCGGGTCCTCCGCGGCCTCGGCCGGGAACCCGTCCGTCGGAATCGGCTCGCCGAACTGGATCGTCCACTTCGTCGGAAGCGGCACCATCCCCAGCGGGCCCAGCCACGGAAACGTCGGCGTGATCGGGAAGTACGGGAAACCCAGCAGCCGCGCCGCCGTCTTCGCGTTGCCGAGCATCGGGTAGATCTCCTCGGCACCGACGATCGAGCACGGCACGATCGGCACCCCCGCCCGCAGCGCGGTCGACACGAAGCCGCCCCGCCCGAACCGCTGGAGCTTGTACCGGTCGGCGAACGGCTTGCCGATGCCCTTGAACCCCTCGGGCATCACCCCGACGACCTCACCGCGCTGCAACAGCCGCTCCGCGTCCTCCGCGCACGCCAGCGTGTGCCCGGCCTTCCTGGCCAGCTCGTTGACCACCGGCAGCATGAAGACCAGGTCGGCGGCGAGCAGCCGCAGATGGCGCTCCGCCGGGTGGTGGTCGTGCACCGCGACCTGGAGCATCAGCCCGTCGAGCGGCAGCGTCCCCGAATGGTTGGCGACGACGAGCGCCCCACCGTCCGACGGGATGTTCTCGATGCCCTTCACTTCGACTCGGAAGTACTTCTCGTACAACGGCCGGACCATCGACATCAGGACCTGGTCGGTGAGTTCCTTGTCGTAGCCGAACTCGTCGACCTCGTACTCGCCGGTGATCCGCCGCCGCAGGAACGCCAGCCCGCCCGCGATCCGCCGGTCCCAGGCGCCGGTCTCCACGTCGGTCCCGGGCTCCCGCCCAGGTGTCCCCGAGGACGGCTCAGGCCCCGTCTGCTGCTCCGGTACGGGTGCGAGCGACCCCACGGGCCTGTTCCGCGTCCCGGGCCGTTTGACTGCCTTGGCGCTCCTGGCCCGCCTCGCCCTCGGCTCGTCTCCGAAGGGGATGACCTTGGCATCGGCCATGTCAGATGCGCTCCTTGCTGACGGAGTTGGCGAACGAAGAGACCCTGTCGACCGCCTGCGCCAGCGCCCGGGGCGGCAGCAGGCCCTCCCCGCGGCTGACCGCGAAGTCCTCGAAGGTCTCGGCTGTCGAGTACCTCGGCGCGAACCCGAGCGTCTCGCGCATCTGCGCCGTGCTGACGACCCTGCCGTGGGTGAGCAGCCGGATCTGCTCCGGCGAGAAGTCGGTGACGCCGACGGCCCGCAGCGCGGAGCCGACCCAGTTCACCGCGGGCAGCAGCACCGGCACCGTCGGCCGGCCGAGCCGCCGCGAACACTGCGAGAGCGTCAGCACACCGTCGCCCGCGACATTGAAGGTGCCGCTGTTGAGCGTCCCGCGCGGCGGTTCGCCCAGTGCCAGGCGGAGTACGTCGATGACGTCGTCCTCATGGACGAACTGGAGCCGCGGGTCGTAACCGAACACGGTCGGCAGCACCGGCAGGGACAGGTACTCGGCGAGCGGTGAATCCGCGCTCGGCCCGAGGATGTTCGCGAAGCGCAGGACGCAGACGGCGACATCGGGCCTGCGACGGGCGAAGCCCCGTACGTACCCCTCGACCTCGACGGTGTCCTTCGCGAAGCCGCCACTGGGCAGCGACTTCGGGGGTGTCGTCTCGGTGAAGACGGCCGGGTCGCGGGGCGCCGACCCGTACACATTCGTACTGGACTTGACCACCAGGCGCTGTACGGACGGCGACTTCTGGCAGGCGCCGAGCAGCTGCATGGTGCCGATGACGTTGGTCTCCTTGACCGCCGTCCGGCCGCCCGCGCCCAGCGGGGTCCCCGTGACGTCCATGTGCACGACCGTGTCGACGTCGTACTCGGCGAGCAGGCGGGCGATGGCCGGCTGGCGGATGTCCGCCCGTACGAAGACGGCGTCCCCCAGCGCGTGCTCGGGCTCCACGATGTCCACCGCGATCACCCGGTCCACCTCGGCGTCGCGCTGTATGCGGCGCACCAGGCGGCTTCCGAGCTGCCGGGCCACTCCGGTGACGAGCACGACCTTGCCCAAGATCAGCGCCTTCCCATTCGGACTCCCGTACGGGCCACCGTAGCGGCTCGCTGTTGCGCTGTGATGTCCATGCGCCGCGTGACGTCACCGAAATCTATAGGACCGGCCGTCCACGTCCCGGCAACCATTCCTCCACAACGCGCCGAGGCCCCCTCACCATGTCGGTGAGAGGGCCTCAGAACCACGTACAGCTGCCGCTTACTTCTTGTTGCGACGCTGAACGCGGGTGCGCTTGAGCAGCTTGCGGTGCTTCTTCTTAGCCATCCGCTTGCGCCGCTTCTTGATAACAGAGCCCACGACTACCCTCGCTCACTTCTCTTCACTCGGTGCGGGGCGTCTGGGCCCACACGACCTACGTCGGCCTAGCCTACCTGCCGCCGAGTGAGGGACGTAATCCGAGGGGAAACCCCGGCCCCCCTGACACCTCTCCCTAGGCAGTCCGGACCCCCACGAAGGACTCACGGAGGTACTCGTGCACCGCTTGCTCCGGGACCCGGAAGGACCTGCCCACCCTGATCGCCGGCAGATGACCGCTGTGCACCAGTCGGTACACGGTCATCTTGGACACTCGCATCACCGAGGCGACTTCCGCCACGGTCAGGAACTTGACCTCGTTGAGAGGCCTCTCGCCAGCAGCCATGACCCACCTGAACCTTCCGCACCCGACGCGCCCCGGCTACCCCTTCCGGTGACTCTTCGTCGTTGTGCGCTCACTCACCAGACTAGGTGCGGGTGATACGAGTGGGGAAGAGGAGCAGCAGACGATTACCTACCGGGACAGACACGCCTGATTGAGTACATAGCGAGTGAGCGGCCGGTAGTACTCGGACCGCACCGCGTCGTCGAGCGGAACGGCGACGGACACCCGCCCCTCGGCCTCCCCGACGAACAGCGCGGGGTCGTCCGTGTCCGCCAGGCCGATCGCCTCGATCCCCAGCTGACCTGCCCCGCAGACCCACCCGTGATCTCCGACGACCAGCCCCGGCAGCCCTTCCGGCTCCCCCGCCGCGGCCTCCAGTGCGACCCGGACCGGCAGCGGCGAATGCGTGTGTGCGCCGGGCTCACTCCCCGGGACCCGCACGCCGGGTTCGCGCATCAGCGCGACGCCCCGCACATAGTCGAGACAGTACGTGCGTACGCCGAACCGGGTCGTTATGTCGACACGGCGACCCTGCGCGGGGGTGAGTACAACACATCCCGCCGCCGACAAGGCGTCTGCCAGCGCGGCGTAGAAGCCGAGCAGCCGGTGCGGATGCCCGGTCCCGAACAGCACCGCCGCCCGCCGCTCCACCGCCTCCCCGAGCCGCACGGCGAACGCGTCGAGCGCGGCCAACGTCCGCTCCGGATCGATGACATCGGACCCCGACACATACGCCGGATCGTCCGACACCCCGCACCTGTCGGCCATCAGCCGCAGCAACTCCCGCTCGTTCCAGCCCTGTTCGGGATGGAGACCGAGGGTCACCCGGGGATCCCGCGCGGCGAAGAGCCGGTAACTGCGCAGACTCACCTCGCGCGGGGTGGCCACCGGCCCGGCGAGCCTGGCCGCCAGCAGATGCGCGCGGAGGGCGCCGGTGGTCAACACCCTGCCGATGGTGCCGCACCGGGCCCCGCGTCCGGGCCGGAACCAGGGATATGCGGCACGGTTGGCGTAACCCCGGTGGCCGCCCCAACTGCCGGTCGGTCTAAGCCAGCAGCCCCCGCAGCGGGAACGCCGCACGCCGCGTGGCCAGCACCGCCTGGTCCAGCCGGTCCGCCGGGTCGTATCCCGCGTCCCACGACCGCCAGGTCACCGGCCACCGCCCGTCCGTCATCCGCGCCGGCCCCACCCCCCGGGTCCGCGCGTACACCTCGTCCCGCCAGGACGCCGGGATCACCGAATCCGGATCGACCTCCGCGTGCCCGGCGATCCCCACCAGGTGCGCCCACGATCGCGGTACGACGTCGGCCACCGCGTACCCTCCGCCGCCCAGCGCCAGCCACCGGCCGCCCTCGGCGTACTGGTGTGCCAGCTCGTGACAGGCCACCTGCACCGCCCGCTGCGCGTCCAGCGACACCGCCAGATGGGCCAGCGGATCCTCGAAGTGCGTGTCGGCGCCGTGCTGCGACACCAGCACCTGCGGCCGGAAGTCGGCCAGCAGCTCGGGCACCACCGCGTGGAAGGCCCGCAGCCATCCGGCGTCCCCGGTACCGGCGGGCAGCGCCAGGTTGACGGCCGAGCCCTCCCCCGGCCCCTCACCGGTCTCCGTCGGGAAACCGGTGCCCGGGAACAGCGTCCGGGGATGCTCGTGCAGCGACACGGTCAGTACCCGCGGATCGTCCCAGAAGGCCGCCTGGACCCCGTCTCCGTGGTGCACGTCCACATCCACGTACGCGACCCGCTCGGCGCCCAGTTCGAGCAGCCGGGCGACGGCCAGCGCCGCGTCGTTGTAGATGCAGAATCCGGAGGCCGCGCCGGGCATCGCGTGGTGCAGCCCGCCCGCGAAGTTGACGGCGTGCGCGGCGTCCCCGTGCCACACCGCCTCGGCGGCGCCCACCGACTGACCGGCGATCAGCGCGGAGACCTCGTGCATCCCGGCGAACGCCGGATCGTCGGTGGTGCCGAGCCCGTACGAGGCGTCGGCCCCGTCCGGGTCCGCCGAGGCCGCCCGCACGGCATCCACGTAGTCCGCCCGGTGCACCAGCCGCAGCGTCGACTCCCCGGCCGGTTTCGCGGCCACGACGTCGACCGCCCGGTCGAGGCCGTACGCCCGTACCAGTCCCATGGTCAGTGCGAGCCGCACCGGGTCCATCGGATGACCGGGCCCGAAGTCATACCTCGTTACTGCTTCGTCCCACATCAACAGTCCGCGCCCGCTCATGCCCGACACCGTATCGGGCGTCGCCGTTCCCGAACGAGCGGGCGTACACGAGAGTCGCGAGCACCAGCACCATCGGTACGAGCATCGCCCCGCGGTAGTTCCAGGCGTCCCCGATCGCCCCCACCAGCGGTGACCCCACCAGGAATCCCACGTAGTTGAAGATGTTCAGCCGGGCGACGGCCGCGTCGGAGGCCCCCGGGAACAGCCGCCCCGCCGCCGCGAAGGTCTGCGGCACGATCACACACAGACCGACCCCCAGCACCGTGAACCCGAGCAGACCCACCCACGGCCCGCTCGCCGCCGCCACCACGGCGAAGCCGCAGGCCGCGACGACGGACCCGAACCGCACCACGGCCACCGCCCCGAACCGCCGCACCCCGAAGTCACCGACGGCCCGGCCCAGAAGCGTGGTGACGGTGTAGACGTTGTACGGAAGGGTGGAGAGCTGCTCCGAGCTCCCCAGCACGTCCTGCAGGTACTTCGCACCCCAGTTGGAGACGGTCGAGTCCCCGATATAGGTGAAGGCCATCACCAGGCAGAGCGGCAGCAGCATCTTGAAGACGAGGGGCCCGCCCTGGGCGGCCCCACTGCCCCGGCCCGGCTCGGCGACCGGCGGCTGACCGCCGTCCCGCGCGTCCGCGTACCAGCGGCTCGCGACCAGACACGCGGGCACCAGCACCACGGTCACCGGCCAGTACGAGGTGAACAGCGACAGATGCCAGTGCGCCCCGACCCAGGCGAGCGAGGCTCCGGCGATCCCGCCGAGGCTGTACGTGGCGTGGAAGCCGAGCATGATGCTGCGGCCGTACGCCCGCTGGAGGCTGACCCCCAGCATGTTCATGGAGGCGTCCAGTGCTCCCACACCGAGTCCGAACACCCCGAGCGAGACGGCCGCCTGCCACAACTCGTCGCCGGCCGCGGCCCCGAGGAGGGCCAGCAGCACCACCGGCTGCGCCCACCGCAGCACGACGGACGGCCGCACCCGCTTCACCAGGTGCTCGGTGCCGACGCTGCCGACGCCGGCGAGGACCGGCACGGCGGCGAGGAAGACGGGAAGCAGGCCGTCGGATATCCCGTACCGGTCCTGGATGGCAGGGATCCGCGTCACCAGAAGCGCGAACGCGGCGCCCTGCGCGAAGAAGCTGAGCCCCAGGGAGACCCTGCCGTGCCGCAGGCGAGCATCTGTCGTCATGGCGGCACAGTAGGCCCCTGGCTTACCCGTGGGTAGATGGATCACGCAAGCAGTTGTGGGAGCTCCGACAACTTCGAGAAGAACCCGTTCGCTCCGGCGAGTCGCTCGGCGGGAGTCATCGCCGTAAACCCGTACACATCCATCCCCGCGGCGTGCGCGGCGGCCACACCGAGCGGACTGTCCTCGATGACGACGCACCGCTCGGGTGCGACGCCCATCTGCTGGGCGGCGTACAGGAAGAGGTCCGGCGCCGGCTTGCCCCGGCCGACGTCCTCGGAGCTGAACACCCACTCCTCCTCGAACCACTCGTCGAGCCCGGTCGCCCGGTGCCCCACTCTGATCCGCTCGTGCGTGCCGGAGGAGGCGACGCAGTACGGCACTCCCTCGGCGACCAGCTCGCCGAGCAGATCGGCCGCCCCGGCGACGGGCTTCAGTTCGCGCGCGAAGGCGGCGAAGACACGGGCGTGGAACGTCTCGTCGAAGTCCTCGGGCAGCTGCTGCCCGGTCCGCTCCTGGATGATGTCGTGCACCCGGTGCATGGCGGCACCCATGTAGTCGCGGAGCGACTCGTCGTACGTGGTGGGGTACCCCAGCTCGGTCAGGTACTCGGCGAGGATGGTGTTGGAGATCGGCTCACTGTCCACAAGGACGCCGTCGTTGTCGAAGATGACCAGGTCGTAGCGCATACCCTGACCATAAACGCAAAAATGCCTCAACCCCGAGCCAAATCGGCTCGGGGTTGAGGCTAAAAATTGTTCGGCGGCGTCCTACTCTCCCACAGGGTCCCCCCTGCAGTACCATCGGCGCTGAAAGGCTTAGCTTCCGGGTTCGGAATGTAACCGGGCGTTTCCCTAACGCTATGACCACCGAAACACTATGAAATTAACCAACACCGACTGCGTCTAATTAAAGACAGCAAACACGGCCGTTCGTTATTTCAGAACTAACACAGTGGACGCGAGCAACTGAGGACAAGCCCTCGGCCTATTAGTACCAGTCAGCTCCACCCGTTACCGGGCTTCCACATCTGGCCTATCAACCCAGTCGTCTACTGGGAGCCTTAACCCCTCAAAGGGGGTGGGAATACTCATCTCGAAGCAGGCTTCCCGCTTAGATGCTTTCAGCGGTTATCCTTTCCGAACGTAGCCAACCAGCCATGCCCTTGGCAGGACAACTGGCACACCAGAGGTTCGTCCGTCCCGGTCCTCTCGTACTAGGGACAGCCCTTCTCAATATTCCTACGCGCACAGAGGATAGGGACCGAACTGTCTCACGACGTTCTAAACCCAGCTCGCGTACCGCTTTAATGGGCGAACAGCCCAACCCTTGGGACCGACTCCAGCCCCAGGATGCGACGAGCCGACATCGAGGTGCCAAACCATCCCGTCGATATGGACTCTTGGGGAAGATCAGCCTGTTATCCCCGGGGTACCTTTTATCCGTTGAGCGACAGCGCTTCCACAAGCCACTGCCGGATCACTAGTCCCGACTTTCGTCCCTGCTCGACCCGTCGGTCTCACAGTCAAGCTCCCTTGTGCACTTACACTCAACACCTGATTGCCAACCAGGCTGAGGGAACCTTTGGGCGCCTCCGTTACTCTTTAGGAGGCAACCGCCCCAGTTAAACTACCCATCAGACACTGTCCCTGATCCGGATCACGGACCGAGGTTAGACATCCAGCACGACCAGAGTGGTATTTCAACGACGACTCCACAATCACTGGCGTGACCGCTTCAAAGTCTCCCACCTATCCTACACAAGCCGAACCGAACACCAATATCAAACTATAGTAAAGGTCCCGGGGTCTTTCCGTCCTTCTGCGCGAAACGAGCATCTTTACTCGTAGTGCAATTTCACCGGGCCTATGGTTGAGACAGTCGAGAAGTCGTTACGCCATTCGTGCAGGTCGGAACTTACCCGACAAGGAATTTCGCTACCTTAGGATGGTTATAGTTACCACCGCCGTTTACTGGCGCTTAAGTTCTCAGCTTCGCCACACCGAAATGTGACTAACCGGTCCCCTTAACGTTCCAGCACCGGGCAGGCGTCAGTCCGTATACATCGCCTTACGGCTTCGCACGGACCTGTGTTTTTAGTAAACAGTCGCTTCTCGCTGGTCTCTGCGGCCACCCCCAGCTCACCGAGTAAATCGGATCACCAAGAATGGCCCCCCTTCTCCCGAAGTTACGGGGGCATTTTGCCGAGTTCCTTAACCATAGTTCACCCGAACGCCTCGGTATTCTCTACCTGACCACCTGAGTCGGTTTAGGGTACGGGCCGCCATGAAACTCGCTAGAGGCTTTTCTCGACAGCATAGGATCATCCACTTCACCACAATCGGCTCGGCATCAGGTCTCAGACTATGTGTTACGCGGATTTGCCTACGTAACGTCCTACACCCTTACCCCGGGACAACCACCGCCCGGGCTGGACTACCTTCCTGCGTCACCCCATCGCTTACCTAGTACAGATCTGGTTCGACGGCTCCACCACTCCCCTTCACCCGAAGGATCCAGGACGGCTTCACGGCCTTAGCATCGTCTGATTCAGTATTGGGCGTTTCAAAGCGGGTACCGGAATATCAACCGGTTGTCCATCGACTACGCCTGTCGGCCTCGCCTTAGGTCCCGACTTACCCTGGGCAGATCAGCTTGACCCAGGAACCCTTAGTCAATCGGCGCACACGTTTCTCACGTGTGTATCGCTACTCATGCCTGCATTCTCACTCGTGAACCGTCCACAACTCGCTTCCGCGGCTGCTTCACCCGGCACACGACGCTCCCCTACCCATCCCAGCCCCCGTTGGGGGTATGTGCTGGAATGACACGACTTCGGCGGTACGCTTGAGCCCCGCTACATTGTCGGCGCGGAATCACTTGACCAGTGAGCTATTACGCACTCTTTCAAGGGTGGCTGCTTCTAAGCCAACCTCCTGGTTGTCTCTGCGACTCCACATCCTTTTCCACTTAGCGTACGCTTAGGGGCCTTAGTCGATGCTCTGGGCTGTTTCCCTCTCGACCATGGAGCTTATCCCCCACAGTCTCACTGCCGCGCTCTCACTTACCGGCATTCGGAGTTTGGCTAAGGTCAGTAACCCGGTAGGGCCCATCGCCTATCCAGTGCTCTACCTCCGGCAAGAAACACACGACGCTGCACCTAAATGCATTTCGGGGAGAACCAGCTATCACGGAGTTTGATTGGCCTTTCACCCCTAACCACAGGTCATCCCCCAGGTTTTCAACCCTGGTGGGTTCGGTCCTCCACG